>NZ_LQXA01000035.1 GCF_001618005.1 Clavibacter tessellarius
CATCGCCGCAGCCGCGGCAGCACCGGACCGCGGCACGTCGGGCGCGCCCGTCCGCGTCCCGCGCCCGGCTCCCGCGCCGGTCGACCCCGCCTCCCGCCGTGGCGGCCGCACGCCCCGTCCGCCGGCCGCACCGCGGTCCGCGCCGAAGCCGAAGCGGCGCCACCCGAAGTGGCCCTACGTCGTGGTCCTCCTGGTCGTGCTGTTCGGCGGCGCCGCCGTGATCGCGACCTCGCTGTTCGGCCCCGTCGTCTCGGCGCTGCTCACCCAGGCCGAGCCCTCCGACTACGACGGCGACGGATCCGGTGAGGTGCAGGTGGTCGTCAAGACCGGCGACACCGGCAGCACCATCGGGGACACGCTCGCCTCGCAGGGCGTGGTGAAGACGTCGAAGGCCTTCTACCAGGCCGTCGTCCGCTCGGGCAGCGAGATCGTGTTCCAGCCCGGCACGTACACGCTGCGGAAGCAGATGAGCGCGGCCTCCGCGCTCGAGATGCTGCAGGATCCGACGAGCCAGGTGCAGGCCAAGGTCACGATCCCCGAGGGGCAGACCGCGGCGCAGGCGTTCGAGCTCGTCGCCGAGGGGACGGGCACGCCCGTCGCCGACCTGGAGGCGGCCGCCGCCGACCGGGCGGCGCTGGGGATCCCGGCCGAGGCTCCGAGCATCGAGGGCTACCTCTTCCCGGCCACCTACGACTTCCCGCCCGGCACGACGGCGGCGGACATGGTGAAGGCCATGGTCTCCCGGACGTTCGCGGCGCTCGACAAGGCGGGGGTCGCGCCCGCGGACCGCCATCGGGTGCTCACGCTGGCCGCGCTGATCCAGAAGGAGGCGCGCTTCGAGGGCGACTTCTACAAGGTGTCCCGCGTCTTCCAGAACCGCATCGGGATCGGCATGGCGCTCCAGTCGGACGCCACCGTCGCGTACGGGGCGCAGTCCGTCGGCCGCGTCACGACCACCGACGCCGAGCGCGCCGACGACAACCCGTACAACACCTACCTGCACCCCGGGCTCCCCGTCGGGCCCATCTCCAACCCCGGCGACCTCGCGATCAAGGCGGCGATCGCGCCCGAGCAGGGACCGTGGCTGTACTTCGTCACGGTCAACACCATCACGGGCGACACGGTGTTCTCCCAGACGTACGAGGAGCACCTCAAGGCCGTCGCGCAGTGGCAGCAGTTCATGAAGGACAACCCGGGCAATGGCTGATCCGCGGACGCCGGCCGTGCGGCTGGCGGTCCTCGGCAGCCCCATCGGGCACTCGCTCTCGCCGCGCCTGCACCGCGCGGCGTACGGGGTCCTCGGGCTCGATTGGTCCTACGAGGCCGCGGAGTGCACCGGCGCGGGGCTCCCGGCGTTCGTCGCCGGGCTCGGCGACGGCTGGCGCGGCCTGTCGCTCACGATGCCGCTGAAGCGCGACGTGCTGCCGCTCCTCGACGCCGTGGACGAGACGACCCGCCTCGCGGGCGCCGCGAACACGCTGCTCCTCGAGCGCGACGGAGCGGGCGGGATCCGGCGGCGCGGCGCGAACACGGACGTCGCGGGCATCGTCCGCGCGCTGGCGGCGGCGGGTGTCGAGCGGTCGCGGCGCGCGGTCGTGCTGGGCGCCGGATCCACGGCGCGCTCCGCCGTCGTCGCGCTCGGCCGCATGGGCGCGCGCCACGTGATCGTGGCCGCTCGGCGGCCGGAGCAGGTGCGGGAGCTCGTGCCCCTCGCGGACGAGCTCGGGATCACGCTGGAGGCGGCGTCCCTCGACGACGCGCCGGCCGCGCTGCGCGACGCCGACACGACCGTCTGCACCCTTCCGGGCGACGCCGCCGCGGCCGTCCCCCTCCCGGACCGCCTGCCCGACGCGGCCGCGCTCCTCGACGTCACCTACGCGCCGTGGCCGACCGGCATCGCCTCCGGGTGGGAGCGGGCGGGGGGACGCGTGGTGCCGGGGATCGACATGCTCGTGCACCAGGCGCTCGGGCAGGTGCGGCTGTTCGTCCACGGCGACGCCGGGCTCGCGCTGCCGGACGAACCGCGCGTGCTGGAGGCGATGCTCGCGAGCGTCGGCCGGGATCCGCGGAGGCCCTGGACCGGCGCCTGACGCCGCCCCGATCCGGGGGAGCGCCGCCGACCGCTGTGGGAGGATGGGGCCATGCTGCGTTGGCTCACCGCCGGGGAATCCCACGGCCCCGAACTCATCGCCGTCCTGGAGGGCCTGCCCGCGGGCGTGCCCGTCAGCCTCGACGGCATCCGCGCCGACCTCGCCCGTCGCAAGCTCGGCTACGGCCGCGGCGCGCGCATGGCGTTCGAGCAGGACGAGCTGCACCTCTCGACCGGCGTCGTGCACGGGCGGACGCTCGGCAGCCCCATCGCGGTGCGCATCGGCAACACGGAGTGGCCCAAGTGGGTCGACGTCATGAGCCCGGAGCCGGTGGATCCCGAGAAGCTGCAGGGCGCGCGCGCCGCGGCCCTCACGCGCCCCCGCCCGGGCCACGCCGACCTCGTGGGCATGCAGAAGTACGACTTCGACGAGGCGCGTCCCGTGCTCGAGCGCGCGAGCGCCCGCGAGACGGCCGCGCGCGTCGCCCTCGGTGCCGTGGCCCGCGCGTTCCTCGCCGAGCTCGGCATCACCCTCGTCAGCCACACCCTCGCGATCGGCCCCGTGCGCGTGCCCGAGGGCGCGCCGCTGCCGACGCCCGCCGACGTTGACGCGCTCGACGCGGACCCGCTGCGCTGCTTCCACCCCGAGACGAGCGCCCGCATGGTCGCCGAGGTCGACGACACGAAGGCGAGCGGCGACACGGTCGGCGGCGTCGTCGAGGTCCTCGCGTACGACCTGCCGCCGGGCCTCGGCTCGCACGTGCACTGGGACCGCCGGCTCGACTCGCAGCTCGCGGGCGCGCTCATGGGCATCCAGGCCATCAAGGGCGTGGAGGTCGGCGACGGCTTCCTCACCACCACGCGCCGCGGATCCGAGGCGCACGACGAGCTCTTCTCCACGGCCGCGGGCATCGGCCGGTCCACCGACCGCGCCGGCGGCACCGAGGGCGGCATGTCGACGGGCACGGTCCTCCGCGTCCGCGCCGGCATGAAGCCCATCGCGACCGTGCCGCGCGCGCTCCGCACCGTCGACACCGCGACGGGCGGCGCCGCGCCCGCGAACCACCAGCGCTCCGACGTGTGCGCGGTCCCCGCGTCCGGCGTCGTCGCCGAGGCGATGGTCGCCCTCACGCTCGCGAACGCCGTGCTCGAGAAGTTCGGCGGCGACTCCGTCGGCGAGACGCGGCGGAACCTGCGCGGCTACCTCGACGCGATCCCCGAGGGCCGCCGCTCCGGCGCCGACCTCGTCGACGAGGCCGACGCCGCCCCGCCCGAGGCCTGAGCGTGCCGGTCGTCCTGATCGGCGCGCCCGGCGCGGGCAAGACCACGGTGGGCCGCCGGGTCGCGCGCGCGATGGGCGTGCCGTTCACGGACACCGACCGCGCCCTCGTGGACGCGCACGGGTCCATCGCCGACATCTTCCGCGAGCACGGCGAGCCGCGCTTCCGCGAGCTCGAGCGCGAGGAGGTCGCACGCGCCCTCGCGGCCGGCGGCGTCGTCTCGCTCGGCGGGGGAGCCGTGCTCGATCCGGCGACCCGCGCCGACCTCGCGGCGTGCGACGTCGTGCTCCTCACCGTGAGCGAGCACGCCGTCCGCGCCCGCATCCGCGGCGACGACCGCCCCCTCGTGGACGGCGTCGAGAGCTGGCGCCGCATCGTCGCCGACCGCGAGGAGCTCTACCGCTCGCTCGCCGACCTGACCATCGACACCTCCGACCGCCCGCTCGCGCGCATCGCCCGCGAGATCGAGCGCTTCGCCCGGGAGAGGCAGCCATGACCGACCCACACCCCACCGACACCGCCCCCACCGACGCCGCCGCGCACGAGACCGCCGCCGTCGAGCCCGACGCGCCCACCGTCATCCGCGTCTCCGGCACGCCCGGCTACGACGTCACCGTCGGCCGCGGCCTGATCCCGGGCGTCGGCGCGCTGCTCGGCCCGCGCGTCCGCAAGGTGCTCATCGTGCACGCGCCGGCCCTCGCCGAGGAGGCGTCGCGGCTCCGGGAGCGCCTGCAGGGCGACGTCGAGGTGTACCTCGCCGAGGTGCCGGACGCCGAGGGCGCCAAGCGCGTCGAGGTCGCGGCGTTCTGCTGGAAGATCATGGGCACCACCGACTTCACGCGTTCGGACGCCGTCATCACGCTCGGCGGCGGTGCCACGACCGACCTCGGCGGCTTCGTCGCGGCCACGTGGCTGCGCGGCGTGATGCTCATCCAGATCCCGACGACCGTGCTCGCCATGGTCGACGCGGCCGTGGGCGGCAAGACGGGCATCAACACCTCCGAGGGCAAGAACCTCGTCGGCGCCTTCTACGCGCCGACCGCGGTGGTCGTCGACCTCGACCTGCTGGCGACGCTGCCGCGCAACGAGCTCGTCACGGGCTTCGCGGAGATCGTGAAGGCCGGGTTCATCGCCGTGCCCGAGATCCTGGACATCATCGAGCGGGACGTGGCGCGCGTCACCGATCCCACGGCACCGGAGTTCCGCCGCGTCGTCGAGCTCGCCATCGCCATGAAGGCGGAGGTCGTGGGGGAGGACTTCACCGAGAAGGGCCGCCGCGAGATCCTCAACTACGGGCACACGCTCGGCCACGCCATCGAGCACGCCGAGCGGTACCGCTGGCGGCACGGCGCGGCCGTCGCGGTGGGCATGGTGTTCGCGGCCGAGCTGTCGCGCCTCACCCGGTCGCTCTCCGACGAGGCGGTCGACCGGCACCGCCGCATCCTCGACTCGCTCGACCTGCCCACGAGCTACCCCGTCGGCCGCTGGCCCACGCTCGTCGCGAGCATGAAGCGCGACAAGAAGGCGCGCGGCGACATGATGCGCTTCATCGTGCTCGACGGCGTCGGCCGCGCGAGCGTGCTCAACGGACCCGAGGAGGCGCTGCTGTTCGCGGCGTACCAGGAGATCGGGTCGTGACCGACCCCGCGCATCCGGACGCGCCCCGGCCCGTCGCCCTCGTCACGGGCGTCGGCCGTGTGTCCGGCATCGGCGCGGCGATCGCGGAGGACCTGGCCCTCGGCGGCTGGGACGTCGCCTTCACCTACTGGTCCGACTACGACGCGCGGATGCCGTGGGGCCGCCGGCCCGAGGACCCCGCGCGCGTCGCGGAGGCCGTCGAGCGCGCGGGCGGCCGGGCCCACGCCGTCGAGGCCGACCTCGTGGACGTGGACGCGGCCGAGCGGATCCTCGGCGAGGTCGAGCGGGAGCTCGGGCCCATCACGTCGCTCGTGCTGAGCCACGCGGAGTCCGTCGACAGCGCGCTGCTCGACACGAGCGTCGAGAGCCTCGAGCGCCACCTCGCGGTGAACGTGCGGGCATCGCTGCAGCTGATCCAGGGGTTCGCGCGCCGGTACCGGGCCGTCCCCGGCGCCGGCCGCATCGTGGCGCTCACCTCCGACGCCGTCGTGGGGGAGGTCGCGTACGGCGCGAGCAAGGCCGCGCTCGACCGCATCGTCATCGCGGCGGCGCGCGAGCTCGAGGACGTGCGCATCACCGCGAACCTCGTGGACCCCGGTCCGACGGACACGGGCTGGTTCACGGACGAGATCCGCGAGAGCCTCCGCGAGACGACGCCGCGCGGCCGGCTGGCCGAGCCCCGCGACGCCGCGGCGCTCGTGTGCTTCCTCGTGTCGGCCGAGGGCGGCTGGATCAACGGCCAGCGCATCCGCTCCGACGGCGGCCAGAGCGTCGGCTGAGCATGCGCCCCGCGCGCACCGGCCGGCCGATCCCACCCGACCCGCGCCCTAGGCTGGGCGCATGTCACGCGTGCTCGTCCTCAACGGCCCCAACCTCGGACGGCTCGGCAGCCGCGAGCCCGACGTCTACGGCACCGGATCGCTGGAGGACCTGCGGCGCGAGCTCGTCGCCTTCGCGCCCGCCGACGTGGAGATCGACCTCCGCCAGACCGACGACGAGGCGACCCTCATCGGCTGGCTGCACGAGGCCGTCGACACCGCGAGCCCCGTGATCCTGAACCCCGCCGCGTTCACGCACTACTCGTACGCGCTCCGCGACGCCGCCGCGCTCGTCACGAAGGCGGGGATCCTCCTGCTGGAGGTGCACCTCTCGAACCCGCATGCGCGCGAGGAGTTCCGGCACACCAGCGTCATCTCGCCCGTCGCGACGGGCGTCATCGCGGGTCTCGGGCAGGGCTCCTACCTCCTCGCCCTCGCGCACGTCGTGACCGCCACCCGTTAGGCTGATCCCTCGGATCCCCGCATGCGCCCCGTCGGGCCGCGGATGACGGATCCTCCGCGCGGCCGCTCGCACGCCGCATCCCGCTCGTCGAACAGGCAAGGACCCTCCCCGCATGGCCTCTACCGCTGACATCAAGAACGGCATCGTCCTCAACATGGACGGCCAGCTGTGGACCGTCATCGAGTTCCAGCACGTGAAGCCGGGCAAGGGCGGCGCCTTCGTGCGCACCAAGGTCAAGAACGTGATGACCGGCAAGGTCGTCGACCGCACGTTCAACGCGGGCGCGAAGATCGAGACCGAGACGGTCGACCGCCGCGACTTCCAGTACCTCTACGCCGACGGCGAGAACTTCGTGTTCATGGACACGAGCGACTACGACCAGATCACGCTGTCCGCGGCGCAGGTCGGCGACGCGAAGAACTTCATGCTGGAAAACCAGGACGTGACCGTGGCGCTGCACAACGGCGAGGGGCTCTACGTCGAGCTGCCCGCGTCGGTCGTGCTCACCATCACGTACACGGAGCCGGGCCTGCAGGGCGACCGCTCGACGGGCGGCACCAAGCCCGCGACGGTCGAGACCGGGCACCAGATCCAGGTCCCGCTCTTCCTCGAGCAGGGCACGCGCGTCAAGGTCGACACCCGCACGGGCGACTACCTCGGCCGCGTCACCGACTGACCCCGTGAGCGCACGCACCAAGGCGCGCAAGCGCGCCCTCGATGTCCTCTACGTCGCCGACATCCGCGGGGAGAGCATCCCCGCCACCCTCGCGGTCGAGCAGCAGCGCGCCGCGGCCGAGCCCGACCGGCAGGCCTCGTGGCAGTACGCCCGCGAGATCGCCGAGGGGTTCGTCGCGCACCAGGACGAGATCGACGAGCTCATCGAGACGTACTCGGTGAACTGGACCCTCGCCCGCATGCCCGCCGTGGACCGCGCGATCCTGCGCATCGGCATCTGGGAGATCCTCTTCAACGCGGACGTGCCGAACGGCGTCGCGATCTCGGAGAGCGTCGACCTCGCGTCGTCGCTCTCGACGGACGAGTCGGCGTCGTTCGTGAACGGCATGCTCGCCCGGATCGCGGCCGCGCAGGCCTGATCCCCGGCACGTCGGGCCCGTTCTCGCCACCTCCGTTACGCCGCGTGTCGCCTCGCGACGGCGTGTGACGGGGGACGAGGCGGGTCGGCACGCGCCGACCTAGCGTCGGGTCATGCCCGCGACCGCCACCGCCTCGCACCGCGCTCCCGCGACGCCCGCCCGCGCCCGCGCCGACGCCGGCGCGGATCCCGAACCCGGCTCGGCCGGCGCCGTCGAGCTCCGCGGGGTAGGCCGGTCGTTCCCGGTCGACGGCGGACGGAGCACGCGCGTCGTGCTGCGCGACGTCGACCTCGACCTCGCGGCCGGCGACGTCGTCGCGGTCCTCGGGCCCTCCGGCTGCGGCAAGTCGACGCTCCTCCGCCAGGTGAGCGGGCTCGACCGGCCCGACGCGGGGTCCCTCCGCATCGACGGGACGCCCGTGCGCGACGTCGACCAGCGCTCGGCGGCCGCGTTCCAGGAGCCCCGGCTGCTGCCCTGGCGCACGCTCCGCGCCAACGTGCGGCTCGGCCTCCCGCGCGACGTGCCGCGCGCCGAGGGCGACGCCCGGGTGCGCGACCTGCTGGAGCTCACGGGCCTCGCCGAGGCGGCCGACCTCCGTCCGCGCCAGGTCTCCGGCGGCATGGCCCAGCGCGCGTCGCTCGCCCGCGCGCTCGCCCGCCGACCCCGCGTGCTCGTGCTCGACGAGCCGTTCGGCGCGCTCGACGCCCTCACCCGGCTGCGGATGCAGGACCTCCTCCTCGACGTGCACGCCGCGATCCCCACGACCGTCCTGCTCGTCACCCACGACGTGGACGAGGCGCTGCACCTCGCCGACCGCGTGGTGCTGCTGGGGCCCGATCCCGCGCCCGGCGCCGCGCCGGGCGCGACCGTGCGCCGCGTGCTCGACGTGCCGGGCGCCCGCCCGCGCGACCGCGGCGACGCCACCCTCGCGGCCCTCCGCGCGGAGCTGCTCGAGGGGCTCGGCGTGCCGGGCCACCGCGGCGGCTGATCCGCCGCATCCGCCGGCCCCGCTCGACCACCGCACCCGACACCGCACCGAGGACCCCGTGACCCGACTCCTGCCCCGCCGATCCGCCCTCGCGCTCGCGACCGCCGCCGTCCTGCTCCTCGCCGGCTGCGCCGCGGGCGAGGGCTCCTCCGTCGCTCCCGCCCCGGCCGCCGCGGGCGGCTGGAGCGCCGACACGCTCACGGTCGACTGGGCGACCTACAACCCGCTCAGCCTCATCGTGAAGGACCAGGGCCTCCTCGAGGCGCGCCTCGGATCCGACGTCGAGGTCGACTGGGTGCAGTCCGCGGGCTCGAACAAGGCCAACGAGCTGCTGCGGGCGGGCGCCGTCGACGTGGGCTCCACCGCGGGCTCCGCCGCGCTGCTCGCCCGCGCCAACGGCTCGCCCATCCGCACCATCGACGTGTACTCCCAGCCCGAGTGGACGGCGATCGTCGTGCCGAAGGGCTCGCCCATCACGAGCGTCGACGAGCTCCGCGGCGCCGACATCGCCGCCACGAAGGGCACCGACCCGTACTTCTTCCTCCTGCAGACGCTGGATCAGGCGGGCATCCCCGCCTCCGACGTCACCATCCAGAACCTCCAGCACGCCGACGGCCGCGCGGCGCTCGAGAACGGCGCGGTCGACGCGTGGGCCGGGCTCGACCCGCTGATGGCCGCGAGCGAGGCGCAGGCGGGATCCACGCTGCTGTACCGGAACGTCGACTTCGCGACCTACGGGTTCCTGAACGCGACGCAGTCGTTCCTCGACGCGTCGCCCGATCTCGCGCAAGCCGTCGTCGACGCGTACGAGCAGGCGCGCGCGTGGGCCGTCGCGCACCCGGACGAGACGGCGGCGATCCTCGCGCGGGCCGCGGCGATCGACCCCGGGGTCGCCACCTCCGTGATCGACCGCACGAACCTGGCCGTGGATCCGGTGCCCGGCGACGCGCAGCGCACCGTCCTCGAGCGCGTCGGCCCGATCCTCGTGGACTCGGGCGACGTGACCGACCAGGGGAAGGTCGACGACGCGCTCGACGAGCTGTTCGAGCCGCGGTTCGCCGAGGCCGCGGATCCCGCAGCCGCTCCCGGGACCGCCGGATGACCGCCGTCGACCGGACGCCCGTCGCCCGCGACGCCGGTGCGACGCGCGACGCCCGCCCGGACGACCGCCGGCGGGACGGCGCCCGCTCCGCCCGCGCCGCGCTGACTCGCACGGCCGTCGGCCTGGTGGTGCCGGCCGTCGTCGTCGGGCTGTGGGCCGTCGTCACCGCGACGGGTGCCGTGCCCGCCCACCTGCTACCCGCGCCGCTCGACGTGGTGCGCGCGGGCGTCCAGCTCGCCGAGCAGGGGATCCTCGGCCCGTACGTCGCCATCTCCCTGCAGCGCGTGCTGCTCGGCTTCGCGCTCGGCGCGACCGTGGGCCTCGTGCTCGGCGCGGTGGTCGGCCTGTCGCGCGTGGGCCGGCTCCTCCTCGCGCCCACCGCGGGCGCCTTCCGCACGGTGCCGTCGCTCGCGTGGGTGCCGCTGCTCCTGCTCTGGATGGGGATCAACGAGGACTCCAAGGTCACCCTCGTGGCCATCGGCGCGATGTTCCCCGTGTACACGACCGTCGCGGGGGCGCTCCGGCACGTGGACCCGCACCTCGTGGAGGCGGGGCGCGCGTTCGGGCTGACGCGGATCCCGCTGCTGGTGACCGTGCAGCTCCCCGCCGCGCTGCCGGCGGTCGTCTCCGGGCTCCGGCTCGCGCTCGCGCAGTCGTGGCTGTTCCTCGTGGCCGCGGAGCTGCTCGCCGCCTCGATGGGGCTCGGCTTCCTGCTCACGGAGTCGTCCTCGAACGGACGCGTCGACCGGGTGCTGCTCGCGATCGTGCTGCTCGCCGTGCTCGGCGCCGTCACCGACGCCGTGGTGGGCCTCGTCGAGCGCGTCCTCGTGCGCCGCTGGGGCTGACGCCGGGCTTCCGTGTCGTCGCGTGACATCCCGGTTCCGGATCGAGGCGGCGCCGCACGTAGCGTCGGCGCATGACCTCCCCGCGCACCGAGCAGGCCGAGACCGCCGCCCCCGATGAGGACGCCGACGCGACCGTCGGGCAGGCGCTCTTCCCGCCGCCGGCGCATCTCGCGGCGGCGGCGAACGTCAAGGCGGAGGCGTTCGCGCGAGCCGACGCGGATCCGGTCGCCTTCTGGGAGGAGGCCGCCCGCCGCCTCGACTGGGAGACGCCGTGGGAGACCGCGCACACGTGGATCCCGCCGGTCGCCGCCGACGGCACCCCGCAGGTGCCCGCGGCCACGTGGTTCGCGGGCGGCTGCCTCAACGTCGCGGCGAACTGCGTCGACCGGCACGTCGCCGCGGGGCGCGGGGAGAAGGTCGCGCTGCACTTCGAGGGCGAGCCGGGGGACCGGCGCGCGGTCACGTACCGCGACCTCCAGGACGAGGTGTCCCGCGCCGCCAACGCGCTCACGGACCTCGGCGTGGGGCCAGGTGACCGCGTGGTGATCTACCTGCCCGTGCTGGTCGAGACGATCGTGGCGACGCTGGCGGTCGCCCGCATCGGCGCCGTGCACTCGCTGGTGTTCGGCGGCTTCTCCGCGGAGGCGCTGCGCTTCCGGGTGGAGGACACGGGCGCGAAGCTGCTCATCACGAGCGACGGGCAGAACCGCCGCGGCACCGCCGTCGAGACGAAGCCGCAGGCCGACGAGGCCGTCGCGGGCATCGCGTCGATCGAGCACGTGCTCGTCGTCCGCCGCACCGGGCAGGACGTGCCCTGGACCCCGGGACGCGACGTGTGGTGGCACGACGCCGTCGGATCCGCGTCGCCGGTCCACGAGCCGCGGGCCTTCGACGCCGAGCACCCGCTCTTCATCATCTACACGTCCGGCACGACGGGACGCCCCAAGGGCCTCGTGCACACCTCCGGCGGGTACCTGACCCACGCGTCCTGGGCGCACTGGGCGCACTTCGACGCGAAGCCCGACGACGTGCACTGGTGCACCGCCGACCTCGCCTGGGTCACCGCGCACACCTACGAGATCTACGGTCCGCTGTCCAACGGCCTGACCCAGGTGATCTACGAGGGCACGCCCGACACGCCCCACCGCGGGCGGCACCTCGAGATCATCGAGCGGTACGGGGTGACGACGTACTACACGGCGCCCACGCTGATCCGCTCGCTCATGAGCTGGCACCCCGACGGCGTGCGGGAGGCGCACGACCTCTCGAGCATCCGGCTGCTGGGATCCGTGGGGGAGGCGATCAACCCCGCCGCGTGGCGCTGGTTCCACCGGGAGATCGGCGGCGGGCGGGCGCCCGTCGTCGACACGTGGTGGCAGTCCGAGACGGGAGCGGCGGTCATCGCGCCGCTGCCCGGCGTCGCGACCCTCAAGCCCGGCGCCGCCGGCCGCGCCCTGCCCGGGTTCCGGGTGGACGTGGTCGACGACGACGGCGAGCCCGCCGCGGACGGCGAGGGCGGCCTCCTCGTGATCCAGCGCCCGTGGCCCGGCATGGCCCGCACCGTGTGGGGCGACCCGGACCGCTACCGCCGCGCCTACTGGGAGCGATTCGCCGAGCGGGGCTGGTTCCTCGCGGGCGACGGCGCGCGCCGGGACGAGGACGGCGACGTCGCGCTGCAGGGCCGGATCGACGAGGTCGTGAACGTGTCCGGCCACCGGCTCTCCACCATCGAGATCGAGTCGGCGCTCGTCGCGCACCCGCGCGTCGGCGAGGCCGGGGTCACGGGAGTCGCCGACGAGCTCACGGGGCAGCGCGTCGTCGCGTTCGTCGTGCCGCCCGGCGACGACCGCCCGGCGGACGACGACGCGGCGGGCTGGCACGCGCTCGCCGCGGAGCTGGAGCCGCTCCTCACCGCGCACGTGGCCCGTGCGATCGGCCCGGTCGCCAAGCCCCGCCGCGTCGTCGTCGTGCCGGACGTGCCGAAGACGCGCTCGGGGAAGATCATGCGGCGGCTGCTCGCCGACCTCGTGGAGGGGCGGACCCTCGGCGACGCCACGAGCCTGCAGGACGCCGCCGTGCTCGGGCGCATCCGCGCGGTGCTCGACGCCTCCGACGGCTGAGGACACGCGCGGGCTGCGCTCCGGACCCCGCGCTCGGGGGACACCCGCTAGAGTGACCGGCGGAACAGACCACCTTTAACATCCGTCCCGAGAGGCGGGGAAGGAGGTCGGATTGCCTCAGCGCGTCGTGCTGCAGCCCTCTGACATCACCCGTGCGCTCACGCGCATCGCCCACGAGATCCTCGAGTCGAACCGCGGCCCCGCCGGCCTGCTGCTCCTCGGCATCCCGACCCGCGGCACCGTCCTCGCCGAGCGCATCGGCCGGATCATCGCCCGCCTCGAGCCCGATGCCCCCGCCGACCTGGTCGGCTCGCTCGACGTGACGATGTACCGCGACGACCTGCAGCGGAACCCCACCCGGGCTCCCGCCCCCACGCGACTGCCCGTCGGCGGCGTCGACGGCCGCACGGTCGTGCTGGTGGACGACGTGCTCTTCTCCGGCCGCACCGTGCGCGCCGCCCTCGACGCGATCGGCGACCTCGGCCGGCCCACGGCCGTGCGCCTCGCCGCGCTGGTCGACCGCGGGCACCGCGAGCTCCCCATCCGAGCCGACTTCGTGGGCAAGAACCTGCCGTCGAGCCTGGCCGAGCGCATCTTCGTGCGGCTCGACGAGATCGACGGCGAGGACGCCGTCACGATCGCCGGCCCCGACGACGCACCCGCCTCGGCCGAGGGCGAGGCCCGCGCATGAGGCACCTCCTCTCCACCCGCGACCTCTCCCGCGACGAGGCGGTCCACATCCTCGACGTCGCCGAGGACATGGCCGACGTCGGCACCCGCGAGATCAAGAAGACCCCCGCGCTCCGCGGGCGCACGGTCGTCAACCTCTTCTTCGAGGACTCGACCCGCACGCGCATCTCGTTCGAGGCCGCCGCCAAGCGCCTCTCGGCCGACGTCATCAACTTCAGCGCCAAGGGGTCGAGCGTCTCGAAGGGCGAGAGCCTCAAGGACACCGCGCAGACGCTGCAGGCGATGGGCGCCGACGGCGTGGTCGTCCGCCACCCGTCCTCGGGCGCACCGCACACGCTCGCCGGCAGCGGCTGGATCGACGCGGGCATCGTCAACGCGGGCGACGGCACGCACGAGCACCCCACGCAGGCGCTGCTCGACGCGTTCACGATCCGCCGCCGGCTGCACGGATCGGCCGCGCGCGGGAAGGGCCTCGACGGCACGCGCGTCGTCATCGTCGGCGACGTGCTCCACAGCCGCGTCGCCCGTTCGAACGCGTGGCTGCTCACGACGCTCGGAGCGGAGGTCACGCTCGTCGCGCCGCCCACGCTCGTGCCGGTGGGCGTCGGATCCTGGCCCGTCACCGTGCGCTACGACCTCGACGCGGCGCTCCGCGAGGGGAAGCCCGACGCCGTGATGATGCTGCGGATCCAGGCCGAGCGCATGCGGGCCGCCTTCTTCCCGAACCCGCGCGAGTACGCGCGCATCTGGGGCCTCGACGACGCGCGGCTCGCGCTCCTCGGGCCCGATACGATCGTCATGCACCCGGGGCCCATGAACCGCGGGCTCGAGATATCCGCCGCCGCCGCCGACTCGGAGAGGTCCACGGTGCGCGAGCAGGTCGCCAACGGCGTCTCGGTGCGCATGGCCGTCCTCTACCTCCTGCTCTCCGGCGACGGGAAGGCCGACCGATGACCCAGAACGAGATGACCCAGGACACGATGACCCTGGACGACGCGCACCTGATCCGCGGCGCCACCCTGCCCTCCGGCGAGCGCGCCGACATCCTCGTCGCCGACGGGCGCATCCGGGCGATCGGCGCCGACCTCGACGCCCCCGCGGGCGCGCGTGTCCTCGACGCGGACGGCCTGGTCGCGCTGCCCGGCCTCGTCGACCTGCACGTGCACCTCCGCGAGCCGGGCTACGAGCAGAGCGAGACCGTGCTCACGGGATCGTGCGCCGCGGCCCTCGGCGGCTTCACCGCGGTCTTCGCGATGGCGAACACGATGCCCGTGCAGGACACGGCGGGCGTGGTCGAGCAGGTCAAGGCCCTCGGCGACGCGGCCGGCTACGCCACCGTCCGCCCCATCGGCGCCGTGTCGGTCGGGCTCGCGGGGGAGTCGATGGCGGAGATCGGCGCCATGGCGTCCAGCCGCGCGGCCGTCCGCGTCTTCTCCGACGACGGGAAGTGCGTCTCCGACCCGCTGCTCATGCGCCGCGCGCTCGAGTACGTGAAGGCCTTCGACGGCGTCATCGCGCAGCACGCGCAGGATCCGCGCCTCACGGAGGGCGCGACCATGAACGAGGGCGAGCTGTCGGGCGAGCTCGGCATCACGGGCTGGCCCGCGGTCGCGGAGGAGTCGATCATCGCGCGCGACGTGCTGCTCGCCGAGCACGTGGGATCCCGCCTGCACGTCTGCCACGTCTCCACCGCGGGCTCGGTCGACGTGATCCGCTGGGCCAAGGCCCGCGGGGTCGACGTCACCGCCGAGGTCACGCCGCACCACCTGCTCCTCACCGAGGACCTGGTCGCCGGCTACGACGCGCGCTACAAGGTGAACCCGCCGCTCCGCCGCCGCGCGGACGTCGAGGCGCTCCGCCAGGCGCTCGCCGACGGCACGATCGACGTCGTCGCGACCGACCACGCGCCGCACCCGACCGAGGCCAAGGACTGCGAGTGGGACGCGGCCGCGTTCGGCATGGTCGGCCTCGAGTCGGCGCTCTCGGTGGTCCAGCTCGCGATGGTCGACACCGGGCTCCTCGACTGGCAGGGCGTCGCCCGGGTCATGTCGCACGCGCCCGCGCGCATCGGCCGCCTCGCCGAGCACGGGCACGTCCTCGAGGCGGGTGCCCCGGCGGACATCACGCTGTACGACCCCGCGGCCTCGCGCGTCTTCGGGCGCGACGACCTCGGCGGCCTGAGCGGCAACTCGCCGTACCTCGAGATGACGCTGCCGGGTCGCGTGGTCGCCACGTTCCACCGCGGCTACCCGACGGTGCTCGACGGCGCCCTCGTCGACCGCGAGACCGTCGCGCGCGCCGCGGTCCTCCGCGACCGGGCCGACGCCGACGCGCGCGAGGCGGCGGCCGACGCCGCGGCGGGACGCGCATGAGCGACCGCACCGGACCCGCGCTCACCGTGATCGCGCTCCTCCTCCTGCTGCTCGCGCTCATGGTGCTCGGCTGGCGCGCGCGCCGCCGTCGCCAGCGCGCCCTGCCCGAGCCGCCGCGGCCGCCCGAGGACCTCGGTGCGCCCGACCTCGAGGTCGACGTGCTCTACGTCGCCACGACCACGGCCGGCCAGCCGCTCGACCGGCTCACGGTCGCGCCCCTCGGGTTCCGGGGACGCGCGGCCGCCCGGATCCACCCGGCCGGCCTGGTGCTCGCGATCGACGGCGAGCGCCCGGTGCTCGTGCCGGCCGACCGGATCACCGGATCCGGCCTCGCGACCTACGCGATCGACCGCGTCGTGGAGGAGGGCGGCCTCGTGGCCGTCACCTGGCTCCTCGACGAGGCCGCCGGCGTCGAGGTCGACACGTACCTCCGGGTGATCGACCCGCGCGAGAAGACCGCGCTCGTCGACGCCCTCCACCGCATCCCCCGCCCCGCGCACGACGACGACAACGAAGGGAAGTGACCGACATGGCCCGACACGAACCGGCGGTCCTGGTACTCGAGGACGGACGGAGGTACGTCGGACGCGCGTACGGCGCCCGTGGCACCACGCTCGGCGAGGCCGTCTTCGCGACCGGCATGACCGGCTACCAGGAGACGATCACCGACCCGTCCTACGCGGGCCAGATCGTGCTCCAGACCGCGCCGCACATCGGCAACACCGGCATGAACGACGACGACATGGAGTCCCGCCGCATCTGGGTCGCCGGCTACGTCGTCCGCGACCCCTCCCGCGTGGTCTCGAACTTCCGCGGGCAGCGCACCCTGGAGGACGACCTCGTCGCCCAGGGCGTCGTCGGCATCTCCGGCATCGACACGCGCGCCGTCACCCGCCGGATCCGCGACGAGGGCGCCATGCGCGCCGGCGTCTTCTCCGGCGAGGCCTTCGCGCTCGGCGACGAGGAGCAGCTCGCGCAGGTGCGGCAGGCGCCCGACATGGCGGGCCGCAACCTCTCCGCCGAGGTCTCCACGCAGGAGACGTACACGATCCCCGCCGTGGGCGAGCGCATCGGCTCCGTCGCCGTGCTCGACCTCGGCATCAAGACCGCGACGGTGAAGCACCTCGCCGCCCGCGGGCTCGACGTGCACGTGGTGCCGCAGAGCATCACCACCGAGCAGCTCGCCGAGCTCGCCCCCACCGCGGTCTTCTACTCGAACGGCCCCGGCGACCCCGAGGCGTCGCAGTACCACGTGGAGCTGCTGCAGGACGTGCTGCGCAAGGGCATCCCGTTCTTCGGGATCTGCTTCGGCAACCAGCTCCTCGGCCGCGCCCTCGGCTTCGACACCTACAAGCTGCCGTTCGGGCACCGCGGGATCAACCAGCCCGTGCTCGACCGCCGGACCGGCCGCGTCGAGATCACGAGCCAGAACCACGGCTTCGCGGTCTCGGCGCCGCTCGACGGCCCCGTCGAGAGCCCGGCCGGCTTCGGCCGCGCCGAGGTCAGCCACGTCTCGCTCAACGACCAGGTGGTCGAGGGGCTCAACTGCCTCGACATCCCCGCCTTCTCGGTGCAGTACCACCCGGAGGCGGCCGCAGGCCCGCACGACTCGTCGTACCTCTTCGACCGGTTCATCGAGCTGATCCACGCCGCGGGCGACGCCCCCGCATCCGCCGCGACCCCCCAGGAGACCGTGTAATGCCCAAGCGCGACGACATCAACAGCGTCCTCGTCATCGGCTCCGGGCCGATCGTCATCGGCCAGGCCGCCGAGTTCGACTACTCGGGCACGCAGGCCTGCCGCGTGCTCCGCGAGGAGGGCGTGCGCGTCATCCTCGTGAACTCGAACCCCGCCACGATCATGACCGACCCGGGCTTCGCCGACGCGACCTACATCGAGCCGATCACGAGCGAGGTGCTCGAGAAGATCATCATCAAGGAGAAGCCGGACGCGGTGCTCCCCACCCTCGGCGGCCAGACCGCGCTCAATGCGGCCATCCGCCTCGACGAGCTCGGCATCCTCGCCAAGCACGGCGTGGAGCTCATCGGCGCGAAGGTCGAGGCCATCCAGAAGGGCGAGGACCGCCAGCTCTTCAAGGACCTCGTGATCGAGTCCGGCGCCGACGTCGCCCGCTCGCACGTCGCGAAGACGCTCGAGCAGGCCGTGGAGTTCGCCGAGGACCTCGGCTACCCGCTCGTGATCCGCCCGTCCTTCACCATGGGCGGCCTCGGCTCCGGCTTCGCGCACACGCGCCAGGAGCTCGAGCGCATGGTCGCCGACGGACTGCAGTCGAGCCCCACCACCGAGGTGCTCCTCGAGGAGTCGATCCTCGGCTGGAAGGAGTACGAGCTGGAGCTCATGCGCGACACGGCCGACAACACGGTCGTCGTCTGCTCCATCGAGAACGTCGACCCGGTCGGCGTGCACACGGGCGACTCCATCACGGTCGCGCCCGCCCTCACGCTCACCGACCGCGAGTACCAGCACATGCGCGACATCGGCATCGACATCATCCGCCGCGTGGGCGTCGACACCGGCGGCTGCAACATCCAGTTCGCGGTCGATCCCGCGGACGGCCGCCTCATCGTCATCGAGATGAACCCGCGCGTCTCCCGCTCGAGCGCGCTCGCGTCGAAGGCGACGGGCTTCCCCATCGCGAAGATCGCCGCGAAGCTCGCCATCGGCTACCGGCTCGACGAGATCCCCAACGACATCACCAAGGTCACGCCCGCGAGCTTCGAGCCCACGCTCGACTACGTGGTCGTGAAGGTGCCGCGGTTCGCGTTCGAGAAGTTCCCGGCCGCCGACGCCGAGCTCACCACCACCATGAAGTCGGTCGGCGAGGCCATGGCCATCGGCCGCAACTACTCGACCGCGCTGCAGAAGGCGCTGCGCTCGCTCGAGAAGCGCGGATCCTCGTTCCACTGGGGCCCCGAGACCCGCTCGGTCGACGAGCTGCTCGAGGTGGGCCGCACGCCCACCGACGGCCGCATCGTCACGGTGCAGCAGGCCCTCCGCGCGGGCGCCACGGCGGAGCAGGTCTTCGACGCCACGAAGATCGACCCCTGGTTCATCGACCAGATCGTGCTCATCAACGAGGTCGCGGACGCCGTGCGCGACGCGGGGTCGCTCGATGCGGAGACGCTCCGCGAGGCCAAGGACCACGGCTTCTCGGACGCGCAGATCGCCGAGATCCGCGGGTTGAGCGAGCAGGAGGTGCGCGACGCGCGCCACGCGGCCGACATCCGGCCCGTGTTCAAGACGGTCGACACGTGCGCGGGCGAGTTCCCCGCGCTCACGCCGTACCACTACTCCAGCTACGACTCCGAGACCGAGATCGTGGCGTCCGACCGCCGCAAGGTGATCATCCTGGGCTCGGGCCCGAACCGCATCGGCCAGGGCATCGAGTTCGACTACTCGTGCGTGCACGCGTCCTTCGCGCTGTCCGACGCCGGGTTCGAGACGATCATGATCAACTGCAACCCGGAGACGGTCTCCACCGACTACGACACGAGCGACCGGCTCTACTTCGAGCCGCTCACGCTCGAGGACGTGCTCGAGATCGTGCACGCGGAGCAGCAGGCCGGCGAGCTCGTCGGCGTCGTCGTGCAGCTCGGCGGCCAGACCGCGCTCGGGCTCGCGAAGGGCCTCGAGGCCGCGGGCGTCCCGATCCTCGGCACGAGCCCGTCGGCCATCGACCTGGCGGAGGAGCGCGGCCTGTTCTCCGGCATCCTCGACGCCGCGGGCCTCGTGGCGCCGCGCAACGGCACGGCCACCGCGATCGACGAGGCCGTGGTCGTCGCGGAGGAGATCGGCTACCCCGTGCTCGTCCGCCCGAGCTACGTGCTCGGCGGCCGCGGCATGGAGATCGTCTTCGACACCGCCACGCTGCACGACTACTTCCTGCGCATGGCCGACCAGGGGATCATCGGCGAGGGCAAGCCCCTCCTCATCGACCGGTTCCTCGACGACGCCATCGAGATCGACATCGACGCCATCTACGACGGCACCGAGCTGTACGTCGGCGGCGTCATGGAGCACATCGAGGAGGCCGGGATCCACTCGGGCGACTCGAGCTGCACCCTCCCGCCCGTGACCCTCGGCCGCGGCCAGATCCAGCAGGTCGTCGACGCCACGCGCGCCATCGCCGAGGGCGTGGGCGTGCGCGGCCTCCTCAACGTGCAGTTCGCGATCGGCGCGGGCGTGCTCTACGTCCTCGAGGCGAACCCGCGCGCCAGCCGCACGGTGCCCTTCGTCTCCAAGGCGCTCGGGATCCCGCTCGCGAAGGCCGCGTCGCTCGTCATGGTCGGCACCTCCATCGCCGAGCTCAAGGCCTCCGGGCTGCTGCCCGAGCGCGACGGATCCGACGTGCCGATGGACTCGCCCGTCGCCGTGAAGGAGGCCGTGCTGCCCTTCAAGCGGTTCCGCACGAAGGACGGCCTCATCGTCGACTCCGTGCTCGGCCCGGAGATGCGCTCCACGGGCGAGGTCATGGGCATCGACCGCGACTTCCCGCGCGCGTTCGCCAAGAGCCAGGAGGCGGCGTTCGGCGGCCTCCCGCTCTCGGGCACGGTGTTCGTCTCGGTCGCCGACCGTGACAAGCGCTCGATCGTGCTGCCGGTGCTGCGCCTCCAGCAGCTGGGCTTCGAGGTGCTCGCCACCGAGGGCACGGCGGAGATCCTCAGCCGCAACGGGATCCAGGCGCGCGTCGTCCGCAAGTACAGCGAGACGCCGGCCGCGGGGGACTCGCCGTCGATCGTGGACCTCATCAACCGCGACGAGGTCGACGTGGTCATCAACACCCCGTCGGGCCGCACCGCCCGCGCGGACGGCTACGAGATCCGCGCCGCGGCCGTGGCGGCGGACAAGCCGCTGTTCACGACCATCGCGCAGCTCACGGCCGCGGTCGCGTCGTTCGACGCCATCCGCGCCGGGTTCGACGTCACGAGCCTGCAGGACTACGCGATCGCCCGCGAGGCCCGCAGGTGACGACCGCCGACGGCGGGGCGGCTCCGGCCGTCCCGCCGTTCGGCGCGCGCCTCGCGCGGGCGTTCCGCGAGCACGGGCAGCTCTGCGTGGGCATCGACCCGCACCGGTCGCTGCTCGACGCGTGGGGCCTCGCCGACGACGCACGCGGCCTCGAGGAGTTCGGCCTGCGCGTGGTCGACGCGACGGCCGGGCGCGCGGGGATCGTCAAGCCGCAGGTCGCGTTCTTCGAGCGCCACGGATCCGCCGGGTACGTGGCGCTGGAGCGCGTGCTCGAGGCCGCGCGCGACGCGGGCCTCCTCGTGATCGCGGATGCCAAGCGCGGCGACATCGGCTCCACGGTCGACGCGTACGGCGCCGCGTGGCTCGCGCCCGACAGCCCGCTGCGCGCCGACGCCGTGACCCTCACGGCCTACACGGGCGTCGGATCCCTCGACGGCGTGCGCACCGCTGCCGACGCGTGGGGCGCGGGCGTCTTCGTCCTCGCCGCCACCTCGAACCCCGAGGCGCGCGGGCTCCAGCGCGCGCTGCTCCCCGGCGGCGGATCCGCGTCCGCCCACCGCACGGTCGCCCGCGCGATCCAGGACGCCGCCGTCGCCGCCAACGGGTCGCTCGACGATCCCGCGGCCGAGCCCGGCGCGTTCGGCCTCGTCATCGGCGCGACCGTCGACGCGGCCGACGCCGGCCTCGACCTGGCGCGCCTGACCCGCACGCCGATCCTCGCGCCCGGGTTCGGCCACCAGGGCGCGCTGCTCGCCGATGTCCGGAAGCTGTTCGGCCCGGCCGCCGGCGTTGTGGTCGCGAGCGCCTCGCGGAGTATCCTCGCGGCAGGGCCACGGCGTGTCGCGGAGGCCGTCACCGACCACGCCGGACGACTCAGAGAGGCGCTCCCATGAGGCCCGAACCACCCGAGGTCGACCGCGTCGCCGCCTCCCAGGCCGCGGTCGCCGCGCGCCGGGCCCGCGCCGAGGTGAAGCACGACATCGTCACGGGGGAGCGCACCCCGCTCGGCGTGCTCGACGCGTCCGCGGATCCCGCCCGCCGCGCCGAGGCCACCCTCCGCGTCACCGAGTTCCTCACGAGCATCCCGAACATCGGCCCCACCAAGCTCGAGCGGATCCTCGGCGAGCTCGGCATCTCCACGGCCAAGCGCCTCGGCGGCCTCGGCGTGCACCAGCGCGTGCGCCTCACGCGCTTCCTCGAGGAGTGGCAGGCCGCGAAGCAGATCGTGGAGCCGAGCCGCCTCGTCGTGCTCGCCGGCCCCACGGCCGTCGGCAAGGGCACCGTATCCACCTTCATCCGCGAGAACGAGCCCGACGTGCTCCTCTCCGTCTCCGCCACCACGCGCGCGCCGCGTCCCGGCGAGGTCGAGGGCGTCAACTACTACTTCGTGTCCGACGCGGAGTTCGACCGCATGGTCGAGCACGGCGAGCTCCTCGAGTGGGCCACCGTGCACAACGCGCACCGCTACGGCACGCCGCGCGCGCCCATCGACGTGGCGCTGGCCGAGGGCCGGAGCGTGCTGCTGGAGATCGACATCCAGGGCGCCCGCCAGGTGAAGGCCGCCATGCCGGAGGCCAGGCTGGTGTTCCTGCTGCCGCCCACCTGGGAGGAGCTGGTGCGCCGACTGGTCGGCCGCGGCACCGAGGGGCCCGAGGAGCAGCAGCGTCGGCTCGACACCGCGAAGGTCGAGCTGGCCGCCCAGGACGAGTTCGACCACCTCGTCGTCAACCGCGATGTCGCGGAGGCGGCGCGCGAGGTCGTAGACTTGATGAAATCCAGGAAGGCCGTCGGTCCATGACACGGACCCGTGCGGCCTTCTTCCATGCAATGAGGAAGCGGCACATCCATGGTTGACAAGACCCAGGGCATCATCGACCCGCCCATCGACGAGCTCCTCTCGAAGGTCGACTCGAAGTACGCGCTCGTGATCTTCGCCTCCAAGCGGGCCCGCCAGATCAACGACTACTACGCCGACCTCCACGAGGGCAGCCTGTTCGACAACGTCGGACCGCTCGTCGACTCCACCATCGACGACAAGCCCCTCTCGGTCGCCATGCACGAGATCAACGAGGACAAGCTCGTCGCCACGCCCATCGTGGAGCCCGCGGCCTCCTAGCCGCCCGCCGTCCCGGATGCCCCGCGCCGACCGCACCCCGCACGCCCTCCCGGCCCCCGAGCCCCGGAGCGCCGCCGCGTGATGGTCGTCGTGGGCATCACGGGCGGCATCGCGGCGTACAAGGCCGTCGGCGTGGTCCGGGGCCTCGTGCTCCTCGGCCACGACGTGCACGTCGTGCCCACCGAGGCCGCGCTCCGCTTCGTCGGGAAGCCCACGCTGGAGGCCGTGAGCCGCAACCCCGTCACGAGCGACCTCTACGACGGGGTCTCCGAGGTCCGCCACGTGGCGCTCGGCCAGAAGGCCGACCTCATCGTCGTCGCCCCGGCCACCGCGCACACGCTCGCGTCCATGGCCCTCGGCCTCTCGGACGACCTGCTCGGCACCACGATCCTCGCCAGCCGCGCGCCCCTCGTCGTCGCGCCCGCGATGCACACCGAGATGTGGCAGCACCCGGCCACCCAGGCCAACGCGGTCCTCCTGCGCTCCCGCGGCGCGACCCTCGTCGGCCCCACCTCGGGACGGCTCACCGGCACCGACTCCGGGCCCGGCCGCATGGCCGAGGTGGAGGACGTCATCGCCGCGGCCCTCGCCGCCGTCCGCCCGGGCGGACGCGACCTCGAGGGCCGCCGCGTCCTCGTCTCGGCCGGCGGCACGCGCGAGCCGCTGGACCCCGTGCGCTTCCTCGGCAACCGCTCGTCCGGCCGCCAGGGCGTCGCCCTCGCGACGGCCGCGCGCGACCGCGGCGCCGACGTCGTGCTCGTCGCCGCGCACCTCGAGGTGACAGCGCCCGCCGGCGTCCGCGTCGTGCCCGTGTCGACCGCGCTCGAGCTCTCCGACGCCATGGTCCGCGAGGCGGACGACGCCGACGTCGTCATCATGGCCGCGGCCGTCGCCGACTACCGGCCCGTCCGGGTGTCGGAGGGCAAGATCAAGAAGGACGAGGCGGGGGAGTCGCTCTCCGTCGAGCTCGTGCGGAACCCGGACGTGCTCCAGCGGCTCGCGGCGGACGCCGCCGTGCCGCGCGCGGACGGCTCGCGTCGCGTGGTCGTCGGCTTCGCGGCGGAGACCGAGGAGGACCCGGCGGAGCTGGTGCGCATCGGCCGCGCGAAGCTCGCCCGGAAGGGCTGTGACCTGCTCGTCCTCAACAGGGTGGGGTGGTCCGAGGGGTTCGCCACAGAGGGCAACGCGATCACGGTGCTCGGGAGGTCCGGCGATACACTGGCCGAGGCCTCCGGCTCCAAGGAGCAGGTGGCCCATCGAATTCTCGACGTAGTGGGTCTGCCGACTCCGCGGTAACGACTCCGCGGCAGCGATGGGCGGGCGCCACGCGATCCCCTGGAGGCCTCTGTGACCGACCTGCGCCTGTTCACCTCCGAGTCCGTCACCGAGGGCCACCCCGACAAGATCTGCGACCAGATCTCGGACAGCATCCTCGACGCGCTCCTGGCGCAGGACCCGTCGAGCCGCGCCGCCGTCGAGACGCTCGTCACCACGGGCCTCGTGCACGTCGCCGGCGAGGTCACCACGTCCGGCTACGTGGACATCCCGCAGATCGTCCGCGACCGCATCCGGGACATCGGCTACGACTCGTCCGAGGTCGGGTTCGACGGCAGCAACTGCGGCGTCACGGTCTCCATCGGCGCGCAGTCGCCCGACATCGCGCAGGGCGTCGACCGCTCGTACGAGTCGCGGTCGGGGACTGCGTCCACCGACGCGCACGACCTCCAGGGCGCGGGCGACCAGGGCCTCATGTTCGGCTACGCGTCGCGCGACACCCCCGTGTTCCTGCCGCTCCCCATCTACCTCGCGCACCGGCTCGCCGAGCGCCTCGCAGCCGTCCGCCACTCGGGCGAGCTGTCGTACCTCCGGCCGGACGGCAAGACGCAGGTCACCATCGGCTACGACGGGCTCGTGCCGCGCACGGTCGACACGGTCGTGCTGTCCACGCAGCACGGGCCGCAGGTCTCCCAGGACGACCTCCGCCGCGAGGTCGAGGAGCACGTCATCCGCCCGGTGCTCGCGCAGGCGGCGGAGATCGGCATCGAGCTCGACTCGCGCGAGGCGACGATGCTCATCAACCCCACCGGCAAGTTCGAGATCGGCGGGCCGAAGGGCGACGCCGGGCTCACCGGCCGCAAGATCATCGTCGACACGTACGGCGGCTTCAGCCGACACGGCGGCGGCGCGTTCAGCGGCAAGGACCCGTCGAAGGTCGACCGCAGCGCCGCGTACGCCATGCGCTGGGTCGCGAAGAACGCGGTCGCCGCGGGCCTCGCCGACCGGCTCGAGGTGCAGGTCGCGTACGCGATCGGCAAGGCCGCGCCCGTGGGGCTCTACGTCGAGACGTTCGGCACGGCGCACGTGCCCGAGGAGCGCATCGTGCGCGCCATCCGCGAGACCTTCGACCTGCGTCCCGCGGCCATCGTCGAGCAGCTGGACCTGCTCCGCCCCATCTACGCGCAGACCGCCGCCTACGGGCACTTCGGGCGCGAGCTGCCGGACTTCACCTGGGAGGCGCTCGACCGTGTCGCCGACCTGCAGAGCGCCGCGGGGCTCTGACGCGACCAGCCGCGCGGGTCGCCCCGTGACCGGGGGCGCGCGATGACCGCGGGGGAGACCGCGCCCGTCGGCGGATCCGCGACCACGGACGCCGCGTCCGGCGCGCGCCCGCCCGTGGTGCGGGTGATGGTGGACTCGCCGCTCCCGCAGCTCGACCGGCTATTCGACTACGCGGTGCCCGAGGCGCTGCGCGCGACGTGCGTGCCCGGCGTCCGCGTGCGCGTGCCGCTGCGCTCGGCGGGACGCGTGGCCGACGGCTACGTCATCGAGGTCGGCGACGGGCAGGGCTACGACGGCGCGCTCAGCGAGGTCGAGCAGGTCGTGTCGCCGCTGCCCGTGCTGCGGCCGGAGGTCTGGGCGCTCGCGCGCGCCGTGGCGAATCGGCAGGCGGGCACGGCGTCCGACGTCGTGCGGCTGGCGGTGCCGCCGCGGCAGGTGCGCGTGGAGAAGGCGCACCTCGCGGGCCTCGCGGCGGCTGCCGACGCCGGCGATCGGACGGACGATGCCGAGGCCGCTCCGGTCGGGGACCCCGCCCTGCCTCCGATCGACGGCTACGCCCCCGGCTCGCTCGACGCCGTGGTCGACGCGTCCGGACGCGCGTCCGTCGACGCGATCCCCGAGGTCGTCGAGCTGCCCGGCGGCGCATGGGCCGGGCGCTGGGCCGTCACGCTCGCGCAGGCCGCCGTCCGGGTGCTCGCGTCGGGCCGCAGCAGCGTCCTCGTCGTGCCCGACTACCGCGACCAGGACCAGCTGGAGACGGCGCTCCGGGCCCACGCGCCCGCCGGATCCGTCATCCGCACCGATGCCCGCCAGTCCGGCCCCGACCGCTACCGCGCGTTCCTCCAGGGGCTCGGCGAGGAGCCGCGCATCGTCGTCGGCAACCGCTCCGCCGTCTACGCGCCCGCCGCGTGCCTCGGCCTCATCGCGCTGTGGGACGAGGGCGACCCGTTGCACGCCGAGCCGCTCAGCCCCTACGCGCACGCCCGCGACGTGGCGCTCCTCCGCACGCAGCAGCAGGGCACGGCGCTCGTCCTCCTCGCCCACTCGCGGAGCACGGAGGTCGAGCGGCTCGTCGCGATCGGCCACCTGGGGAGCGTCACGCCCGCCGTGAACCGGCCTCCGCGCGTCATCCCTACCACGTCGCAGACGGGTGACGAGGGCTTCGCGCGCCAGGCGCGCATCCCCTCGGGCGCGTGGCGCGCCGCCAAGGACGCGGTGGAGCACGGGCCGGTGCTGATCCAGGTCGCCCGCCCCGGCTACGCGCCGCTCGTGGCCTGCCGTGCGTGCCGGCAGGCCGCGCGCTGCACCGTGTGCACCGGCCCGCTCGGCATGTCCACCGCCACGAGCACGCCCACGTGCGGCTGGTGCGGCCACCTCGCCGGCGACTGGACGTGCGCCAACTGCGGATCCGACGAGCTGCGCCTCGTCACCATCGGCGCGGGCCGCACCGCGGAGGAGCTCGGCCGCGCGTTCCCCGGCGTGCAGGTCGTGGTCGCCGACGGCGAGCGCCAGGTGCAGGAGGTGGACGCGGAGTCGCGGCTCGTGGTCGCGACGCGCGGCGCGGAGCCCGTGGCGGCGGGCGGCTACCGCGCGATCCTCCTGCTCGACGGCGAGCGGATGCTCGCGCGCGAGAGCCTGCGGGTGGGGGAGGACGTGCTCCGCCAGTGGTCGAACGCCGCCGCCCTCGCCGCACCGCGCGCGCCCGTGATGCTCGTGGGCGTCGGCGGGCAGGTCGCCCGGGCGCTCGCCACCTGGCAGCAGCCGCGGTACGCGCGCGAGGAGCTGCTCGAGCGCCGCGCCCTGCGCTTCCCGCCCGCGGTGCGCGCCGCGAGCGTCGAGGGCCTGCCGGATGCGGTCGGGGCGGCCGTCGAGCGCCTGGCCGGGATCGAGGGCGTCGACGTGCTCGGCCCCGTGCCCACCGAGCAGGGCCGCGTGCGCGCCATCGTCCGGCTCGACTACGCCCGGGGCGCCGACGCGGCGCGGGAGCTGCGGGCGGCCGTCGTGCGCAACGCCTCGAGCCGCCGCAAGCCGGTCGCGGGCCGCACCGGGTTCCGGCCCACGGTCCCCCTCCGTGTACGGTTCGACGACACGGGGCTGTTCTGATGCACGTCGCCCACGCCGCCCGCCCTGCCGCCGCGGACCGCTGCGCCGCCCCGGCCGCCGCCGCCTCCGCCCGCCCCGCCCACCCGCACGTCGTCCCCGGAAGGGACCCGCAATGAGACTCGTCTTCGCCGGCACGCCGCTCCCGGCCGTCCCCTCGCTCCGGCTGCTCGCCGCGTCCGGCCACGAGGTCGCCCTCGTCGTCACGCGCGCCGACGCGCCGCTCGGCCGGAAGCGCGTGCTCACCCCGTCGCCCGTCGCCGCGGAGGCCGAGCGGCTCGGGATCCCGACGCTCCGCACCAACCTCCTCGACGACGAGGCCACCGCGCGCATCGCCGCGGTCGGGGCCGACCTCGGCGTGATCGTCGCCTACGGCGGCCTGGTCCGCGAGCCGCTGCTCTCCACTCCCGCGAAGGGCTGGATCAACCTGCACTTCTCGCTGCTGCCCCGGTGGCGCGGCGCCGCCCCCGTGCAGCGGTCGATCATGGCCGGCGAGCGCGTCACGGGCGCGAGCGTCTTCCAGCTGGAGCGCGGCATGGACACCGGGCCCGTGTTCGCGATGGAGGAACGCCCCACGGGCGAGCACGAGACGGCCGGTCACGTCCTCGACGCGCTCGCGGAGCAGGGCGCCGACCTGCTGCAACGCACGGTCGACGCCATCGGCGCGGGCACGGCCGTCGCGCGCCCGCAGGAGGGCGAGCCGACGCTCGCCCCCAAGACCACGATCGACGACGGCCGGATCGACTGGGCGCGGCCCGCGGAGGAGGTGCTCGCCCGGATCCGCGGCGTCACGCCCGAGCCCGGCGCGCACACCTCCGTGGACGACGTGCGCCTCAAGGTCCACCGCGCCGCCGCGCTGCGCGATGCCGCGCCGCTCGCGCCCGGCGCGCTCGGATCCGTCGACGGCCGCGTCGCCGTCGGCACCGCGACCCACCCGGTCGAGCTCATCCAGGTGCAGCCCGCCGGGAAGAGCGCCATGCCCGCCGCCGACTGGTGGCGCGGCATCACGAGGAAGGACGTCACCGCACGATGAGCGAGAGCACCGGATCCTCCGCCCGCCGGCCGGGCGGACGCCGCCCCTCGGGAGGAGGCCGCCGCGCCGACGACCGCCCCGACGTCGGCGGGCCCGCCACCGTGAGCCCCGCCCGCCGCGTCGCCTACGAGGTCGTGAGCGCGGTGCGCGAGTCGGACGCGTACGCGAACCTGCTGCTGCCCGTCCGGATCCGCCGCGCGGCCCTCTCCGCGCAGGACGCCGCGCTCGCCACCGAGCTGGCCTACGGCACGCTGCGCATGTCCGGCTACTACGACCGCGTGATCGAGCTGGCCGCCGGCCGCCCCGTCACCGCGATCGACGCCCCCATCCTCGACGTGCTGCGCCTCTCCGTGCACCAGCTCCTCAGCATGCGCGTCGCCACGCACGCCGCCGTCAACGAGGGCGTCGACATGGCGCGCGCGGTCGGATCCCGCTCCGCGACGGGCTTCGTCAACGGCGTCCTCCGCACCATCACGCGCTCGGAGCCCGCCGAGTGGCGGCAGCGCGTGCTCGACAGCGCCGCGAGCGACGACGAGCGCCTCGCGCTCGAGCACTCCCACCCCCTCTGGGTGCTGCGCGCCCTCCGCCAGGCGCTCGCCCGCGAGGGCCGCGCCGACGAGCTCGAGGACCTGCTGAGCGCCGACAACGCCGCGCCCGCCGTCAGCCTCGTCGCGCTCCCCGGCCTCGCGACCGTCGCTGAGACGGGCGAGCAGCCGGCCGCGTTCTCGCCCGTCGGCGCCTACCTCGAGGGCGGCGACCCGGTGGACGCGCCCGGCGTCGCCGAGGGCCGCGTGCGCGTGCAGGACGAGGGCTCCCAGCTCGCCGCCCTCGCGCTCAGCCGCGCCCGGCCCGTCACCCCCGGCGAGCGCTGGCTCGACCTGTGCGCGGGCCCCGGCGGCAAGGCCGCGCTGCTCGCCGCCGAGGCCGGCCGCTCCGGCGCCCTGCTCACGGCCAACGAGCTCGTCCCCGCGCGGGCGGGACTCGTCCGCGACGCCCTCCGCGCCGTCCCCGGCGACACCGAGGTGTGGGAGGCCGACGGCACCACCGTGGGGGAGGAGCACCCGGGCGCCTTCGACCGGATCCTGCTCGACGCCCCGTGCAGCGGCCTCGGCGCCCTCCGCCGCCGGCCCGAGGCGCGCTGGCGCAAGACCCCGCGCGACGTCGCGGGCCTCGGCGCGCTCCAGACCGGCCTCATCGACTCCGCGATAGGCGCGCTCGCGCCCGGCGGGATCCTCGCCTACGTCACGTGCTCGCCTCACCTCGCCGAGACGCGCGCCATCGTGCAGGCCGCGCTGCAGCGCCACCCGGACGTGACGGCGCTCGACACGCGCGCCGTGCTGCAGGAGGTGGCCGACGGCGACCTCGAGCTGCCCGAGGCCGACCCGGACGCGGGCGCCCGCGGATCCAGCGTCCAGCTCTGGCCCCACCGGCACGGCACGGACGCCATGTTCATCGCCCTGCTGACCCGCCGGTAGGGTCGGGGCATGCCCGTCCGCATCGAACCGAGCATCCTGTCCGCCGACTTCGCGAACCTCGAGCGCGAGATCCAGCGCCTCGCCACGGCCGACCTCGTCCACGTCGACATCATGGACAACCACTTCGTGCCGAACCTCACGTTCGGCCTGCCGATGGTGCAGCGCCTCCAGGAGGTGACCCCGGTCCCGCTCGACATCCACCTCATGATCGACGACGTCGACCGCTGGGCCCCCGGCTACGCGGAGGCGGGCGCCGCGAGCGTCACCTTCCACGCCGAGGCCACGGAGGAGCCCGTCGCGCTGGCCCGCCGTCTCCGCGCGATCGGCGCGCGCGCCGGCATCGCGTTGAAGCCCGGCACCCCCGTCGACGACTACCTCGACCTGCTCGCCGAGTTCGACCAGGTGCTCGTGATGACGGTGGAGCCCGGCTTCGGCGGCCAGTCGTTCATGCCCGAGACGATGCCCAAGCTCCGCGCCCTCCGCTCGCGCCTCCGCGACTCCGGGCACGACGTGTGGCTGCAGGTCGACGGCGGCATCGACGTGGAGACCATCGGCCGCGCGGCCGAGGCGGGCGCCGACACGTTCGTCTCCGGATCCGGCGTCTTCCGCGGCGGCGACCCCGAGGCGTCCATCGCCGAGCTGCGCCGCGCCGCCGAGGCCCACACGCACGCGCACTGACGGAGGCCCGGCGCGGATCTGCTTGACTGGATCCATGACCGACACCACCAAGCCCGAGGTCGAGCCCGTCGACGGCCCGGCCCCCGCAGAGCTCACCATCTCCGACGTCACCGTGGGCGACGGCCCCGAGGCCCAGCCCGGCGACACGGTCGACGTGCACTACCTCGGCGTCGACTTCGAGACCGGCGAGGAGTTCGACTCGTCCTGGAGCCGCGGCCAGTCCGTGCGCTTCCCCCTCCGCAGCCTCATCGCCGGCTGGCAGCAGGGCATCCCCGGCATGAAGGTCGGCGGACGCCGCCAGCTCGTCGTGCCGCCGGAGCTCGCCTACGGCCCCGCGGGCGGCGGCCACCGCCTCTCCGGCCGCACGCTGATCTTCGTGATCGACCTGCAGGGCGTCGGCTAGCACCGCGACCACGCACGACCAGCACCACCACCGGGAGGCCGGGAGCGCATCGCTCCCGGCCTCCCGTCGTCGTGCCGGGGCCCCTTCGCGCGGCTGTACCCTGGAGCACGTGAAGACCTTCGATGACCTGTTCGGCGAGCTCACCCGCATCGCCGCCGAGAGGCCCGAGGGGTCCGGCACCGTCCGCGAGCTCGACGGCGGCGTGCACGCGATCGGCAAGAAGGTCGTCGAGGAGGCCGCCGAGGTCTGGATGGCGGCCGAGCACGAGTCCGACGACCGCGCGGCCGAGGAGATCTCGCAGCTGCTGTACCACGTGCAGGTCATGATGATCGCGCGCGGGCTCACCCTGGAGGACGTCGGCCGACATCTGTGACGCGCCCCGTCACCCGTCGACCCCACCCCAGGAAGAAGTGATCCCCATGCTCCGTGTCGCCGTGCCCAACAAGGGCTCGCTCGCCGAGACCGCCGCCCAGATGCTCGCCGAGGCCGGGTACGCCGGCCGGCGTGACCCGAAGGAGCTCTACGTCCTCGACGCGCGCAACGACGTCGAGTTCTTCTACCTCCGCCCGCGCGACATCGCCACCTACGTCGGTTCCGGCGCGCTCGACGTCGGCATCACCGGCCGCGACCTCCTCATCGACTCGGCGTCCGAGGCGTCCGAGACCGCGGAGCTGGGCTTCGCGGGATCCACGTTCCGCTTCGCCGGCCCGGTCGGCCGGTTCCAGGACCTGGCGGACCTCGCGGGGGTCCGCATCGCCACGAGCTACCCCGTCCTCGTCGGCGGGTTCCTCCGCGAGCACGGCGTGGAGGCGCAGCTCATCCGCCTCGACGGCGCGGTCGAGTCCGCCATCCAGCTCGGCGTCGCCGACGCGATCGCCGACGTGGTCGAGACCGGCACCACGCTCCGGAAGGCCGGGCTCGAGATCTTCGGCCCCGTGATCCTCCGCTCCACCGCCGTGCTCATCTCCGGCGCCGAGGAGAAGGCGGGCGCCGCGACGCTCCTCCGCCGCCTCGAGGGCGTGCTCGTCGCGCGTCGCTACGTGCTCATGGACTACGACGTGCCGCTCGACCTGCTCGACGCCGCCACGGCCATCACGCCGGGCATCGAGTCGCCCACCATCTCGCCGCTGCAGGATCCCGCGTGGGTCGCCGTGCGCTCGATGGTGCCGCGCGACGACACGAACCAGATCATGGACCGCCTGCACGAGGTGGGCGCGCGCGCGATCCTCGTCAGCCCCATCCACGCCGCCCGGATCTGACGTGGTCGCCGACCGTCCCGTGCCCGTGCCCGTGCCCGGGTCCCCGTCCTCCGGCGACCTCGCCGTCCGCGTCATCCCCTGCCTCGACGTGGCCGCCGGCCGTGTCGTCAAGGGCGTCAACTTCCTCGACCTGCAGGACGCGGGCGACCCCGTCGAGCTGGCGCGCCTCTACTACGAGCAGGGCGCGGACGAGCTGACGTTCCTCGACGTCACGGCCACGGTCGAGGACCGTTCGACCATGTACGACGTGGTCAGCGCGACGGCCGAGCAGGTCTTCATCCCGCTCACCGTGGGCGGGGGAGTGCGCAGCGCCGTCGACGTGGCGCGCCTCCTCGCGAGCGGCGCCGACAAGATCGGCGTCAACAGCGCGGCCATCGCCCGTCCCGACCTCGTGGGCGAGATCGCCGACCGGTTCGGCGCGCAGGTCTGCGTGCTCTCGCTCGACGTGACCCGGGGCGACACCGCATCCGGATTCGTCGTCACCACGCACGGCGGCCGCACGCGCACGACCATCGACGCCGTCGCCTGGGCTCGCGAGGCCGTCGAGCGCGGGGCGGGCGAGCTGCTCGTCAACTCCATCGACGCCGACGGCACGCGCGACGGGTTCGACCTCGAGCTCGTCGCCGCGATGCGCGCCGCGAGCCGCGTCCCCGTCATCGCCTCGGGCGGCGCCGGCGAGCTCGCCCACTTCGCGCCAGCGATCGAGGCCGGCGCCGACGCCGTGCTCGCCGCGAGCGTCTTCCACTCCCGCCGGTTCACCATCGGCGACGTCAAGGGCGCCCTGCGCGAGGCCGGTCAGGTGGTCCGATGACCGGCACGCACGGGTCCGACCCGCTCCCCGACGTCGACGGCATCCTCGCCCGGGCGTCCTTCGCCGACGACGGGCTCCTGCCCGCGGTGATCCAGCAGCACGACACGCGCGAGGTGCTCATGCTCGGCTACATGGACCGCGAGGCCCTCCGCCGCACGCTCACCTCCGGTCGCGTCACGTTCTGGTCGCGCTCCCGCCGGGAGTACTGGCGGAAGGGCGACACCTCCGGCCACGCCCAGTACGTGCGCGACGCGGCGCTCGACTGCGACGGCGACACGGTCCTCGTCCAGGTCGACCAGGTAGGAGTGGCGTGCCACACCGGCACGCGCACCTGCTTCGACGCGGATCACCTCCACCCCATCCCGGGTACCCGCCCCACCGCCGACGAAGGGCCCACCCCATGAGCGAGACCCCGCGCCCCGGCGCCTCCGCGCCCGGCACCACCACGCGCGAGGGCTTCGACGCCCTCGCGGTCGACCACCGGGTGATCCCCGTGCTCCGCGAGGTCTTCGCGGACGGCGAGACCCCCGTGGGCGTGCACCGCAAGCTCACGGCCGGGCGCCCCGGCAGCTTCCTGCTCGAGTCCGCCGGCCAGGGCGGCATCTGGACCCGGTTCTCCTTCGTCGGCGTCTCGTCCTTCGGCGTGCTCACGCAGCAGGGCGACGAGGCCCGCTGGCTCGACTACGGGCTGGATGCGCGCCGTGCCCTCGGCGAGGACGCGCCCGACGGTCCGCTCGCCGCCCTCGCCGCGCTCTACGCGCGCTGGGAGACCCCGCGCATCCCCGGCCTGCCGCCCCTCACGGGCGGCCTCGTCGGCTTCATCGGCTGGGAGGCCGTGCGGCAGATCGAGCGCCTGCCGGACCGCCCGCCGGCGGAGGTGCCCGTGCCCGGCCAGGCGCTCAGCTTCGTCTCCGAGCTCGCCGTCCTCGACCACCGCCGCGGCACGGTCACGCTCGTCGCGACCGCCCTCAACGACGGCGTCGACGACGCGGACGCCATGTGGGCGGACGCGCAGGCGCGCCTCGACCGCATGCAGGCCGACCTCGCGCGCCCGTCCGAGACGTTCCTCGCGGAGGTCGACCTCCAGGCCCAGCCGTCGCCGACGCTCCGCACGCAGCCCGCCGACTTCCACGAGGCCATCGCGCGGAGCAAGCACCACATCCGCGAGGGCGACGTGTTCCAGGTCGTGGTCTCGCAGCGCTTCGACCAGCCGACGACCGCCGAGCCGATCGACGTCTACCGCGTCCTCCGCGTGCTCAACCCGAGCCCCTACATGTACCTCCTCACGCTGGAGGACGCCGACGGGAAGCCCTACTCGATCGTCGGCTCGTCGCCCGAGGCTCTCGTCACCGTCACCGACGACCACGTCTACATGCACCCCATCGCGGGCTCCCGTCCGCGCGGCGCGACCGTGGAGGAGGACGTCGCCCACGAGGAGTCGCTGCTCGCCGACCCGAAGGAGCGCGCCGAGCACCTCATGCTGGTGGACCTCGCGCGCAACGACATGCTGAAGGCGTGCGCCCCGGGATCCGTCGAGGTCACCGAGTTCATGCGGGTCGAGCGGTTCAGCCACATCATGCACCTGGTGAGCTCGGTCGAGGGCACGCTCCGGCCCGGCGTCTCGAGCATCGACGTGTTCCGCGCCACCTTCCCGGCCGGCACGCTCTCGGGCGCGCCGAAGCCGCGCGCGCTGCAGATCATCGACGACCTCGAGCCCGCCCAGCGCGGCGTCTACGGGGGAGTGGTGGGCTACTTCGACTTCGCGGGCGATGCCGACCTCGCCATCGCGATCCGCACGGCCACCATCGTCGACGGCGTCGCGCACGTGCAGGCCGGCGGCGGCATGGTCGCCGACTCCGACCCCGACGCGGAGTACCTCGAGTCGCAGAACAAGGCCGCGGCGCCGCTCCGCGCGGTCGCGGTCGCCGAGGCCATGCGGCGCGTGCGCTGATGCGCGTCACCCGCCGCACGAAGTCCCTCGCCCTCCTGCTCGTCCTCGCCACGAGCGCGGCCACGTTCCTCGGCTGGTCGCAGGACTGGTCGACGCTGCGCATCGGCGGCCAGTCGCCCACGCTGGTGCCGGTCGCGGGGAGCGTCGCCGCGCCCGCCCTGAGCGCGCTCGCGCTGTCGAGCCTCGCCCTGGCCGGCGCCCTCGCCATCGCCGGCCGGGTGCTGCGCGTGGTGCTCGGGATCCTGCAGGTCCTCATCGGGGCGACGGTGGCCCTCACGGCCCTCGCCGCCGTCTCCGGTCCCGTGCAGGCCGGCGAGGCCGCCGTCACCGCGGTGACGGGCGTGGCCGGATCGACGCCCGTCGCCGACCTCGTCGACGGGTGGACCACCACGCCCTGGGGTCCCGTGAGCCTCGCCGCCGGCATCGCCTCCGCGCTCACCGGCCTGCTCGTGGCGGTGACGGGTCCGCGCTGGCCCACGGGTCGCTCCCGCTACGACGCGGCAGCCGACGCGCCGGCCCGCCGCATCGTGCCCACCGAGGACCCGGTCGGCGCCTGGGACAGCCTGAGCGGCGGCGGCGACCCGACCCGCCGCGAGGCCGGCGATCCCGAGGAGACGCCCGCCGCCACGCCCGCCGACGGTCCTGACGCCCCTCCCCAGCCCGACGGGCGCCCCGGCGCCGCACGGTAGACTCGACCCATCCCGCCCGCCCCACAATCGAGGAGCACGCATGTCCACAGAGTCAGCAGACACCGGCCACGGCAACTCTCCGGCAGCCTGGACGGCTGTCGTCATCGCGCTCGTCGGGTTCACCGTGGGCACCATCGCCTTCTGCTTCTCCCTCGCCCCCGTCGTGTGGGCGTCCGTAGGGGTGGTCCTTCTCGGATTCGCGATCGGCGGCATCATGAAGAAGATGGGCTACGGCGTCGACGGACACCGCACCTCGCCCACGAAGGCGCACTCCTGATGCTCGGCGACCTGCTCGCCGGCGCCCTGGAGGACGCGGCCACGCGCCGCGAGACCCGCCCGCTCGCCGAGGTGGAGGCCGCGGCCCTCGCCCGGCCCGCCGCGCTCGACGTGCTGAGCGCCCTCGCGCCGGCCGAGCGCGTCAAGATCATCGCCGAGGTCAAGCGCTCGAGCCCCTCGCGCGGCGCCCTCGCCGAGATCCCCGACCCCGCGCTCCTCGCGTCCCGCTACGAGACCGGCGGCGCCAGCGCCATCAGCGTGCTCACCGAGGGCCGCAAGTTCGGCGGCTCCCTGCACGACCTCGAGCAGGTCCGCGACACGGTCTCCATCCCCGTGCTCCGCAAGGACTTCATCGGCGAGACGTACCAGGTGCTCGAGGCCCGCGCGTCCGGCGCCGACCTCGTGCTCCTCATCGTCGCCGCGCTCGACCAGAAGACCCTCGTCGAGCTGCACGCGCTCGTGAACGAGCTCGGCATGACCGCCCTCGTCGAGACCCACTCGGCGGAGGAGGTGTCCCGTGCGCTCGACCTCGGGGCGCAGGTCGTCGGCGTCAACGCCCGCAACCTCACCACGTTCGAGCTCGACCGCGACCTCTTCGGATCCCTGGCCGACTCCATCCCGTCCGGCGTCATCCGCATCGCCGAGTCCGCGGTCAAGACCGCCGACGACGTGGCGCACTACCGCCGCTCCGGCGCCGACGTCGTGCTGGTGGGCGAGGCGCTCGTCACCGGCGACCCGGTCCGCACCCTCACCGAGTTCCTCGAGGTTCGCCCGTGACGGACCTCCGCAGCGCGACCGGCCCGTACTTCGGCGACTTCGGCGGGCGGTACGTCCCGGAGTCGCTCGTGGCCGCGCTCGACGAGCTCGCGGAGGCGTGGGAGGAGCTCAAGGTCGACCCCGCGTTCATCGCGGAGCTCCAGGAGCTGCACCGCACATACACCGGCCGACCGTCCCTCATCACCGAGGTGCCGCGCTTCGCCGAGCACGCGGGCGGCGCCCGCATCATCCTCAAGCGCGAGGACCTCAACCACACCGGCTCGCACAAGATCAACAACGTGCTCGGCCAGGCGCTGCTCACCAAGAAGATCGGCAAGAAGCGCATCATCGCGGAGACGGGCGCCGGCCAGCACGGCGTCGCGACCGCGACCGCGGCGGCGCTCTTCGGGCTGGACTGCGTCATCTACATGGGCGAGGTCGACACCGAGCGCCAGGCGCTCAACGTGGCCCGCATGCGCCTCCTCGGCGCCGAGGTCGTCCCCGTGCGATCCGGCTCCCGCACGCTCAAGGACGCCATCAACGACGCCATGCGCGACTGGGTCACCAACGTCGAGACCACGAACTACGTCTTCGGCACCGTCGCGGGTCCGCACCCGTTCCCGGCCATGGTGCGCGACCTCCAGAAGGTCATCGGCGAGGAGGCGCGCGAGCAGGTCCTCGCGCTCACCGGCCGGCTGCCCGACGCCGTCGCCGCGTGCGTGGGCGGCGGATCCAACGCCATCGGCATCTTCCACGCCTTCCTCGACGACGCCGACGTGGCCCTCTACGGCTTCGAGGCCGGCGGCGACGGCGCGGAGACCCCGCGCACCGCGGCCACCATCACGAAGGGCCGCCCGGGCATGCTCCACGGCGCGCGCAGCTACCTCCTCCAGGACGAGGACGGCCAGACCATCGACTCGCACTCCATCTCCGCGGGCCTCGACTACCCGGGCGTCGGCCCCGAGCACTCGTGGCTGTCGGACCTGGGGCGCGCGACGTACCGTCCCGTCACGGACGACCAGGCCATGAGCGCGCTCCGCCTGCTCAGCCGCACCGAGGGGATCATCCCGGCCATCGAGTCCGCCCACGCCCTCGCCGGCGCGCTCGAGCTCGGCAAGGAGCTCGGCCCGGAGTCGATCATCCTGATCAACCTCAGCGGTCGCGGCGATAAGGACATGGAGACGGCCGGGGCGTACTTCGACCTCATCGACGCCGGGGCGGAGCAGTCGTGACCGCGTCCGCCCACGCCGCGGCCCCCGTCGCCAGCCCCGTCGAGCGGGCCATCGCGCTCCGCCGCGAGCAGGGGTTCGGCGCGCTCGTCGGCTACCTGCCCGTCGGCTTCCCCGACGTCGCCACGAGCATCGAGGCGGCCGTCGCGCTGGTCGAGAACGGCGTCGACGTCATCGAGCTGGGCCTGCCCTACAGCGACCCCGTGATGGACGGCCCCGTCATCCAGCGCGCCACCCAGACCGCGCTCGCGCAGGGCTTCCGCCTCCGCGACGGCTTCGACGCGCTGCACGCGATCACGCAGCGCGTGGACGCGCCCGTGCTCCTCATGACCTACTGGAACCCGGTCGTGCAGTACGGGGTCGAGCGCTTCGCCGACGACATCGTCGCCGCGGGCGGGGCCGGTCTCATCACCCCCGACCTCATCCCGGACGAGGGCGCCGACTGGCTCGCCGCCTCCGAGCGCACCGGCCTCGACCGCGTCTTCCTCGCCGCGCCGTCCTCGAGCGAGGCGCGTCTGCAGCAGGCCGTCGAGCGCAGCCGCGGCTTCGTGTACGCCGTGTCCACCATGGGCATCACGGGCGCGCGGCAGGACGTCGACCAGGCGGCTCGCGGGCTGGTGTCGCGCCTGCGCGACGCCGGCTCCACGAGCGCCTGCGTCGGCATCGGCATCTCCACGGGCGACCAGGTCCGCGAGGTCCTCGACTACGCCGACGGCGCCATCGTGGGCTCCGCGCTCGTCGCCGCCCTGGCCGACGGCGGCGTCCCCGGTGTCGCCCGCGCCGCGGCGGATCTCGCGCGCGGAACCGCGCTACAGTAGCCCCCGGCTCGCGGTCCCGCCGCGCCCGCCGACCCCCCTGCGAAAGTGAGCGCCATCCGTTGTTCGTCCCGATGAGCATCCCCAGCCCGGATCCGTCCGACACCCGGTTCGACGTCACGGCGTGGCTCCAGGGCCTCGGCGTCGACCTCCCGCTCACCTTCGTGATCCACGCCTACGCGGTGTGCATCCTCGTCGGCATCCTCATCGCCGCCTTCCTCACCAACCGCCGCCTCGTGGCGCGCGGCGTCGAGTCGGGCACGGTCATCGACTTCACGCTGTGCGCGCTCGTGCTCGGCATCGTGGGGGCCCGCGCCTTCCACGTGCTCACGCACCCGGGCGACTACTTCTACGAGGGCGCCAACCTCTGGCGGGTGCTCTACGTGTGGGAGGGCGGCATCGCCATCTTCGGCGCGCTCATCGGCGGAGCCGTGGGCGTGTGGCTCGGCTCCAAGTGGACCGGCGTCCGCTTCTGGACCTTCGCCGACGCGCTCGCTCCCGGCCTCCTGCTCGCGCAGGCCGCGGGCCGCATGGGCAACTACTTCAACCAGGAGCTGTTCGGCACGCCGACCACGCTTCCCTGGGGCCTCCAGGTGGACGCGACGAACGCGGCCTTCCCGGCCGGGCTCCCGGCGGGCACGCTCTTCCACCCCACGTTCCTCTACGAGATCGTGTGGAACGTCGCGGGCGCCCTGCTCATCATGCTGCTGGGCCGCGCGGTCCGCCTGCAGTGGGGCCGCGGCCTCGCCGTCTACCTCATGTGGTACGGCCTCGGGCGCATGGTGTTCGAGTCCATCCGCATCGATCCGAGCGAGATCATCCTCGGCATCCGCACCAACGTCTGGGCCGCGTTCATCGCGGTGGCGGTCGGCCTGGTGCTCTTCATCGTGCAGACCCGCCGCCATGTCGGCAGCGAGCCGAGCCCCTACCTTCCGGGCCGCACGCCGGATGACGTAAGCGCGCGCGCGAAGGCGGGCCGCGACGGCGGGGTAGCATCGGTGTACACGGAATCGGATTTCACCGACGGCGACGCCGAGCGGGCATCCACCGGGTCGGACTCCCACGCTCTCCCCGCCACAAGCGGACGCGGCGCCTAGTCCCCAGCGCGGGCACCCCCGCGGTCACCGTCTCCTCGTGCGAGGCGGTCCCCACCACAGGGCCAGCGACGTCCCTCCGCAGTGCATCTAGGACGGTTCCCATGGCGTTCTCCTCCACCTCCCCTCCCGGCGGCGCGTTCCCCGCGAAGCAGGGCCTGTACGACCCGGCGTTCGAGAAGGACGCCTGCGGCCTGGCCATGGTGGCCACCCTGCGCGGCACGCCCGGACACGACATCATCGTCAACGCCCTGGACGCGCTGCGGAACCTCGAGCACCGCGGCGCGATCGGCTCCGACGCCGGCACCGGCGACGGCGCGGGCCTCATGACCCAGATCCCCGACGCGTTCCTCCGCGGCGTGGTGGGCTTCGACCTGCCGCCCCTGGGGGAGTACGCCGTGGGCATGGCGTTCCTGCCCGTCGACGACGCCGAGCGCGAGGAGCTGCAGGCCGGCATCGAGCGCATCGCGGAGTCCGAGCGCCTGCGGGTGCTCGGGTGGCGCGAGGTCCCGGTGGACCCGGCCCACCTCGGCAACCTGGCCCGCAAGGCCATGCCCGCGTTCCGCCAGCTCCTCCTCACCTCCGACGCTCCCGCGGACGCCGCCGACCGCCCGTCCGGCCTCGCCCTCGACCGCCTCGCCTTCCGCCTGCGCAAGCGGGCGGAGCGGGAGCTCGGCGCGTACTTCATCTCCCTGTCGTCCCGCACGCTCGTCTACAAGGGCATGGTCACCACGCTCCAACTGGAGCCCTTCTACCCCGACCTCTCCGACGAGCGCTTCGCCTCGAAGCTCGCCATCGTGCACTCGCGGTACTCCACGAACACCTTCCCGTCCTGGCCGCTCGCGCAGCCGCTGCGGATGATGGCGCACAACGGCGAGATCAACACCGTCGCGGGGAACCGCAACTGGATGCGCGCCCGCCAGTCCCAGCTCGAGTCGGAGCTGCTCGGCGACCTCTCGCCCCTGCTTCCCATCGTCACGCCGGGCGCGAGCGACTCCGCGTCGTTCGACGAGGTCCTCGAGCTCCTCAGCCTCAGCGGCCGGAGCCTGCCCCACGCGATGATGATGATGGTCCCGGAGGCCTGGGAGAAGCAGACCGACATCGACCCGGCCCGCCGCGACTTCTACGAGTACCACTCCATGGTCATGGAGCCGTGGGACGGCCCGGCCGCCCTCACGTTCACCGACGGCACGCTCGTCGGCGCCACCCTCGACCGCAACGGCCTGCGCCCGGGCCGCTACCTCGTCACGCACGACGGCCTCGTCGTGCTCGGCAGCGAGATCGGCGTGCTCGAGATCGACCCGGCGCGCATCGCGCGGAAGGGTCGGCTCCGCCCCGGCAAGATGTTCCTCGTCGACACCGAGGCCGGCCGCATCATCGAGGACGACGAGATCAAGTCCGAGCTCGCGGCCAGCGCGCCCTGGGGGAAGTGGCTCGAGAACCGCATCCACCTCGCCGACCTGCCCGAGCGCGAGCACATCGTGCACACGCCCGCCTCCGTCGTCCGACGCCAGCGCACCTTCGGCTACACCGAGGAGGAGGTGCGGATGCTGCTCATGCCCATGGCCAAGGTCGGGGCCGAGCCCCTCGGCGCCATGGGGTCGGACACGCCCATCGCGGTGCTGTCGCAGCGCCCGCGCCTGCTCTTCGACTACTTCACGCAGCAGTTCGCGCAGGTCACGAACCCGCCGCTCGACTCCATCCGCGAGGAGGTCGTCACCAGCCTCCGCCTCGGCCTCGGCCCGCAGCGCAACCTCCTCGACGCGGGGCCCGAGCACGCCGAGCAGGTCGTGCTCGACTTCCCGGTGATCGACAACGACGAGCTCGCCAAGGTCATCCACATCGACCACCGGCCGGGCAGCCGCACGACGACGATCGTCAGCGGCCTGTACCGCGTCGACGACGGACCGCTCGCCATGCAGAAGCGCATCGACGCCATGTGCGACGAGGTCGACCGCGCCATCGAGCACGGCGCGCGCTTCATCGTGCTGTCGGACCGCGACTCCACCCGCGACCTCGCGCCCATCCCGTCGCTCCTCATGATCGCCGCCGTGCACCACCACCTCATCCGCAAGCAGACCCGCATGAAGGTCGGCATCGTGGTCGAGGCCGGGGACGTGCGCGAGGTGCACCACATCGCGCTGCTCATCGGCTACGGCGCCTCCGCGGTTAACCCGTACCTCGCCATGGAGTCGTGCGAGGACCTCGTGCGCAGCGGCATGCTCACGGGCGTCACGCCGGAGAAGGCCACCCGCAACCTCATCAAGGGCCTCGGCAAGGGCGTGCTGAAGATCATGTCCAAGATGGGCATCTCGACGGTCTCCTCCTACGCGGGCGCCCAGTGCTTCGAAGCGGTCGGCCTCTCGCAGGAGCTGGTGGACCAGTACTTCTCCGGCACCACCACGCGCCTCGGCGGCGTCGGCATCGACGTCATCGCGGCCGAGAACGCCGCGCGCCACCGCAGCGCCTACCCCACGGACGGCGCCGTGCTCTCGCACGAGCGGCTCCAGACGGGCGGCGAGTACCAGTGGCGCCGCGACGGCTCCCCGCACTTGTTCAACCCGGACACGATCTTCCGGCTCCAGCACGCCACGCGCATGCGCCGGTACGACATCTTCCGCGAGTACACCTCGATGGTCGACGCCCAGTCGAAGGACCTCATGACGCTGCGCGGCATGTTCCGCCTGCGCACGGGCACGCGGCCGCCCGTGCCGCTCGACGAGGTGGAGTCCATCAGCGACATCGTCAAGCGCTTCTCCACGGGCGCGATGAGCTACGGCTCGATCTCCGAGGAGGCGCACGAGACGCTCGCCATCGCGATGAACCGGCTCGGCGCCAAGTCGAACACGGGCGAGGGCGGCGAGAACGTCGAGCGCCTGCTCGACCCGGAGCGCCGCAGCGCCATCAAGCAGGTCGCATCCGGACGCTTCGGCGTCACGAGCATGTACCTGACGCACGCGGACGACATCCAGATCAAGCTCGCGCAGGGCGCCAAGCCCGGCGAGGGCGGTCAGCTCCCGCCCGGCAAGGTCTATCCGTGGGTGGCCCGCACGCGCCACGCGACCGCGGGCGTGGGCCTCATCTCGCCACCGCCGCACCACGACATCTACTCCATCGAGGACCTCAAGCAGCTGATCTTCGACCTCAAGCGCGCCAACCCGTCCGCCCGGATCCACACGAAGCTCGTGAGCCAGTCGGGCATCGGCGCGGTCGCGGCGGGCGTCGCGAAGGCGCTGAGCGACGTGATCCTGGTCTCCGGCCACGACGGCGGCACGGGTGCGAGCCCCGTCAACTCGCTCAAGCACGCGGGCACGCCGTGGGAGCTCGGCCTCGCCGAGACGCAGCAGACCCTGCGCCTCAACGGCATGCGCGACCGCGTGGTCGTCCAGGTCGACGGGCAGATGAAGTCGGGCCGCGACGTGATCGTCGGCGCGCTGCTCGGCGCCGAGGAGTTCGGCTTCGCCACCGCGCCGCTGGTCGTCTCCGGCTGCATCATGATGCGCGTCTGCCACCTCGACACCTGCCCCGTGGGCGTCGCCACGCAGAACCCGGAGCTGCGGAAGCGCTTCCCGGGGAAGGCGGACCACGTCGTCAACTTCTTCGAGTTCATCGCGCAGGAGGTGCGCGAGCACCTCGCGGCGCTCGGCTTCCGCTCGCTCGACGAGATCGTGGGCCGCAACGACCTGCTCGGCGTCGAGGACGCGGTCGACCACTGGAAGGCGTCCGGGCTCGACCTCGCGCCGATCCTCGTGGGCCCGACGTTCGCCGACGACGAGCCCCGTAAGCACGCCCGGGCGCAGGACCACGAGCTCGAGGACCACTTCGACAACGAGCTCATCCGCCTCAGCCGCGACGTGCTCGACCACGGCGGCCGTGTGGAGATCGATCTGCCCGTGCGCAACACCGCGCGCGCGGTCGGCACGATGCTCGGCCACCTCGTCACCAAGGGCCACGGCGTGGACGGGCTCCCGACGGGGTCCATCGACGTCACGCTCCGCGGCTCGGCCGGCCAGTCCTTCGGCGCGTTCATGCCGTCCGGCATCACGCTGCGCCTCGTCGGCGACAGCAACGACTACCTGGGCAAGGGCCTGTCCGGCGGTGACATCGTCGTCCGCCCCGACGAGAGGGCCGGCTTCCCCGCGGAGGAGAACGTCATCGCGGGCAACGTCATCGGCTACGGCGCCACCCAGGGCACCATGTTCATCCGCGGCATGGTGGGGGAGCGGTTCCTCGTCCGCAACTCCGGTGCCACCGCTGTGGTCGAGGCCGTGGGAGACCACGCCCTGGAGTACATGACGGGCGGTCTCGCCCTCGTGCTCGGCGGCACCGGACGCAACATCGGCGCGGGCATGTCGGGCGGCACCGCCTACGTGCTCGACCTCGACCGCGACCGCATCAACACCGACGCCCTCGCCACCGGCGAGCTCGAGCTGCACCCGCTCGGGAGCGCCGACGCCGAGATCGTGCTCGACCTCCTCCGCCGGCACCTCGCCGAGACCGGATCCACCGTGGCCGAGCGCCTGCTCGCCGAGCCGGAGACCTCCATGGAACGCTTCACCAAGATCCTGCCGCGGGACTACGCGGCCGTCCTCGCCACCCGCCAGACCGCGGTGGACGAGGGAATCGACCCCGACGGCGACGTCGCGTGGAAGCGCATCCTGGAGGTGACCGGTGGCTGACCCCAAGGGCTTCCTCAAGGTGACGGAGCGCGAGCTCCCGAAGCGCCGACCCGTCTCCGTCCGCCTCATGGACTGGAAGGAGGTGTACGAGCAGCAGGAGCGCGGCGAGCTCGTGCGCCAGGCCGGCCGGTGCATGGACTGCGGCATCCCGTTCTGCCACCAGGGCTGCCCGCTCGGCAACCTCATCCCGGAGTGGAACGACCTCACCTGGCGCGGGGAGGGCCGGCAGGCCATCGAGCGCCTGCACGCCACGAACAACTTCCCGGAGTTCACGGGACGCCTGTGCCCCGCGCCCTGCGAGAGCTCGTGCGTGCTCGGCATCAACCAGCCGCCCGTGACCATCAAGCAGGTCGAGGTGTCGATCATCGACGACGCCTTCCAGAACGGCTGGGTCGAACCGCATCCGCCCGAGCGCCTCACGGGCAAGACCGTGGCGGTCGTCGGATCCGGCCCCGCCGGCCTCGCCGCCGCCCAGCAGCTCACGCGCGCCGGCCACACGGTCGCGGTCTTCGAGCGCGACGACCGCATCGGCGGTCTGCTGCGCTACGGCATCCCCGACTTCAAGATGGAGAAGCGGCACCTCGAGGCGCGCCTCGCGCAGATGACCGCCGAGGGCACCCGCTTCCGCGCGGGCGTCGACATCGGGAAGGACATCACCTGGTCCGACCTGCGGCTCCGCTACGACGCGGTCGTCGTCTGCACGGGCGCGCTCGTGCCCCGCGACCTCGAAATCCCGGGCCGCGACGTCGACGGCGTGCACTTCGCCATGGACTACCTGCGCCAGTCCAACCACGCGACGGCCGGGGACCAGGTGCCCGAGCAGATCCACGCGGAGGGCAAGCACGTCGTCGTCCTCGGCGGGGGTGACACGGGCGCGGACTGCATCGGCACCGCGCACCGGCAGAAGGCGGCCTCGGTCACCAACCTCGCCATCGGCCAGCAGCCGCCGACGGAGCGCCGCCCCGACCAGCCGTGGCCGACGTACCCCACGCTCTTCGAGGTGTCGAGCGCGCACGAGGAGGGCGGCGAGCGCCACTACCTCGCCACCACGGTCGAGTTCCTCAAGGACGACGACGGGCACGTCCGTGCTGTCCGCGTCGCCGAGACGGAGTTCCGCGACGGGCGCCGCGTGCCGAAGTCCGGCACCGAGCGCGAGATCCCCGCCGACCTCGTGCTCCTCGCGCTCGGCTTCACCGGCCCCGAGAAGGACGCGCTCGAGTCCCAGCTGGAGGTCCCCTTCGACGACCGCGGCAACGTGGCGCGCGACGAGGACTACCAGACCGACCAGCCCGGCGTGTTCGTCGCGGGCGACGCGGGCCGCGGACAGTCCCTCATCGTCTGGGCCATCGCGGAGGGACGTTCAGCGGCGTCCGCCGTCGACCGGTACCTTGAGGGGGACACGGAGCTCCCGTTCCCGGTCCGTCCCACGGACCGCGCTCTCTCCATCTGACCCGGCCGCTGCGCCCTGCGCGCGCGTCCGCGACCACTCACCCGAACCGCGTCCGTGTGCGACGCAGAAACGCGAGACAGACAGAGCATGACCAGACGAGCGAAGATCGTCGCGACCCTCGGGCCCGCGACCAGCTCCTATGAGAGCATCCGCGCCATCATCGACGCCGGCGTGGACGTGGCCCGGATGAACCTGAGCCACGGCACGTACGACGTCCACGAGGGCATCTACTCCACGATCCGGAAGGCCGCCGACGACGCGGGCCGCGCAGTCGCGGTCCTGGTCGACCTGCAGGGCCCGAAGATCCGCCTCGGCAAGTTCTCCGACGGCCCGCACGACCTGGCCTTCGGCGACACGTTCGTCATCACGGTCGAGGACATCCTCGGCACGAAGGACATCTGCTCCACCACCTACAAGGGCCTCCCCGGCGACGTGAAGGCGGGCGATCCGCTGCTCATCGACGACGGCAAGGTCACGCTCCGCGTGGTCTCCACCGACGGCACCCGCGTCACGACCACGGTCGAGGTCGCGGGCACCGTGAGCAACAACAAGGGCATCAACCTCCCGGGCGTCGCGGTCAACGTGCCCGCGCTGTCCGAGAAGGACGAGGCCGACCTCCGCTGGGGCCTCCGCCTCGGCGCCGACCTCATCGCGCTGAGCTTCGTCCGCGACGCGTCCGACATCGTCCGCGTGCACGAGATCATGGACGAGGAGGGCCGCCGCGTCCCCGTCGTCGCCAAGGTCGAGAAGCCGCAGGCGGTCGACGCGCTCGAGGAGATCGTCGACGCGTTCGACGCGATCATGGTCGCCCGTGGCGACCTCGGCGTCGAGCTGCCGCTCGAGGCCGTCCCCATCGTCCAGAAGCGCGCGGTCGAGCTCGCCCGTCGCAAGGCGAAGCCCGTCATCGTCGCGACGCAGATGCTCGAGTCGATGATCACGAGCCCCCGCCCCACGCGCGCCGAGGCCTCTGACTGCGCCAACGCGGTGCTCGATGGCGCCGACGCGCTCATGCTGAGCGGCGAGACGAGCGTGGGAGAGTTCCCCGTCGTCACCGTGAAGACCATGGCGCGCATCATCGAGTCCACCGAGGAGCACGGGCTGGAGCGCATCCCGAAGCTCGGCACGCGCCCCTTCACGCAGGGCGGGGCCATCACGCTCGCGGCCGCCGAGGTCGCCGAGTTCGTCGAGGCGAAGTTCCTCTGCGTCTTCACCGAGTCGGGCGACTCCGTGCGTCGCATGACCCGGCTCCGCAACGGCATACCGATCCTCGCGTTCACGCCGAACGAGGGCATCCGCCGCCGCCTCGCGCTCTCGTGGGGCGTCCAGTCCTACCTCGTCGAGCCGGTCACGCACACCGACCAGATGTTCCACCAGGTCGACGACGTGCTCCTCGCGGAGGGACTCGCCGAGGTCGGCCAGAAGGTCGTCGTCATCGCGGGGTCCCCTCCCGGCATCGCCGGCTCGACCAACGAGCTGCGCGTCCACGTCGTCGGCGACGCCGTGAACGAGGCGGCTCCGGCCTACGAGAAGTAGCACGACGACGCGGGGCTCCGGCCCCGCCGGCACGCGAGAGGGCGGGCGACCACATGGTCGCCCGCCCTCTCGCTTCTCCCTCGCGGGATGCGGTGCCGGATGTGGGACTCGAACCCACACGCCCTCACGGACAGAGCATTTTGAGTGCTCCGCGTCTGCCATTCCGCCAATCCGGCACGGCCGGTACGAGCGACGTCGCGGCGGGGATCCCCGCGCTCCGCCGCGCACCGGCCCGGCCCGGCCGACGATACCGTAGGCTCCTATCCGTGAGTGACCAGGAAGCAACCCCCGCAGCCCCCCGCCGTGTCGTCGTCGCCGAGGACGAGTCGCTCATCCGCCTCGACATCGTGGAGACCCTCCGCGACAACGGCTTCGAGGTCGTCGGCGAGGCCGGCGACGGCGAGACCGCCGTCGCGCTGGCCACCGAGCTGCGCCCCGACCTCGTCATCATGGACGTCAAGATGCCCCAGCTCGACGGCATCTCCGCGGCCGAGCGCCTGAACCGCAACCACATCGCGCCCGTGGTCCTCCTCACGGCCTTCAGCCAGAAGGAGCTCGTCGAGCGCGCGGGCGAGGCCGGCGCGCTGGCGTACGTCGTCAAGCCGTTCACGCCCAACGACCTGCTGCCCGCGATCGAGATCGCCCTGGCCCGCTACGCGCAGATCATCACGCTCGAGGCCGAGGTGTCCGACCTCGTCGAGCGCTTCGAGACCCGCAAGCTCGTCGACCGGGCCAAGGGCCTGCTCAACGAGAAGATGGGCCTCACCGAGCCCGAGGCGTTCCGCTGGATCCAGAAGGCGTCCATGGACCGCCGCCTCACCATGCACGACGTGGCCCAGGCCATCATCGAGCAGCTCAGCGCCAAGAAGTAGCGCGCCCGCCGGGCGTCGCGCCCGGCCGGACGGCGCTCAGCGCGGCGTGCGCTCGCGGATGATGTTCGTGATGCGCACCGTCGACAGGCGCCGTCCCTCGTCGTCGGTCATCACGATCTCGTGCGTGGTGAGCGTGCCGCCGAGGTGGATCGCCGTGCAGGTCCCGGTGATGGTGCCGGCGGTCGCGGAGCGCGTGTGGCTCGCGTTGAGCTCGATGCCGAAGGCCACGCGGTCGGGACCGGCGTGGACGTTGGCCGACATGGATCCGAGCGACTCCGCGAGCACCACGTACGCGCCGCCGTGCACCACGCCGTAGGGCTGCGTGTTCCCCTCCGCGGGCATGGTGGCGACGGATCGCTCGGGGCTGAGCTCCTGGAAGACGATGCCCATCTTCTGGGCCAACGCGCCCACGTCCTGGGGCTGGCGGAGGAGCCGCGCGGTGGCGGACGGCTCGGGTGCGGGCTGGGTCATGGGCGATCCTCCGAGGCCGGGTCGGCGTCGGGGGCCCTCGGTAGGCTGGGCCCGTGCCGAACACGGAAAAGCCTACCCTCCTCGTCATCGACGGCCATTCCCTCGCGTTCCGGGCCTTTTACGCCCTGCCGGCGGAGAGCTTCCAGAACCGCGAGGGGCAGCACACGAACGCCGTGCACGGCTTCATCGCGATGCTCATCAACCTCCTGCAGAAGGAGAAGCCCACGCACGTCGGCGTCGCGTTCGACATCTCGCGCTTCTCGTTCCGCACGCGCGAGTACCCGGAGTACAAGGGGACGCGCGGCGAGACGCCCGTGGAGTTCACCGGGCAGGTGCCGCTGCTCGAGCGCGCGCTGAAGACCATGAACATCCCCACCCTCACCAAGGAGGACCACGAGGCGGACGACATCCTCGCGACCCTCGCCACGCAGGGCCGGGAGCAGGGGTACCGCGTCCTCGTCGTCTCCGGGGACCGGGACGCGATCCAGCTCGTCAACGACGACGTCACCCTGCTCTACCCGTCCACCCAGGGCGTCTCGCAGCTCACGCGCTACGACGCCGAGAAGGTGTTCGAGAAGTACGGCGTGCAGCCGGAGATGTACCCGGACATCGCGGCCCTCGTGGGGGAGACGAGCGACAACCTCATCGGCGTCGACAAGGTCGGCCCGAAGACCGCGGTCAAGTGGTTGAACCAGTACGGCTCGCTCGACGCCGTCCTGGAGCACCGCGACGAGATCTCGGGCAAGGTCGGCGACAACCTGCGCGCGCAGTACGAGAACGTCATCCGCAACCGCCGGCTCAACCGCCTCCTCACCGACGTGGAGCTGCCCCTCGGGCCCGACGACCTCGAGCGGAAGCCCATCGACGAGCCCGCGCTCCGCGAGGTGTTCCAGGTGCTGGAGTTCAAGCAGCTGCTCGACCGCGTCCTGAAGCTCGAGGGATCGGGTGCCTCCGCGTCGAGCGCCGACACGCCCGTGGGCGCGGTCGAGCAGGAGCCGTCCACGGCGCCGGCCGCCCCGCACGCCCAGCAGCTGCTCGACGAGGAGCTGGCGAAGTGGATCGCGACGCAGAGCGCCGCGTCGCCGCACGGCCTCGGTCTCACGGTGGAGACGCAGGACGGGACACCCGTCGGCTTCGGCATCGCCAGCGCCACCGAGTCCGTGAGCCTGCCGTGGCAGTCGGGCCGCGCGGACTACGCGCCGTTCGAGCGCTGGCTCGCGAGCGATGCGCCCAAGATCATGGCCGACGCGAAGGTCCAGGTGAAGGCGATGCGCCGCGCCGGACTCGCCGTCTCGGGGCTCGCGTTCGACGTGCTCGTGGCCGGGTGGCTCCTGCGTCCGGGCTTCACCGACAAGACGCTGGCCGCGCTCGTCAGCAGGTACCTGCTGGAGGACCTGCCCGAGCCCGACGCCAACCAGCTCGTGCCGGAGACGGAGGCGCTCACCGCCCCCGTCGAGGCCTGGTACACGCTCCGGGTCGAGGAGGCCCTGCGCCAGGTGCTCGACGAGCGCACCCTCGGGGTCATGGTCGACATCGAGATGCCGACGCTGCTCGTGCTCGTGGAGATGGAGCTGCGCGGCGTCGCCACCGACCGGGCGGGGCTCGGCGAGCTGTCCGCGCAGCTGCAGGAGCGCATCACCGACCTCGCCCAGCGGGCGTTCGCGGAGATCGGCAAGGAGATCAACCTCGGCTCGCCCAAGCAGCTGCAGGAGGTGCTCTTCGACCAGCTCGGCATGCCGAAGACCCGCGCCAACAAGACGGGCTTCTCCACCGACGCGGGGGCCCTCGCCGACCTGCAGGCATCGAACCCGCACCCGTTCCTCGACCTGCTGCTCGAGCACCGCGACGCGAGCAAGCTGCGCCAGATCATCCAGACGCTCGAGCGCGGCATCGGCGACGACGAGCGGATCCACACCACCTACGTGCAGACCGGCACCACCACCGGCCGCATCTCCTCGAACGACCCGAACCTGCAGAACATCCCGGTGCGCACCGAGGAGGGCCGCCGCATCCGGAGCGCCATCCGCGTGGGCGAGGGGTACGAGACGCTGCTCACGGCCGACTACTCGCAGATCGAGATGCGGATCATGGCGCACCTCTCCGGCGACGAGGGCCTCATCGAGGCGTTCGCGGCGGGGGAGGACCTGCACCGCTTCGTCGGATCCCGCATCTTCGGCGTCACGCCTGCCGACGTGAGCGCCGAGATGCGCACGAAGGTCAAGGCCATGAGCTACGGCCTGGCCTACGGGCTCAGCGCGTTCGGCCTGTCGAAGCAGCTGCGCATCCCCTCGTCGGAGGCGAAGCAGCTCATGACCGACTACTTCGCGCGCTTCGGCTCGGTGCGCGACTACCTCCGCCAGGTGGTGGAGGAGGCGCGCGCCGCCGGGTTCACGGAGACGATCTTCGGCCGACGCCGCCCGTTCCCCGACCTCACGAGCCCGAACCGCGTCCTGCGCGACAACGCGGAGCGGGCCGCTCTCAACGCGCCCATCCAGGGCTCCGCGGCCGACATCATGAAGATCGCGATGATCCGCATCGAAGCCGACATGCGCGAGCAGGGCATGGCGTCGCGCATGCTGCTCCAGGTGCACGACGAGCTCATCCTCGAGGTCGCCGCGGGGGAGTGGGACGCGCTCGAGGGCATCGTCACCGACCGCATGGCGCACGCCGCCGACCTCCGCGTGCCGCTCGAGGTGCAGGTGGGCCGCGGCGACTCGTGGGCCGCCGCCGCGCACTGACAGACGGGCATCCGTCCCCATCCACCCCGAGCACGAGGAGCACCACGGCATGACGAACGGACGACTCTCGGACCTCCTCGCGGCCGGGTCCATCCGGCTCGACGCGCACGCCGCCGATCGCGAGGCCGCCATCCGCCAGGCGGGCGAGGCCCTGGTGGCGGCGGGCGCCGTCGACCCGGGCTACGTCGACGCGATGGTCGAGCGCGAGCGCTCCGTCTCGACCTTCGTCGGCGAGGGCGTCGCCGTCCCGCACGGCACGCTCGCCGCCGGACGCGATCTGGTGCGGGCCGACGCCATCAGCGTCCTGCGCCTCCCCGACGGCGTCGACTGGGACGGACACGACGTCCGCATCGTCATCGGCATCGCGGCCACGGGCGGCGGCCACATCGCGTTGCTGTCGCGGCTCGCGGAGATCCTGCTCGACCCCGTGTGCGCCGAGCGGCTGCGTGGCGCCACCGATCCCGCGGCCGTCCGGTCGCTGCTGGGAGCCGGTACGGTCGAGGGATGACGACGACGCCGAAGGCCCCCCGACCGCAGACGGACATCGACCGGATCGCCGAGGGGTGGATCGACGCGTCGCTCGAGCTGCACCCCGAGGAGCGCGTCTACCTCGGCCGCCCGGGACGCGAGGGCGAGTACGGCGACACGTCGCCCGCGGGCCACGCGGCGCACGCCGAGGCGGCGCGCGCGGTCATCCGGCAGCTCGCTGACGCCCGTCCCGTCGACGCGGTGGACGAGGTCACCCGCATGGACCTCACGCGCGAGCTGGAGCTCGACGTCGAGATGCACGACGCGGGCGTCCACCTGTCCGACCTCAACGTCATCGCCTCGCCCGCGCAGGGCATCCGCGAGGTGTTCGACATCTCGCCCACGGCCACCGAGGGCGACTGGGAGCACCTGGCCGCACGCCTCGGCAACGTGTCCGGCGCCGTCGACGGCTACATCGAGACGCTCCGCGAGGGCGTGCGCCGGGGACAGACCCCGGCGAAGCGGCAGATCCGCGAGGTGCTCGGCCAGGTCGAGCGGCAGGCCGCGCCCGACGGCTTCTTCCGCTCCTTCGCGGAGGACGCGCGGCCCGACTCGGGCGAGCTGCCCGAGTCGCTCCGGCGCGACCTCGGTGCTCGCGCCGAGGAGGCCCGCACCGCCTACGCGCGCCTGGCGGCGTTCCTCGGCACCGAGCTCGAGCCCGCCGGCCGCGAGGCCGACGCGGTGGGCCGCGAGCAGTACGCCCTCCGCTCGCGCTCCTTCCTCGGCGCGGAGGTCGACCTCGACGAGACGTACGAGTGGGGCGTCGGCGAGCTGGCCCGCATGGTGGAGGAGCAGGAGGCCATCGCGCGCGAGATCCTCCCGGGCGCGAGCGTGCTCGAGGCCATCGCCCACCTCGACGGCGACGCCTCGCGGAAGCTCCACGGCACGGACGCCCTGCGCGCGTGGATGCAGGAGACGAGCGACCGCGCGGTCGAGGAGCTCGGCCGCACGCACTTCGACATCCCCGAGGAGATCCGGGCGCTGGAGTGCATGATCGCCCCGACGCAGGAGGGCGGCATCTACTACTCGGGCCCCGCCGACGACTTCAGCCGCCCCGGCCGCATGTGGTGGTCGGTGCCCGAGGGCGTCACCGAGTTCGACACCTGGCGCGAGCTCACGACCGTCTACCACGAGGGCGTCCCGGGCCACCACCTGCAGATCGCGCAGGCCACCTTCAACAAGGCGGAGCTCAACACCTGGCGCCGGTTCGCGGGCACGTCGGGCCACGCGGAGGGCTGGGCCCTGTACGCCGAGCGCCTGATGCAGGAGCTCGGCTACCTCGACGACCCCGCCGACCGCCTCGGCATGCTCGACGGCCAGCGCATGCGCGCCGCCCGCGTGGTGCTCGACATCGGCGTGCACCTCGGCAAGACGCGGCCCGACGGCGAGGCCGCCTGGGACGCCGAGTTCGCCTTCGACTTCATGGGCCGCAACGTCAACATGGATCCGTCCTTCGTGCGCTTCGAGGTCAACCGCTACCTCGGCTGGCCGGGGCAGGCCCCCTCGTACAAGGTGGGCCAGCGCATCTGGGAGGACCTCCGCGACGAGACCCGCCGCCGCGAGGGTGCCGCGTTCGACATCCGCGAGTTCCACCGCCGCGCGCTCGACATCGGCGGAGTCGGCCTCGACACGCTCCGCGCCGCTGTCCTGCGCTGAGTCGCGGCCCTCGGCGCGGGCAGGACGGTCACGGCGCGCCGACGTGCGCGGCGCGGTTGTCCCGGCTCGGGGGCCGGGTCTAAGATCGACTGTCGCAGTTCTGCGACGACCCATCCGTCCGCCGCTCGACCGGTACCCGCGCGGGTCCGCGCCAGCGGCCTTATTCATGCCCATCCTGGAGCACTAACTACATGACAATCGCAACGACCGACAAGGCGCCCAAGCAGGTCGCGATCAACGACATCGGATCTGCTGAGGACTTCCTCGCCGCGGTCGAGAAGACACTGAAGTTCTTCAACGACGGAGACCTCATCGAGGGCACCGTCGTGAAGATCGACCGGGACGAGGTCCTGATCGACGTCGGCTACAAGACCGAGGGCGTCATCCCCTCGCGTGAGCTGAGCATCAAGCACGACGTCGACCCCACGGAGGTCGTCAAGGTCGGCGACACCGTCGAGGCCCTCGTCCTCCAGAAGGAGGACAAGGAAGGCCGTCTGATCCTGTCCAAGAAGCGCGCGCAGTACGAGCGTGCGTGGGGCGACGTGGAGAAGATCAAGGAGTCCGACGGCGTCGTCACCGGCACCGTCATCGAGGTCGTCAAGGGCGGCCTCATCGTGGACATCGGCCTCCGCGGCTTCCTCCCGGCCTCGCTCATCGAGCTGCGCCGCGTCCGCGACCTCACGCCGTACCTCGGCCAGGAGATCGAGGCCAAGATCCTCGAGCTCGACAAGAATCGCAACAACGTGGTCCTGTCGCGTCGCGCCCTGCTCGAGCAGACGCAGTCCGAGAGCCGCAGCACGTTCCTCAACAACCTCCAGAAGGGCCAGGTCCGCAAGGGCGTGGTCTCCTCGATCGTCAACTTCGGCGCGTTCGTGGACCTGGGCGGCGTCGACGGCCTCGTGCACGTCTCCGAGCTCAGCTGGAAGCACATCGAGCACGCCAGCGAGGTCGTCGAGGTGGGCCAGGAGGTGACCGTCGAGATCCTCGAGGTCGACCTGGAGCGCGAGCGCGTGTCGCTGTCGCTCAAGGCGACGCAGGAGGACCCGTGGCAGGTCTTCGCCCGCACGCACGCCATCGGCCAGGTCGCGCCCGGCAAGGTCACCAAGCTGGTGCCGTTCGGTGCGTTCGTCCGCGTGGCCGAGGGCATCGAGGGCCTCGTGCACATCTCGGAGCTCTCCGGCAAGCACGTCGAGCTCGCCGAGCAGGTCGTGTCCGTCGGCGACGAGGTGTTCGTCAAGGTCATCGACATCGACCTCGAGCGTCGCCGCATCTCGCTGAGCCTCAAGCAGGCCAACGACGGCGTCGACCCCGAGGGCACCGAGTTCGACCCCGCCCTCTACGGCATGCTCACCGAGTACGACGACCAGGGGAACTACAAGTACCCCGAGGGCTTCGACCCGGAGACCAACGAGTGGAAGGAGGGCTTCGAGGCCCAGCGCGAGACCTGGGAGCAGCAGTACGCCGCCGCTCAGGCCCGCTGGGAGGCCCACAAGAAGCAGGTCGCGGCAGCAGCCGAGGCCGAGGCGGCCGACACGGGCATCACGTCCGCCGGCCCCGGCTTCACGAGCGACTCGACGGGCGCCGGCACGCTGGCGGACGACGAGAGCCTCGCCGCCCTGCGCGAGAAGCTGTCCAGCTCGAAGTAGTCCCACCCGCACCACGACGAGGCCGCTCTCCCTTCGGGGAGGGCGGCCTCCGTCGTGCGCGGCCCGCCCGGGACGCGGCTCGTCCTGCCCGCGCCTAGGCTGGATCCATGCGCGTGATCGGACTGACGGGCGGCATCGCCGCGGGCAAGACGGTGGTGGCCGACCGGCTGGCGGAGCTCGGTGCGGTGCGCATCGACGCCGACCGGCTGGCCCGCGAGGTCGTCGAGCCGGGCTCGCCCGCGCTGGCGGACATCGCCCGCCGCTTCGGGGATGCCGTCCTCGCCGCCGACGGCGCGCTGGACCGGGCGGCCCTCGGGGCGATCGTGTTCCAGGATCCCGACGCCCGCCGCGACCTCGAGGCCATCACCCATCCGGCCGTCCGCGCCCTCTCCGTGCAGCGCATGGCGGAGGCGGGGGAGGCCGATCCCGACGCGATCGTCGTCTACGACATCCCGCTCCTCGTGGAGTCCGGCCGCGGCGACGAGTTCGAGCGGATCGTCGTGGTGCACGCCCCGCGCGAGGAGCGGATCCGTCGGCTCGTCGAGCTCCGCGGCATGGCCCCCGAGGAGGCCGAGCGCCGCATCGCCCTGCAGGCGTCCGACGAGGAGCGCCTCGCGGTCGCCGACGACGTCATCGACTCCGGCGTCTCGCTGGCGTCGACGCTCGAGCAGACGGATCGGCTCTGGGTGAACCTGTCCGGCGGTGTCGGAGGCCGCTCGTAGACTCGGGAGCATGCAGCCCACCCGGTCCGTGCGCCCCTTCAAGGTCGTCAGCGAGTACTCCCCGAGCGGCGATCAGCCCACGGCCATCGCCGAGCTGGCGGGCCGGGTCAACGCCGGCGAGCCGGATGTCGTGCTCCTGGGCGCGACCGGCACCGGCAAGTCCGCGACCGCGGCCTGGCTCATCGAGCAGGTGCAGCGGCCCACGCTCATCCTCGCCCACAACAAGACCCTCGCCGCCCAGCTCGCGACGGAGTTCCGCGAGCTCATGCCGGACAACGCGGTCGAGTACTTCGTCTCCTACTACGACTACTACCAGCCCGAGGCGTACGTGCCGCAGACCGACACCTTCATCGAGAAGGACTCGTCGGTCAACGCCGAGGTCGAGCGCCTGCGCCACTCCACCACCAACTCGCTGCTGAGCCGTCGCGACGTGGTCGTGGTGAGCACGGTGTCCTGCATCTACGGCCTCGGCCAGCCCGAGCAGTACATGAACGCGATGGTCGCGCTCCAGGTGGGCATGCACATCAACCGCGACACCCTCATCCGCAAGTTCGTCTCCATGCAGTACCAGCGCAACGACGTCGACTTCTCGCGCGGCAACTTCCGCGTGCGCGGCGACACCATCGAGATCATCCCCATGTACGAGGAGCTGGCCATCCGCATCGAGATGTTCGGCGACGAGATCGAGGCGCTGTACACGCTGCACCCGCTCACGGGCGACGTGGTCCGCAAGATGGACTCGGTGTCGGTGTTCCCGGGGTCGCACTACGTGGCCGAGACCGAGGTCATGCAGCGGGCCATCGGCACCATCCAGCAGGAGCTGGAGGAGCGGCTCGCCGTGCTCGAGCGCGAGGGCAAGCTGCTCGAGGCCCAGCGGCTGCGCATGCGCACCAACTTCGACATCGAGATGATGCAGCAGATCGGCTTCTGCTCCGGCATCGAGAACTACTCGCGGCACATCGACGGGCGTGATGCGGGGGAGGCCCCGCACTGCCTGCTCGACTACTTCCCGGACGACTTCCTCGTGGTCATCGACGAGTCGCACGTGACGGTCCCGCAGATCGGCGCCATGTTCGAGGGCGACTCGTCGCGCAAGCGCACGCTCGTGGAGCACGGCTTCCGCCTGCCCAGCGCGCTCGACAACCGGCCGCTGAAGTGGAACGAGTTCACCGAGCGCGTGCCGCAGACCGTGTACATGTCGGCGACGCCCGGCAAGTACGAGCTCGGCATGGGCGACGGCGTGGTCGAGCAGATCATCCGCCCCACGGGTCTGGTGGACCCGGCCATCGTGGTGAAGCCCACGAAGGGCCAGATCGACGACCTGCTGGAGCAGATCCGCATCCGGGTGGAGAAGGACGAGCGCATCCTCGTCACCACCCTCACCAAGAAGATGGCCGAGGAGCTCACCGACTACTTCGCCGAGGCGGGCGTGCGCGTGCGCTACCTCCACTCGGACGTCGACACGCTCCGCCGCGTCGAGCTGCTCAGCGAGCTGCGCGCCGGCATCTACGACGTGCTGGTCGGCATCAACCTGCTGCGCGAGGGCCTCGACCTGCCGGAGGTGTCGCTCGTCGCCATCCTCGACGCCGACAAGGAGGGCTTCCTGCGGTCGTCCACGTCGCTCATCCAGACCATCGGCCGCGCGGCGCGCAACGTCTCCGGCGAGGTGCACATGTACGCCGACGTCCTCACCGACAGCATGAAGCGCGCCATCGAGGAGACCGACCGGCGTCGCGAGAGGCAGGTCGCGTACAACACCGAGCACGGCATCGACCCCACCCCGCTGCGCAAGCGCATCGCCGACATCACGGAGATCCTGGCGCGCGAGGGCGAGGACACGAAGAAGATGCTCGAGGGGCGCGGCGGCGGCAAGCGCTCGCCCACGCCGAACCTCCGACGCGAGGGCAAGGCGGCAGCAGGGGCGAACGAGCTGGAGACGATCATCTCCGACCTCAACGACCAGATGCTGCAGGCCGCGGGCGAGCTCAAGTTCGAGCTCGCGGCACGCCTCCGCGACGAGCTGGGTGACCTCAAGCGGGAGCTCCGGCAGATGGAGAAGGCCGGGCACCTGTCCTGACGGGTCGGCGTGGGGGAGCGGCCATGGCCGCCGACCCCCGCGCCGTCGGAGGTGTCGGTGGCGACGCATACGATGGACGGGTGTCCATCTCCCCCGTCGAGTCCTCGTCCCTCCTGAGCGTCCGCGGCGCTCGCGTCCACAACCTCCGCGACGTCGACCTCGACATCCCGCGCGACTCGCTCGTCGTCTTCACGGGCCTGTCCGGGTCCGGCAAGTCGTCCCTCGCGTTCGACACGATCTTCGCCGAGGGGCAGCGCCGTTACGTCGAGTCGCTGTCGGCGTACGCGCGTCAGTTCCTCGGGCAGGTCGACCGCCCGGACGTCGACTTCATCGAGGGGCTGAGCCCCGCGGTCTCCATCGACCAGAAGTCCACGAACCGCAACCCGCGGTCCACGGTCGGCACCATCACCGAGATCTTCGACTACATGCGCCTCCTCTGGGCCCGCATCGGCGTCGCCCACTGCCCCGTGTGCGGGGAGCGCATCTCGCGGCAGACGGTGCAGCAGATCGCCGACCAGCTCATGGAGCTGGAGACCGGCACCAGGTACCAGATCGTCAGCCCCATCGTGTCGCAGAAGAAGGGGGAGTTCGTCGACCTCTTCGCCGAGCTCGCCTCGGGCGGCTACTCGCGCGCCATCGTCGACGGGGAGCTCATCCAGCTCAGCTCGCCGCCCAAGCTCAAGAAGCAGTACAAGCACGACATCTCGGTCGTGGTCGACCGGCTCGTCGCGAGCGACGACATCCTCGGGCGCCTCACCGACTCGCTCGAGACCGCGCTCCGCCTCACCGACGGCATCGTGATGATCGACTTCGTCGACGTCGAGGGCCCCGCCGGCCTCCAGACGTACTCGGAGAAGCTGTCCTGCCCGAACAACCACCCGATCCAGCTCACCGAGATCGAGCCGCGCACGTTCTCCTTCAACGCCCCGTTCGGCGCCTGCCCCGAGTGCTCGGGCCTCGGCACGCGCATGTCGGTCGACCAGGAGCTGCTCATCGGCGACGAGTCGCTGAGCATCGCCGACGGGGTCATCCTGCCGTGGACCACGCAGGGCAAGGGCCTCTTCCAGTACTACGAGAAGCTGCTCGCGGGCCTCGCGCGCGATCTGAAGTTCTCGCTCACCACGCCCTGGCGGAAGCTGTCGGAGGAGGTCCGCGAGGCGGTCCTCCGCGGCAACGACTTCGAGGTCCAGGTCAAGTGGAAGAACCGCTACGGCCGCGAGATGACCTACTCCTCCGGCTTCGAGGGCGTCATGCCCTACATCGAGCGCCAGTTCGCCCAGGCCGAGACCGACAACCAGCGCGCCCGCTGGGGCGAGTACCTGCGCGAGATCCCGTGCCCGGTGTGCGACGGCAAGCGCCTGAAGCCCGAGGTGCTCGCGGTGCTCGTGCACGGCGCGAACATCGCGGACGTCGCGGAGATGAGCCTCTCCGACGCGCAGACCTTCATGGCGCAGCTCGAGCTCACCGATCGCGAGGCGCACATCGCCGCGCAGGTGCTACGCGAGATCCGAGTGCGGCTCGACTTCCTCATCGAGGTGGGCCTCAACTACCTCAACCTGGCGCGCGCCGCGGCGTCGCTCTCGGGCGGCGAGGCGCAGCGCATCCGCCTGGCCACGCAGATCGGCTCCGGTCTCACGGGCGTGCTCTACGTGCTCGACGAGCCCTCCATCGGGCTGCACCAGCGCGACAACCGCCGGCTCATCGAGACGCTCGTGAAGCTCCGCGATCTCGGCAACACGCTCATCGTCGTCGAGCACGACGAGGACACCATCCGCACGGCCGACTGGATCGTCGACATCGGACCGGGCGCGGGCGTCAACGGCGGCAAGGTCGTCCACTCCGGCTCCTACGCGGGTCTCATCGAGAACCGCGAGTCGCTCACGGGCGACTACCTCGCGGGCCGTCGAGCCATCGCGACGCCGGCGAAGCGCCGCAAGATCGACAGGAAGAGGCAGATCCAGGTGGTGGGCGCCCGCGCCAACAACCTGCAGAACGTCACGGCGGCGTTCCCGCTCGGCACGCTCACGGCCGTCACGGGCGTCAGCGGATCGGGCAAGTCGTCGCTCGTGAACGACATCCTGTACCGCGTGCTCGCCAACGAGCTCAACGGCGCGCGCAAGGTCCCGGGCAAGCACGCCCGCGTCACGGGTCTCGAGAACCTCGACAAGGTCGTCCACGTCGACCAGAACCCCATCGGCCGCACCCCGCGCTCGAACCCGGCCACCTACACGGGCGTGTTCGACCGGATCCGCACCCTGTTCGCCGAGACCACCGAGGCCAAGGCGCGCGGCTACCTGCCCGGCCGCTTCAGCTTCAACGTCAAGGGCGGGCGCTGCGAGGCGTGCTCCGGCGACGGCACCATCAAGATCGAGATGAACTTCCTGCCCGACGTGTACGTGGCGTGCGAGGTGTGCGGGGGAGCGCGCTACAACCGCGACACCCTGAGCGTGCACTACAAGGGCAAGAGCATCGCGGAGGTGCTCGACATGTCCATCAGCGAGGCGGCGGAGTTCTTCGAGCCGATTCAGGCCATCCACCGCTTCATGAAGACGCTCGTCGACGTGGGCCTCGGCTACGTGCGTCTCGGGCAGAGCGCCACGACCCTCTCCGGCGGCGAGGCGCAGCGCGTCAAGCTGTCGACGGAGCTGCAGCGACGGTCGAACGGGCGCAGCGTCTACGTGCTCGACGAGCCGACCACGGGGCTCCACTTCGAGGACGTGCGCAAGCTCCTGCTCGTGCTCAACGGCCTGGTCGACAAGGGCAACACCGTCATCGTCATCGAGCACAACCTCGACGTCATCAAGTCCGCCGACTGGCTCATCGACATGGGCCCCGAGGGCGGCGCGGGCGGCGGCACTGTCCTGGCGACGGGGACCCCCGAGCACCTCGCCACGGTGCCGGAGAGCTACACCGGCGGGTTCCTCCGCGAGGTATTCGAGGCCGAGGCGGAGGCCTCCGCGGTCGCGTCGTCGCGTGCGCGCGAGGAGCGCGCGGCCGTCTGATGGCCCGCGCCGACACCGTCGGGTACCGTCCGGCGGCGGGGGAGATCCCCACGTCGCCGGGCGTGTACCGCTTCCGCGACGCCGCGGACCGCGTGCTCTACGTGGGCAAGGCGAACAACCTCCGGGCCCGCCTCGCCAACTACTTCGCGCCGCTCGAGAGCCTGCACGAGCGCACCCGTCGCATGGTCACGTCCGCGGCCGGGGTGGAGTGGACCGTGGTCGGCAGCGAGTTCGAGGCTCTGCAGCTCGAGTTCACGTGGATCAAGGAGTTCGACCCGCCCTTCAACGTCAAGTTCCGGGACGACAAGTCGTACCCGTACCTGGCGGTCACGCTGGGCGAGGAGTACCCGCGGGTCATGGTCACCCGCAACCGGAAGATCCGCGGCGCCAAGTACTTCGGGCCGTACACGAAGGTGTGGGCCATCCGCGAGACGGTCGACCACATGCTCAAGGTCTTCCCCGTGCGGTCCTGCTCCGAGAGCACCTTCAAGCGCGCCCGCCAGACCAACCGCCCGTGCCTGCTGGGCGACATCGGCCGCTGCGCCGCGCCCTGCGTCGGCCGCGTCTCGGAGGAGGAGCACCGCGAGATCGCGGACGACTTCGTGAGCTTCATGGCGGGCAACGACTCGAAGTACGTGGGCCAGCTCACCCAGCGGATGAAGGACGCCGCCGCGGAGATGGACTACGAGGCCGCCGCCCGCCACCGCGACGACATCGGCGCCCTCGAGGCCGCGCTCTCGAAGACCGCGGTCGTGTTCGACGACCGTGTCGACGCCGACGTGTTCGGCATCGCCGCGGACGAGCTCGCCGCGGCAGTGCAGCAGTTCATGGTCCGCGGCGGACGCATCCGGGGCACGCGCACGTGGGTGGTCGACAAGGAGCTCGACATCGGCATCGGCGAGCTCGTCGAGACGGTGCTCCACAACGCCTACGAGGACGAGGCGCATCCGCCGCGCGAGGTCCTCGTCCCGGAGCTGCCGGCCGACGCCGCCGAACTCGAGCTGTGGCTGAGCCAGCGACGGGCGGCGGGGGAGGACGACGGCACCGTCCGCCGGGGGCGACCGAGCTCGTGGCAGGTCGACCTGCGGGTCGCCCAGCGCGGGGACAAGGCCGCGCTCGCGCAGACGGCGGCGACCAACGCGCAGAACGCGCTCATGCTCTACAAGACGCGCCGCAGCTCCGACTTCACCACGCGCTCGAAGGCGCTGGCCGACATCCAGGAGGCGCTCGGCATGCCCGACGCGCCGCTGCGCATGGAGTGCTACGACGTCTCGCACCTGAGCGGCACGAACATCGTCGCGTCCATGGTGGTCTTCGAGGACGGCCTGCCGCGCAAGGACCAGTACCGCCGCTTCAACATCGCCGACTCCTCGGACGACACCGAGTCCATCCACCAGGTCATCACGCGCCGCCTCGCCTACCTCGGCAAGGAGGCGGAGGTGCCGGCGGATGCCGCTCCGCCTGAGCTCGGCGAGGCGCCCCCGGTCAACAAGTTCTCCTACAGCCCGAACCTGCTCATCGTCGACGGCGGGCAGCCGCAGGTCGCCGCCGCCCAGCGGGCGCTCGAAGAGTCGGGGGTCACGGGGATCCAGCTCGCGGGCATCGCGAAGCGCCTCGAGGAGATCTGGCTGCCGGACTCCGACTACCCCATCATCCTGCCGCGCAACAGCGACGCCCTCTTCCTCATCCAGCGCATCCGCGACGAGGCGCACCGGTTCGCGATCACGCACCAGCGCGCCCGGCGGAAGCGCGACATCACGTCGGTGCTCAACGAGATCCCGGGACTCGGGCCGTCGCGCGTGCAGCGCCTGCTCCAGCAGTTCGGCTCGGTCGCGAAGCTCAAGCAGGCCGAGGTGGAGGAGATCGCCGCGGTCCGCACCATCGGACCGACGCTCGCCCAGGCCGTCTACGAGCGCCTCCGCTCCTGACCGGGCCCGACCCGGGGTCGTGGGTCGCACCTAGACTGGATCCACCGACAGCGCGACGAGAGGTGCAAGCCCGCATGAGCGTGGAGAACCCCCAGCAGGACGTCATGATCGTCACGGGCATGTCCGGCGCGGGCCGCTCCACCGTCGGCAACGCGCTGGAGGACCTCGGCTGGTACGTGGTCGACAACCTCCCGCCGCAGATGCTCAAGCCGCTCGTCGAGCTCGCCGGCCGTGCGGGCACGTCCCTCCCCAAGATCGCCGCGGTGGTCGACGTCCGCGGGGGCGACTTCTTCTCGGAGCTCCGCGACATCCTCCAGACGTTCGGCACGGGTCCCCGGCTCCGGGTCCTCTTCCTCGAGGCGACCGACGCGGCGCTCGTGCGGCGCTTCGAGCAGGTGCGCCGACCGCATCCGCTCCAGGGCAACGGCACGCTGCTCGACGGCATCGCGGCCGAGCGCGCGCGCATGATCGAGATCCGCGAGGCCAGCGACCTCGTCATCGACACCTCCGAGCTCAACATCCACCAGTTGGCCACGGCCATCACCGAGCAGTTCAGCGGCGCGGACGACGCCGGCGTGCGCGTCACCGTCATGAGCTTCGGCTTCAAGTACGGGACCCCGGCGGACGCCGACATGGTGGCCGACATGCGATTCCTGCCGAACCCGTTCTGGACCCCGGAGCTCCGCCCGCTGACGGGTCGTGACAAGGCCGTCAGCGAGTACGTGCTGGGCCAGGAGGGGGCTGAGGAGTTCGTCCGGGCCTACGCCCGCGCGCTCTCCCCGGTGCTCGCGGGGTACCAGCGCGAGAACAAGAGACACGCTACGATCGCTATCGGCTGTACCGGCGGCAAGCACCGCTCGGTGGCCGTCGCCGAGGAGCTCTCCAGCCTCCTCCGCGCCCTTCCCGGCGTCGCTGTCAGCACGAAGCACCGCGACCTCGGCCGGGAGTAGGGCACCCATCTCATCAAGGGAGTAAGCATTTGCCTCTGACCTCGGACGTCAAGGAAGAACTGTCACGCGTCGAGGTCAGCAAGACCACGGTGAGGGCCGCCGAGCTGGCCACCATCCTGCGCTTCTCCGGCGGGCTCCACCTCATCTCCAACCGCATCGCGGTGGAGTCAGAGCTCGACACCCCCATGCTGGCCCGCCGCGTCCGCAAGGACCTCGCGGAGCTGTACGGAGTGCGCAGCGACATCTCGGTGGTCCCGGCCTCCGGCATGCGCCGCGCCACGCACTACCTGGTCCGCGTGATGGAGGGCGGCGAGACGCTCGCCCGCCAGACGGGCCTGCTCGACGCCCGCCGTCGCCCGATCCGCGGCCTCCCGAACCGCCTCACCACGGGCTCGCGCGAGGAGATCGCGGCCGTCTGGCGAGGCGCGTTCCTCGCCGCAGGCACCCTCACGGATCCGGGGCGATCGGCCGCCCTCGAGGTCACCTGCCCGGGCAACGAGGCCGCCATGGCGCTCGTCGGCGCCGCCGGCCGCCTCGACGTCAGCGCCAAGGCCCGCGAGGTCCGCGGCGTGCACCGCGTCGTGATCCGCGACGGCGACGCCATCGGGCAGATGCTGCGCGTCATGGGCGCCCAGGGCACCGTCCTCAACTGGGAGGAGATGCGCCAGCGCCGCGAGGTCCGCGCCACCGCGAACCGGCTCGTCAACTTCGACGACGCGAACCTCCGCCGCTCCGCCCAGGCCGCCGTCGCCGCGTGCGCGCGTGTCGAGCGGGCCATGGAGATCCTCGGCCCGGACATCCCGGAGCACCTCAAGTACGCGGGCGACCTCCGCCTCCGGTTCCGCGACTCCAGCCTCGACGAGCTCGGCCACCACGCCGACCCGCCCATGACGAAGGACGCCGTCGCGGGCCGCATCCGCCGCCTGCTCGCCATGGCCGACAAGAAGGCCGTCGACGAGGGCCTCCCGGGCACCGACGCGAACCTGCCGGCCGACCTCGACGACGTCTGAGCCGCTGCCGCGACCCCTCCGATCCGGGCATCTGCGCCGTGCCGAGCCCGCACCGGGCCGCGGTGACCCGCCGGACGCCGGACGTCATCCGGCCAGGTGGCGCGGAGGGCCGCCGGACTAGACTCGACCCGTCACCCACCCCCGGCCTGTGGCCGGGAGCCCCCGGGCAATGAAGAGGAGATACACCTATGGCTGACTACACTCTCGTCGACCTCCCGTACGACTACTCGGCCCTCGAGCCGAGCATCAGCGGCCGCATCATGGAGCTGCACCACGACAAGCACCACAAGACGTACGTCGACGGCGCGAACACCGCCCTCGTCAAGCTGCAGGAGGCGCGCGACGCCGGCGACCTGACCTTCGTCAACAAGCTGCAGAAGGACCTCGCGTTCAACCTCGCGGGCCACGTCAACCACACGGTCTTCTGGAACAACCTCAGCCCGGACGGCGGCGACAAGCCCACCGGCGAGCTGGCCGCCGCCATCGACGAGTTCTTCGGCTCGTACGAGAAGTTCCAGGCGCACTTCACCGCGTCGGCCCTCGGCATCCAGGGCTCGGGCTGGAGCATCCTCGCGTGGGACTCCCTCGGCGAGAAGCTCATCATCGAGCAGCTCTACGACCACCAGGGCAACCTCGCCGCGGCGACCGTCCCCATCCTGCTGCTGGACATGTGGGAGCACGCCTTCTACCTCGACTACGTCAACGTCAAGGCCGACTACGTCAAGGCGTTCTGGAACATCGTCAACTGGGCCGACGTGCAGGCGCGCTTCGAGGCGACCCGCACGAAGACGCAGGGCCTCTTCCTCCTCTCGTAGCCGCATCCGCGGGAGGCCGGCCGGGAGACCCCGGCCGCCCGCGGACATCGCACGCCGGGACTCCCGCCCCGGACCTCCACCACCCACCCGCCGCCTCCGCGCGCGCAGAACCCCAGGAGAACTCGTGACCGTCAAGATCGGCATCAACGGCTTCGGCCGCATCGGCCGCAACTACTTCCGCGCAGCGCTGGCCAAGGGCAGCGACATCGAGATCGTCGCGGTGAACGACCTCACCGACAACAAGGCGCTCGCGCACCTGCTCAAGTACGACTCCATCACCGGCCGCCTCGACGCCACGGTCGAGCTCGACGGCGACAACATCGTCGTCAACGGCAAGGCCATCCGCGTCCTCGAGGAGCGCGACCCCGCGAACCTCCCCTGGGGCGAGCTGGGCGTCGAGATCGTCATCGAGTCCACGGGCCGCTTCACCAAGGCGGAGGACGCGCGCAAGCACATCACCGCCGGCGCCAAGAAGGTCCTCGTCTCCGCGCCCGCCACGGGCGACAACGTCGCGACCCTGGTCCTCGGCGTCAACGAGGGCACCTACGACCCCGCCACCCACGACGTGATCTCCAACGCGTCCTGCACCACGAACTGCCTCGCGCCCCTCGCCAAGGTCTTCCTCGACGAGTTCGGCATCGAGCGCGGTCTCATGACGACGGTCCACGCCTACACGGCCGACCAGAACCTGCAGGACGGCCCGCACAGCGACCTGCGCCGCGCCCGCGCCGCCGCCGTCAACATCATCCCCACGTCGACGGGTGCCGCCAAGGCGCTCGGCCTCGTCATCCCGGAGCTCGTCGGCAAGCTCGACGGCTACGCGCTCCGCGTGCCCGTGCCCACCGGCTCGATCACCGACCTCACCATCGAGACCACGGCGAACGTCACGGTCGAGCAGGTCAACGCGGCGTACAAGGCCGCCGCCGAGGGCCCCCTCAAGGGCATCCTCAAGTACACCGAGGACCCGATCGTCTCGAGCGACATCGTCAACGACCCGCACTCCTCGATCTTCGACGCCGGCCTCACGAAGGTCATCGGCAACCAGGTCAAGGTCGCGTCGTGGTACGACAACGAGTGGGGCTACTCCAACCGCCTCGTCGACCTCACCGAGTACGTCGCCGACCGCCTGTAACCGGCCGTGGCACTCCGCACCATCGACTCCCTGGGGGATCTCCGGGGACGCCGCGTCATCGTGCGCTGCGACCTCAACGTCCCCCTGAAGGACGGCGTGATCGGTGACGACGGGCGCATCCGCGCCTCGCTGGGGACCCTCACGGGTCTCCGCGAGGCCGGGGCCCGCGTCGTCGTCATCTCGCACCTCGGCCGCCCCGACGGCACGCCCGACGAGAAGTACAGCCTCCGTCCCGTAGCGGCCCGCCTCGGCGAGCTGCTGGGCGCCGACGTGGCATTCGCGACCGACACCGTGGGCGACTCGGCCCGTGCGGCCGTCGACGCGCTCGGCGACGGCGACGTCGTCGTGCTCGAGAACCTCCGCTTCCACGCGGAGGAGACCAGCAAGGACGAGGCCGTGCGCCGCGGCTTCGCGGAGTCGATCGCCCAGCTCGGGGACGCGTTCGTGTCCGACGGCTTCGGCGTCGTGCACCGCAAGCAGGCCAGCGTGTTCGAGCTCGCCTCGGCGCTCCCCAGCGCCGCCGGCTCGCTCATCGCGAGCGAGCTCGAGGTCCTCGACCGCCTGACGGAGAACCCGGAGCGGCCCTACACGGTCGTCCTCGGCGGATCCAAGGTGTCCGACAAGCTCGGCGTGATCGGCCACCTGCTGCCGCGCGTCGACTCGCTGCTCATCGGCGGCGGGATGCTGTTCACGTTCCTCAAGGCGCAGGGCCACGAGGTGGGCGCGAGCCTCCTCGAGGAGGACCAGGTCGAGACCGTCAAGGGCTACCTGGCCGAAGCGGAGGAGCGCGGCGTGAAGATCGTGCTCCCCACCGACGTCGTCGTCGCCGACGGGTTCTCCGCCGATGCCGCCCACCAGGTCACGCGTGCCGACGCGATCGAGGAGACGCCCGCGGGAGCGAAGGGGCTGGGGCTCGACATCGGGCCCGAGACCGCCGACGCGTTCGCGGGCATCATCCGCGGTTCCACGACGGTGTTCTGGAACGGCCCCATGGGCGTCTTCGAGCTGGAGCCGTTCGCGGCCGGCACGAAGACGGTCGCCGACGCGCTCACTCGCGTCGAGGGGCTCTCCGTGGTCGGCGGCGGCGACAGCGCCGCAGCCGTCCGCGCGCTCGGATTCGATGATGACCGCTTCGGTCACATCTCGACCGGAGGCGGCGCGAGCCTCGAGTTCCTCGAGGGGAAGCGCCTGCCGGGACTGGAGGTCCTCGGATGGCAGTGACCGATCGCCCGCAGGGGCGCACGCCCCTCATCGCGGGCAACTGGAAGATGAACCTGGATCATCTCCAGGCCATCGCGTTCGTGCAGAAGCTCGCCTGGAGCCTCAAGGACGCCAAGCACGACTCGACGGACGCGGAGGTGGCGGTGTTCCCGCCCTTCACCGACATCCGCAGCGTGCAGACGCTGGTGACGGCGGACAAGCTCGAGATCGCCTACGGCGCGCAGGACGTGTCCGCGCGTGCGTCGGGCGCGTACACGGGTGAGATCTCCGCGTCGTTCCTGGCGCAGCTCGCCTGCCGGTACGTCATCGTCGGCCACTCCGAGCGGCGCACGCTGCACGGCGAGACCGACGAGCAGGTGGCCGCGAAGTCGGCGGCCGCCGTGCAGCACGGCATCGTCCCGGTGATCTGCGTGGGCGAGACCGCGGCGGACCTCGAGGAGCACGGCGCGAGCGCCGTCCCCGTGGCCCAGCTGCGCGTCGCGCTCCAGGGTCTCCCGAAGGGCGCCGACGTGGTCATCGCCTACGAGCCCGTCTGGGCCATCGGATCCGGCAAGGCGGCCACGCCCGAGCAGGCGCAGCAGGTGGCGGCGCCCCTCCGGGCCGTCGTCGCCGAGCTTCTCGGCGACGAGGCGGCCGCGGTGACGCGGATCCTCTACGGCGGCTCGGTCAAGTCCGGCAACATCGCGGGATTCCTCCGCGAGCCCGACGTCGACGGCGCGCTCGTCGGCGGCGCCAGCCTCGACGTCCAGGAGTTCTCCGCCATCGCGCGGTTCCGCTCCCACGTCGGGGTCTGATCCGCGGGTGTCCACGAGCCGTTCGCGTCCATCCGGGCGCGGGCGGCTCGCCGCATCCAGGCGCCCGCTATAATCGACAGCGGCCCATCGGCCGTTCACCGGTCGAATCGGCCACAGCACCGCACCCGAAAGGCCGCACGTGGAAATCCTCCAGGTAGTCCTGCAGGTGGTTCTGGGAATCACCAGCCTCCTGCTGACCATGCTCATCCTGCTGCACAAGGGGCGGGGCGGCGGTCTCTCCGACATGTTCGGGGGCGGCACCACGTCGAGCCTCGGCTCGTCGGGCGTGGCCGAGCGGAATCTGAACCGCATCACCGTCATCCTCGGCCTCGTCTGGGTCACGTGCATCGTGGTCCTCGGGCTGATCACCAAGTTCGACACCGGATTGTAGGGAGCAGCCACATGGCATCAGGAGGAAGCGCCATCCGCGGTTCGCGCGTCGGCGCGGGCCCCATGGGCGAGCAGGACCGCGGCTTCCACGCGGAGCGCATCTCGATCTCGTACTGGGACGCCCTCGGCAACGAGACCGTCCGCCACTTCGCGGCGAACCTGCCCGAGGAGGAGATCCCCGAGACCATCGACTCCCCGCAGTCGGGTCTGCCGGCCGGGCGCGACAAGGCCAACCCGCCGTCGGTCGCCAAGCTCGAGCCCTACAAGACGCACCTCGCCTACGTGAAGGAGCGTCGCAGCGAGGAGGAGGCGAGCCAGCTCCTCGAGGAGGCGCTGGAGCAGCTCCGCGCCCGCCGCGGCACCGTGAAGGCCACCAAGTAGCCCACCGCACCGCGTCATCACGACGAACGCCCCCGTCCATCGGACGGGGGCGTTCTCCGTTCCGCGTGTGCGGCGGGCGGCCGGGTGGACGACGACGGGCGGGCCTCACGAGGAGACCCGCCCGTCACGGCATCGTCCGGCTCGCACCGGCTGCCGTCGTCAGTAGGACGACAGCCGGAGGTTCTCCGGCACGTCCGCAGCGGCCTCGCGGTCGATGAAGAACACCGTCCGCTTGCGGCCCTTGATGCCGGCGACGGGCACCTCGGTGCGGTCGGCTCCCGCGAGGGCGAGACCCAGCGCGAACGCCTTGTCCGGACCCGCGAGCACCATCCAGATCCGGAGCGACGAGTTGAGCACCGGCAGCGTGAGGGAGATGCGCTCGGCCGGCGGCTTCGGGGAGTTGCGCACGCCGATGACCGCGGCGTCCATCGTGCGGATGCCCTCGCTGTCCGGGAACAGCGACGCGACGTGACCGTCCGGCCCGACACCCAGGAAGGTGATGTCGAAGCGGGGGAGGGTCGTCTCGCCGTTCGCGTGCTCGGCGAGCTCCTCCGTGTACGCCGCGACGGCCTCGTCCAGGCTCGAGCCCTGGTCGCTCGCGCCCATGGCGTGGACGTTCTCGGCGGGCAGGTCGATGTGGTCGAGCAGGGCCTCGCGCACCGTGGTGTCGTTGCGCTCGGGGTCGCCCTGCGGGAGCCAGCGCTCGTCGCCGAACCAGAAGTGGACGCGGGTCCAGTCGACGCTGTCGCGCGCCGCGGACTCGTTCACGGCCGCGAGGATGCTCGGGCCCACCGTCCCCCCGGTGAGGACGACGTTGGCCGTCTCCTCCTCATCCAGGATGTCGACGAGCTTCGTGAGGAAGCGCGCGGCGACGGAGCCGGTCATGGCCTTCTTGTCGGGGTGCACGAGCACCCTGCGGTCGTTCGTCATCGGTCGGCCGAGTCCTTCCGTGCGGTGGTGGACGCGGTGATGTACCCCTGGCCCGCGGTCGACCGCTCGAGGCCGTGACGGATCACGTCGCCGTAGAGCGAGTCGGGGTCGAGGCGCCGGAGCTCCTCGGCCAGGCAGTCCCGGAGGCTGCGGCGCGGGAGGCTCACATCGTGCGTCGGCTGGTTCGGCTGCTTGAGCGTCGCCACGTTCGCGATGGGCCGGTCGAGGTCGATCACGCCGGACGCGCGGTGGAGCCGCACGCCGTGGATCCCGCTCGAGCCCGTGGCCCGGGTCGTGACCTCGTGCAGCACCGGGACCTGCAGCTGCAGGCCCAGCCACGCGGCCAGCAGCACGGTGGAGGGGGAGTCGGCGGCGCCGGACACCTCCACCTGCGTGACGGGCTCGTACGGCGGCTGGTCGAGAACCGCGGCGAGCAGCGCCCGCCACAGGGTGAGACGCGTCCAGGCGAAGTCCGTGTCGCCCGGCGCGTACGTCTCGGCCAGGTGCTGCAGGGCCACGCGCGGGTTGCTGCTCGTGGACGAGTCCGTGATGCGGCGCTGCGCGATGCGGCCGAGCGGCGACTGGCTGACGACCGCGGGCGCGTCGTGCGGCCACCACGCCACGACGGGCGCGTCGGGGAGGAGGAGACCGGTGACCAGGCTCTCCTCGTCCTCGGCGGCCGCGCCGTACACGCGGAGCACGACGACCTCGCTCGCGCCGGCGTCGCCGCCCACGCGGATCTCCGCGTCGACGCGAGCCGACTCGGCCGTCGTCGCCGTCTGCGTGCCGCGCTCGGTGGAGATCACGATGACGCGCATCGGGTGCTCGCGCGACGCGTCGTTGGCCGCCTCGATGGCCTCCTCCTCGCTGCCGTGCGACGTCGAGATGACGAGCGTCAGGACGCGGCCGAGGGCGACCGCGCCGCCCTCCTCGCGGATCTTGACGAGCGCCTTCGAGATCTTGGCGGTGGTGGTGTTCGGCAGATCGACTCTCATGGCCGCCTCCAGGTCCGTCCGTCGCGGGCGAGGAGCTCGTCGGCCGAGGCCGGCCCCCAGGTGCCCGGACGGTACTGCTCGGGCTGGCCCTGCGTGCGCCAGAATTCTTCGATGGGGTCCAGGATCTTCCAGCTCAGCTCGACCTCCTGGTGGCGGGGGAAGAGCGGCGGGTCGCCGAGCAGCACATCGAGGATGAGCCTCTCGTACGCCTCCGGGCTCGCCTCCGTGAAGGCGTGGCCGTAGCCGAAGTCCATGGTGACGTCGCGCACCTGCATCCCCGCGCCCGGCACCTTGGAGCCGAAGCGGATGGTGACTCCCTCGTCGGGCTGCACCCGGATGACGAGGGCGTTCTGCCCGAGCGCCGAGGTCTGGTCCTCCGCGAAGAGGTTCTGCGGCGCGCGCTTGAACACGACCGCGATCTCCGTCACGCGGCGGCCGAGGCGCTTGCCCGCCCGAAGGTAGAACGGCACGCCGGCCCAGCGTCGGGTGTTGATGTCGAGCCGCATGGCCGCGTAGGTCTCGGTCAGGGACTCGGGGTCCATGCCGTCCTCGTCGAGGAAGCCCACGACCTCCTCGCCGCCCTGCCATCCGCCGGCGTACTGCCCGCGGGCGGTGGCGGTGGAGAGGTCCTTCGGCAGGCGCACCGCCGACAGCACCTTCTCCTTCTCGTCCCGGAGGCTCGACGCGTCGAACGCGACGGGCTCCTCCATGGCCGTGAGGGCGAGGAGCTGCAGGAGGTGGTTCTGGATCACGTCGCGCGCCGCGCCGATGCCGTCGTAGTACCCGGCACGACCGCCCACGCCGATGTCCTCGGCCATGGTGATCTGCACGTGGTCGACGTAGTTCGCGTTCCACAGGGGCTCGTAGAGCTGGTTGGCGAAGCGCAGCGCCAGGATGTTCTGGACCGTCTCCTTGCCCAGGTAGTGGTCGATGCGGAACACCGAGTCCGGCGGGAAGACCGTCTCGACGACCGCGTTGAGCTCGCGGGCCGTCTTGAGGTCGCTGCCGAAGGGCTTCTCGATGACGACGCGGCGCCAGTGGCCCTCCTTCTGCTCCGCGAGTCCCGAGCGGCGGAGCTGCTCGGTGACCAGCGGGAAGGACTTCGGCGGGATCGACAGGTAGAACGCGTGGTTCCCCATCGTGCCCCGCTCGCGGTCGAGCTCCTCCGTGATGTCCTTCAGCGTCTGGAACGCCTCGTCGTCGTCGAAGGTGCCCTGCACGAATCGGATGCCCTGGGCCAGCTGGCGCCAGACGTCCTCGTCGAACTTGGTGCGCGAGTACTGCTTGACGGCCTCGTACACGACCTGCTCGAAGTCCTGGTCCTCCCAGTCCCTCCGGGCGAAGCCGATGAGCGCGAAGCCGGGGGGCAGGAGCCCCCGGTTGGCGAGGTCGTAGACGGCCGGCATCAGCTTCTTGCGCGACAGGTCACCCGTCACGCCGAAGATGATGAGGCTGCTGGGCCCCGCGATGCGGTTCAGCCGTCGGTCTGACGGGATCCGCAGGGGATTGAATTCCGGGGTGATATCCACCGGCGACATGTAACTCCTCGATCTGCCGGACGGATCCGGCGATGCGGTCATTCGAGCGTCGAGAGCAGAGCCCGGGCGTCCGTGGTGGGGTCGGTCAGGTTCAGTCGCAGGACGGGACGGCCGTGCTCGGCGAGCACGGTGGCGTCGCCGGCGGCCTGCGCCTGGATGAGCTCGCCGAAGGTGAAGGGGCGGTCCGGGATCTCCAGGTCCGACGCCGCGTCCGCGGTGATCTGCAGGAACACGCCGACGGGGGTGCCGCCCTTGTGGAACTGCCCCGTGGAGTGGAGGAACCGCGGTCCCCAGCCGAACGTGACCGGACGGCCGGCCTTGCGGGCCACGGCGTCGCGGAGGCGCTCGAGCTCGGGGAGCGCGAGGCGGTCGACGAACGCCTGGACCGCCACGTAGCCCGTGGGGCCGACGTGCGCGAGGAGGGCGTCGATCGCCGAGGAGACGTCGGTCGCGCCGTCGGTGACGTCGCTCGTGCCGCGGACTTCGATGCCGTCCGTCGTGACGACGGGAGCCTCGGGCGCTGGGCGGTCGTCGAGCAGTCCGCGCGCGGCGACCTTGGCGGCCTCCACGTCGGGCTGGTCGAACGGGTTGATCTCGAGCAGGCGTCCCGCGACGGCGACGGCGTACTCCCACGTGAGGATCTGCGCGCCGAGCGTGCCGCTGATGACGATCTCGCCCTCGGCGGCGTCGTGCGCGTCGACGTCGGCGACGAGCCGCGCGATCTGCAGGTCGGCCAGGCCGAGCGAGAGCTCGGGGGCGTCGGTCGGCAGGACGACGGGCAACAGGCCCGTGCCGAGCTTGCCGGTCGACTCCGCGATGAGCTGCTCGACCCAGTCGCCGAAGCCCACGATGTGCGTGCCGTCGGAGACGATGCCGAGCTTGTCCTTCAGCGGCGAGGTGCCGGCGATGGCGGCGCCGAGCACGAGGCCCGGGTTCGACACGTCGTCGACGGCGAGCTGCGCGGACGCGGCCTCCGCCTCGTCGAGCAGGCCGGAGATGTCGGCGCCGGCGAGGCCGGACGGCACGAGGCCGAACGCGGTCAGGGCGCTGTAGCGGCCGCCGACGTCGGGGTCCGCGTTGAACACGCGGTAGCCGTCGGCGCGTGCCGACTCGTCGAGCGGCGAGCCGGGGTCGGTCACGATGACGATGCGGCGGGTCGGGTCGATGCCCGCGTCACGGAACGACTTCTCGTAGACGCGCTTCTGACTGTCGGTCTCGAGCGTGGAGCCCGACTTCGACGAGATGACCACGACCGTGGTGGCGAGGCGGTCGCCGAGGGCGGCGAGGACCTGACCGGGGTCGGTCGAGTCGAGGACGGTGAGCTCGACGCCCGCGGTGCGGGTGATGACCTCGGGCGCGAGCGAGGATCCGCCCATGCCGCCGAGGACGACATGGTCGACGCCCTCGCCGCGGAGCTCCTCGCGGAGCGCCGTGATCTCGGCGACGAGCGGACGCGAGACGGAGACCGCCTGCGTCCAGCCGAGGCGCTTGGTGGCCTCGGACTCGGCGTCGGGCCCCCAGAGGGTGCCGTCGAGGCCCGTGATGCCGGACGCGACGTGCGCCTCGACCAGCGCGGGCACGTGGGTCTCGACGGCCGTGGCCGCCGCGCCGCTCAGCGCGATGCGGACGCTCACTTGGCGCCGTCCAGGGCGTTGGTGACGGTCTCGATGAGCTCGCTCCACGACACCTTGAACTTCTCGACGCCCTCCTTCTCGAGGAGCTCGGTGACCTCCTTGTAGGAGATGCCGAGCGAGTCGACCTCGTTGAGGACCGCGTTCGCGGCGTCGTAGGAGCCGGTGATCGTGTCGCCCTCGATGACGCCGTGGTCGGCGGTCGCGTCGAGCGTCTTCTCCGGCATCGTGTTGACGACGTCCGCGGCGACGAGCTGCGTGACGTAGAGCGTGTCGGGCAGGTCGGGGCTCTTCACGCCCGTCGAGGCCCAGAGGGGACGCTGCTTGTTGGCGCCGGCGCCGAGGAGGCCCTGGGCGCGCTCGGACGCGAAGGACTGCTCGAACGCCTGGTAGGCGAGCTGCGCGTTGGCGACGCCGGCCTTGCTCTTCAGCGCGGTGGCCTGCTCGGTGCCGAGCGCGTCGAGGCGCTTGTCGATCTCGGTGTCGACGCGCGACACGAAGAAGGACGCGACGGAGTGGATGGTCGACAGGTCGATGCCCGCCGCCTTCGCCTTCTCGAGGCCGGTGAGGTACGCGTTGATGACCTCGCGGTAGCGCTCGAGGCTGAAGATGAGCGTGACGTTGACGCTGATGCCGGCGCCGATGACCTCGGTGATCGCCTCGAGGCCCTCGCGGGTCGCGGGGATCTTGATCATGACGTTGGGCTCGGCGATCTTGTCCCACAGCTTGTGGGCCTCGTCGATGGTCGCCTGCGTGTCGTTCGCGAAGTCGGGGGAGACCTCGATGGAGACGCGGCCGTCGAATCCGGCGGTGCGGTCGTAGACGGGGCGGAAGATCCGGGCCGCCTCGCCGACGTCGCGGGTCGTGATCTCGAAGACCGCGCGGTCGACGTCGGCGCCGTCGGCCGCGAGCTCGCGGACCTGGGCGTCGTACGCCTCGCCCTTGGCGAGGGCGGAGGCGAAGATGGTGGGGTTGGTCGTGATGCCGACGACGTCGCGGTCGGCGATCACCTTCTCGATGCCCTTGGCGTCGATGCGCTCGCGGGACAGGTCGTCGAGCCAGATGCTGACGCCGGCGGCGGAGAGCTGCGCGGTGGGGGATGTGGTGTCGGTCATTGTGCCTTCTTCATGCTGGTTGTGAGGATCTCGGGGGAGGGGCGCACGCGTGCGCCCCTCCCGGGTACCCGATCGACGCGCCGGTGGGGGCGCCGATCCGGGCGGGCCGGCGGGGAGCGGAGCAGCTCTGCCGCCCCGCTCCTCGTCAGCTTCTAGAGGGAGGCGATGGACTCCTTTGCCGCCTTCACGACGGCCTCGGTGGTGATGCCGAACTCGCGGTAGAGGACCTCGTACTCGGCGCTGGCGCCGAAGTGCTCGATCGAGATGCTGCGGCCGTGGTGCCCGACGTACTGCTTCCAGGAGAGCGAGATGCCCGCCTCGACGGAGACGCGCGCGGCGACCGCCTCGGGGAGGACGTGCTCCTTGTACGCCGCGTCCTGCTCCTCGAACCACTCGAGGCTCGGGGCGCTGACCACGCGAGCCTGCACGCCGTCCGCGGCGAGGGCCTCGCGGGCCTCGAGCGCGAACTGCACCTCGGAGCCCGTGGCGATGAGGATCACGTCGGGCGTGCCCTCGGTGTCGGCGAGGACGTAGGCGCCCTTCGCGACGCCGGCCGCCGAGGCGTACTCGGTGGCCGTGGCGTCGCCCGTGCCGCGCTCGACGACGGGGAGGTTCTGGCGCGACAGCGCGAGACCCGCGGGGCCCATGCGACGCGTCAGGATCGTCTTCCACGCCTGGGCGGTCTCGTTGGCGTCCGCGGGGCGGATGACGTCGAGGCCCGGGATGGCGCGGAGGCTGGCGAGCTGCTCCACCGGCTGGTGCGTCGGCCCGTCGCCGCCGAGGGCGACGGAGTCGTGCGTCCAGACGAAGATCGACGGCGCCTTCATGAGCGCGGCGAGACGGACCGCCGGGCGCATGTAGTCGCTGAAGATGAGGAACGTGCCGCCGAAGGGGCGCGTGTTGCCGTGGAGGACGATGCCGTTGAGGATCGCGCCCATGGCGTGCTCGCGGATGCCGAAGTGGAGGACGCGGCCGTAGGGGTCGCCCTTCCACATGTCGGTGGAGCGCTCGGCGGGGACGAAGGACGGCGCGGACTCGATGGTCGTGTTGTTCGACTCGGCGAGGTCGGCGGAGCCGCCCCACAGCTCGGGCATGACCTCGGCGATGGCGTTGATGACCTTGCCGGACGCGGCGCGCGTGGAGACGTCCTTGCCCGCGGGGAACACGGGGAGCGCCTCGTCGAGGCCCTCGGGGGCGTCGCCGGCGAGGACGCGGTCGAGCAGCGTCTTGCGCTCGGGGTTCGCCTCGGCCCACGCGGCGAGCTTCTCGTCCCACTCGCGGTGCTGCTGCTGTCCGCGCTCGATCGCCTGGCGGGTGTGCTCGAGGACGCCGTCCGGCACCTCGAAGCTCTTCTCGGGGTCGAATCCGACGATCTGCTTGACGGCCGCGAGCTCCTCGGCGCCGAGGGCGGAGCCGTGGATCTTGCCCGAGTTCTGCTTCTTCGGGGAGGGCCAGCCGATGATCGTCTTGAGGATGATGAGCGAGGGCTTGCGCGTCTCGGCCTTGGCGGCCTCGACGGCGTCGAACAGCTCCTGGACGTCCTCGACGTACTCGCCCGTCTTCTTCCAGTCGACGTGCTGCACGTGCCAGCCGTAGGACTCGTAGCGCGCGGCCACGTCCTCGGTGAAGGCGATGTCGGTGTCGTCCTCGATGGAGATCTGGTTGCTGTCGTAGATGGCGATGAGGTTGCCGAGCTCCTGGTGCCCCGCGAGGGAGGACGCCTCGGAGGTGATGCCCTCCTGCATGTCGCCGTCGCCGGCGATGACGTACACGAAGTGGTCGAAGGGGCTCTCGCCCGCCGGCGTCTCCGGATCGAACAGGCCGCGCTCGTAGCGGGCTGCGTAGGCGAAGCCGACGGAGGAGGCGAGGCCCTGGCCGAGGGGGCCCGTGGTGATCTCGACGCCGTCGGTGTGGCCGTACTCGGGGTGACCCGGGGTCTTGGATTCCCAGGTGCGGAGGGCCTGGAGGTCCTCGATCTCGAGGCCGTAGCCGCCGAGGAAGAACTGCGTGTACTGCGTCAGCGAGCTGTGGCCCACCGAGAGGATGAACCGGTCGCGGCCGATCCAGGTGCTGTCCGACGGGTCGCGTCGCATGACCTTCTGGAACAGGAGGTAGGCCGCCGGGGCCAGGCTCATGGCGGTGCCGGGGTGACCGTTTCCGACCTTCTCGACCGCGTCCGCGGCGAGGATCCGCGCGGTGTCGACCGCCTTGCTGTCGATGGGGTCCCATTGCAATTCTGCCACTTGGTTCTAGCCCTTCTGAAGATGGGGGGAGGCCCAGCCGGACCGCCTATCAGTATAGGGAACACCCACTCGGCCCTCGGTGTTCCGAGCCCGTCCCGGAGGCCGCCCGCGGCTCGGCTCGCAGGTGCCGTGGCCTACGATGGGGAGGGAATTTCCGGCGAGTTAGAGGTGCGATGAACGTTGCGGTGCAGAGCCGGGTCGATCGGGAGACGATCGGCGTGGCGAGGAAGACCAAGGCGTACGTCGCACTGACGAAGCCGCGCGTCATCGAGCTCCTGCTCGTGACCACCGCGCCCGTCATGATCCTCGCCCAGGGCGGGTGGCCGAACCCGTGGCTGATCCTCGGCGTCCTCGTCGGCGGCACGCTCAGCGCCGGCAGCGCCAACGCGTTCAACTGCTACATCGACCGTGACATCGATCGCGTGATGAAGCGCACGCAGCGCCGGCCCCTCGTCACCGGCGAGCTGTCGGACCGCGAGGCCCTGGTCTTCGCCTGGATCATCGGCGTCGCGAGCATCGTGTGGCTCGGCGTCATCTCGAACTGGCTCGCCGCCGCGCTCTCGCTGGCCGCGATCCTCTTCTACGTCTTCGTCTACACGCTCTGGCTCAAGCGCCGCACGCCGCAGAACATCGTGTGGGGCGGGGCCGCCGGGTGCATGCCCGTCCTCATCGGCTGGGCCGCGGTCACGGGCGACATCTCGTGGGCGCCCGTCATCCTCTTCATGATCGTGTTCCTCTGGACGCCGCCGCACTACTGGCCGCTGTCGATGAAGTACCGCGACGACTACGCCTCGGTGAACGTGCCGATGCTCGCGGTCGTCCGCGGACGCGCGGCCGTGGGCCTCCAGACCATCCTGTACGCGTGGGCCACGCTCGCCTGCTCGCTGCTGCTGATCCCGGTCGCCGGCATGGGCCTCGTCTACACGCTCGCGGCCCTCGCGGGCGGCGGCTGGTTCGTCTACGAGACCCACCGCCTGTACGACCTCGCGGTGCGCCACGAGCCGATCAAGCCGATGCGCGTGTTCCACGCCTCCATCTCGTACCTGTCGCTCCTGTTCCTCGCGGTGGGCATCGACCCCCTCCTGCCCTTCTGATCCGCACGGTCTCGACGGGGTCGCCCGCGGTGAGCGTGGGCGGCACCCGCGGGTCCGCCGTCTGACGCCTCGTCGGCCCCGACCGCGGAGCCCGCGCCCCGGACCGCATCCGCCGAGGGCAGGCGGATCGGACCGGGCGCCGTGCGTGCCGAGGAGCGGGGTGTCGCCCTGGGGCTCCCGCGGCCGCATGCGGTCCGCACATGGTCACCGGTGTCGCCCCGTGATGCCCGCGCCCGGCACGCGCCCCGGGCGCGGTCGGCGGCGCCTCATGCTCCCGCCCGGCTCTCCGACCGGTCCGCGCCGGTCCGGCTCGCGGCATCGGCCTGCGCCCGTCGCCCGACATGACGACGCCCGCCCGAGCGGTGCTCGGACGGGCGTCGACAGGAGGGCGGGATGCGCCGGGATCAGCCCACGTGGGCCGCGCGGCGCACCTCGGCGGGCGTGAGGCGCAGCGTGTCCGCGCGCCGCGTCGTGCTCAGCAGCGTCGCCGTCATCGCGGAGGCCAGCAGGCAGGCGAGCACCATGTGCAGGCCCACCAGGAACTCCGGGAGTCCCGTGCGCGCCTGGATCAGGCCCACGGCGATCTGCACCAGCTCGACGGCGAGCAGCACGCGCGTCCAGCGGGAGACCGCCGGCCAGCGGTGACGCGCCGCGATGACGACGAGCGCGACCGTGAGGCCGAAGGTCGTGTACGCCGGCCAGCTGTGCACGTGCTGCAGCAGCTCCGGGTCGAGCCCGTTGCGCGCGGCGCCGCGGTCGCCGGCGTGGGGACCGGATCCGGTGACGACGATGCCGACGAGGATCGTGACGCCCACCACGGCGGCGGTCACCCGGGCGAGCGCGAGGAAGGAGGCGGGGACCGAGCGCTCCGCCTCGTCGAGCGGGTGGTACGTGCGCCACACCAGCACGGTGGAGAGCACCACGAGCACCACCGAGACGACGAAGTGCAGGCCCACGATGTACGGGTTGAGGCCGGTGAGCACCGTGATGCCGCCGATGACGCCCTGCGCCGGGATGCCGAGCCCGATGGCGAGCGCGAGGGAGAAGAGCCCCCGGCCGCGGTTCCGCAGCCGCAGGACCGCCAGGAACGTGGCGATCGCGACGATCACGAGCACGAAGGTGAGCAGGCGGTTGCCGAACTCGATGATCCCGTGCACGCCCATCTCGGGCGTGGAGACGAAGGAGTCGGCGGTGCATCGCGGCCAGGTCGGGCAGCCGAGCCCCGACCCGGTGAGCCGGACGAGCCCTCCCGTGCCGACGACGAGCGTCTGCACGACGAGGGTCGTCCAGACGAGGATCCGCGTCGCGCGGGTGATCCCGTCCGGGAGCCTCTCGCGCAGCCTCCTCGCCACCATGGTGGTCTGACCTAGCACGCTCCCACTGGGAGACTGCCCCGCATCGGTGCCGTGAGTCACTGCCTGCCTTCCGCGCCCGCTGGATTGCCCGTAGAGTCGGGTGGTTCATGGAACACGTCGGGCCTTTCGGCGTCCGGCACGTCAGCGAGGACGGCGGGAACAAGTCCACCCGCGTTCGTGTTCATCCTAAGAGGGGTGCGAGGCGTGAAGCCGCGGCATCCCTGAGACCCACAGTCTTCCCCTCGTCACCGAAGCGGCCCCGCCGTGCGAGGGGGTTGCCGATACGGCGCTGATACGCCCAGATCGTCAGGAAAGCAGGTAGCCATGTCAGATGTGCTCATCGACCGACCCGAGCTCGAGAGCCTCGGGCAGTACGAGTTCGGCTGGTCCGACTCCGACGTCGCCGGGGCGTCCGCCAAGCGCGGCATCTCGCCCCAGGTCGTCGCCGACATCTCGCGGCGCAAGAGCGAGCCCGAGTGGATGCTCGCCAACCGCATGAAGGGTTACGAGCTCTTCGGCAAGAAGCCCATGCCCACCTGGGGCGCCGACCTGTCGGGCATCGACTTCGACAACATCAAGTACTTCGTGCGGTCCACGGAGAAGCAGGCCCAGACGTGGGAGGACCTGCCCGACGACATCAAGAACACGTACGAGCGGCTCGGCATCCCCGAGGCGGAGCGTCAGCGCCTCGTCTCCGGCGTGGCCGCCCAGTACGAGTCCGAGGTCGTCTTCCACTCCATCCAGAAGGAGCTCGAGGACCAGGGCGTCATCTTCATGGACACCGACACCGCGCTCCGCGAGCACCCCGAGCTGTTCAAGGAGTACTTCGGCACCGTCATCCCGGCGGGCGACAACAAGTTCGCCGCGCTGAACACGGCGGTGTGGTCCGGCGGCTCGTTCGTGTACGTGCCCAAGGGCGTCCATGTCGAGATCCCGCTGCAGGCGTACTTCCGCATCAACACCGAGAACATGGGCCAGTTCGAGCGGACGCTGATCATCGCGGACGAGGGCAGCTACGTCCACTACATCGAGGGCTGCACCGCCCCGATCTACAAGTCCGACTCGCTGCACTCCGCGGTCGTCGAGATCATCGTGAAGAAGGACGCCCGCGTCCGCTACACGACCATCCAGAACTGGTCGAACAACGTCTACAACCTCGTCACCAAGCGCGCGACGGCGGCCGAGGGCGCCACCATGGAGTGGATCGACGGCAACATCGGGTCCAAGGTCACGATGAAGTACCCCTCCATCTACCTCATGGGCGAGCGCGCCAAGGGCGAGACCCTGTCCGTCGCCTTCGCGGGCCCCGGCCAGCACCAGGACGCCGGCGCGAAGATGGTGCACATGGCGCCGTACACGCAGTCGTCGATCGTCTCCAAGTCGATCGCGCGCGGCGGCGGCCGGGCCGGCTACCGCGGCGAGATCCGCGTGGACGCGGCCGCCCACCACTCCGCCAACACCGTCCGCTGCGACGCGCTGCTGGTCGACACCATCTCACGCTCCGACACGTACCCCGCGATCGACATCCGGGTGGACGACGTGCAGCTCGGCCACGAGGCCACGGTCTCGCGCGTCAGCGAGGAGCAGCTGTTCTACCTGATGAGCCGGGGCATGCCCGAGGACGAGGCCATGGCCATGATCGTCCGCGGCTTCATCGAGCCCATCGCCCGAGAGCTGCCCATGGAGTACGCGCTCGAACTCAACAAGCTCATCGAGATGGGCATGGAAGGATCCGTCGGCTAGATGACGACCCCACTCGCCACCACAGAAGCCCCCGTCCCCGCCGACCAGCACGGCAGCCGGGCGCACACCGACGGAGGGTGGGGCGTCATCCCCATCCAGACCCGCTCCGAGCGCTTCACGTCCACGGACGTCGAGGCGTTCGACGCGGTCACCGGCCGCGAGGCCGTCTGGAAGCTGACGCCCGTCCGCCGGCTCGACGACCTCATCTCGGGTGAGCTCGACGGCACGCGCTACCCGTTCGCCACCACAGGGGGTGAGGGCACGTCCGTCTCCTGGATCGCGCGGGACGACGCCCGCGTCGGCACCGCCGGCGCCCCCGAGGACCGCGCCCAGGCCAACGCCTGGTCGTCCTTCGGGGAGGCGCTCGCCATCGAGGTGTCGGGCGAGCAGCCCGTCACCGTCACGGTCGGCCGCTCCGAGCTCGGCTCGGCGCCCCGCGCGGCGCACACCGTCATCACGGCGGCGCCCTTCAGCCGCGGCGTCGTCATCCTCGACAACGCCGGGTCGGCCTCGCTGGTCGAGAACGTCGAGATCGTCGTCGGCGACCAGGCCGAGCTCACCGTCGTCACGGTGCAGCAGTGGGACGACGAGGCGCGCCACCTCGCCGCGCACCAGGCCGTCGTCGGCCGGGACGCGAAGCTCAAGCACGTGGTGGTGACGCTCGGCGGCTCCATCGTCCGGGTCAATCCCTCCACGCACCTCTCGAACGAGGGCGCCGACGGCGAGCTCCTCGGCGTGTACTTCGCCGACGCGGGCCAGCACCTCGAGCAGCAGGTCTACGTCGACCACGACGCCCCGAACACCCGCAGCCGCGTCACCTACAAGGGCGCGCTGCAGGGGAAGGGCGCCCGCACCGTGTGGATCGGAGACGTGCTCATCCGTCGTTCCGCACCCGGCACCGACAGCTACGAGCAGAACCGCAACCTCGTCCTCACGGACGGCACGCGCGCCGACTCGGTCCCGAACCTCGAGATCGAGACCGGCGACATCGCCGGCGCCGGTCACGCGAGCGCCACGGGCCGCTTCGACGACGAGCAGCTGTTCTACCTCCAGGCCCGCGGGATCACGGAGGAGGAGGCGCGTCGCCTCGTCGTCCGCGGCTTCCTCAGCGAGATCGTGCAGCAGATCGGCGTCCCCGACCTCGAGGAGCGGCTGCAGGCCGCCATCGAGGCCGAGCTGGCCGGGACGAGCACCGGGGCGGTCGTCCGATGACCGCCGTCCGCATCTGCGCCGTCGACGAGCTGGGCGAGAACGAGGCGCTCCGCATCGAGATCGAGGGCCTCGCCATCGCGCTCGTCAAGGACTCCTCGGGCACCGTGCACGCCATCGGCGACACCTGCACGCACGGCGACATCTCGCTGGCCGAGGGCTTCGTCGAGGGCGACACCCTGGAGTGCTGGGCCCACGGCTCGAAGTTCTCCCTCGAGACGGGCAAGCCGCGCACGCTGCCGGCGTACGAGCCCGTCCCCGTCTACCCCGTGACGATCGTGGACGGCGACATCCACATCGACACCACCCCGAAGAGCTAGAGGAACCGCACGCATGTCAACTCTCACCATCACCGACCTGCACGTCAGCGTCGACACCGAGCAGGGTCGCAAGCAGATCCTCAAGGGCGTCGACCTCACGATCAACGAGGGCGAGATCCACGCGATCATGGGCCCGAACGGCTCGGGCAAGTCCACGTTGGCGTACTCCATCGCGGGCCACCCCAAGTACCACGTCGACTCCGGCTCGGTCACGCTCGACGGCGTCGAGGTGCTCGACATGAGCGTCGACGAGCGCGCGCGTGCCGGCCTGTTCCTCGCCATGCAGTACCCGGTCGAGATCCCCGGCGTCACCACCACGAACTTCCTCCGCACCGCGAAGACCGCGATCGACGGCGAGGCCCCGGCCATCCGCGGCTGGATCAAGGACGTCCGCACCTCCATGGCGGCGCTCAAGATGGATCCCGCGTTCGCCGAGCGCAACGTCAACGAGGGCTTCTCCGGCGGCGAGAAGAAGCGCAACGAGGTGCTGCAGCTCGAGCTGCTGAAGCCGAAGTTCGCGGTGCTCGACGAGACCGACTCCGGCCTCGACGTCGACGCGCTCAAGATCGTCTCCGAGGGCGTCAACCGCGCGAAGGCGAACACGGGCCTCGGGCTCCTGCTCATCACGCACTACACGCGCATCCTCCGCTACATCCAGCCCGACTTCGTGCACGTCTTCGTCGCCGGTCGCGTCGCCGAGCAGGGCGGGCGCGAGCTGGCCGACCGCCTCGAGGACGAGGGCTACGACCGCTTCCTGACGCCCTCGACCACGGTGGACGCGTGAGCACGCAGAGCACGCTGACCCCGCAGAAGTTCGACGAGGTCGAGGAGGCGCTCAAGGACGTCATGGATCCCGAGCTCGGGATCAACGTGGTCGACCTGGGTCTCATCTACGACCTCGCGTGGGACGACGAGAACGACGCCCTCATCATCCACATGACGCTGACATCGGCGGGCTGCCCGCTGACCGACGTGCTCGAGGAGCAGACCGCGGAGGCGCTCGACGGCGTCGTGGCCGCGTTCCGCATCAACTGGGTGTGGATGCCGCCGTGGGGTCCGGAGCGGATCACCGACGACGGCCGCGACATGATGCGGGCCCTCGGCTTCTCCATCTGATCCGCGCCCGCGCCGCGCGACCTCGACGGCCCCTCCCGCACCGGGTGGGGCCGTCGTCGCGTCGGGGCCCGCCTCTCGGCCGCCGTCGGGAGGGGCGGGACGCCGCCGTCTCGTACACTGGACCGGTCGGGTCCGATGGACGCCCTCGACCGACCGGGCTCGACCCCCTCTGCTGCGGGTCGCCCCTCTCCCACGGACCGTGGGACATCCGCTGATCAGAAGGACCTCTCACCGTGCTCGCTGTACACGAACTGGAGCTGCGCGTCGGCGCCCGCGTCCTCATGGAGGATGTCTCGTTCCGGGTGAGCCCGGGGGACAAGATCGGCCTCGTCGGCCGCAACGGCGCCGGCAAGACCACGCTCACCAAGATCCTCGCGGGGGAGGGCCAGCCCACCGGCGGCCGCATCGACCGTTCTGGCGAGATCGGCTACCTCCCACAGGACCCGCGCTCCGGGAACCCTGAGGACCTGGCGCGCACGCGCATCCTCGACGCCCGCGGGCTCGGCACGCTGTCGCTCGACATGCAGCGCGCGATGCTCGACATGGCGTCCGCCGACGACAAGGTCTCGTCGAAGGCCATGAAGGACTACGGCCGGCTCGAGGAGCGCTTCGTCGCGCTCGGCGGGTACGCGGCCGAGGCGGAGGCCGCGTCCATCGCGAGCAACCTGAGCCTGCCGGACCGGATCCTCGACCAGCCGCTCAGCACCCTCTCCGGCGGTCAACGCCGGCGCATCGAGCTCGCGCGCATCCTCTTCTCCGGCGCCGACACGATGCTCCTCGACGAGCCCACCAACCACCTCGACGCCGACTCCGTCACCTGGCTCCGCGAGTTCCTCAAGGGCTACCAGGGCGGCCTCATCGTGATCAGCCACGACGTGGAGCTCGTCGGCGACACCGTGAACCGCGTCTTCTACCTCGACGCGAACCGCATGGTCATCGACATCTACAACATGGGCTGGAAGCACTACCAGCGCCAGCGCGCCGCCGACGAGGAGCGCCGCAAGAAGGAGCGCGCCAACGTCGAGAAGAAGGCCGGCGTCCTCCAGCTGCAGGCCGCGAAGTTCGGCGCCAAGGCATCGAAGGCGGCGGCCGCCCACCAGATGGTGCGGCGCGCGGAGAAGATGCTGTCCGGCCTGGAGGAGGTGCGCGCCGTCGACCGCGTCGCCAAGCTGCGCTTCCCCGAGCCCGTCGCCTGCGGGCGCACACCGCTCATGGCGAGCGACCTCAGCAAGAACTACGGCTCGCTCGAGATCTTCACGGCCGTCGACCTCGCCATCGACCGCGGCAGCAAGGTCGTCATCCTCGGCCTCAACGGCGCGGGCAAGACCACGCTGCTGCGGATCCTCGCGGGCGTCGACGAACCCGACACCGGGCGCCTCGAGCCCGGTCACGGCCTGCGCATCGGCTACTACGCGCAGGAGCACGAGACGATCGACGTCAAGCGGAGCGTGCTGGAGAACATGGTCTCCTCCTCGCCGGACATCTCCGAGATGGAGGCGCGACGCGTCCTCGGCTCGTTCCTGTTCACGGGCGACGACTCGGCGAAGCCCGCGGGCGTCCTCTCCGGCGGCGAGAAGACGCGCCTCGCGCTGGCGATGATCGTCGTGTCGGGCGCCAACGTGCTGCTCCTCGACGAGCCCACCAACAACCTCGACCCCGCGAGCCGTGAGGAGATCCTCGGCGCGCTCAACACGTACTCCGGCGCGGTCGTGCTCGTGAGCCACGACTCCGGCGCGGTCGAGGCGCTCAACCCGGAGCGCGTCCTCATCATGCCGGAGGGCACCGAGGACCACTGGAGCCCCGACTACATGGACCTCATCGAGCTCGCCTGATCCGACTGGGCGCAGCCCGCGGCCTCCCGACGGGAGCGCCGGGGCGGGGTGCGCTCAGCGCGCGTCGTCGAGGATCCGGTCCTCGACGTCGGCGTCCGAGGGCTGCTTCCGCGCCCGCTTCGCCTGGCGGGCACGCTCGCGGTCCTGCTCCTCGGGGTCGTCCTGGTTGATGATGCGGTACTCGTTGCGGATCGCGACGCCCAGCCCCACGAAGGCGATGATCGCGAACAAGAGCCACTGGAAGGCGTAGGAGAGGTGCGGGCCCTCGTCCTCCTCCGGACGCGGCGTGGCGAACGGCGCCGCGGCCGCGGGGGCCGGGTCCTCGGACATCAGCAGGCCGTACGCGCCGGTGAACGTGGGCGCCTGGATGCGGTCGGCGATGTCGGGCAGGTTCACGGTGGCGATCTGCCCTTCGGGGGCGGTGCGTCCCGGCAGCTCCGGTTCGCCCGCCTTCAGCCGCGCCGTGACGGTGACCTCGCCCGCGGGCGGCGCCGGCACGGAGTCAGGGGAGTCCTGCGAGTTGCCGATGGGCACCCACCCGCGGTCGACGACGAAGACGCGTCCGTCCTCGAGGCGCAGCGGCGTGAGGACCTCGAAGCCGGGCTGCCCGTTGAAGGGGCGGTTGCGCGCGAGGATCTGCTGGTCGACGAGGTACGTGCCGGTCATGGTGACCGGGGTCCACTTCTGCGTGTCGACGTACGCGGACGTGTCGGCGAGCACCTGGTCGACCGGCTGCGCCGCGCGATCCCAGTTGTCCTCCACCTTGGCGATCTCGGCGAGGGCCTCGTCGCGACGGGCGAACTGCCAGTGGCTGAGCAGCACGCAGGCGATGGAGAAGACCACGGCGACGAGCAGGTAGCCGGCCCAGCGGCGGTTGAGGACGAAGCGCCAGCGGTTCACGCGATCGCCCCCTCGACGGGCGCGTCGACGGCGGCGACCCGCACGGGGAAGTCGCGGCCGGCGAGGAAGTCGCGGAGGAAGCCGACGTGCTCGTCGCACGCCGTCCACGTCTTCACGCGGTCGGCGGTGTGGATCCGCGGGTTCCGCCACTCGACCCGCCAGGCGGCGTCCACCCGGCAGCCGGCGCGCGAGCACTGGACGACGTCGGGGGACGGACCGGAGCCGAGCCCCCAGGAGGCGAGCCCGCTCACGCGTCGGTCGGGGAGTCGGGCACGCCCGGCTCGGCGGCCGATGCGGGGCGGGAGGCGTGCGGACGCGGTTCCGGAGCGCGGCCGGTCTCGTACGTGGTGAAGGGCTCGGGGGTCGTGAAGGCCTCGGAGGAGCGGGACGGCTCGGACGGCGCGTGCGGCTCCGACATCGTGAACGGCTCGGAGGGGACGTACGGCGCGGCCGGCGGAGGGAAGCCCGAGTGCCGCGCGGACACGGCGACGACGCCGCCCGGGCGCTCCACGGCCGTGCCCTGGTTGCCGCCCACGTTCGCGAGGATGACCGCGAAGTAGGGGAGCACGACGGCGCCGACGGCCGCGACGGCCAGCCACCAGCCCTGGAGGAACAGGCAGGACAGGATGCAGACCATCCTGATGCTCATGGCGATGGTGTACTTCACCATGCGCGCGTGACGGTCCTCCTGCGGGGACCGGGGGAGGCTGGTGACCGATTGCTGCGGGGCTGGCATGCGTGGTTGGCGTCCTTCGAGGGCACGTCGCGCGCCCCATCGGGACAAGGGTACGCCGCACCACCGATAGGATCTCCCGAGTCCGCATGCCCCCGCCGAGCCGTAAGGGAAGGTCCCCCATGAGCGCCGCACGCACCGTCCTCGTCACCGGAGGCAACAGGGGGATCGGGTACGCGATCGCGGAGGAGATGCTCCGCCAGGGCCACCGCGTCGCCGTCACCGCCCGCTCGGGCGAGGGTCCCGCGGGCAGCCTCACGGTCCGCGCCGACGTCACCGACGCCGCGTCCGTCGACGCGGCGTTCACCGAGGTCGAGGCCGCGTACGGCCCGGTCGAGGTCGTGGTCGCCAACGCCGGCATCACCCGCGACACCCTGATGATGCGCATGAGCGACGCCGACTTCACCGAGGTGGTCGACACCAACCTGGGCGGCGCCTTCCGCGTGGTCAAGCGCGCGTCCAAGGGCATGCTCAAGGCCCGCTTCGGCCGCATCGTCCTCATCTCGAGCGTCGTCGGCCTCTACGGCTCCGGCGGCCAGGTCAACTACGCGGCGTCCAAGAGCGGGCTCGTCGGCCTCGCCCGCTCGGTCACGCGCGAGCTCGGCGGTCGCGGCATCACGGCCAACGTCGTGGCCCCGGGCTTCATCGAGACCGACATGACCGCCGAGCTGCCCGAGGCGACCGCGGCCGAGTACCGGAAGTCCATCCCGGCCGGCCGCTACGGCACCGCCGCCGAGGTCGCCGGCGTCGTCGCGTGGATCTCCTCCGACGAGGCCGCGTACATCTCGGGCGCCGTCATCCCCGTCGACGGCGGCCTCGGCATGGGCCACTGACGCCGCTCGTCGGGGAGAGGGCCGTGTCCGACCTCCTGGCCGCGTGGGACATCGGTCCCGCCGAGCTCACCGAGCTCGGAGCCACGCACAACCACGCGTACCGCGTGGACGTCGAGGGGGGATCGCGCTATCTGCTCCGCCTGCACGTCGCGCGGCGGAAGCCCCACGAGATCGACCTCGAGCTCGACTGGCTGGCCATGCTGGCCGCGCGCGGCGGGGCCTCGGTGCCCGTGCCGCAGCGCACGCGCGACGCGAACTGGACCGCGACCGTCGAGGCCGCCGTGCCGGACGACGACGAGGTCGGCCTCCGTCGGGCGGTGACGGGCGCGTCGGGGGAGCGGGTCGAGCTGCGGCTCGCGAGCCTCCTCACCTGGCACGACGGCGAGATGCTGAGCAGCCTCCCGGCCACGGCCGACGCCGGGCCGTTCGCGGAGGCGCTCGCGGCGCTGCACGCCGCGGGCGCGGACCCGGCCGCGGTCGCCCTAGCCTCGCGCCGTCGCCGGTACGACGCCGACTACGCCGCCCTGCGGCTGGAGAGGCTGGCGGACGGCTACCCCGGCATCATGGCCGACGGGTCCACCGCCGCCGCGCTCGCGGGCGCCGTCGAGGAGCTGCGGGCCACGCTCGCGGAGGCGGGGCCCCCGATCATGGTGCACGGCGACTACCACCCGGGCAACCTCATCCAGGGGCCCGACAGCGCCTCGGTCATCGACTTCGACCGTTGCGGCCTCGGCCCGGCGGGACTCGACGTCGCCGCCGCGATCATGTACCTCGCGCCCCGGCAGCGCGCGCAGTTCCACCGCGCCTACACCGCGGCGGGCGGAAGCACGGGCGTCCCCGACGAGCGCTTCGGCGCGTTCATCTTCCTGGCGTACCTCGACAACGTCACGCACCTCGCGAGCCTGCCGTCCGAGCGCGAGCGGATGCCCGCGAACATCGCGCAGCTCGTCGCCATCGCCCGGGCGGTCGTCGGCGGCTGAGACGGCGGTGACGCCGCGTCAGCGGGGGAGGCCGAGGAGCGCGAGCACCTGCGCGAGGTCGCGGCGGTCGACGCAGACGTCGGCGCGCTCCCGGACGGCGGGCTTCGCGTCGAAGGCGACGGAGAGGCCGGCGACCGACATCATCTCGAGGTCGTTGGCACCGTCGCCCACCGCGACGACGCGCGACAGCGGGATGCCCAGCTCCGCGCTCCACTCCTCGACGGCCGCGCGCTTCGCCGCGGCGTCGACGACGGGGCCGGCGACCCGTCCCGTGAGGCACCCGTCGACGGTCTCCAGCCGGTTCGCGCGCCACCGGTCGAGCCCGAGGCGCTCGGCGAGCGGATCCAGCAGCTCGTGGAACCCGCCGGAGACGACGGCGACCACGTGGCCGGCGTCGTGCAGGCCCGCGACGAGCCGCTCGGCGCCCGGGGTGACGCGGATGCGGCGGCCGACGACCGCGTGCACGGAATCCGGCAGGCCGACCAGCGTGAGCACGCGGGAGCGCAGGCTCTCGGCGAAGTCGAGCTCGCCGCGCATGGCCCGCTCGGTGACGGCGGCGACCTCGTGGAGCGAGCCCGCCTCCGCGGCCAGCAGCTCGATCGCCTCGTCCTCGATCAGGGTGGAGTCGACGTCGAGCACGACGAGCATGCGCGGACCCGCGACTCGCGTGTCCGGCGCCGGCACCGCGGGACGCGTCAGGGGGAGGACGGCGCTCACGGGGTGACGCGCACGCCCTTGCCCACGACGGTGATCCCGCCGTCGGTGACCGTGAAGCCGCGCGCGCGGTCGCGGTCGTGGTCGACGCCGACGGTGGCGCCGGGCTCCACCTCGACGTCCTTGTCGAGGATGGCGCGGCTGACGACCGCGCCCGCCCCGATGTGCACCTTGTCGAAGACGATGGAGTCGACGATCCGCGCGCCCGACTCCGCGATGACCCACGGGCCGAGCACGCTGCGCTCGACGTGGGCGCCGCTGATGACGCCGCCGAGCGAGGTGATCGAGTCGATCATCGTTCCCGTGTTGCCCTGCGCGTCGCGGACGAACTTCGCGGGCGGGCTGTTGAGCTGCTGGCTGAAGATCGGCCAGTCCTTGTTGTAGAGGTTGAACACCGGCAGCGCCGAGATGAGGTCCTGGTGCGCGTCGAAGAACGACTCGATGGTGCCGACGTCGCGCCAGTAGTAGCGGTCGCGGTCGTTGGCACCGGGGACCTCGTTGCGGTTGAGGTCGTAGACACCGGCGTTCCCCTGCTCCACGAACCACGGCACGATGTCGCCGCCCATGTCGTGCGCGGACTCGGCGTTCTCGCCGTCGCGGCGCACGGCGTCGATGAGCTGGTCGGTGTCGAAGACGTAGTTGCCCATGGACGCGAGCACCTCGCCGGGGGAGTCGTCGAGGCCCTGCGGGTCCTTCGGCTTCTCGAGGAACGCGCGGATGGCGTAGGGGTTCGCGGGGTCCACGTCGATCACGCCGAACTGGTCGGCCAGCTCGATGGGCTGGCGGATGGCCGCGACCGTCGCGCCGTGGCCGGACGCGATGTGCGCGTCGATCATCTGGCTGAAGTCCATGCGGTACACGTGGTCGGCGCCCACCACCACGACGATGTCGGGCTTCTCGTCGTTGATGAGGTTGAGGCTCTGCAGGATGGCGTCGGCCGACCCGCTGAACCACCGCTTGCCGAGGCGCTGCTGCGCGGGCACGGACGCGATGTAGGAGTTGAGCATCTGGTTGAGGCGCCAGGTCTGCGACACGTGGCGGTCGAGCGAGTGCGACTTGTACTGCGTCAGCACGACGATCTGCGTCAGCCCCGAGTTGATGAGGTTGGAGAGCGCGAAGTCGATGAGCCGGTACTGGCCGCCGAACGGGACGGCGGGCTTGGCGCGGTCCGCGGTGAGCGGCATGAGCCTCTTGCCCTCGCCGCCGGCGAGCACGATTCCAAAGATCTTCTTCGATGCCATTGCACCAGCGTAGATGCACGTCAGGGCATGTACTAGCGTTCGACGAATGCGAGCAGACGTCATCACGAAGGAGTACCCGCCCGAGGTCTACGGGGGTGCGGGCGTGCATGTCACGGAGCTCGTGAAGGCCATGCGGCAGCAGACGGAGGTCGTGGTCCGCGCCTTCGGGGCGCCGCGTGACGAGCCCGGCGTCTTCTCCTACCCCGTCCCCTCGGAGCTCGCCGGCGCCAACGCCACGCTGCAGACGATGGCCGTCGACCTCGCCATCGCGCGCGACGTCGCCGGCGCCGACGTCGTGCACTCCCACACCTGGTACGCCAACCACGCGGGCCACGTCGCGTCGCTGCTGCACGGCATCCCGCACGTGGTCACCGCGCACAGCCTCGAGCCGCTCCGACCCTGGAAGGCCGAGCAGCTGGGCGGCGGCTACCGCGTCTCCAGCTGGATCGAGCGCACGGCGTACGAGGCGGCCGACGCGGTCATCGCGGTGAGCGACGGCATGAAGCGCGACATCCTCCGCTCGTATCCCGCGCTCGACGAGGCGCGCGTGCACACCGTCTACAACGGCATCGACCTCGAGGCGTGGGCGCCCGTGCACGACGAGGACCTCGTGCGCTCCCTCGGCATCGATCCGTCGCGCCCCTCGGTCGTCTTCGTCGGCCGCATCACGCGCCAGAAGGGCCTGCCGTACCTGCTGCGCGCGGCCGCGCTCCTGCCCGCCGACGTGCAGATGGTGCTGTGCGCGGGCGCGCCCGACACCCCGCAGATCATGGAGGAGGTGACGGCCCTCGTGCGCGGCCTCCAGGAGGAGCGCTCCGGCGTCGTCTGGATCGACCGTCTCCTGCCGCGTCGCGAGCTCTCCGCGGTGCTCACCGCCGGCACGGTCTTCGTGTGCCCGTCGGTCTACGAGCCGCTCGGCATCGTGAACCTCGAGGCCATGGCGTGCGGCGCGCCCGTCGTGGGCACCGCCACGGGCGGGATCCCCGAGGTCGTCGACGACGGCGTCACCGGCCGCCTCGTCCCCATCGACCAGGCGACGGACGGCACGGGCACGCCCACCGACCCGGAGCGGTTCGTCCGCGACCTCGCCGCCGCGCTCACCGAGGTCGTGGCGGATCCCGCGGCCGCGCGCCGCATGGGCGAGGCCGGCCGGGTGCGTGCCGAGCGGGAGTTCGGCTGGGACCGCATCGCCCGGCAGACCGAGGCGATCTACGCGTCGATCCTCCGCTGACCGGCCTTGCGGCCCGGGTGGCGGCGGGCCGCGCCCGGGGCCTGGGCGGATAGACTGACGGGCATGAGCCACGTCCTCTCCCTGTCCGGAGTGTCCTTCGTCCGGAACGGGACGACCATCCTCGACCACGTGGACTGGACGGTCGACGGCGACGAGCGCTGGGTCGTGCTCGGCCCCAACGGCGCGGGCAAGACGAGCCTCCTCCAGATCGCCTCGGCGATGGCGCACCCGTCCTCCGGCACCGCCACGGTGCTCGACCACGAGCTCGGCAGGGTCGACGTCTTCGAGCTGCGCTCGCGCATCGGCTTCGCGTCCACCGCCATGGCCCGCCGCATCCCCGCCGACGAGACCGTGCTCGACGTGGTGCTCACGGCGGCGTACTCGGTCACCGGCCGCTGGAACGAGGACTACGAGGACATCGACGTGCGCCGCGCCCAGCGCGTGCTCGCCGAGTGGCGCCTCGACCACCTCGAGCAGCGGAAGTTCGGCACCCTCAGCGACGGCGAGCAGAAGCGCGCGCAGATCGCCCGCTCGATCATGACGGACCCCGAGCTCCTGCTCCTCGACGAGCCCGCCGCGAGCCTCGACCTCGGTGCCCGCGAGGAGCTGCTGCAGCTGCTCGGCGGCTACGCGTCCGCGCCCGAGGCGCCCGGCATCGTCATGGTCACCCACCACGTCGAGGAGATCCCCCGCGGATTCACGCACGGGCTGCTCCTGCGCCAGGGCGCCGTGGTGGCGGCGGGGCCGCTCGCGGACGTCATCACCGCCGACAACCTGGGCCGCGCCTTCGGCCTCGAGCTCGAGGTCACGCAGGACGACGGCCGCTTCACGGCCCGCGCCGTCCGCCGCTGATCCGTCCGCGCCGCTCCTCGGCGCGCCGACCCGATCCGGGCACCCGTCTGGTAGGCTCGTCCACTGGTCCGGTGATCATCCCGGACACCCACGCTTCCCACGCAGACACCAGAAACGACGAAGGACACCCCGATGAAGACCGACATCCACCCCAAGTACGCCCCCGTCGTCTTCCGCGACCTCGCCTCCGGCGCGACCTTCCTCACCCGCTCCACCGTGAGCAGCTCGAAGACCATCGTCTGGGAGGACGGCAAGGAGTACGCCGTCATCGACGTCGAGATCTCGAGCGAGTCGCACCCGTTCTACACGGGCAAGCAGCGCATCATGGACTCCGCCGGCCGCGTCGAGAAGTTCAACTCGCGCTACGCGAACTTCGGCACCAAGAAGTAGCAGCCTCCTGCTGCACCACGAAGGGCGCCCGGCTCCGGCCGGGCGCCCTTCGTCGTCCCCGCACCGCGGCGGCCCGAGGAGCGCGGCGCCGGGGGAGCGGGCCGGATCAGCTGTCGGCGTGGCGCTCGGGCCAGGCGCCCGACGTCGTGAACGCGGGGTCGCGCGTGCGGCGCATGTAGTCCTGGAAGCTCTCCGCCTGCACGCGGGACCAGTCGACCTGGCGGTCGTGCAGATCGAGCACGGGGATGTCGAGCTGGTCCGCGTACCGGCCGGCGATGGCCTGCGCGACCCGCCCGGCGGCGATGGCGTCCGCGCCCGCGTCGTGCGCGTCGTCGAGCCGCACGCCGTAGTGCTCGGCGGCGACGGAGAGCGTGCGCTTGCCGCGGCGGTAGGTGTCCACCGCCTTGTCGATGACGAGGGGGTCGATGACGGGACCGGTGTCGCGGAGCGGCTCGACGCCGTGGCGCACGGCCTCCCGGTTGAGGAGCGTGAGGTCGTAGGGCGCGTTGTAGACCACGAGGGCGAGCCCGCGCGCGAACACCTCGCGGATGGTCGTGACGATCTCGAGCACGACCGCGGCCGCATCGCGTCCCTCGGCGCGGGCGCGCTCCGTGGTGACGCCGTGGATGGCGGCGGCGGCCGCAGGGATCTCGACGCCGGGATCCGCCAGCCAGTCGTGCCGTTCGGTGACCTTCCCGTCGGCGTCGAGCACGACGATGCACGCCGTGACGATGCGCGCGGTCTCGACGTCCACCCCCGTCGTCTCGAGGTCGAAGGAGGCGAGGGAGTGGTGCCAGCGGGAGCTCATCCTGTAGATGCTACGGGCGACCGCCGATGGCGGGCGCACCCATGTGGAGCCAGTAGAAGCTCTGCGTCGCGAGCGTGAGGGTCAGCCGGCCGTCGTCGCCGACCGTCGGGAAGACGCCGCCGCCGAAGAGGTCGTAGAGCTGCGAGCCCGCGAAGTCGGACGCGTCGATCGTGACCGACACCGGGTTGTGCGCGAAGGAGAACACGCAGAGCACGTCCTCGGCGCGGTCGCCGAAGTGGGTGCCGCTGCCCTCGTACGAGCGCACGAACGCGAGGACGCTCTCGTGGTCGGTCGGCAGCACGCGGATGGTGCCCTGGCCGAAGACCGGGTGGGCCTTCCGCACGTGGATGACGTTCCGCACCCAGTGCAGGAGCGACCGCGACTGCGCGAGCTGCGACTCGACGTTGATCTGGGCGTAGTTGTACACGAGGGACTGCACGACCGGGAGGTAGAGCTTGCCCGGGTCGGCCGTGGAGAAGCCGGCGTTGCGGTCGGGCGTCCACTGCATGGGCGTGCGGGACGCGTCGCGGTCCGGCAGCCAGATGTTGTCGCCCATGCCGATCTCGTCGCCGTAGTAGAGGAACGGGCTGCCGGGCAGCGAGAACAGGAGCGCGTGCACGAGCTCGAGCTCGGCGCGCGAGTTGTCGAGCAGCGGCGCGAGGCGGCGGCGGATGCCGATGTTGACGCGCATGCGCGGGTCGTAGGCGTACCAGCCGTACATCGCCTGCCGGTACTCCTCGCTCACCATCTCGAGCGTGAGCTCGTCGTGGTTGCGGAGGAACACGCCCCACGCGGCGGCCTCCGGGATCTCGAACGTCTCGCTCATGATCCGCTTCAGCTCGTCGGCGGTCTGCGAGCGGAGCGAGTAGAAGATGCGCGGCATGATCGGGAAGTCGAACGCCATGTGGCACTCGGGCTCCTCCTCGGTGCCGAGGAACGCGGACACCTCGCGGGGCCACTGGTTGGCCTCGGCGATGAGGATGCGGCCCGGGTACTCCTCGTCGACCATCGCGCGCAGGCGCTTGAGGAACTCGTGCGTGGCCGGCTCGCCCTCGCCGTTGCCCTCCTCGGTCTCGTAGAGGTACGGGATGGCGTCGAGGCGCAGGCCGTCGACGCCCATGTCGAGCCAGTGGCGGATGACGCCGTAGATGGCCTCGTGCACCTTGGGGTTGTCGAAGTTGAGGTCGGGCTGGTGCGAGAAGAAGCGGTGGAAGAAGAACTGGCGGCGCACCGGGTCGAAGGTCCAGTTGGACTCCTCGGTGTCGACGAAGATGACGCGGATGTCCTCGTACTTCTCGTCGGTGTCGCTCCAGACGTAGAAGTCGCCGTAGGGGCCGTCGGGGTCGGACCGGGACTGCTGGAACCACTCGTGCTGGTCGGACGTGTGGTTCATCACGAGGTCGATGACGATGCGCATGTTGCGCTCGTGCGACTTGGTGACGAGCTCCTTGAAGTCGTCGAGCGTGCCGAACTCGGGCAGCACCGACATGTAGTCGCTGATGTCGTAGCCGCCGTCGCGGAGCGGGGACTGGAAGAACGGCGGGATCCAGAGGCCGTCGATGCCGAGCCACTGCAGGTAGTCGAGCTTGGAGATGAGGCCCTGGATGTCGCCCGTGCCGTCGCCGTTCGAGTCGACGAACGACCGGATCATCACCTCGTAGAAGACCGAGCGCTTGTACCACTGCTTGTCGAGGGTGAGGCCGGGCAGGGTGATGGGGGCGGTGAAGCTCACGGTTCTCCTCAGGGGCGCGACGGGTCGTCGACGGCGGGGCGGGAAGGCTCGGGGGCAACTCTAGGCGCGCGCGGCTCGCGGCACGGCCCCCGGCGCGCCCGGGACCGGGGGCGCCCGCCGCTCGTAGACTCGACCCCGATGAACGTCCCCTCGCCCTACGCCGCCCAGCTCGACCGGATCCCCGTCGTCCGGCGCACCGCCGACGTCCTCGGCAGCCCCACCGCGTGGTGGGAGTACGGTCCCGCCGACGCGCGCGAGGTCCTCGTCGTGGTCCACGGGTTCCGCGGCGACCACCACGGGCTGGAGCCGGTGGTGGCGCAGCTGCCCGGCGTGCGCATCATCTCGCCCGACCTGCCGGGGTTCGGCGACTCCGCGCCGCTGGCGGGCGCCGCGCACGACATCCCCGGGTACGCGGCATGGCTCCGCGCGTTCGTCGACGCCACGGGCACGCGCGACGCGACCGTGCTCGGCCATTCGTTCGGATCGATCGTCGTCACGGCCGCGCTCGCGGGCGGCCTCCCGAACCCGCGGGCGATCCTCGTCAACCCGATCGCCGCCCCCGCCCTCGAGGGACCGCGCGGGATCCTCACGCGCCTCGCCGTGCTGTACTACCGCTCCGCCGCCGTCCTCCCCGAGCGCGCGGGCTTCGGCCTGCTGCGCAACCGCGCCATCGTCCGGGTGATGAGCGAGGCCATGGCGAAGACACGCGACCGCGGGCTGCGCCGGTGGATCAACGACCAGCACGACCGCTTCTTCAGCGCGTTCGGCGACCGCCGCGTCGTGCTCGAGGCCTTCCGGGCGTCCGTGTCCTCGGACGTGAGCACCTACGCGCCCCGGGTGCGCGTGCCCGTGCTGCTCGTCGCGGCCGAGCGCGACGACATCACGCCCGTGGCCGCCCAGCACCGGCTGCGCACCCTGTTCGCGGACGCCCGCCTCGAGGTCATCCCGCGCGTCGGGCACCTCATCCACTACGAGACGCCCCGGGAGGCCGCCGGCTTCATCCGCGCGTTCCTCGACCAGGGGAGCGCCTCATGAGGCTCGTGTTCGACTGCCGGTACACGCGCGTCGGCCGCCACGACGGGATCAGCCGCTACGGCGCCGAGCTCGTCGCCCGGCTGGGCGAGCGCTTCGACGTGACCATGCTCATCAGCGACCACCGCCAGCTCGCCCTCCTGCCCGACCTGCCGTGGCAGCTGGTGAGCGCGCCGACCGGCGCCCGGGAGCCGTGGATCGCCCGGCGCATCGCCCGGCTGCGCCCCGACGTGGTCTACAGCCCCATGCAGACGATGGGATCCCGCGGACGCGACTACCCGCTCGTGCTCACGCTGCACGACCTCATCTACTACCGCCACCGGCGTCCACCGCGCGACCTGCCGGCCGGGGTGCGCGCCCTGTGGCGCGCGTTCCACCTCGCCTGGTGGCCGCAGCGGCTGCTGCTCGACCGGGCCGATGCGATCGTGACGGTCAGCGAGACGACGCGCGGGCTGATCCGCCGCCACAAGCTCACCTCCCGTCCCGTGGTCGTCGTGCCCAACGCCGCCGAGCTGGAGCCCGCGCCCGACGGCGCGCCCGACGGCCCCCGTGACGCCCCCGCCGAGCGCACCCTCGTGTACATGGGCTCCTACATGCCGTACAAGAACGTCGACACCCTCGTGCGCGCCGCCGACGACCTGCCCGACCACGAGCTGCACCTGATGAGCCACGTCTCCGCACCCGAGCGCGCGCGCCTGGAGGCGCTCGCCGACGGCGCGCGCCTCGTGTTCCGCGAGGGTCCGAGCGACGAGGAGTACGCCCGGACGCTGCGCCGCGGCACGGCGCTGCTCACGGCATCGCGCGACGAGGGCTTCGGCATCCCCGTCATCGAGGCGATGAGCGTCGGGCTCCCCGTCGTCGTCAGCGACATCCCGATCTTCCGCGAGATCTGCGGGGACGCCGCCGTCTACGTCGACCCGGACGATCCCGAGGGCTTCGCCGCGGCGGTCCGCGCCCTCGAGGACCCCGCGGAGTGGCGCCGTCGGTCCGCCGCGTGCGTCGCCCGGGCCGCCGCCTACGACTGGGACCGCTCCGCCTCCGCGCTCGGGGACCTGCTCGTGCAGGTCGCCCGGCCGAGGACTCCCTCGGCCTGATCCCCCGCGGGGATCCGACGGCTCAGGCGGGCCGGGCCTCCGATGACGGGGCGACGGCGGCGAGCTCCGCGACGCCGCCGAAGCGCAGCAGCGACAGCGTCCCGTCGATCACGCCGAAGGTGTGCGCCGAGCCGTTCTCGATCATGGGGCCCGGCCGACCGAGGAGCGAGGGGTCGAGGCTCCGGGCGAGCGCCGCGATCACGCCGCCGTGCGACACCACGATGAGCGATCCGCCCGGGTGCTCCTCCGCGAGGCGCAGCAACGCTCCGCCGGCCCGCTCGGTGACGGACTCCACGGTCTCGCGGCCGGGGACGTCGCCGTCCGGGAAGCGCGCCTCGATCTCGGAGTGGGTGAGCCCCTCCGCGAGGCCGTAGCGGCGCTCGGCCAGCGCCGGCTCCGGCAGGGGACCGGCGGTGGGGGAGCCGCCGAGCGCGAGGTGCTCGACGATGATCGACGCGGTCTCGAACGCGCGCCCGAGCGGGCTGGCGTGCACGGCATCCCAGCCGGCGCCGCCGTGCGCCGCCTCGGCGAGCAGCGCCCCCGCGGTGGCGGCCTGGGCGCGGCCGGTGTCGTCGAGCGGGATGTCGCTCGATCCCTGCACGCGCCGCTCCACGTTCCACGCGGTGCGGCCGTGGCGGACGAGCACGATGCGCGTCACGACGCGAGCTCCGTCGCGATGGCGCGGAGGGTCTCGCTGGTGCCGCCCTCGAGGCGCACGGTGGCACGCGTGTCGCCCTTGGTGATGCCGCGGTTGAGGATCACGATCGGCATGCGGCTCCTCCGGGCGATCTCGAGCAGTCGGATGCCGGAGTTCACGGCGAGCGAGGAGCCGGCGATGAGGAGCACGTCCGCGTCGGAGACGATGGCGCTCGCCTCCTGGAAGCGCTCGGTGGGCACCAGCTCGCCGAAGAACACCACGTCGGGCTTCAGCATGCCGCCGCAGACGCTGCACACCGGGATCCGGAAGCGGTCGACGTCGTGCACCTGGGCGTCGCCGTCGGGGTTCAGCTCCACCGCGTCGGGCTGGTCGAGCCACGGGTTCTCCGCGCTGATGCGGTCGGCGATCGCCGACCGCGCGTACGCCTGGCCGCAGTCCAGGCAGAGGACCCGGTCGAGCGACCCGTGCAGGTCCACCACGCGGCGCGACCCGGCGCGCTCGTGCAGGCCGTCGACGTTCTGCGTGACGAGGCCCGACACGACGCCGGCGCCCTCGAGGTCGGCGAGCGCGGCGTGCCCGTCGTTGGGGCGCGCGGAGCTGAACGCCTTCCAGCCGAGGTGCCCGCCCGCCCAGTAGCGGCGGCGGAAGTCGTCGCCCTCGCTGCGGAACTGCTGGAACGTCATCGGATTCCGCTTGGGGGCGCCCTCGCCGCGGTAGTCCGGGATGCCCGAGTCGGTGCTGAGGCCCGCGCCCGTGAGGACCGCCGTGCGGCGGCCGCGCATCAGCTCGACGGCCTCGGCCACGGTGGATCCCGCGGGGGGCCGGGGATCGTCGCGGAGAGCGGTGCTCATGGGGCCTCCCGGTGGCGCACGGACACCCCATCCTGTCGGCGGGCGACGACGGGGCAGGGCATCATTGTCCTGCCGAGTCTAGACAGCGCACCCCCGCGATGGCTCCGCGCGAGCAGCACCGCCCCGCCCGGCGGACGGAGAGGATCGGCGTGCACATCCACCGCATCGAGGACCTCGACGCCCCGGGGCTCGAGGACTACTCCCGGCTCACCGACGTGGCGCTCCGCCGCGTGAGCGAGCCGGCGGGAGGCCTCTACATCGCCGAGTCGACCAAGGTCATGGGACGCGCGCTCGCCGCGGGCCACGTGCCCCGCTCCGTGCTGCTGCAGGAGCAGTGGCTCGACGACGTCACGCCGCTCCTCGCGGACTTCCCCGACGTGCCCGTCTTCGTGGGGGAGGCCGCGGTGCTGGAGCGGCTCACCGGGTACAACCTGCATCGGGGAGCGCTCGCCGCCATGCACCGACCGGCGCTCCCCGCGGTCGCCGACGTGCTGCGCGACGCCCGACGGGTGGTGGTGCTCGAGGACGTCGTCGACCACACCAACGTGGGCGCCATCTTCCGCGCCGTCGCCGGCATCGGGGCCGATGCCGTGCTCATCACCCCGCGCTGCGCCGACCCGCTCTACCGCCGGAGCGTCAGGGTCAGCATGGGCACGGTGCTGCAGGTGCCGTGGACCCGGCTGCCCGAGTGGCCCGAGGCCGTCACGCTCCTGCACGAGGCCGGCTTCCACCTCGCCGCGCTCGCGCTGGAGGACGACGCCGTGACGCTCGACGCCTTCGCGGCGGATCCACCCGAGCGCATCGCGCTCGTGCTCGGCACCGAGGGCGACGGCCTCAGCCGCGCCGCGCTCCGCCACGCGGACTCGACGGTCGTCATCCCGATGCTGCACGGCGTGGACTCCCTCAACGTCGCCGCGGCGAGCGCCGTGGCGCTGTACGCGCTGCGGGTGCCCGCGTGAGCCGCGCCCGCCTCCTCGTCCTCACCGGGGTCGCGGCCGCGCTCCTCGTCTCCGGCGGCGTCTACGTCCCGGTCAGCCTGACGGCGGATCCGCCGGCCGCGGTCGCGCAGGTCGAGGCACCCGATCCGATCGTCAACGTCCTCACGCCCGAGGCCTGGCCGGGCGCGGGCGTCTCCGCGGTCGGCGCCGTCGGCTTCGACGGGGTCCTCGCGACCGACGACCCGGCGCCCGTGTCGCACCCCATGGCGAGCATCACCAAGATCGTGACCGCGCTGGTGGTGCTGCAGGCGAAGCCGCTCGCCCCCGGCGAGGACGGTCCGCAGGTGACCTTCACGGCCGAGGACGAGGCCCTGCGCGCCGAGATCCTCAAGCAGGACGGCACCGTCGAGCCGGCCGTGCCGGGCACGAGCCTCGCGCAGCGACACCTCCTCGAGGGCGCGCTGCTCGCGAGCGCGAACAACTACGCGGCGTCGCTGGGCGTCTGGGCGTACGGGTCCAACGACGCGTTCGTCGCCGCGGCGAACGCGTGGCTCGCCGAGCACGGGCTGACCGGCACGCACGTCGCCGACGCCATGGGCCTGTCACCCGAGACGGTGAGCACGACCCCCGACCTCGTGCGCATCGGCGAGATGGCGCTCGCCGACCCCGTGCTCTCCGGGATCGTCAACCAGAGGAGCGCAGACCTCCCGGGCGTGGGCACCATCCAGAACCGCAACATGCTCGCGTCGGTGCCGGGCTTCCGCGGGATCAAGACCGGCACGCTCGAGCAGGCGGGCAAGTGCCTGCTCTGGGCGGTGGACACGCAGGTGGGCGACCGCGACGTGACGTTCGTCGGGGTCACGCTCGGTGCCCGCGACCACGCGGAGCTCGCCCGGCAGGTGCTCGCGCTCCTGCCCACCGTGACCGCGAACATGCACGTGGTCCAGGTCGCCACCGCCGGGGAGCCGTTCGCCGACTACGCGACCCCCTGGGGCGCCACGGCGCAGGCCGTCGCCACCGAGGACGAGACGCTGCTGGTGTGGGGCGACACGCCTGTGACCACGACCGTGGCCGCGCGCGGCGCGAGCGAGGGCGACGCGGGGGACCCGGTGGGCACCGCGACCGTCACCGCCGGCGCGCAGAGCGTGCAGGTGCCGCTGGCGCTGGACCGCGCGATCGCCGGACCCGACGGCTGGTGGCGCCTGGGCAACCCGGGGGAGATGCTCGGCTGACGCCGGGCGCCCGCGGCCCGGTCGGCCCGGTCGGCCCTGTCGCGCCCGCGGCTGCCGCGGTCAGCCGTCCGCGTCGACGCGCGTCCACGGCGAGGCGTCCGGCCGCTTGGCCGTGCGCCCGTCGCCGGAGGACTGGTGGCGGAGCCGCCGCAGCACCCACGGCACGAAGTAGGACCGCGCCCAGTCGATGTCGCCCGCGCGCGCCTGCCGCCACGTGCGCGCCGGGAGCGGCTCGGGCTTCCGGGGCTCGAGGTCGTTCTCCACGGCGAGCGCGGCGAGCACCATGCGCGCCACCGTGTGGTGGCCGAGCGGCGCGAGGTGCAGCCGGTCGACGTCCCACATGCGCGGGTCCTGGATCTCGGTGAGCGACCACTGGTCGGCGACGATGCAGTCGTGCCGGGCGGCGATCGCGCGGATGTCCTCGTTGTAGATCGCGACCTTGCCGCGGAGGCGCCCGAACACGGGGGAGAACTTGACGTCGGTGCCCGTGAAGAGCACCACGGTCGCGCCCTCGGAGGAGAGGCGGGCGACCATGCCGTCGAGGCGGTCCGCGAGCCGGTCCGGATCCGCTCCCGGCCGGAGGATGTCGTTGCCGCCCGCGGAGAGGGACACGAGGTCGGGGTGCAGGGCCAGGGCCGGCTCGACCTGCTCGTCGGCGATCTGCGCGAGGAGCCGTCCGCGGATGGCGAGGTTCGCGTAGGAGAAGCCCTCGACCTGATCCGCGAGCACCTCGGCCACGCGGTCCGCCCAGCCCCGGTGCCCGCCCGGGCTGCCCGGCTCGGGATCGCCGATGCCCTCCGTGAAGGAGTCGCCGAGGGCGACGTAGCGGCGCCAGGGGTGGGGCTCGGTCATGCGGTTCCTTCCGGGTGGGGCGCCTCCCATCATAGGAACGGCCTCCCGCCGGGGGTCGCGTCCGCGGCGCGGGAATGACCGCGGCGACGAGTTGGTTGAGCCCTCAAGCAACTGTTCCACACCGAGCGAACCCGAGGACCCATGCCCGACCTGCTCTCCGCCGACACGACCATGGGGCCCGTGACCCTCCTGGTCCGCGACCTCGACGCCATGACCGCCTACTACCGCGACGCCGTCGGCCTCGACCTCGTCGCCGAGGGCCGGGGGTCCGTGATGCTCGGCCGGGGGAGCGCCCCCGCCGTGATCCTGGAGACCGGGCACGGCCTCGACCTGCCGAGCCCCGGGGACGCCGGCCTCTTCCACACGGCCGTGCTCTTCGACACCCCCGCGGCCCTGGCGCGCTCGGTCGCCTCCGTGGCCCGCCGAGCACCGGGCACGTACGCGGGCAGCGCCGACCACCTGGTGAGCCGGGCCTTCTACTTCACCGACCCCGAGGGCAATGGCGTCGAGCTCTACACCGACCGCCCGCGGGACGAGTGGACGTGGGAGGACGGGCACCTCGTCATGGGCACGCTGCACCTCGACCCGAACGCCTACCTGCAGCAGGAGCTCGCGCCCGTCGCGTCGGCCGCCGACGACGCGGCCGGCATCGGGCACGTGCACCTGCAGGTCGGCGACACCGGGACGGCGCACGCGTTCTACGTCGACGCGCTCGGCTTCGAGCTGGTCGCCGGGGCGCACGGCTCCGCGATCTTCGTCTCGGCCGGCGGGTACCACCACCACATGGCCATGAACACCTGGAACAGCCGGGGCGCGGGTCGGCGTCCGGCGACGCTCGGGCTCGGCACCGTCCGCATCGAGGTGCCCACGCGCGACGAGGTCGAGGCCGTCGACGCGCGGCTCCGCCACGCGGGCGTGGCCACGCGGGACGACGGGCGCGCGCTCGCGTTCGAGGACCCGTGGGGCAACGCGCTGGTCCTGTCGGCCGGCTGAGCGGCGGGATCCGGGCCCCCGGGCTCCCGTCCGCGCGGGGGAGGATGGGCGCATGACGCCGGCCGACCCGCTCGATCCGCACGCGCTCCTCGACGACGCCCTGCTCGAGCGGATCCGCTCCCGGGCCGCCGGCTACGACGAGCGCGCCGCCTTCTTCACGGAGGACCTGGCGGAGCTGCGGGAGGCGGGGTACCTGCGCCTCCTCGTGCCGCGCGACCTCGGCGGATCCGGCGCCTCGCTCGCGGACGCCGTGCGCTGCCAGTCGCTCCTCGCGGAGGCCGCTCCCGCGACGGCCCTCGGTGTCGGCATGCACCTCGTCTGGACGGCCGTCGCGCGGATCCTCGCCGACCGCGGCGACGACTCCCTCCGCGGCGTGCTCGAGGACGCCGCCCGCGGCGAGGTGCTCGCCTTCGCCATCAGCGAGCCCGGCAACGACGCCGGCCTCGGCGACGCCCGCACGCGCGCCGTGCCCGACGGCACGGGCGGCTACAACTTCACGGGCACGAAGGCGTCCGCGAGCATGTCTCCCGCGTGGACCCGGCTCGGGCTCTTCGGCCGGGACGACCTCGATCCCGAGCGGCCGCTCCTCGTGCACGCGTTCGTGCGCCGCGACGCGCCCGGCCTCGAGATCGTCCAGGACTGGGACACCCTCGGCATGCGCGCGACGCGCAGCGACAGCGTCGAGCTGCGCGACGTGCACGCGCCCGCCGCCGACGTCGTCCGCCGCCGCGAGCCGGGACGCCGCGACGACCCCTTCGCGCTCGCGGTCCTCCAGGCCTTCGAGCTGCTGATCGCGTCCGTGTACGCGGGGCTCGGCCGGCGCGCGCTCGACCTCGCGGTCGCGTCCGCACGGAGCAGGACCTCCCACGCCGCGGGCGGGGCGTCGCTCGCCGTCGACCCCGCCGTGCGCGCGCTCGTCGCCGAGGCGGCCCTCCAGCAGGACGCCCTGGCCCCGCAGCTGCGGGCGCTCGCCGAGGACGTGGACCGCGGCGTCGACCACGGCGACCGGTGGCCGTCGCTCCTCGTGGGCGCCAAGGCCCGCGCCACGCGCACCGCGGCGGACGTCGTGCGCGCGGCCGTCGGCGTCGTCGGCGGATCGGCGTTCCGCACAGGCGACGAGCTCGGCCGCCTGCACCGCGACGCGCTGGCCGGCGGCTTCCACCCGCCGAGCGACCGGCAGGCCGCCGAGACGCTCGCGACGGCGCTCCTCGGGCCCGCCGCGCGCCCGGTCTGAGCGCCCACCGGGCAGCCGCTCGACGTGCGCCGAGGGGCGGGGGAGGCGACGCGCCCGGCTGTCGGCCGGGCGCCGGATCCGCCGGACGGCGAGCGTCGGGACGCGTCGCCGACGGCCGTGCGGATCCGCTCCCGCCGTCCTGCCCGACGGGGGCGCGAGCCGTCGGGTCGATCGCCTCGGGCGGGTATCGTGAGGTCGAGTGAGCACCCTGCCGTCCCCTCCTCCGCACGTCGGATCCGCCGCGGCCGAGCACCTCTCGCCGGCCTTCCCGGAGCGGGCCGCCTGGGGCACCGTCAGCAAGCTGCGCGCGTGGCAGGAGGAGGCCCTCACCGCCTACTTCGAGAACGAGCCGCGCGACTTCCTCGCCAACGCGACGCCGGGCGCCGGCAAGACCACGTTCGCGCTCCGCCTCGCCTCCGAGCTGCTGCACCGCAAGACGATCGACCGGATCACCGTCGTCGCCCCCACCGAGCACCTCAAGAAGCAGTGGGCCGACGCCGCCGCCCGCGCAGGCGTCCGCCTCGACCCGATGTACAGCAACTCCTCCGGCGCCCTCGGCCGGCACTACCACGGGGCCGCCGTCACGTACGCGCAGGTCGCCGCCAACCCGTACCTGCACAAGACCATGACCGAGTCGAGCCGCACGCTCGTGATCCTCGACGAGGTCCACCACGGCGGCGACGCGCTCAGCTGGGGCGACGCGATCCGCGAGGCCTTCGAGCGCGCGACCCGCCGCCTCTCGCTCACGGGGACGCCCTTCCGCTCCGACACGGCGCCCATCCCGTTCGTCAGCTACCTGCGCGACCACCGCGGCGTCCGCCTCTCGCAGACCGACTACGACTACGGCTACGGGCGTGCGCTCGCCGACGGCGTCGTCCGGCCCGTCATCTTCCTCGCGTACGCGGGCAGCATGCGCTGGCGGAACAAGATGGGCGACGAGATGGAGGCGCAGCTCGCCGAGGGCAACACCAAGGACATCACCTCCCAGGCGTGGCGCACGGCCCTCGCACCGGACGGCGAGTGGATCCCGCAGGTGCTCGCGGCCGCCGACCGCCGCCTCACCGAGGTGCGGCAGTCGATCCCCGACGCGGGCGGCCTCGTCATCGCGACCGACCACACCACCGCGCGCGCCTATGCCGCGATCCTGCAGCGGATCAGCGGACAGCCCGTGACCCTCGTCCTCTCCGACGACGTCGAGGCGAGCGCCAACATCGACCGGTTCTCCGCGGGCACCTCCCGGTGGATGGTCGCGGTGCGCATGGTGTCCGAGGGCGTCGACGTGCCGCGGCTCGCCGTCGGCGTGTACGCCACCAGCGCGTCCACCCCGCTGTTCTTCGCGCAGGCCATCGGCCGCTTCGTGCGCGCCCGACGCCGGGGCGAGACGGCGTCGATCTTCCTGCCCAGCGTCCCCAACCTCCTCGTGCTCGCCAACGAGCTCGAGCGCCAGCGCGACCACGCCCTCGACCGCGACTCCTCGAAGGAGGGCGACCTCTACAACCCCGAGGACGCCATGATGGGCGAGGCCAACCGCAGCGAGAAGGGGTCCGACTCGCTCCTCAGCGAGTTCTCCTTCGAGGCGATGGGGTCCGAGGCCACCTTCGACAAGGTCCTCTTCGACGGCGCCGAGTTCGGGCAGATGGCCGACGTCGGCAGCCTCGAGGAGGAGGAGTTCATCGGCCTCCCCGGGATCCTCGAACCCGAGCAGGTGCGCGAGCTCCTCGCCCAGCGGCAGCACCGGCAGTCGAAGCACGCCAGCGAGCGCGAGCGCAAGCAGGCCGAGAGCGGCGCGCCCAAGGACCCGGACGACATCCCGCTGTACCGCACGCTCAAGGAGCAGCGGCAGCTCCTCAACAGCCTCGTCGGGATGCGCGCCAAGCTCCACGGCGAACCGCACGGGCTCGTGCACGCCGAGCTCCGCCGCGTGTGCGGCGGGCCGGCCGTCGGCCAGTGCAGCGTGACGCAGCTGCAGCAGCGCATCGACCAGCTCCGCCGGTGGATGCGCAGCTGACGCGCCCGATCCGTCGGGGGCAGCTCCGCCGGTGGATGCGCAGCTGACGCGCCCGATCCGTCGGGGGCAGCTCCGCCGGTGGATGCGCAGCTGACGCGCCCGATCGGTCGGGGGCAGCTCCGCGGGTGGATGCGCAGCTGACGCGCCCGATCGGTCGGGGGCAGCTCCGCCGGACGCGCGGCTAGGGCTCCGTCACGAAGCCGTGGTCGACCATGAAGCGGTACGCGACGTCCGCGGGCTCCTCGCCCTGGTCGTCCACCTCGAGGTTCATCTCGCGGAGCGCGTCGTCGGTGATCTCGGGGGAGATCCGGTCGAACACGTCCTGCAGGCCCGGGTACTCCGCGAGCGTCGCGCTGTCGAGGACGGGCGCCACGTTGTACGCGGGGAAGAAGCCGAGGTCGTCCTGCAGGATGCGCAGGCCGAGCTTGTCGATGCGCCCGTCCGTCGTGTACACCTCGCCGAACTGGCACGTGCCCCGGTCCGCCGCCGTGTACACCGCGCCGGTGTCGAAGATCGAGACGTTGCCGTCCGGGACGCCGTCCGCGGATCCGCGCGGGATGCCGTACGCATCCAGGAGCGGCGAGAGGCCGTCGCTGCGGGAGTTGAACTCCGCCTCCACGCAGAACGTCCGCTTGTCGACGGGCAGGTCCCGGATCTGCGACAGCTTCGTGATCCCGAGGCGTTCCGCCTCCTCGTCGCGCATGGCGAGCGCGTAGGTGTTGTTGAGCGGCGCGGGCGTCAGCCAGGTGAGGCCGTTCGCGGCGTCGGCGTCACGCACGGCCTCGTACTGGGCGCGCTGGTCGGCGATGCCGGACTTCTGGCCGAGGTAGCTGAGCCACGCCGTGCCCGTGTACTCCCACGTCATGTCGGCGCCGTGGCTCGTCATGAGCTCGCGCGCCGGCACGCTCCCCGGGACGTTCGTCTCGTCCGTCACCCGGAAGCCCGCGGCCCGCGCGGCGATGACCGCGATCTTGCCGAGGATGAGCTGCTCGGTGAAGTTCTTGGACGTGACGGTGAGCGAGGCGCCCGGCGGCAGGTCGAGCGGGCGGATGGAGCCGGGCGCCGCATCCGGCGCGTAGGCGGTGGCGGGCTGCAGGCCGCACCCCGTCAGGGTCGCGAGCGCGGCGACGACGAGCGCGGGGGCGGCAAGCGCCCGGCGACCGCGGGCGGAGCGGGGGAGGAGCGGCACGGTCAGAGTCCCTTCGGGCGGGCGACGTGCTCGACGATGCGGCCGAGCCAGTCGATGGCGAGCGCGAGGAGCGCGATGAGGAGGGCCCCGGAGACGAGGACGGGATACAGATAGAGGCTCACGCCCGTGATGATGAGGACGCCGAGGCCCCCGCCGTTCACGAACGCCGCGAGGGCCGCGGTGCCGACGAGGAGGATGAGCGCCGTGCGGATCCCGGCGAGCATCACGGGCACGGCCAGCGGCAGCTCGATGCGGAACAGCACGGCGACGCGGCTCATGCCCATCCCGCGACCGGCCTCGACGAGCCGCGCGTCGACGCCCCGGATGCCGAGCATGGTGTTCCGGAGCACCGGCAGCGCCGCGTAGAGCACGAGGGCGATGAGGCTCGCCGTGAAGCCGTCGGGCACGGCCATGGCGAGGAGCACCACGAGCCCGATCGCCGGTGCCGCCTGCCCGAGGTTCGCGACCGCGAGCACGGGCGCGGAGAACCGCCGGAAACGGGGACGGGTGAGGAGGACGCCGAGCGGGATGGCGATCACGAGCACGATCGCGGCCGCGGTGAACGTCAGGACGAGGTGCTCGAGGGTCGCCTTCCCCAGCGCGGCGGGGGCGAGGGTCGTGCGCTCCACCGCGGTGAGCGGTGCCGTCAGCAGCCACGCGACGTAGACGGCGAGGACCGCGGCGATGGCGACGGGCTGCGCGATGAGCCCGCGCCAGGTGCGCGCGCCGCCCGCGGTGCCGGTGCTCGCGTCGAGGGCGATGCTCATGCGTCGCGTCCGTCCGCGGCGTCGGACGCGGCGTCGTCGGGCCGGCCCGCGCGCTCGGCGTCGGCGCCGACCGTGCCGATGGTGCCGGTGTTCGTGCCGACGGGCGCGTCGTCCTGCACGCCGGCGGCCGACGCCCGGGCGCTCGTGATCGCGTCCATCACGGTCTCGACGTCGATCACGCCGAGGAACGCGCCGCCGCGTCCGGTGACGAGCGCCGCGCCGGCGCTCGAGACGAGCATCGTGTCGAGCGCGTCGTTCAGGGTCGCGCGGGCGCCGACGACGGGGAGCTGCGGGTCGGCGTCCGGGCCCACGACGTCGATGCGGCCGAGGGCGCGGCGGGACGGCCAGCGGAGCGGGCGGTCGCGCCCGTTGAGCACGACGGCGTGCTGGTGGCCGACCTCGTCCATGCGGGCGAGCACGTCGCGCGCGGCGTCGCCGGGCCGGGCGATCACGGCGTCGGCGAGCGGCACCTCGTCCACGCGCCGGAGCGTCAGCTGCTTGAGGCCGGCGCCCGAGCCGATGAACTCCTCGACGAACGCGTCGGCGGGCTCCGCGAGGATGCGCTCCGGGGTGTCGTACTGGACGATGCGGGCGCCCTCGGCGAAGACGACGATCCAGTCGCCGAGCTTCACGGCCTCGTCGAAGTCGTGCGTGACGATGACGATCGTCTTCTGCAGCTCGGCCTGGATGCGCAGGAGCTCGTCCTGCAGCCGCTGGCGGGTGATCGGGTCCACGGCGCCGAACGGCTCGTCCATGAGGAGCACGGGCGGGTCGGCGGCGAGCGCGCGGGCCACGCCCACGCGCTGCTGCTGCCCGCCGGACAGCTCCTTCGGGTACCGGTCGCGGTACTGGTCGGGGTCGAGCGAGACGAGCTCGAGCAGCTCGTCGACGCGGGCGCGGATCCGGGCGGCGTCCCAGCCGAGCATCTTCGGCACCACGGCGATGTTCGCGGCCACGGTCATGTGCGGGAAGAGGCCGCCCGCCTGGATCACGTAGCCGATGCGGCGTCGCAGCTCGTCGCCGTCGATGCCCGTGACGTCCTCGTCGCCGAGCACCACGCGGCCCTCGGTGGGCTCGATGAGCCGGTTGATCATCTTGAGCGTCGTGGTCTTGCCGCAGCCGGACGGGCCGACGAGCATCACGATCTTCCCCGCGGGGATCTCGAGCGTGATGCCGTCGACGGCCGGCTTCGCCTGGCCCGGGTAGCGCTTGGTGACGCGGTCGAGCAGGATCGACCGCCCGCTGACGTCGGCGGTCGGGGGAGTGGTGGGGGTCTCAGACACGGATGCCTCTCGGGGTGGTGAGCCGGCCGAGGCCGACGAGGACGAGGTCGAGCAGGAGGGCGAGCAGGACGACGCCGACGACGCCGGTGAGGACGGACTCGGTCGAGTTCGCGCCGCCGAGGCGCGAGAGCCCGGAGAAGATGAATCCGCCGAGCCCCGGCCCCAGCACGTACGCGGCGACCGCGGCGATCCCCATGACCATCTGCGCGGACACGCGGATCCCGCCGAGGATGACGGGCCACGCGAGCGGCAGCTCGACGCGGAGGAGCGTGCGCATCCGTCCCATGCCGATCCCGCGAGCCGACTCGACCACGGCCGGGTCGATGCCCGCGAGCCCCACCACGGCGTTCCGCAGGATCGGGAGCGTCGCGAAGAAGGTGACGACCGCGACCGCGGGGGCCACGCCGAAGCCGAGGGGCGCGATGAGCAGCCCCACCAGCGCGAAGGCGGGGATCGTGAGGCCGATGGCGGACACGCTGTTGGCGAGGGACGTGAGCGGGCGGCTGCGGTACACGGCGGCCGCGATGCCCACGGCGATCAGGGTGGCGAGCGCCAGGCACTGCACCACGAGGCTGAGGTGCTGCCAGGCGGAGAAGGCGATCTGGTCGGCTCGGGCGGACAGGAAGTCCCACATGTCGGTCTCCTCTGCGTCGGTCGGTCACCGGGAGGGGCGTCGGCGGGGGACACCCTACGCAGGCAGGCTGACGGCGAGAAGTTCGCGGGCACAGGGGTCGAGCTGGTATCACGCGCGCGGCGCGGGCGGGCGCGCCCGTGGCAGAGAGGTGCGACGGGGGCGGATGCCGCGCTCGGGCGTCGCCCAGGCGACCTCGCCTACGCTCGTCATCCTGGGAGCCGCCCGACCGGCGCCCGCGAGGAGTCCCATGCCCGTCCCGTCGCGCGACGTCGACGCGTACGCCGTGCTCGGCGTGGATCCCGCCGCGTCCCAGGAGGAGATCCGCCGGGCCTACCGTCGCCGCGTCCGCGCCGCCCACCCGGACATGGGCGGGAGCGCGGACGCGTTCCAGGCGGTGCGCGCCGCGTTCGAGGCCGTCGGCGACCCCGAGAGCCGCGCTCGCTACGAACGCGGCCTCCGCGACGCGCCCGCGGCGAAGGAGGACGGCACCGCGGGACGCGCGCACCCCGCGCACCCGGAGTCGACCGCGGGATCCGGTTGGGATCCCGCCTCGCGCCGCGGTCGCCCGGGAGCGCCCCGGGAGAGACCCGCCGCCCGCACCCGCAGCTTCGGCCACCCCGGCGGCTTCGCCCGCCTCCGCTACCTGTCGCTCGTGCGCGAGTGGCTCGCCGATCCGGCCGAGCCCGTCGTGCCCGCGTCGCCCGTCCCGCCCCGGGGCGGCCCGGCGCTCTCGGGCGAGCCCGGTCCGTACGTGCGGCGGACGCGCGTCATCGCCCCGCCCGTGCTGGCCGCGCTCCTCGCCGTCGTGCTCCTCGTCTCGGGACTCGGCGCGACGGGCGCGCTCGGGGGCGCGGTGCTCGGCGCCGCCGCGGGGCTCGCCCTGGCCGGACCCGTGGGCCGCGCGTGGTTCCGCTCCGAGGAGCCGCGCCGCGTCGCCGCCCGCCGGCTCCAGGAGGACGTGCTCGGGCACGAGCGGGCCCTCCGCGCCTACCCCGACCTGATGGCGGCCTACAGCGACCGCCTGACGCGCCTCGCGGGGCTCCGCCGCCGCTTCGAGGCCGACGCCTACGCGCCCGACCTCGTCGCGGAGGTCCCCGAGGAGGCCGCGGCCGCCCTCCGCGCCGCCGTCGCCCAGGAGGAGACCGCGCGCGAGCTCATGGAGCTCGGGCCCTCCTACGCGTTCTGGAACGGGGTCTCCGTGCCCCGCTCAGGCGATGCCGTCGACCACCTGGTGCTCGGGCCGCAGGGCCTCGTGGCGGTCGAGTCGGTGCCCGCCGGATCCGCGGCGGCGACGGACCCGGCGGCGCGCGCCGACGTCCTCCGGGGGCTGGATGCGCGCGCCCGCGCGCTGGCGCGGGAGATGGACGTGCCCGTCGTCGGACTCGTGCTGTCGCTGCCCTCCGGCGTGCTCGGCGCGGCGCCCGTCGTGCTGCACGGCGCCGACGACCCGCACGCGCTCCCGGCCTATGCGGTCGCACGCACGCTCCTGGCCGACCACGTGGCCGCGGGCCTGCCGGGCCTCACGCCCATGGCGCCGGAGCGTCTGCTCGCGGTCCGCACCCGGCTCGTGCTCGACGCCCGCTTCGTCTGACGCGGCCCGGCGGCGCGGGCGCGGGGACGACCGCGCGAGCACGCCGCGAACCGGTCAGCGGGGGAGCGGCACGTCCAGCTGGCCCGCCCGCACCATCCACTCGACGGCCTCGCGGGCCGCTTCCTCGCTCGTGTACCGCGGCGCGTAGCCGAGCACGTCGCGGGCCTTCTCGATGCTGGCGACGTGGCTGCGGCTGAGGTGCTCCCAGCTCACGTCCGCGTGCTCGGGTGCCGTGCGCGCGCGGAACGCGTCCCAGTCGAGGTGCTCCAGCTCGGCTTCGCGGCCGAACCAGGCCGCGGCGGCGCGCGCGAACCCGCGGACGGACATGGCGCGCTCGGAGACGGCGTGGAAGCTCTCGCCCACGGCGGTCTCCCGGTTCACGACGGCCAGCTGCACGACCTGCGCGACGTCGTCGGCGTGCACGTGGTGCATGGTCTCGCTTCCCGAGCCCGGGACGGCGAGGGGCGCGCCCGTGGCCAGCGCGGTCCAGACGGCGGGGTCGAGGTTGCCGACGGGTGTGATGACCGGCCAGCCGCCGCCGCTGATGTGGCCGGGGTGGACGACCGTCGCCGGCACGCCGCCGGACCGGGACTCGTGGATCAGGTAGCGCTCGATCTCCGCCTTCCGCACCCCGTACTCGCCGAACGGCTCCTTGACGTCGTCCTCGCGGAGCGGGAGCGAGGAGCTCAGCCCGTGCGTCCAGATGCTGCCGACGTGCACGAGGTGGCGGATCCGCCCGCGCAGCCCCTCGACGAGGTGGCGCGCCGACTCCGGCGTGAAGCACACCAGGTCGATGACCACCTCGGGCGCCAGCTGGGCGATGCGCTCCGCGAAGGTGCCCGCCGCGTCCTCGGCCTCGCGGTCCACGGCGACGCGCTCGACGCGGTCCCAGAGCGGGGACACGCGGTAGGGCTCGCGGGTGCCGCGGCTGACCGCGACGACGTCGTGGCCGGAGTCCACGAGGCGGGGGACGAGGAAGGTCCCGATGTGGCCGGTGGCTCCGATGACGACGACGCGCATCCCGTCACCCTATCGGCGCGCCGGGCGGCCGACCGGCCCGCGGATCAGATCCAGCCGCGCTTCCGGAACGCCGCGTAGAGGATGCCGCCCATCACGACCATGAGGCCGAGCGCGAGCGGATAGCCGTAGGTCCACTTCAGCTCCGGCATGTTGGTGAAGTTCATGCCGTAGATGGTGCCGACGAGCGTCGGCGCGAAGAGGATGGCCGCCCAGGACGAGATGCGCTTCACCTGGTCGTTCTGCGCGAGGCTCGTCTCGGTGAGCTTCTTCATCTCGTCGTTCTGGCGCTGGCCGACGAGGGTCGTGTGCACCGTCAGCGCGTTCTGCAGCAGCGTGCGGAAGGCGTCCGCCCGCTCGGCGACGCGGATGACGTGGTCGTGGACGTCACGGAAGCCGCGGCGCAGCTCGAGGTCCACGTCGCGCCGCTCGGCGGCGGCGCGGAGGTCGTCGAGCATCGCCCCGAGGGGCGCGGTGGCGCGCTGGAAGGCCGTGACCTCGCGCATGAGCGCGTAGATGCGGCGGGAGACGTCGGGATCGGCGCCGAAGATCTGGTCCTCGATCTCGTCCACGTCGTCCTCGAGGCCCGCGGCGACGGGCCCGTACTCGTCGACGACCTGGTCGAGGATCGCGTAGAGGACGGCGGTGGGGCCGAGCGCGAGCAGCTCGGGGTCGTCCTCGAGGCGGTGGCGGACGGCGGAGAGGTCGGGCGACTCGGCGTGCCGGATGGTGACCACGAAGTCCGGCCCCACGAACACGTGCAGCTCGCCGAACTCGACGCGCTCATCGGCGTCGACATAGCGCGCGGGCCGCAGGACGACGAACCAGGTGTCGCCGTAGCGCTCCATCTTGGACCGCTGGTGGCCGGTGAGGGCGTCCTCGACCGCGAGCGGATGCAGCCCGAACTCGGCGGCGACGTGGTGGAGCTCGTCCGCGTCCGGGCGGTAGAGGCCGATCCACGCGAGGCCCTGGCGCTCGCGCATCACCTCGAACGTCTCGTCGAGGCTCTCCGGATCCGCCGTGCGGACCCCCTGGACGTACACGGCGCTGTCGACGACGGTCATGCGATCTCGCTCTCGGGTCGGAGGCCCGTCGCGCGGGCCGAGAGCGACTGTAGCCGGGCGGTGGCCGAGCCGGCCGGGAACGAGGAAGAGCCGGTCGGATCCTCGTGGATCCGACCGGCTCTCGTGTGTGTCCGAAGGGGGACTTGAACCCCCACGCCCTAATACGGGCACTAGCACCTCAAGCTAGCGCGTCTACCAATTCCGCCATCCGGACAGGATGTGCGGCCCGCCGTCTCCGGCTGCCGAGAGACGACATTAGCACGGCTCGGGAGGCCTCTCGACCACCCGCCGGGCCGGACGCCCGTGCCCGGCCTCGATAGCGTGGACCCATGACCGACACGCTCCCCGACGACCTCGACGCCACCGCGCGGATCGCCCGCGACCTCATCCGGTTCGACACGACCAACCACGGCGAGGGCCGGTCGGAGGGGGAGACGGAGGCCGCCGAGTACGTCGAGCAGCATCTCAAGGACCTGGGGCTCGAGCCCGAGCTGATCGACGCCGCGCCCGGCCGCACGAGCGTCCTCGCCCGCATCCCGGGGCGCAACCGCGACAAGCCCGCGCTCGTCGTGCACGGCCACCTCGACGTGGTCCCCGCCGACCCGGCGAACTGGTCCGTCGACCCGTTCGGCGGCGTCATCAAGGACGGCATGCTCTGGGGCCGCGGCGCCGTGGACATGAAGAACATGGACGCGATGATGATCACCGCGCTCCAGGAGATCATCACCTCCGGTCGCGCCCCCGAGCGCGACCTCATCATGGGCTTCTTCTCCGACGAGGAGGCGGGCGGCGTGCTCGGCTCCGCGTACGTCGTCGAGAACCGCCCCGAGTGGTTCGAGGGGGCCACCGAGGCCATCAGCGAGGTCGGCGGCTACTCCATCGACCTGGCCGGCAAGCGCGCGTACCTGCTGCAGACGGGGGAGAAGGCGCTCATCTGGATCCGCCTGGTCGCCACCGGCACCGCGGGCCACGGCTCGCAGGTCAACCGCGACAACGCCGTCACGCGCCTCGCGGGCGCGGTCGCGCGGATCGGCATGGAGGAGTGGCCCGTCCACCTCACCGACACGACGCGCCAGCTGCTCGACGAGATCGCCCGGATCGTCGGCGCCGACCCGAAGCAGGTGACGCCGGACGACCTGGCCATCGCCACGGGCACGGCCTCGAAGTTCATCGCCGCGACGCTCCGCACCACCACCAACCCGACGCTGCTCACCGCCGGCTACAAGCACAACGTGATCCCCGACACGGCCGAGGCCCTGGTCGACATCCGCGTGCTCCCGGGCGAGGAGGAGGCCGTGCTCGCGCGGGTCCGCGAGCTGGCCGGCGAGGGCGTCGAGGTGCGCATCGTGCACCAGGACGTCGGCCTCGAGAACCCGTTCGACGGTCCGCTCGTGGACGCCATGGTCGCCACCCTCGGCGCGCACGACCCCGAGGCCGAGGTGCTGCCCTACATGCTCTCCGGCGGCACGGACAACAAGGCGCTCAGCCTCCTCGGGATCACCGGCTACGGCTTCGCGCCGCTCAAGCTGCCGGCCTCGATGGACTTCCCGGCGATGTTCCATGGCGTCGACGAGCGCGTCCCGCTCGACGCACTAGTCTTCGGGAGGCAGGTCCTGCGCGACCTCCTCCTGAACTACTAGATCCGAGCCCCAGGTGGGCCACCCGACACTGGGAGCACCCGTTTGAGCTATCTCGAGGCGATCATCCTGGGCCTCGTCCAGGGTCTGACCGAGTTCCTGCCCATCTCCTCGAGCGCGCACCTCCGCATCGCCGGGCTCTTCCTGGGCGGCGACCCGGGCGCGACGTTCACCGCCATCACGCAGCTCGGCACCGAGCTCGCGGTCGTGGTGTTCTTCCGCAGGCGCATCGGCAAGGTCCTGTCGGCCTGGTTCCGCTCGCTCCGCGGCGGCATGCCGAAGAGCGACCCGGACGTGCGCATGGGCTGGCTCGTCATCATCGGCACCATCCCCATCGGCATCGCGGGCTACCTCTTCCAGGACACGATCCGCTCCACGTTCCGCTCGCTCTGGATCGTCGCCATCGTGCTCATCGTCTTCGGCATCCTGCTCGGCCTCGCCGACCGGTACAGCCGCAGCGACCGGCTCGAGAAGGACATGACGTACGGGCACGGCGTGAGCATCGGCATCGCCCAGGCCCTCGCCCTCGTCCCCGGGGTCTCCCGGTCGGGCGCCACCACCACCGCGGCGCGCGCCTTCGGCTACGCCCGCCCGGTCGCCGCCGAGTACTCGTTCCTCCTCGCCGTACCGGCCGTCTTCGGCAGCGGCCTGTACGAGCTCGTGAAGAGCTTCGACGAGACCGGCCAGGCGGGCGCGGGCCAGACCGCGGTCGCGACGCTCATCGCGTTCGTCGTCGGCCTCGCGGTCATCGCGGGCCTCATGCGGTACATCTCCACGCGCACCTTCATGCCCTTCGTCGTCTACCGCGTCGCCCTCGGCGTCGTGCTGCTCGTGCTGCTCGGCACGGGTGCGATCGCGGCCTGATCCCGTGCGCGCCTGGTCACGTACCGCCGTCCCCGCCGTCGCGGGGGAGCCGCCCGTCCCGCAGCTGCACGACACGAGCAGCGGAACCGTCCGTCCCGCCGAGTGCGCGGGCGACGGCCGCGTGGGCCTCTACGTGTGCGGCATCACGCCGTACGACGCGACGCACATCGGACACGCCTCCACCTACCTCGCCTTCGACACCCTGCAGCGCGTCTGGCTCGACCGCGGCTACGACGTGGCGTACGTGCAGAACGTGACCGACGTCGACGACCCGCTGCTGGAGCGGGCGACCGCCACGGGCGTCGACTGGCGCGATCTCGCCGCCGAGCAGGTCGAGCTGTTCCGCACCGACATGGAGGCGCTGCGGATCCTCCCGCCCGACTCCTACGTCGGCGTGACGGAGGTCGTCGACGAGGTCGCGGCCGCCGTCGCCGAGCTCGTGCGACGCGGCACGGCCTACCCGGTCGACACCCCCGACGCCGTCGAGCCCGGCGCCCGGGACCTCTACTTCGACGTGGCCCGCGCGGGCGAGGACGGCCCCTGGGCGCTCGGCGACGAGAGCCGCTACGACCGCGACACGATGTCCGCGCTCTCCGCCGAGCGCGGCGGCGACCCCGAGCGGCCCGGCAAGCGCGACCCGCTGGATCCGCTGCTCTGGCGTGCCGAGCGCGCGGGCGAGCCCGCGTGGGACGGCGTCGTCGGCCGCGGACGGCCCGGCTGGCACATCGAGTGCGCCGTCATCGCGCTGCGGAAGCTCGACCGGCCCGTCACGGTGCAGGGCGGCGGATCCGACCTGATCTTCCCCCACCACGAGATGTCCGCCGGCCACGCCTCCGCCCTCACCGGCGAGGACTTCGCGTGCGTGTACGCGCACACCGGGATGGTCGCCTACCAGGGCGAGAAGATGAGCAAGTCGCTCGGCAACCTCGTGCTCGTGTCGCGCCTGCGGGCCGCGGGCGTGGATCCGCGCGCCATCCGCCTCGCGCTCCTGGCCCAGCACTACCGCACCGACTGGGAGTGGACGGACGCGCTCCTCGCGGAGTCGGTCGCCCGGCTCGCCGCGTGGGACGCGTGGGTCGATGCGGCGACGCCGCCCGTCGACGCCGTCGCGGAGGAGCCCGGCGAGCTCGTGCAGCTGGTGCGCGAGCGGCTGGCCGACGACCTGGACACCCCGGGCGCGCTCCTGCTGCTCGACCTCCGCGTGGCGACGGGCGTGCCCGCGACGCCCGTCGAGGTCGAGGCCGTCGACGCGCTGCTCGGCGTGCGGCTGGGGAGCCCCGCGGCCTGACCGGCGCAGGAGTCCGCGCGGTCCGCCGCGGCGCCGCCCTACTGGTCCTTCGGGTCCTTGGGCTCCCGGGGCCGCCACGGCTCGTCCGGGCGGTCGTCGCCTCGGCCGCGCGGCCCGTCGCCGCGGCGGAGGTACTTCTCGAACTCCTGCGCGATGGCCTCGCCGCTCGCCTCGGGGGAGTCGACGGTGTCCCGCGCCTGCTCGAGCTGCTGGATGTAGGACGCCATGTCCTCGTCCTCGCCCGCGAGCTGGTCGATGCCGGCCTCCCAGGTGGCGGCCTCCTCGATCAGCTCGCCGCGCGGGATCACGACGTCGACCATCTCCTCGAGCTTGTCGATGAGCGCGAGCGTGGCCTTCGGGGACGGCGCGCTGTGCACGTAGTGGGGGACCGAGGCCCAGAGCGAGACGGTGGGCATGCCCATCTCCTCGGCGCGCTGGGCGATGATGCTGAGGATCCCGACCGGTCCCTCGTACGTGCTCCGCTCGATGCCGAGCTCGGCGCGCACGTCCGCGTTCTCGCTCGTGGAGAAGACCGTGATGGGACGCGTGTGCGGAACGTCCGCGAGCAGCGCGCCGAGCAGCACGACGCCCTCGACGCCCGCGGCGCGTGCCGCGTCGAGCACCTCGGCCGTGAAGGCCGTCCAGTGCCGGGACGGCTCGACGCCGAGGAGGAGGTGGATGCTGCCGCCGTTGTCGCCGCTCACGCCGAGCTGCGCGTCGGCGGCCAGGTCCTGCGCGGGTCGCCGGGGGTCCTTCGGGCCGTAGAGCGTGGCGCCCGGCCACTCGAGCTCGCGGGTGCCGTCCTCCGCGAAGCCGATGGTGGGGCGGTTGAACTGGAAGTCGAAGTAGTCCTCGGGATCCACCGACGACACCGCCTCGAGGTCGAGGAGCTCCTTGAGCGCCCGGACGGCTCCGCTGGCGGCCTCGCCCGCGTCGTTCCAGCCCTCGAAGGCGACGACCAGCAGCCGTCCGCTCACGAACCTCTCGGCATCCGCCACGTGACTCCCGTCCCCTCCGACCCGACCACCCGGCCGGCGGTCGTCGTACGATCCTAGGACGCGGCGGCCCCCCGATAGACTCGCTCCCCGTGATCAGCAACAGACCCGCGGCCGTCCTCTGGGACATGGACGGCACCATCGTGGACACCGAGCCCTACTGGATGGTGGCGGAGGCGGCGCTGGTCGGCTCGTTCGGCGGCACGTGGACGCACGAGGACGGGCTCCGGCTCGTCGGCAACGGGCTGCCCGACTCGGCCCGCATCCTGCAGGAGGCCGGCGTCGACCTGCCCGCGGGCGAGATCATCGACCGCCTCAGCGACCGGGTGATGGAGCAGATCCTCGTCGAGGTGCCGTGGCGTCCCGGCGCGCGCGAGCTCCTCCGCGCGATCCGCGAGGCCGGCATCCCCACCGCTCTCGTCACCATGTCCATCGGCCGCATGGCCCGCCAGGTCGCCGACGCCGTCCCCTTCGACGCGTTCGACCACGTGGTCGCCGGCGACGACGTCTCCCGCAGCAAGCCGCACCCCGAGGCGTACCTGGCCGCGGCCGACCTGCTGGGCGTGGACATCCGCGACTGCGTCGCCATCGAGGACTCGGTGCCCGGGGTCGCCTCCGCCGTGGCCTCGGGCGCCACCGTGATCGCCGTCCCGCACCACGTCCCCCTGCCCGCCGACGACGCCTACGTGCTCTGGGACACGCTCGCCGGCCGCACGCTCGCCGACGTCGAGGCCGCCCACGATGCCCGGCGCGCCGGCGCCCCGACCCGCGACGAGGTGCGCGCATGACCGTCGACACCGCGGCCGCGCGCTTCAGCGGCCCGTTCCGCGCGGGCGACCGCGTGCAGCTGACCGGCCCCAAGGGCCGCCTCAACACGATCCTGCTCGAGCCCGGCAAGGTGTTCCACACCCACCGCGGCATGATCGACCACGACGACCTCATCGGCCTGCCCGACGGCAGCGTCGTGACGAACAGCGCTGGGGTCGAGTGCCTCGCGCTCCGCCCGCTCCTGTCCGACGTCGTCATGTCGATGCCGCGCGGCGCCGCGATCATCTACCCCAAGGACGCCGCGCAGATCCTCGGCCTCGCCGACGTGTTCCCGGGCGCCACGGTCGTGGAGGCGGGCGTCGGATCCGGCGCGCTCTCCATGTGGCTGCTGCGCGCCCTCGGCCCCACCGGCACGCTGCTCTCCTTCGAGCGCCGCGAGGAGTTCGCCGACGTGGCCCGCGGCAACGTCTCCAGCTACTTCGGGCACAGCCCCGAGAACTGGTCCATCACGCTCGGCGACCTCGCCGAGGCGCTGCCGACCGTGACCGAGCCGCACTCCGTCGACCGCGTCGTCCTCGACATGCTGGCCCCGTGGGAGTGCGTCGACGCCGTGGCCGAGGCGCTCACGCCCGGCGGCGTCCTGCTCTGCTACGTCGCCACCGTCACGCAGCTCTCGCGCGTGGCCGAGGCGCTGCGCGACACGGGCCTCTTCACGAACCCCGACGCGAGCGAGACGATGATCCGCGACTGGCACGTGGAGGGCCTCGCGGTCCGCCCCGAGCACCGCATGATCGGGCACACCGGCTTCCTCATCACCGCCCGGCGCCTCGCGCCCGGATCCGTCCTCCCGCAGCTCAAGCGCCGCGCGTCGAAGTCGGACTTCAGCGACGAGGACATGGAGGCCTGGACCCCCGGCTCGCTCGGCGAGCGCCGGGTCAGCGACAAGGTCCTGCGCAAGCGCGTCCGCATCGCGGAGCACGGCGCCGAGCTGGCGGGCGCGCGCGACGCGGCCGAGGCGGGCGGCGCGGCGGATCCCCACGGCGCGGCCGATGCGCCGGAGCCCGCCGACCCCACCGCCTAGGATGACAGGGCCGATCACGCGGGTGCGTGCCGGCCACCCCCACCATCGAAAGAGGAGTCACGTGCGCCGTTCCGCCGCGCTCACCGTCTGCGCAGGGCTCGTCCTGTCGCTCGCCGCCTGCAGCCCCTCGGGCTCCGGATCCGGTTCCGCGGCCGACTGCACGCCCCTCGGGCAGCCCGGCACCTCCTCGAGCGCGGTCCAGGCCACGGGCGACGTGGGCAGCGCCCCCGCCTCCGTGACGTTCCCGACGCCGCTCAAGCCCTCGGGCACCGAGGTCTCCGTCCTCGTCGCGGGCGACGGGGAGCGGGTTCAGCCGCACCAGGGCATCACCGCCGCGGCCTCCATCGTCGACGGCAAGACGGGCGAGACGCTCGCGGAGTACGCCCGCGTCGCCCCGAACTCGCGCACCACCGGGTCGAACGTCTTCACCACGGCGTCGCTGCACGAGGGGCTCCCGTACCTCGAGGACGCGATGACGTGCATGCCGGTCGGCTCGCGCCTCGCCGTCACCGTGCCGGTCTCCACCGTCTTCCCGGGCCAGGACCTCTCCTCCCGCGGGCTCGAGGCCACGGACGGCCTCGTCCTCGTCGTCGACATCATCTCCTCGTTCCCGGAGCGTGCCACCGGCGACCGGCGTCCCGCGCAGGCCGGGTTCCCCTCGGTCGTCACCACCGACGACGGCGTCCCGGGCGTCACGATCCCGCCGAGCACCCCGCCCACGGACTACCGCGACGCGCTGCTGCGCGCCGGCGACGGCGACGAGGTCGCCGAGGGCGACGTCGTCACGATGCAGTACACGGGAGTCGTCTGGGGCACGAGCGCCTCGGCCGAGAAGCAGGCCGTCTTCGGATCCAGCTGGGCCGCCGGCGGTCCCCTGCAGGTCCCCGCCGCCGCGAGCACGGCCGGGTCGGCGTCCGCGCCCTCCGCGGTCGTCGTCACCCCCGGACTCGCGAAGGCCCTGGTCGGCAAGCACGTGGGCGACCAGGTCATCGCGGTCGTCCCGCCGGGCGACGGATTCGGCGACCAGGCGTCCGCCAAGGTCCCCGCGGGTTCCACGCTGGTCTACGTCGTGGATATCCTCGGGACGAGCAAGCCGAGCAAGTAAGCGCATCGCCACCGGCCGGGGGCTGCACCACCGTGAGGACATCCGAGTGCCCGAGTCATCCCCCCGCCCCGCCGTGCCGGTCGAGGAGCGGCTGTTCAGCCTGGTGCTGGCGCTGCTCGCCACCGAGCAGGGCCTGACCAAGAACGAGGTCCTCTCGAGCGTCCAGGGGTACCGCCAGCGGTATCGCGCGGGCGGCGACAACGCGAACCTGGAGCGCCAGTTCGAGCGCGACAAGGACGACATCCGCGACCTCGGCGTGCCGCTCGAGACGGTCGAGTCCCCCGGCCAGGAGGGCAACAACCAGCTCCTGCGGTACCGGATCCCGCGGGGCGCCTACGAGCTGCCCGCGGACCTGTCCTTCACGCCGGAGGAGACGACGCTGCTCAACCTCGCGGCCATGGTCTGGCGCGAGGGGTCGCTGTCGGGGGAGTCGCGCCGCGCGCTCATCAAGCTCCGCTCGCTCGGCGTCGAGTCGGACGACCCGGTCATCGGCTACGCGCCTCGGCTGCGCACGCGCGAGGCGGCGTTCGGGCCGCTCAGCGTCGCGTTGGAGCGTCACGTGCTCGTCACGTTCGGCTACCTCAAGCCCGGGGAGCGCGCCGCGCGGACCCGCACCGTCGCGCCGCTCGCGCTCGTCCAGCACCAGGGGCGCTGGCACCTGCACGGCATCGACCAGGACGCCGACGGCCCGCGCACCTTCCTGCTCTCCCGCATCGTCGACCGCGTCCGCGTCACGAGCCGCGCGTTCACGCCCGAGGGGGAGGACCACGCCGAGCGCGCCCTCGCCGACCTCGACCGGGTGTGGGCGAACGGCGTCGGCGAGGTGTCGGTGGTGCCCGGCAGCGACGCGGAGATCCGCCTCCGCCGCCGCCGCGACACCGAGGACCTCGGCGACGGGCGCCTGCGCGTGCACTACTCCGACACCAACCTGTTCGCGGACGAGGTGGCCGGCTTCGGCCCCGAGGCGCGCGTGATCGCGCCGCCGCGGCTGCGCGACGCCGTGCGCGCCCGCCTCGCCGAGACCGCCGCCGCCCACCGGGAGGACGCATCGTGACCGACCGCGCCGCACCGCTCCAGGCGCAGGACAAGCTCGCCTTCCTGCTGGCCCTCGTGCCGTACCTCACCGACCACGGGCGGGTGAGCGTCGCCCAGGCCGCCGCGCACTTCCGGGTGCCGGCCGAGCAGATCCGCCAGGCCGTGCGCCTCATCGCCGTCTCCGGCGTCCCGGGATCCACCGCGTCGTACCAGCACGGCGACCTGTTCGACATCGCCTGGGACGACTTCGAGGACAACGACCAGATCGTCATCACGCACATGGTCGCCCTCGACGACTCGCCGCGCTTCTCCGCGCGCGAGGCGGCGGCGCTCATCGCGGGCCTCCAGTACGTCTCCTCCCAGGCCGACGCCAGCGACCTCGACCTCGTCGGGCAGCTCATGGCGAAGCTGGCGCGCGGCTCCTCGGCGAGCCCCAGCCAGGTCGCCGTCGCCGCCGGCGCGGGCGACCGCACGCGCGAGGACCTGCGCCGCGCCATCGCCGACGTGCGCCGCGTCGAGTTCGACTACCGCAGCCCGCGCGGCGGCACGGAGCGCCGGGTCGTGGATCCGCTGCGCCTCGAGTCGGTCGATCAGGACTGGTACCTGCGCGGCTGGGATCTGGCGCGCGGCGCCGTCCGCACGTTCCGCCTCGACCGCCTCGACGAGCTCCTCGTCACCGACCTCCCGCCGGAGCACCGCCCCCAGGACGTCGTGCTCGGCGACACCCTGTTCGAGCCGAGCCCCGACGACCTCCGCGTCTCGCTGGAGGTGGAGGAGTCCGCGCTGCCGCTCCTCGGCGACTTCGTGGGGGACGAGCGGCCCGTGCCGATCCCCGGCAGTCCGGGCCGCGTGAAGCTCACGGTGCGCGTGGCGCACTACCAGGGCCTGGTGCGGCTCGTCGCGGGCATGGCCGGCGTCGTCGTGGTCACCGGCCCGCCGGAGGCGCGTGCGGCCGTCGCCGACTGGGCCGCACGCGCCGCGGCCGCCTACGACGCGGAGGGCTGACCGGGCTCCACCTGCCGCGGGCGGGCTCCGCTCCGGTCGCCCGACCCCTCGTCGGCTCCCGCGAACACCGGTAGGCGCGCGAGGCGAACTCCGCGTGAACCGCTCGGCCCTCCCTGCCGTCCCCAGGGTCCCGACGATAGACTCGTCCTCAATCCGACAACGACTGTCCGGCCTTCGTGACCTAAGGAATGTGAACCACATGCTCGGAAACGCCTTCAGCGGCTGGCACCTCGTCATCATCCTCGTCGTCATCGTCCTGCTCTTCGGCTCCACCAAGCTGCCGGCCCTGGCGAAGAGCGTCGGCCAGTCCATGCGCATCTTCAAGGGCGAGGTCAAGACCATGAAGGAGGAGAGCGCATCCGACCGCCGGGACGACACCCGCGAGGAGAACCGCCGCCGCGACGAGGAGCGCTACCGCTCGGACGACCGCGACGCCCCGCGCGACTTCGTCCGCCCCAGCGACACCCGCGCCGACGAGCCCCGCTACGACGCCCCGCGCTACGACTCCCCGCGTGACGGGGACTCCCGCCCCCGCGCCTGATCCGTGAGCACCACCGAGCGGCCCCGCGCCACGAAGCGGGACGCCGAGGGGCGCATGTCCCTCGTCCAGCACCTGCTGGAGCTGAAGAAGCGCCTGTTCATCGCCGGCGTGGCCATCGTCCTGGCGATGGTCGCGGGCTGGTTCCTGTCGTCGTTCGTGCTCGAGGCGCTGCGCGCGCCCATCGAGGAGATCAACGCCGAGCAGGGGCGGAACGCGAGCCTCAACTTCCCGACCATCACGTCGGCCTTCGACCTGCGACTGCAGATCGCCCTCTACGTGGGCCTCATCATCTCCAGCCCGGTGTGGCTGTACCAGGTCTTCGCCTTCCTGGTCCCCGGCCTCACGAAGACGGAGCGCCGCTACACCTTCGGCTTCTTCTTCTCCGCCGTGCCGCTGTTCCTCGGCGGATGCGCGGCCGGCTGGTTCGTGCTGCCGCACATCGTCGCGCTGCTCACGCAGTTCGCCGGAGCGGGGGACTCCTCGTTCATCACGGCGCGCGAGTACTTCGACTTCGTGCTGAAGCTCGTGTTCGCGGTGGGCATCGCGTTCGTGCTGCCGGTGTTCCTCGTGCTGTTCAACTTCATGGGGATCCTCACCGGCACGGCGATCATCAAGTCGTGGCGCATCGCCATCCTGCTGATCATCCTGTTCTGCGCCATCGCGACGCCGGCGGCCGACGTCATGTCGATGTTCCTGCTGGCCGTGCCGATGACGGTCCTGTACCTGATCGCCGCGGGCATCTCGCTGCTGAACGACAAGCGTCGTGCGCGTCGGGCCGCGACGCTCACGGACGACCTGCTGCCCTGACGCGCGCGGGTCCCGCGCATCCGACGCCCGTCCCGCGAGGGGCGGGCGTCGTCGCGTCCGCGCCCGGCCGACGCCCGGATCCGCCGCCTAGACTGGCGGCATCGTGACAGACCAGCTCTCGCCCGCCGAACGCTACGCCGCCTCCCGGAGCCGCCGCGGCCTGCCGCTCCTGGAGCAGTTCGCCAGCGGCCTGCGCTTCGACCTCGACCCGTTCCAGCGCGCCGCTGCCGCCTCGCTCGAGAACGGCCGCAGCGTGCTCGTCGCCGCGCCCACCGGCGCGGGCAAGACCGTGGTCGCCGAGTTCGCGGTGTTCCTCGCGATGCAGCGTCCGAGCGCCAAGATCTTCTACACGGCGCCGATGAAGGCCCTGAGCAACCAGAAGTACGCCGAGCTCGTCGCGGAGTACGGGCCGGACGAGGTGGGGCTCCTCACGGGCGACACGAACGTCAACAGCCGGGCGCGCATCGTCGTCATGACGACCGAGGTGCTGCGCAACATGCTCTACGCGGACTCCGACCTCCTCCGCGACCTCGCCTTCGTCATCATGGACGAGGTGCACTACCTCGCCGACCGCTTCCGCGGCGCCGTGTGGGAGGAGGTCATCATCCACCTGCCGCAGAGCGTGCGGATGATCTCCCTGAGCGCCACGGTCTCCAACGCGGAGGAGTTCGGCGACTGGCTGCAGGCCGTCCGCGGTGAGACCGACGTCATCGTCTCGGAGGATCGTCCCGTGCCGCTGGAGCAGCACGTCATCGTGCGGCACCGCATGGTCGACCTCTTCGACTCCTCCGGGCTCGCGGCCACGCATCGCGTGAACCCCGAGCTCGTCCGGATGACGCACGGCGGCGGCCGCGAGTCCGCCCGCGTGCGCGCCGGGCAGAGCCAGGGCCGCGGCCGCGGGGGAGCGGGCGGCGGTTCCGGACGACGCGCTCCGGGCCCCTGGGAGCGCGGGCGCATGGACCGGCCCGAGGTGGTCGCCCTCCTCGACGAGCGCAACCTCCTGCCGGCCATCTTCTTCATCTTCAGCCGCGCGGGCTGCGACGCCGCGGTCAAGCAGGTGCTCCGCGCGGGCGTCCGGCTCACGCACGCGGACGAGCGCGACGAGATCCGCGCCGTCGTGGAGGAGCGCTGCCGCACGCTGCGGGACGAGGACCTCGCCGTCCTCGGCTACTGGGAGTGGCTCGAAGGGCTCGAGCGGGGCGTCGCCGCGCACCACGCCGGGATGCTCCCCGCCTTCAAGGAGGTCGTCGAGGAGCTGTTCCAGCGCAAGCTCGTGAAGGCCGTGTTCGCGACCGAGACGCTGGCCCTCGGGATCAACATGCCCGCCCGCACGGTCGTGCTCGAGCAGCTGGAAAAGTTCAACGGCGAGGCGCGCGTGCCGCTGACACCGGGGGAGTACACGCAGCTCACGGGCCGCGCCGGCCGCCGCGGCATCGACGTCGAGGGCCACGCGGTCATCCAGTGGAAGGACGGGCTGGATCCGCAGGCCGTCGCCTCGCTCGCGTCCCGTCGCACGTACCCGCTCAACTCCAGCTTCCGGCCCACCTACAACATGGCCGTCAACCTGATCGACCAGTTCGGCCGCGAGCGCACGCGCGAGGTGCTCGAGTCGTCGTTCGCGCAGTTCCAGGCCGACCGGGCCGTGGTCGACCTCGCCCGCAAGGTCCGCACGCAGGAGGAGTCCCTCGCGGGCTACGAGAAGGCGATGGCCTGCCACCTCGGCGACTTCCGCGAGTACTCGGGCCTCCGCCGCGAGCTCAGCGACCTCGAGCGGGCCACCGCGGCGCGCGCCGACATGCAGCAGCCGGGCCAGCACGGCGAGCGCGACAAGCGCCAGCGCCAGCTCGCCGACCTCCGCCGCCGGATGAAGGCGCACCCCTGCCACGCCTGCAAGGACCGCGAGTCGCACGCGCGCTGGGCGGAGCGCTGGTGGCGGCTCAAGCGGCAGACGGATGCGCTGGGCCAGCAGATCCGCACGCGCACCAACGCCGTCGCGAAGGTCTTCGACCGGGTCACGGAGCTGCTCCTCTCCCTCGGCTACCTGAAGCGCGCCGTCGACGGCCAGGTGGCGCCGACGCCGAACGGGCGGATGCTGAAGCGCATCTACGGCGACCGCGACCTCCTCGTCGCCGAGTGCCTGCGGACGCAGGTGTGGGTCGACCTCGACCCCGCCGGGCTCGCCGCGATGGCCGCGTCGCTCGTCTACCAGCCGCGCCGCGACGAGGGCGACCGCAACGAGCGGAACCTGCCGCGCGGGGCGTTCCGGCCGGCGCTCGAGCGCACGGAGGAGATCTGGTCGCGGCTCGACGACGTGGAGCGCGAGCGCCGCCTCCCGACGACCGAGCCGCTCTCGACGGGCTTGTGCGCGCCCATGCACCGCTGGGCGCGCGGCGGCACCCTGGACGCCGTGCTCGACGAGGCCGACCTCGCCGCGGGCGACTTCGTCCGCTGGACCAAGCAGACCATCGACCTCCTCGACCAGCTGTCGATCGTCGCCGACGGCCCCGTCTCCCGGAACGCGCGCACGGCCCTCGACAGCATCCGGCGCGGCATCGTCGCGTACTCGTCGGTGTGACCGCGCTCGCCCGCGCGCCCCGACGGGAGCGCGCCGCCCACCCGCTCGTCGACGTCGACGTCGACGAGCCGCGCATCCGCCCGCCGCTGCCGCTCTGGGGTGCGATCCTGGCGGCCGCGCTGTCCGGCCCGGTCCTCGACGCCGCGTTCCCCGACCGGGGTCTGTGGCCGATGGTGTTCCCCGGCATCGCCCTCGTGCTCCTGGCGCTCCGGGGCCGGCGCGCGGGGCCGGCGTTCCTGATCGGGCTCGTGGCCGGACTGGCCTTCTACCTGACCCACATCGAGTGGGCGTCGCTCTACCTGGGACCCGTGCCGTGGATCGCCCTCTCGGCGCTGGAGTCGCTGTTCGTCGCCACGGGCGCCGCGGTCATCGCCACGGCGTACCGCTGGATCCCCCGCGCGTTCCCCAGGGTGGCGGGACGGGTCGTGCTCCTGCCCGTGGCCGTCGCGGGCCTCTGGACGGCGCGCGAGGCGATCTCCGCGGTGTGGCCGTACGGCGGCTTCGCGTGGGGGCGCGTCTCGCTGTCCCAGTCCGAGGGCCCGTTCGCGCACCTCGTCACCTGGCTCGGCCTGTCCGGTCTGTCCTTCGTCCTCGTGCTCCTGGTGGCGCTGCTGCTCGAGCTGGCGGCCGAGGAGCGCGTCCGGCGGTCATCCCGTGCGCTCGTGGCCGGGATCGCCGTCGCTCTCGTGCTGGTCGTGCCCGCGTTCCCGGTGACGACCACCGGGACGACGCGCGTCGCCGCCGTGCAGGGGAACGCCAAGGCCGGGTACTTCGACGGCGCGCGCTACGGCGACATCCTGCGCGCGCACCTCCGGGCGACGGAGGAGATCCCGTCCGACGCGGGCGTCGACATGGTCGTGTGGCCCGAGAACGCGGCCGACGCGGATCCGCTGCGCGACCCCGGATCGGCCGCCGCGCTCGACCGCGTGGTGGCCCGTCTCGGCGCGCCGCTCGTCGTCGGCACCGTGACGGAGCGCGACGGCCGCTTCTACAACGAGTCGCTCGTGTGGACGGGGGGTCGGGCGACCGACCACTACGACAAGAAGCACCCCGTGCCGTTCGGCGAGTACGTGCCCGACCGCGCGTTCTGGGAGCCGTTCGCGCCCGACCTCATCGGCCTCATCCAGCGCGAGTACACGCCGGGGACGACCGACCAGGTCATGGACGCCGCGGGCGTGACCGCGGGCATCGCCATCTGCTTCGACATAGTCGACGACCAGCTCACGACCGACATGGTGCACGAGGGCGCGGACCTCATCCTCGCCCAGTCGAACAACGCCGACTTCGGCCGCACCGACGAGAGCGTGCAGCAGCTGGCCATCGCCCGGATGCGCGCGCTCGAGACCGGCCGCAGCGTCGTGAACATCTCGACCGTGGGCACGAGCGCCGTCGTCGGCCCGGACGGCCGCGACCTCGACCGCCTGCCGTGGTTCACCGCCGGCTCGATGGTGGTGGACGTGCCGACCGCGGACGTCGTGACGCCCGCGATCCTCGTGGGCCGCGACATCGAGTGGCTCGTCTCGGGGCTCGGCCTCGGAGCCCTCGCGGTCGCCGGTCTGGCGCTCGGGCGCCGCGGGCGACGCGCGGCGCGCTGACCCGGCCGGCGACGACGGCCCGGACGCACGAGAGCCCCCGGCCGAAGCCGGGGGCTCTCATGACGCGCCGCGATCGGAGGGCGCGGGTCAGGCGCCGATGCGCTGCTGTCCGCGCCGGGCGCGCAGGACGGCGAGGCGCTCCTCGAGGAGCTCCTCCAGCTCGGCGCGCGTGCGGCGCTCGAGCAGCATGTCCCAGTGGCTGCGGGGGATCTTCGCCTCGACCTCGTCGTGGGCCACGGGCGCGCCCTCCGAGTCGAGCAGGCGGCCCTCCTGGCCGCTCTTCGGCGACTCCCACACCTCGGGGACCTCGGCGTCCGCCGAGAACACGACCTCGAACGTGGTGCCGTCGGCCGTGCGGTAGGTCTTCCTCTGCCGGGGGGAGAAGCTCACGCCCTCCTCGCTCTGCAGGCTCGTGGAACCGAGCCGCATCCCGCGCAAGCTGCGATCTGCCATGGTGGTCTCCTCTCGCGATGCACTCCCCGTTGTAAACCGCGCGGCTGAGAGGATCCTTTCTCAGGACGTCCGGTTCCCAGGCGAATCCCAGTCCCTGGCTCGCAATTCGGCGACGGCCCGCTCCGGCCTGTCCGTCACGATCCCGTGCACCCCTGCTCTGACCAGGCGGATCATCTCCGCAGGGTCGTCCACCGTCCACACGTGCACCTCGCGGACCACGCGCGCCAGTCCGCGGACCATGGCGGGGGATGTGGTGCGGATCCCCAGGACCGTGCGCGGCATCTGCACGGCGTCGATCCCGCGGAGGGCCGCGCGGACGACACGGGAGAGGCCGAGCCGCGCTCCGAGCACCGCGATGACGAGGCGCAGGGCGTCGGCCGACGTCGCGACGCCCGGCAGGAGCGCGACCGCGCGCCTCCGCCGCGGTCCCGAGAAGGAGGTGACGAGCACGCGCTCCACGGCGTCGGCCGCGAGGATCTCGCGCGCGACCGCAGCGGGTGCCGAGCGCCCCTTCACGTCGACGTTGACGCGCGCCGACGGCAGCGCGCGGAGGAGCTCCGCCAGGGTCGTGACGCGGGCCCCCGACCCGAGGTCGATCCCGCGCAGCTCGGCCAGGGTCATGCGCTCGACGCGGCGCCGGTCGCCCGTGAGCCGACGGAGGTCGGCGTCGTGCCACAGCACGCACGCGCCGTCCGCCGTGACGCGGGCGTCGGTCTCGAGGTGCGTGATCCCGGCGTCCCACGCGGCGCGGAAGGCGCCGAGGGTGTTCTCGACCGTTCCGGGTCGGATGCCGCCGCGGTGGGCGAGCACGCGGGGGAGCGCGTCGTCGAGGTAGCGGACGGGGCGCGCGGCGCCGGGAGCGTCGTGGGGGAGGTGCGCCATGGCCCGTGCCGTCCCCCCTCGCCGCCTCACCCGAACCTAGACCCGAGCGCGCGGGCCCGTTGGTAGGCTCTCAGGCGCCGTCGGCGTGGTGCCCAGCCCGCCCGTCGGAGTCCCGGCAGCAGCCGGATGACCCGTCGCGCGCCCACGGGTGCGCACCTTCGAGGAGGAGACCCCTGTGAGCACCGTCGACGAGATCCGCCCGTTCGCCCCCGACGAGCTGCGCGGTCGGCGCGCCCTCGTGACGGGATCCTCCCGCGGCATCGGCGCCGACACGGTCGCCTACCTCGCCGGCGCCGGCGCGGACGTGGTCGTCAACTACCGCAACAAGGCGGCCCGCGCCGAGAAGCTCGTCGCGAAGCTGACCGAGGGCGGGTCGAAGGCCGTCGCGGTCGGGGCCGACCTGACGGACCCGGCGTCGGTGGACGCGCTCATGGCGACGATCCGCACCGAGCTCGGCGGGCTCGACGTGCTCGTGCTCAACGCGTCCGGCGGCATGGAGAGCGGCATGGCCGAGGACTACGCCATGACCCTCAACCGCGACGCGCAGCTGAACGTGCTCCGGAGCGCCCTGCCGCTCCTGACCGACGGCGGCCGGGTCGTATTCGTCACGAGCCACCAGGCCCACTTCATCCGCACCACCGAGACCATGCCCGAGTACGAGGCGGTCGCCCGCAGCAAGCGCGCGGGGGAGGACGCCCTGCGCGAGCTCATCCCCGAGCTCGACGCCCGCGGCATCGGCTTCGTCGTCGTCTCGGGCGACATGATCGAGGGCACCATCACGGCCACGCTCCTCGGCCGCATGAACCCGGAGGCCATCCAGGAGCGCAAGGAGGCATCCGGCGGCCTCTACAACGTCTCGCAGTTCGCGGCCGAGGTCGCGCGCGCGGTGGTCGACCCGATCCCCGCGGACCACCTCCGCCTCGTGGGCGACACGAGCAGCTTCCGTCCCGAGTGAGGCGGCCGCGCGGCCCGTGGCCGGCGGCGGGCGCGGGCTAGGCTCGGGGCGATGAAGACCACGGATCTCGACCTCCTCACCTCCGTCTCCCGCCCCGCCGTCTCGCCCGACGGCCGCCTGGCCATCGCGTCCGTGACGCGGCCGCGGGTGCATGCCGACGCGTACACCGGCCAGCTGTGGGAGGTGGCGATCGACGGATCCGTGCCGCCGCGCCGCATCACGCGCGGGTTCCGGGACACGGCGCCCCGCCTGTCGCCCGACGGCGCCGTGCTGGCGTTCCTGCGCGCGGAGCCGAAGGGCCCGCCGCAGCTGCACGTGGTCCGCGCCTCGGGCGGCGAGCCCGTCGCCGTGACCGACGAGCTGCTCGGGGTCGGCGCGTACGACTGGGCGCCGGACGGGACGCGCATCGTGTACGCGGCACGTGTCGCCGAGCCCGGCCGGTACGGGAGCGTCGAGGGCGTCTCCTCCGCGGCCGAGCCCGCCCGGCGGATCACGACCACGAAGTACCTCGCCAACGGGCTCGGCTGGTCGACCGACCGGCACGTGCAGCTCCACCTCGTGGAGGTCCCGGACCTGGACGCCGAGCCGTTCGCGGCGGCGGTGCCGTCGGGGTACCCGGACGCCGCGGATCCGGCCGTGCGCGGCACGGGCGCGGACGCCACGCCGTCGGCCGCCGAGCGCGCCGGGGTGCCGCCCGTCGTCCGGCTCACCGACGAGCCGGTGGACCACGGATCCCCGCGCTTCTCCGCCGACGGGTCCGAGGTCCTCTTCGTCGCCTCGCGGCACGAGAGCCGCGACGACGACCTGCTCGCCGGCGCCTACGCCGTGGCGGTGCCCGCCCGCGGCGCGGCCCCGTCGGGCGTGGCCGAGGTGCGCACGGTCGTCTCGCACGAGGCCGGGCTGGGCATCGGCGAGGCGGTCGCCGTGGCCGGGGGCCGCGTCTTCCTGCTCGCCCAAGACCTGGGGGAGAGCGGCGTCGACTTCGTCGCGCGCAACACGTCCCTCTACGTGCTCGATCCCGGCGACGCCGCCCCGCGCGTCCTCACGGACGCGGAGACGACCGATCTCGGCGGCAGCGACATCACCGTGCTCGACCGGGACGCCGTGCTCGTCCTCAACGCCTCGCGCGGGACCGTGCAGCTGCTGCGCGTCGACACGGACGGGGCCGTCGAGGCCCTCGTCGACGACCAGGTCGAGGTCACGGGGGTCGGCGTCGGGGGAGCGACCATCGTGGTCTCCCTGACGGATCCGCGCACGCACGGCGACCTCGCGCTCGTCCGCGACGACCGCGCGCCCGACGCGAGCTCGGCCCTCGTCCCGCTCACCGACTTCTCCGCCTCGCTCCGCGAGCGCGGCATCCGTCCGCTGCACGAGCTCGTGGTCGACGGCCGCGACGGATACCCCGTGCACGGCTGGGTCGTGCTGCCGGAGGGGGAGGGGCCGCACCCGGTCCTCCTCGTGATCCACGGCGGACCGTACGCGGCCTACGGCGTGCACCTGTTCGACGAGGCGCAGGTCTACTCCGACGCCGGCTACGCCGTCCTCCTGTGCAACCCGCGCGGCGCCGCCGGGTACGGGCAGGCGCACGGACGCGTCATCAAGGAGCGGATGGGCACGGTCGACATGCACGACGTGCTCGACTTCCTCGACGGCGCGATCGCGGTGCACGAGTCCCTCGACGGATCGCGCACCGGCATCATGGGCGGGTCGTACGGCGGCTACCTCACGGCCTGGACCATCGCGCACGAGCACCGCTTCCAGGGCGCGATCGTGGAGCGCGGCTTCCTCGACCCGGAGCTCTTCACCGGCACGTCCGACATCGGCACGTTCTTCGGCGAGGAGTACACGGGCCATGACGAGGAGACGCGTCGCGCGCAGAGCCCGCAGGCGTCCGCGCACCAGGTGCGCACGCCCACGCTCGTCGTCCACTCCGAGGACGACCTGCGCTGCCCGCTGTCGCAGGCCGAGCGGTACCACCTCGCGCTGGTGCGCGCGGGCGTCGAGACCGAGATGCTCGTGTTCCCGGGCGAGGACCACGAGCTGAGCCGCTCGGGCCGCCCGCGGCACCGCGTGCAGCGGTTCGAGGCGATCCTCGAGTGGTGGGCGCGGCACCTGCCCGTCGGCGGAGGCACCCGATGAGCGACGGCGAGGTCGTGCGGCACGTCCGCGACACCGCGCGGATCCTGCTCGTCGACGAGCGCGACCGCCTGCTGCTCTTCCTCACGAACTACTCCACGGACGTGGACCTGCCGCCGCGCTGGCTGACGCCCGGCGGCGGGATCGACCCGGGCGAGACGCCGGCCGTCGCGGCGCGCCGGGAGCTGTTCGAGGAGACCGGGATGCGCGTCGACTCCGTGGGCGAACCCGTCTGGGAGCACGACTACGCGCGCAACCGGATCGACGGCGGACTCGACGTCGGCCACTCGACGTTCTACCTGGTGCGGACGGAGGCGTTCGCGCCCGTGTCGGACAACTGGATGCCCGACGAGTTCGACGACATCCACGCGCACCGCTGGTTCACGCTCGACGAGCTGGCGTCGACCGAGGATCCGGTCGAGCCGGCGGAGCTCGTCGAGGTCGCGCGCAAGGTGCTGTCCACCCGGTCGTGATGCGGCCCGGAGGGCGTTCCCTCCGCGCGACGCCGTCGCCTGTCCCGCCCGGCGGGGAGCGCTAGCGACGCCGCGGGGCCGGCCCCGTGCTCTCGCGCGCGACGACGACCGCCTCGTCCGTGGTGAGCGGCGCGGTCGGCTCTCCCGCCATCAGGGACTCCAGCTGCCCGAAGGCGCGGGTGCCGAGGGCGGCGAAGTCCTGGCGTGCGGTCGTGAGGGCAGGCGAGAAGAGCTGGGCGATCGGGTGGTCGTCGAAGCCCGCGACGCTGACGTCGGCTGGGACGGCACGGCCCTCGTCGGCGAGGCCGCGGATGACGCCCATGGCGATCTCGTCGTTGCCGCACAGGACGGCCGTCACGTCCTCGTGGGCGAGCTGTCGGCCGATCGCGCGGCCTGACGCCGGCTCCCACGTGGCGTCGTGGATCGTCGGCTCCTCGATGCCGCTCTCGGCGAGGGTCCGGCGCCACCCGGTCGTGCGGCCGTCCTCCTTGCCGGACGGGGGCACGCGCACGTAGTGGACGGTGCGGTGCCCGAGCTCGAGCAGGTGACGGGTGAGCGCCGCGGATCCCGCGGCCTCGTCGATGACGGCCTGCGGGACGGCGGCGGCGATCTCGCCGGAGATGGCGACGGTGGGCAGGGACGACGGGACGGCGGCGAGGGCGGCGACGCCCTGGGGGTCGAACTTCAGCACGACGACGCCGGCGACCGCCTGCTGGAGCGCGAAGTCGACCGCCGTGCCGACCTCCTCCGGGTCCACCGAGTCGACGACCGTGATGCTCACGAGGTACCCGGACGCGCGTGCGCTCACCTCGATCCCGCGGAGGGTCTCGGCGTAGCCGTAGCGCGAGGTGCCGCCGGACAGCACGGCGATGACCCGGGACCGCCCGTTGGCCAGCGCCCGGGCGGCCGGGTTCGGGCGGTAGCCGAGCTCCTGGATCGCCTTCCGCACCCGCTCCGTCTTCTCGGCGCTCACGCGCGCGGCGCCGGTGATCACCCGGGACACGGTGGGCGCGGAGACGCCGGCGACGCGGGCGACGTCGTCGAGGTTGGCGGGTCGGCCGGCGGGGACGGTGGGCATGATCCCCTCACCATATGGCGGGACGACCGCGGCGGTCACTTGACGGCGCCACTGGTGATGCCCGCGATGATCTTGCGCTGCATGACCATGAAGGTGACGAGCAGCGGCAGGCTCATCACGATGACGTAGGCGAAGATCAGGTGCCAGTTCTGCAGGTAGAGCCCGCTCGAGGCGACCTGGAAGAGGTTGAGCGGGAGGGTGTCGAGACGCCCGCCGACCACGAACAGCGCGTAGAAGACGTCGTTCCAGACGTACAGGCAGATGAGGATCGTCGCGGTGGCCAGGGTCGGACCGAGCAGCGGCAGGATGATGCGGACGAACACGCGCACGGGTCCGGCGCCGTCGACGCGGGCCGCCTCCTCCAACTCGACCGGGATCGTGCGGACGAATCCGGTGACGAAGAAGACGACTGTCGAGAGGTACATGCCCATGTACACGGCGATCATGCCCTCCGGCGTGCCCGCGAGCCCGATCTGGCGCAGCAGCAGCACGATCGTGACGACGGCCGGCGGGAGCACGATGCCGCTGATGGACAGGGCGTAGACGACCGCCATCACGCGGCTCGAGCGGCGGGCGAGGACCCACGAGGCCATGGATCCCAGCAGCAGCACCCCGAGCACCGAGGGGACCATGACGAGCAGGCTGCCGAGGAAGGCCGGGAGCATGCGGCCGTCGGCGACCACGGTGGCGACGTTCTCGAGCAGCTGCCACCGGGAGGGCGGTGCGAGGTCCGGTCGCAGCGCCTCGGCCTGGTCCTTGCCTGCCGTGACGACGACCATCCAGAACGGGATGCCCAGGAGGATCACGACGAGGGCGATCGCCGCGAGGGGCTGGAGGATCGGACGTCGAGGCCGCCGGGCGCCCCGCCGTCGCGGAGCGTCCGCGCCCGGCCGCCCGGCGGCCGAGGACGCTCGCGGGTCGGACGGGGCCCCGAGGGTCGGGGAGGCGGCGGCGGAGACGTTCACGAGAGCACGTCCTCTCTCGTGCGCAGGATGCGGATGACCGGGAAGGCGAGCACCGCGACCATGAGGAAGAGCGCGAGGCTCATCGTCGTGGCCTGGGCGAAGAGCCCCTGCCCGAAGGTGCGGAAGATGAAGATGTCCAGGAGCTCCGTGGTGCCGCCCGGGCCGCCCCCCGTGGTGGCCTGCACCACGTCGAAGCCGTTCATGGATCCGAGCAGCGAGGTGGCGACGTTGAACGTGACCGCGGGCGCGAGGAGCGGGAAGCGGATGGTGCGGAAGGTGGCCCACCAGCCGGCGCCGTCGAGGCGGGCGGCCTCGAGGACGTCGCCGCTGATGGTCTTGAGGCCGGCGAGGTAGATGAGCATCGAGAGGCCCATCCACTTCCACGCGTGGATGAGGGCGACGACGACGATGGTCCAGGTGGTGCTGCCGAGCCATGCGGTCGTGACCGGGGTGCCCGTGACGGCGCCGAGGATCGCGTTCACTGCGCCGTCGGGCTTGAGGAGCGCCTGGAAGACGTAGCCGACGGCCAGGGCGGACATGACGACGGGGACGAAGAACGCGACGCGCGCCATGCGGTTCACGCGGGTGTCCGCCTCCAGGACGAGGGCGAGCACCAGCCCGGAGAGGTTCTGGAGGACGGCCACGAGGACGGCGTACACGAGCGTGATCCGGAGGCCTCCGACGAGGCTGCCGTCGGCGAGCAGGGAGGCGAAGTTGTCCGTGCCGACGAACGCGATGCTCGACTTGTAGCTCGACCAGTCCGTGAACGCGTAGACGAAGTCGAAGGCGGTCGGGATGAGGAAGAACACCACGAGCACGACGAGGGCGGGGACGAGGAACCACGCGGGGTGGTCGTGTGACCGGCGGCGGGTCGTCCCGCCGCGTCGGCCGGCGGCGGGCGGAGGGGTGGCCGATGGCCGCGCGGTCGGGGCGCGGAGTGCGGTCGGGGATGCGGTCATGGGGGCTCCTCGAGGATGCGGGGACGAGGCGGCGCGCGGCCGCCCCGTCGGGGACGTGCGGAGGGGAGGGGCGGCTAGAAGCCGGTGGCGCCCTGCGCCTTGGCGAGCTCGGCGAACTGCCGCTGGGTGGCCTCCGCGACCTCCTGGGGCGTCATCGTCCCCTGCAGCATGTCGGCGAGGTCGAGGTAGAGGTCCGGGTTGGCGATGGCGAGCACCTGCATGGATCCCACGGCGTCGGGGACGGACGCGGCCGCGGCCCGGAGCGCCTCGGGTACGTCGGACGGGGTGTCCACCCCCGTGAGGACCGGCACGGTCGACTGGTCCTGGACGAAGGCGGGGTAGCTCTCGCCCATCCAGTAGGAGAGGAACTGGCGCGCGGCGGCCTCCCGCTTCGCGTCGCCGGTGCGGAACGCGACGAGCGCGTCGCTCTGGTCGGGGATGAAGGTGGCGACGTTGCCCGTGGGGGAGATGGGGAAGAAGCCGATCTTCTCGTTCAGCTCCGCGGTGTCGGCCTTGGCCTGGAGCTGCGTGAAGAAGCTGTTCACCTGCATGACCATGGCGGCGCGGCCGGACAGGAGGGCGTCGCCCTGGTCCTCGAAGGTGGCCGTCCGGATGTCGGAGTTGAACAGGCCCTCGTCGACGAGCCCCTGGTATCCGTCGATGGCGTCCTGGATGGTGGGATCGGTGAACTTCTCCTTCCCGGAGTCGACGCGGTCCCAGAGGCCGCCCTTCGCCGCGTCGGCGAGGGCGACGGACACCCACCACTGCGTGGCCCACTTGTCGCCGCCCATCTCGAAGAAGGGCGTGACGCCCCTGGCCTTGAGCTCGCGCGCGTCGGCGAGGAACTCGTCCCAGCCGGTCGGGGTCGTGGTGATGCCGGCGTCGGCCAGGACCTGCTTGTTGTAGTAGACGCCCTCGACGGCGGGGGTCGAGACGAGGGCGGCGTAGCGCGTGTCGTCGAGCACGCCGGTGATGCCGGCGTAGTCCGCGGCGTACGAGCCGAGCCACGGGGCGCCGTCGAGGGGCTGGAGGTGCTGCTTCGCGTTCAGCGCCGTGAGGCTCGATGCGGTGGGCTGCCAGAAGGCGAGGTCGGGCTCGTCGCCGGTCGCGACCTTGGTCTGGACCCCCTGCTCGTAGGGATCGGGGATGGTCTGCACCTCGACCTTCGCGCCGGTCGCCGCCTCGAAGCCCGCGACGACGCTGTCGGGGGTCTTCGTGCTGTTCTGCGCGGCCCAGATGGTCAGGGTCGTGCCGGTCAGGTCGGCGTCCTCGGCCGGCCAGGTGACGGGTCCGGCCGCGGGGCCTCCCGCTCCGGGGTCGCTGCAGGCGGTGAGCGCGAGGGCGGCGGTGAGGGCGAGTGCCGTCGCGCCGGTCTTCCAGGTGAGCTTCATCGGTCGTCCTTCGAGATGGGGTGATGCGGGGGAAGGGGGGTGAGGGAGAACGTGCGTGCGCCGACGGAGCCGGCGGGGGAGCGGACGGTGAGCGTGCCGACCTCGGCGTCCCACCGGGTTGGCCACCGGGCCAGCCGCCGCGGGAAGACGACGTCGACGTAGACCTCCCGGCCCCGGAGCGCGGGGAGCGCGAGCGCCTGCTCCCCGTCCGCGTCGCCGCGGTCCCAGACCGAGACGAGGGTGACGCGGTCGGTGGAGAGCGCGGCGCTGACTAACCGGTCCTCCCATCCGGGCAGCCCGGTGGGCCAGGAGGGCACGGCGTCGACGAGCTCGGGACGCAGGGACCGCGCGGCGGAGACGGCCTCGCGGACGAGGTCCAGCTGCTCGCCGTCCATCCGGTTGAGGTACCCGGACAGGAAGTAGCGGCCGAGCAGGCTCGTGACGAGGCAGAAGGCCGACTCCTCCTCCGTCATCGACGGCTGGGGGTAGGCCCAGCTCGCCGCCTGCTCGGGGAGCATCGACAGGGGGGCCGCCGCCGCGATGGGCGGATACAGCAGGAAGTCCTGCTGGTCGGAGGTGGATTGCGCCTGGACGCGGGATAGGATCGCCGGGTCGGCGCGCATGGCCCCGGAGGAGCAGGCCTCCAGGACGAGCTCGGGGTGGCGGTCGAGGACGCCGTCGAGCCAGGTCAGCACGGCGCGGGAGTGGCCGAGCAGGCCCGCGCCGGCGCTGGGGGCGTCGACGTCGGTCCCGGCGCCGGGGTCGGTGTTGTAGTCGAGCTTGAAGTAGCCGACCCCGAAGTCGCGCACGAGGCGGTCGACGACCTCGTCGAGGTGGGCGCGCGCTGCGGGGTGGCGGAGGTCGAGGTGCAGCCGCTCCTGCTCCTGGATCCGTCGGCCCGCGCGCTGGAGGAACGCGTCGTGGGGGAGGGACGAGGCGACGGGGCTCCGGACCCCGACGGACTCGGGCTCGAGCCACAGGCCCGGGACCATCCCGTGGGAGCGGATCCGGTCGGTGACCTCGGCGAGGCCGCCCGCGAACCGGACGCGCGACGGCTGCCAGGCGCCGACGCTCGGCCACCAGTCGCCTCCGTCGTCGTACCAGCCGGCGTCGATGCAGAACACCTCGGCTCCCACCGCCGCAGCGGCGTCGACGAGCGGGAGCAGCTTCTCGGTCGTGGGATCGCCGTCGAGGGTGTTCATGTAGTCGTTGAAGACGATGGCGGGGCGTGCGTCGTCCGGATGCGCTCGCCGCGTCGCGCGGCGGTGGCGCGTCAGCGCGGCGGCGGCCGCGTCGAGGTCGGCTCCGAGGGCGATGGTGACCGGCACGGTCGTGAAGGCCTCCCCGGGAGCGAGCGGCTGCTGCCACTGGTGGTCGACGTCGGTGGGGCCGGAGAGGGCGACGAACACGTCGTCGACGTGCTCGCCCACCTCCCAGCGCCACGGCCCGTTGTTCTCGACCTGCCACAGCCACGTCATCCCGCCCGCGGCGGAGACGGCGCCGCCGAGGGGGAGCGCGCCGCCGGTCGACCAGGTGCCCTGCGAGGTGCGCCGGACGGCCGATCGCGGGGTGTGGCCGGTCAGGTCCTGGTGGATGGCGGGCAGCTCGTCGCGCAGACGGGTCGTCGTCCACCGCCCTTCGCCCAGCCAGTCGCTGCGGCCCTGGAGGAGCGACCAGGCGTCGGCCGTCGGGAGCGAGCCGTCCCGGGATCCGAGGGCGTGGGCCCAGGAGCTGACGGAGTGGAGCGTGAGCGGCGCGTCTCCCGTGTTCTCGATCGTCGTGGACGCGCTGAACGCCGCGTGCCCCGCGGCGCGGAGGTGGAGGGTGCTCCGGATCCCGTCGGGGGAGTCGGAGACGAGGTCCAGGCCGCCGTCCGGCGTGGTGCGCGCGTGGGCGAGCCGGAGGGTCGTGCCGAGTCGCGACTGCACGAGGCGGGATCCGACGAGGGTGCGCCCGTGGCCGGCGGCGAGGACGTCCGTCACCGGGATGGCCCCGGGGATGCGCACCTCCACCCCCGCGGCACGGGCGCCCGCGAGGCGGACGGGCGCGTCCCCGTGTGCGAGCTCGAGGGTGAGGCCGGGGGTGCTCCAGCGGATCTCGCCGGGCGGCTGCGACGTCGTCCGATCGTCCCGGGGGAGCAGGAGGGGGTCGAGGGTCATGGGGTCCTTTCGTCCCGCGTGACGGGAGGGGAGCCGGCTGGCGGCCTCGCGGTCGCCGGCCGGCGCGGGCGTCAGCGGGAGGTGGTGACGGGCGAGCCGACGGCCTGCTTGGCGAGCGTGACCGTGTCGATGTCGGGGGCGTACGCGCTCGCGTTGCCGAGGGTCAGCGCGCCGCCCGCCGTGGTGAGGGTGACCGGCTGCGCGTAGTCCCAGAAGCTGCTCCAGGAGTAGTCGTGCCGTACGGTCACCCGCGCTCGGGCTCCGCCGGCCTCGGAGACGTCGACGAAGCGGCTGATCACCTGCGGGTTGTAGTTGATCGCGGCCGTCTTGTCGGCGTTGGCCGCGGAGAGGGTGAGGACGTAGTCGCCCGCCCCGAGCCCGGACGGGCGGGTCATCGTCGCCGTGTTGCCCGCTCCGCCGCCCAGGCTGCCCAGGACGCCGACCGCGCTCTGCGCGTCGGCCGAGCCGTTCGACCCGCTCGACGCCGGCAGGGTGCGGATCGCCGTGGCCCCGGCGCGGGCGAGCTGCTCGGCCTCGACGCGGACGGCGTTCCCCGGCGCGGTGTCCGCCGCCCGCTGGCTGGAGCCGCGGGTGGTCGTGATGTCGGTGACGGTCACCCCCGTCGACGAGGAGACGCCGATCTCGTTCACGCCCTGGGTCAGCCACACGCGGACCGTGGTGCTCCACGCGCCGGCCCCCGCCACGCTGCCTGCGGGCACCGACCGGTCGCCGACCCTCAGCCCGAGCGAGGACGCGCCCTCGGTCGTGTACCGCACGGCGACGTCGTGGTAGCCGCTCTCGGCCGCGGAGACGAAGAACGAGGCCGATGCCGATCCGCCGAGACGGGCACCGCCGTCCGCCGCGGCGCGGGGCTGCTGGTAGACGAGGCGGGCGCCGGATGCGAGGCGGGCCTCGGTCGCGGGATACGTCGTGGGCTCGCCATCGGTGGCGTCGCGCAGCTCGAAGCGGTCGAGCGTGACGGCGCTCCCCGGGAGCCGGGTCGTCCCGTCGCGGCTCGCCCGGAGCGAGAGCGAGTGGGTGCCGGCGCGGAGCGGGACGAGGACGTCGGTGCTGCCCCGGTACGTGGAGGACAGGTCGGCGGAGTACTTCACGAGCTGACCGAAGGCTCCGTCGACGAAGAGCGCGTGCTGTCCGGGTGCCTGGCCGGCGCCGGCGAGCACGGACAGGCGGTAAGTCCCGTCACGGGGCACGGTGACGTTCCACGTGGCCGAGGATCCGACCTGGTCGAACCCGCCGACGTCGCTCCCGCCGGAGGCCATGAAGGACCACTCGCGCGTGGGATCCTGCGCCTGGACGGTGGCGTCGTGGAGCGCGGTGGCCTCCGCCTCCACGCTGCTGACGAGCGAGGAGTCCACGGCGGGCCGCTGGGCGAGCGGCTTGGTGATCTGCACCTCGTAGGCGGAGTACCTGTCGCTGTTCGGGATGGTGAGGGTGGTCGCGCCGGAGGCGAGCGCGGCGCGGGTCGAGAGGACGACCGGGGGCTGCCGGGAGAGGCCCTCGGCGCCGTTCAGCCGCGCGGCGCGGACGACGACGTCGACGCTCGTGCCGAAGCTCGCCGGATCCAGGCCGGTCAGGTCGAGGCCGATGTCGGACGATCCGCCGCCGACGAGCACGGTCGCCTTGCCATCGGCGTCGTCGCGGGCCCCGATCGCCTGCACCGTGTCGGCGACGTCGGCCTTCGGGGGAGTGACCTTCACCGTGCGGCTGCCGGCGAGGTCGCCGTACCACTTGAACATCCACCAGCCGCCGTTGGCGCCGTTGCTCCGGGCGGAATTGTCGGAGAGGTTGCCGGCGTAGTTCCAGTAGGCGGTCTGCGCGTCGACCTTGCGGTCCTCGAACATCGAGAGCCACTGGACGAGCTGTCCGGGCACGCCCATGTCGCGGAGCATGCCGTACTCGGTGATGTCGACCGGGATGTCCGGCAGGCCGAGGTCGCGGAGGATCCCCTGGTACTGGTCGTCGTGCCCGCGGAATGTGGCGAGGTTCTGGGTCCCGAGCTCGTGCCAGATGAAGACGTCGGGGAGCTCGGACCTCTGCTTCGCGTACGCGAGCAGGTCGCGGCTGCGGTCGGCGCGCCAGACCGAGTCGCCGGGACCGCCGATCCTCGCCTTGCCGAGGCCGTGCGCCGCGTAGATCTGCTGGATCGCGTCGTACGCGGCAGACCAGTCGGCGAGGAACTGCGACTTCTGGTTCGCCCAGTCGGGGTACCAGTTGCCGCCGTCGGGCTCGTTGAACGGGATGAACACGTACTTCTCGGGGTGCTCGGACTTCGTGGCCACGGCCTCCACAGCCTTGCGGAGCAGGGGCAGGTAGTCCCACTCGCCGTCGCCGTTCGCGTCCCCGGGGCGCTTGCCGCCGTTGTAGGCCCAGTCGGGGTACTCGTCCTGGAGGTAGACGTACAGGTCCTTGCCGCCGGCGGAGAAGAAGCCGTGCTCGACGTCGAGGGCGTCGCCATCGGGGTGCTGGGTACCCTGCGGCGGCTTCTGCGACGTGTTGGTGACGTGGGCGCCGGCGAGGACGGCGGGCGACGGGGATCCGTCGTCGCCGAGCCCGTACAGCGTGCCCGTCGCACCGCCGCGGAAGGCGCCGGTGCTGGTGCCGAAGTCGACGGCCACGCGACTGGTCGCGGCGGATGCGGATGTGGGGGATGCGACCAGCGACGCGCCGGACAGCGCGAGCGACAGCGCGCCTGCGGCTGCGGTGCAGCCGAGCAGCGCCCGTCGGAGAGGGGACCGGGTGGACTTCGACAACGTGTGCACTCCTTCGTACTTCCTCTAGGCCATCACGACTCCGTGAAAGCGCTGTCACGGATCATGTCCGATGACGCGGAGGTGCGCAAGCGCTTTCACGGAACTTGCGCCGGTGTTCACCTGGATGGCCGCAGGCCGGCGTCGCACGACGCGGTGTCCCGGCGGGCGGCTCGGCTGGCGACCGCGCGGGGTGGCACACGACGTCCCGACGAACGACGTCCACCAGGCGCGTCGGCCTCGAAGCGATGGCGTGACGCAGGAGCCGTGTGGCCGGGCATCAGGAGTTCACGAGGCAGGCTGGCTCAACCCGCTCTCGCCCTGATCAACACCGCTGATAATGTACATTATGTCATATGAGGCGTAGTCGCGGCTCGGTCGGGGTGACCGGACCGCCCTCCTCGGCCCCAGCGGCCCCAGCGGCCACGGCGCGCTGCGGCCACGGCGCGCTGCGAGGCGACCGGCACCGGATGGTGGCGACCACCTCGTGACGCTGCGTGCACTGCGCTGGCGCTCCCGGCCGGGCCGCTCCGCGATGGACGGCGACGAGAACTTCACGCGCTGCGTCGACGACGTCCGCGACCGCAGGACGGTCATCGCGGTCGCCGGCCTCAGCATGCCCGCGCGCGGCGGGGAGCATCTCGCCCTCCCCCGCCGCGCTCGAGGCGACGCGCGGCTCAGCCCCGGGTGGTGACGAGCGACGGCGCGGGCGCGTCGGACGCGCGGCTCCCGTCGCCGAGGGCTTCCGCGCCGGCGCTGACCGGGTCCTCGTGCTCGACGAGCGGGGCGTGCATGACCAGCACGGGGCAGGCGGCGTGCTCGGCGCAGGCGGAGCTGACGGATCCGAGGAGGAGCCCGACGAAGCCGCCGTGGCCCCGGCTGCCCGCCCGGGGAGGACGGACGTCCGCGAGCGCGGACGCGGTGGTGCGGGGAATGCTCATCGTCGAACACCTTCCATGCGTTCCGACTCCGGTGTCGGATTCTCGCAACGTAGGCACCCCCTCCCCCCGGGGCAAGGTATCCGAAGACCTTCGTCGCATGAGGCGACGAACGCGGAGCGGCCCCCGTCCTCGGCGAGGACGGGGGCCGCTGCGGTGTCGGGCGGTGATCAGCCCTTCGGCAGGGGCGGGCGCGCCGGGAGCAGGCCCGGGTTCACGATGCCCCAGTACGCGGGCATCGCCTCCTGGTTGGTCCCGAACGGGAGCGGCTGCTCCCAGGGCTGGTCGATCGCCGGGCTGTGCAGCCAGGTGTGCGAGTTGTCGGATCCCCAGAAGGTGACCGAGTCGAGGTTCCCGGCCTCCTGCCGGATCATCGTGAACAGGTCCTTGTAGACCCAGCCCACGGCCGCGGCGGTGTCGTCCGGGTTCGAGTAGACCGGCGCCGTGTGGCTCCGATTCTGGCTGTCGCCGGTCGCGGCCGCCTGCGAGGCGCCGACGTCGAGCTCGGAGACGGCCTCGAGGAGCTTCGGGTCGATCGCCTTCACCGCGTGGATAGTGGTGCGGAGCTCCTCGATGTCGCTCCGGAGGCCGATGTGGCTCTGCTGCGACACGCCCTCGACCGGGATGCCGCGCTTCAGGAGGGCGGAGATGAGTCCGAGGTAGTCGGTGCGCTTGCTCGGCGAGTCGGTGTTGTACTCGTTGATGAAGAGCTTGACGCCCGGGAAGTACTTCTTCGCGAGCTGGAAGCCCTCGTCGACGAAGCCCTCGCCCAGCACCTGGAACCAGCGGGTGTCCTTCATGTGGTGCGGGTTGGCGTTGGGGCCGTCGTCGATGACCTCGTTGACGACGTCCATGGCCCAGATGGGGCTGTTCCCGTTCGGGTAGCGGGACGCGATGTGGTCGGAGATCGCCTTGACGTGGGCCTCCATGCGCGCCTTCAGCAGCGCCTGGTCGGCGGGGCTGTTCGTGAGCGGCCGACCGTTGTCGAGGAAGAACCACGCGGGCGTCTGCGGCATCCAGAAGTCGACGTGGAAGTACATCTTCATGCCGTGGGCGTCGGCGAAGTCCAGCAGACGGTCGATGCCGGAGAAGTCGAACTGGCCCTCGACGCGCTGGATGGCATCGGCCTTGCCCTCGTTCTCCGGGGTCATGGCGTTGAAGTGGCGGGCGATGAGGTCGGACGAGGTGCCCTGCACCTCACCGCTGCCCATGGCCACGCCGACGTGCTCGATGCCGGCGTCGCCGAGGACGTCCTTGAGGGCGGGGACCTGCATGCCGGGGACGGGCGTGCTGGGGGCGGCCGCGGAGGCGGAGGCGACGGGGACGCCGACGGCAGCCGCGGTGAGGACGGCGGCGGCCGCGGCGACGGCGGCGAGGCCGCGGCGGGGTCGGCGGCGGCGGAGCTCGGGATCGGGGTGGGACGGCGTCACGCGGACGGACGCCTCGGAGCGGGTGGAGCGGATGGGACGGGGAGTCACTGGTGCCTCTCGTGCGATGGATGGGACACAGGGACTCTAGGCAGGACCGCCCCGACGCCGCGCGGCTTGTTGACAGGTGCCAACGAGATCGGCGGCGGGTCACGGATGCGGGCGGTCCGTCGCCGTCGCCGTCGCGTGTCGCCGGCGGGTCGGCCGGTCCGCCGCCTGGTCAGCGCGGGCGGCGGCCGGTGACGACCCGGGTGCCGTCGTCCGCGTCGTCCTCGGGCGCGTCGATCCGCTCCACCCGCGCCTCGAGCCCGGCATCGGCGAACGCGGCGACGGCGTCGTCGAGCTGCGCGTCCGCGACCTCGACGAGGAGGATCCCGTCGGGCGCGAGCCAGGGGCCGCTCCCCCGCGCCACGCGTCGCAGCACGTCGAGCCCGTCGGGCCCGCCGTCGCGCGTCGCCTCCGGCTCGTGCAGGCGGGCCTCCGGCGGCATGAGGGCGAGCGCGGCACGCGGCACGTACGGCACGTTCGCGACGAGGACGTCGATCCGGCCCCGCAGGTCGTCCGGCAGGGCGTCCAGCAGGTCGCCGCGGTGCACGGTCGCGCGACGCGGCTCGAGGTTGCGGGCCGCGCAGGCGACCGCGACCGGATCCACGTCGGAGGCGTGGACCACGGCGCCGGGCACGTCGTCGGCGATCACGGCGGCGATGGCGCCGGATCCGCAGCAGAGGTCGACGACGACGGGTCGCCGTCTCCCCCGGGCCGCCGCCGCGGCGGCATGGGCCAGCCGCTCCGTCCGGCGGCGCGGGACGAAGACTCCGCGGTCGACGAGGATCCTCCGCCCGGCGAACTCCGCCCAGCCGATGACGGTCTCGAGCGGCTCGCCGGAGACGCGGGCGGTCGCCATCGCCTCGAGCTCCGCTGCCCGTGCCGCCAGGAGTCCGCGCGTCGCGGGGATCGACGGGGCCGTGGGGTCCGTGGGGCGCGCCGGATCCGGGTGGCGCTCGACGGACGCGGCCATGAGGAGCTCGGCCTCCTCCTCGGCGAAGACGCATCCCGCGGCCCGGAGGCGGAGCACGAGGGAGGCGAGGCCGGGAGCGTCGACGCGGCGGGCGTCGTCCGGCGTCGTCACGGTCGCCGCACGCTCAGGCGTCGCTGCCGAGGTGATCCAGCAGCGCGGCGACCCGGAGGAGCTCCTCGCCGCGCACCGGCGGGTGCGCGTGCTCCGCGGCCTGCACGAGCCACTCGGCGCGGGCGAGGTGCACCTCCGCGAGGAGCTGGCGCCCGCCGTCGGTGAGGCGCAGGAAGGATCCCGCGGCGTCCTGCGACTCGACGACGAAGCCCTTCTGCATGAGGCTCGCGAGGCTCGGGACGGTGGCCGCGCGTGCGGTGCGGGTGTCGAGCGCGAGCGACGTGCGGTCCATGCGCTCGGTGCCGGCCAGGCGGCGCAGGATGAGGATCTGCACGCCGGTGAGGCCGTCCCAGCTGGCGTCGACGGACGTGTCGATGCGCTCGGTCACGGCGCTCAGCGCGTGCGCGAGCCGGGTGTGCGGCTCGGTCGGGTCGGTCACGGGTGCTCCTCGGATGCGTGACCGCTCGCGCGTCGACCCCGCGGCTGCGGGTGGGCGGCGGGTGTCATGTCGTGATGCTCACGGTAGCGCCGGCGGGGGCCCCGCACGAGGGCGGATCCGGGATGCGACGCGGGACGACGACGCCCGCCGCGGCCGGGGCCGGGCGGGCGTCGGGGTGATGGGGCGTCGCCGGGGTCCGGCGGCCGGATCAGGACGGGAACTGCGTGAAGTCCGCGGTGTCCGGGTCGGCGCCGAGTCGCGTGCCCGACTCCAGGGTGTCGATCTCCGCGAGCTCCTCGATCGAGAGCTCGACCTCGATGCTCTCGAAGTTGGCGACGATGCGCTCCGGGGTCACCGACTTCGGGATCACGATGCGGCCCTGCGCGAGGTGCCAGGCGAGCACGATCTGCGCGGGCGTGGCGTCGTGCTCCTTCGCGAGGCGCGTGACGATCTCCGACTCGAGGTCGGCGCCCTGGCCGAGCGGGCTGTACGCCTCGACCTCGATGCCGCGCTCCACCGAGAACGTGGAGAGGTCGTGCTGCTGGAACGTCGGGTGCACCTCGATCTGGTTCACCACGGGCACGACGTCGGTCTCGGCGGCCAGCTGCTCGAGGTGCTTCTCGAGGAAGTTGGAGACGCCGATCGCGCGGATGAGGCCCTCGGCGTGCAGCGCCTCGAAGGTCTTCCACGTCTCGACGAACAGGCCGTGGCGGGCGTAGGGCCAGTGGATGAGGTAGAGGTCGACCGCGTCGACGCCGAGCTTGCGGCGGCTGTCCTCGAAGGCGGTGCGCGCGCTGTCCGCGCCCTGGTCGCCGTTGCGGAGCTTGGTGGTGATGAAGAGCTCTTCGCGCGGGATGCCCGTCGCCTTGATGGCGGCGCCCACGCCCTCCTCGTTGTAGTAGCCGGCGGCGGTGTCGATGTGGCGGTAGCCGGCCTCGAAGGCGCGCTCCACGGCCTGCTGCGTCTCGGCGGGCGGGGTCTGGAAGACGCCGAAGCCCAGCTGCGGGATGGTGACGCCGTTGTTCAGGGTGATGAGGGGGGATGCCATGTGCTCTCGTCTTCTTCGTCTCGATGGTCACGGGGGCGGGGCGCCGTCGTGCTCGGCTCCCCGCGTGCATCCACCGTACGCCCGGCTCGCGTCCCGACGACCGGGGGGACGGCGGGCTCCGCGCTGGGCGAACAGGAGACCGCGCGCCCGGCGCGTCCCGAGCACGACGACGGGCGCCGTCCTCTCGCGAGGAGCGGCGCCCGTCGGGTGGCGCGGAGCGGGATCAGCGGCCGGAGGTCTCCAGCACGTAGCCCTCCTCGCCGTGGACGATCGTGTCGATGCCCGCGATCTCGTCCTCGTTCTTCACCCGGAAGCCCATGGTCTTCTGGATGATCGTGCCGATGACGTACGAGAGCACGAAGGAGTAGATCAGCACCGCGAACGCGGCGAGGGCCTGCTTGCCGAGCTGCTCGAAGGTGCCCGAGTAGATGAGGCCCACGTTCGTGGCGAAGATGCCGATGTAGAGCGTGCCGATGAGGCCGCCGATGAGGTGGATGCCCACCACGTCGAGCGAGTCGTCGAAGCCGAGCTTGAACTTCAGCTCGATCGCGACGGCGCAGACGGCGCCGGCGACCAGGCCCAGCACGATCGCCCAGATGGGCGACAGCGAGGCGCAGGCCGGGGTGATGGCGACGAGGCCGGCGACCGCGCCGGATGCGGCGCCCACCGAGGTCGGCTTGCCGTCGCGGATCTTCTCCACCACGAGCCAGCCGAGGATGGCCGCGGCGGGCGCCGCGATGGTGTTGAGGAACGCGACGGCCGCGAGGCCGTCGGCCGCGAGCTCGGACCCGGCGTTGAAGCCGAACCAGCCGAACCAGAGGAGGCCGGCGCCGAGGAGCACGAACGGCGGGTTGTGCGGCACGTGCATGCCCTTGGCGAACCCGACGCGCTTGCCGAGGACGAGCGAGAGGGCGAGCGCCGCGGCGCCCGCGTTGATGTGCACCGCGGTGCCGCCCGCGAAGTCGATGGCACCGACGTTGTAGGCGATCCACCCGCCGTCGACGTTCGCGCCGTCGACGGCGGTGAAGTTGAAGACCCAGCTGGCGACCGGGAAGTAGACGACCGTCGCCCAGACGCCCGCGAACACCATCCACGCGCCGAACTTGGCGCGGTCCGCGATGGCGCCGGAGATGAGCGCGACGGTGATGATCGCGAAGGTCGCCTGGAAGGCGGCGAAGGCGAGCGTCGGGTAGGCGGTGGTCTGCTCGCCGAGGGCGGCGGTATAGGCGTCGCCGAGGCCGAGCTGGCCGAGGTCGATGCCGAGGACCCCGTCGATCCCGACGAACCGGTCGTTGGCGCTCGGCCCGCCGGGACCGTTGCCGAACGCGATGGCGTAGCCGTACAGGACCCAGAGGAGCCCGATGAGGCCCATGGCCCCGAAGCTCATCATCATCATGCTGATGACGCTCTTGGCCTTGACGAGCCCGCCGTAGAAGAACGCCAGACCCGGCGTCATCAGGAGGACCAGCGCCGCGGCGATCAGGAGGAAGGCGGTGTTGCCTTGATCCATGGTGTTTCACCTCTCGTAGATCGTGCAGGGGGTCGCACCGACGGGAGGCGAGCGGCCGCCCGTGTGGTCGGGGGGTTCGGCGCGAGCCGGGTGCCGGGTACGGCTCCAGTGTCCGGGGGCGAGGTTTCGCGGGCTCGCCGGCCGTGTTTCGGGCGCGTTACACGGGCGGCGGCCGTGTGAACATCGTGTTACCGGGGGCCTCGGAGGCCGTCGCGGGCGTCCCGCACCCAGCTCCGCGGGAGGCGCGTGCGCTAGAGCTCGCGGGCCGAGGCGGTGAGCGAGATGAGCCGGGAGATGGCCCGCAGGTACTTCTTCCGGTACCCGCCCGCGAGCATCTCGGCGGAGAACGCCTCGTCGAACGGCGTCCCCGTCGCCAGCAGCGGGATCTGCGCGTCGTACACGCGGTCGACGAAGGCGACGAAGCGGAGCGCGTCGGTCTGGCCCGTCAGCTGGGCGACGTCACGGAGGGCGATCACGTCGACGCCCTCGATGAGCTTCACGTACTTCGAGGGGTGCAGGCGGGCGAGGTGCCCGACGAGGTCCGCGAAGCCGTCGACCGTGACCGCACGCCCGCCGGAGCCCGCGGCCTCGGCCCGCGCGTCGAGGTCGGCGTCGGCGACCGTCACCGCGTGGCCCTCGAAGGCGCGGCGGCGGTAGTCGAGGCCGTCGATGCGGATCGTGTCGAACCGGTCGCTCATCGCCTGGATCTCGCGGAGGAAGTCGGCCGCGGCGAAGCGCCCCTCCCCCAGCGCGTTCGGCGGGGTGTTGCTCGTCGCGGCGATGCGCGTGCCGTCGGCCACGAGGTCGGAGAGCAGCCGGGTCATCATCATGGTGTCGCCCGGGTCGTCGAGCTCGAACTCGTCGATGGCGACGAGCGTCGCGCCGCGGAGGATCTCCACCGCGCCCTGGTAGCCGAGGGCGCCGACGAGCGCGGTGTACTCGATGAAGGTGCCGAAGTACTTCGGTCCCGGCATGGCGTGCCAGAGGGACGCGAGCAGGTGGGTCTTGCCGACGCCGAAGCCGCCGTCGAGGTAGACGCCGGGCTTCACGGCCGGTGCCTTCCGCCGGGAGAAGAGCCCGCCCCGGGATCCGGCGCGGTCGCCCGAGAAGGCGCGGAGGACCTCGACGGCCTGCGCCTGCGTGTCGTACTCGGGGTCGGGCCGGTACGTGTCGAACCGCGCCTCGTCGAACTGGCGCGGGGGCACCAGGTGCGCGGCGATCTCCTGGCCGGTGATGCTCGGCGACCGGCCGACCAGCGCGCCCGGTCCCGCGCCGCGCTCGTCGTGGTGCCGGGATCCGGTGTCGGTGTTCGTCACAGGTGGGTCTCCGGCTGTCATGGGAAGGTCCCGCGCATCGCGAACCGTTACCGTGGATGGTGGTCGACGCGCGCGCCGAGCGCCCGCGGAAGACCCCCAGACTAGACCGCGTTCCACCCAGCGCGGCCCCCGAGGCCGCGAGATCAGGAGAGCCCCATGGCCGTCGAGCCGGACACCACCCCCAGGTTCGCCGAGTACGCGCACCCCGAGCGGCTCGTGAGCGGCGACTGGCTCCAGGAGCGCCTCGCCGACGGCGCGCTCACGCCCGGCCTCGTGGTCGTCGAGTCGGACGAGGACGTGCTGCTCTACGAGACCGGCCACATCCCCGGAGCCGTGAAGCTCGACTGGCACACCGACCTCAACGACCCGGTCCAGCGCGACTACGTCGACGGCGAGCGGTTCGCGCAGCTCATGTCGGAGCGCGGCATCGCCCGCGACAGCACGGTCGTCATCTACGGCGACAAGAGCAACTGGTGGGCCGCGTACGCCCTCTGGGTGTTCACCCTCTTCGGCCACGAGGACGTGCGCCTCCTCGACGGCGGCCGCGACAAGTGGATCGCCGAGGGCCGCCCGGTCACCACCGACCAGCCGGTGGTCGCCCCCGCCGAGTACCCCGTGGTCGAGCGCCGCGACGAGGAGATCCGCGCATTCAAGGACGACGTGCTCGCGCACCTCGGCAACCCGCTCATCGACGTCCGCAGCCCCGAGGAGTACACGGGCCAGCGCACGACCGCGCCCGCCTACCCCGAGGAGGGCTCGCTCCGCGCCGGCCACATCCCCACGTCGCGCAACGTGCCGTGGGCCAAGGCCGCCGCCGAGGACGGCTCCTTCAAGACGCGCGCCGAGCTCGACGCCGTCTACCGCGAGGGCGCGGGCCTCTCCGACGGCGACGACGTCGTGGTGCTCTGCCGCATCGGGGAGCGCTCCAGCCACACGTGGTTCGTCCTCACGCACCTGCTGGGCTTCGAGGGCGTCCGCAACTACGACGGATCCTGGACCGAGTGGGGCTCCGCCGTGCGCGTCCCCATCGTCCAGGGCGCCGAGCCCGGGGAGCTGCCCTCCCGATGACCGGCTCCCCCGTGCTGCCCGCGGCGCTCGCCGAGATCCGCGACGACTTCCTCGCGCTCGGGCAGCGCGACCGGCTCCTGCTGCTGCTCGACTTCAGCAACGAGCTGCCGGAGCTGCCCGCGCGCTACGCCGAGCACCCCGACCTCCTCGAGCGCGTCGAGGAGTGCCAGTCGCCCGTGTTCATGTTCGTGGAGGTCGTCGAGGGCGACGTGCACGTGCACGCGCAGGCGCCGGCCGAGGCGCCCACGAGCCGCGGCTTCGCCTCGATCCTCGCCCAGGGCCTCGACGGGCTCCCGGCCGAGGAGGTGCTCGCGGTGCCGGACGACTACCCGTCCACCATCGGGCTCGACGCGGCCGTCTCCCCGCTGCGCATGCGCGGCATGACGGCCATGCTCGGCCGGGTCAAGCGGCAGGTGCGCGAGCGGCTCGCCGGGTGAGGATCACGCGGGTCCTCCCCGTCGCGGGCGCCGGCGAGGCCGCGGCGTCCCGCGGGCTGGAGGACGACGGCACGCGCGCGTGGCTCGAGGGCCTCTACCGACCCGGATCCCCGGTCCACGTGCGCCTCAACTTCGTGGCCTCCGTCGACGGCAGCGTGATCGGCGCCGACGGGTCGTCCGACAGCCTCAGCAGCGCGGTCGACCGCCGGATCCTCGGCGTGATCCGCGAGGTCGCCGACGTCGTCCTCGTGGGCGCCGGCACCGTGCGCGCCGAGCGGTACGTGCTGCCCCGCCGCACGCCCCTGGCGGTCGCCACGTCCTCGGGAGACCTCACGGGCCACCGCTTCGACGCGGATGCCGCCGCGGGATCGCTCCTCGTCCTGTGCCCGCCCGAGGCGCGCGACCGCGCCGTCGCCACGCTCGCCGGGGTTCCCGCCGAGATCGTCCCGGTCCCGCTGGGCGCCGCGGCCGACGGCCGCCTCTCCGGCGATGACGTCGTCGACGCGCTCGGCCGCCACGGCCTCACCGGCGTGGTGTGCGAGGGCGGGCCGGCGCTCGCCGCGGCGCTCGTCGCGGCGGGCCGGGTCGACGAGCTCTGCCTCACCACCTCCCCCGAGCTCGTCACGTCCCTGACGCCGCTCGTGCCCGTGGGCTCCGGGGTCCGCGCTCCGCTGCGACTCACGCAGCTGCTCCTGGACGACGACCACCGCACGTACGCCCGCTGGGCGGTCGACCGCGGCTGATGCCCTGGTCGCGGGCGCATCGCCGCGGGCCGACCGGCGTGGCTCCCGGCGGGCGCGACGGCGGACCGTAGTCTGCCCACGTGGTAGACACCCGTGACAGTGCCGAGGATCCGCCCGAGTTCCGCGCGGCGCTGGACGCGCTCCGGCGGGCCACCACCCGGTCCGAGCTCGTGCTGACCGAGATCCCGTCGCCGTCGTCGAACCTCGCGCCCTACGCCGTGGCGCTCGCCGCCGACGTGTCGCCGTCCGGCCACGCGTCCGACTCCGAGCTCGGCACGGGCCGCTTCATCCTCCTGCACGACCCCGAGGAGCCCGACGCCTGGGGCGGCGCCTTCCGCATCGTCTGCTTCGCGCAGGCCCCGCTCGAGACCGACATGGGCACCGACCCGTTCCTCGCCGACGTCGCGTGGTCGTGGCTCGTCGACGGCCTGGCCTCCCGCGGCGCGCGCTACACGGCGCCCTCGGGCACGGCCACCCGGATCATCTCCACCGGCTACGGCGAGCTCGCGCGCCAGGGCAGCGGCGCCAAGATCGAGCTGCGCGCCTCGTGGACCCCCGCCGACGCCGACGTGACCGCCCATGTGGAAGGCTGGGGGAAACTACTGTGCATGCTCGCCGGACTCCCTCCCGCGGGCGAAGGAGTGACACTGCTATCAGCGCGACGCACCCGGACGTGAACGCCCCGTCCGACACCCCCGACCCCGCCGACGGACGCCAGGAGGCCACCGGCTCCGCGACCGCGACGCCACTGACCCGGCCGGCCATGGGCGCGTCCCTGTTCTCGGACGTGCCGGGATCCACGGCCACGGACGCCGTGGTCGCGCGCACCCGGACGCGCACCCGCCGGGAGGCACCCGCCGTGGAGCCCGCGGCGGCGCCCGAGGCGGACGCAGCCGAGGCGGACGCGCCCGACGGGCCGGTCGCGGAGCCCGCCGAGCCCGAGGCCCGATCCCGCTCGTCCCGCGGTCGCGGCCGTCGCGCGTCCTCCGCTCCGGCCAGCGCGGCTCCGGAAGCCGAAGCCGCCGCCGACGCCCCGGATGCCCCCGCGCGCCCCGCCCTCCGCGAGGCCGCGGCGACGGGCGACCTCACGGTCATCGACACGCGCGAGGAGTACCTGCGCGCGGTCGAGGCCATCGCGGCCGGCACCGGACCCATCGCCGTCGACGCCGAGCGCGCCTCCGGCTTCCGCTACAGCCAGCGCGCCTACCTCATCCAGGTGTTCCGCCGCGGCGCCGGCACGTTCCTGTTCGACCCGCCGGCCGTCGGCTCGTTCGCCGAGCTCGACGCCGTGATCCGCGACGTCGAGTGGGTGCTGCACGCCGCGAGCCAGGACCTCGCGTGCCTCCGCGAGGTCGGGCTGGATCCGCAGCGCATCTTCGACACGGAGCTCGCCTCGCGCCTCCTCGGACTGCCCCGCGTGGGCCTCGGCACGGTGGTGGAGGAGCTGCTCGGGATCCACCTGGCCAAGGAGCACTCGGCGGCGGACTGGTCGACCCGGCCGCTCCCCCGCGCCTGGCTCGTGTACGCGGCGCTCGACGTGGAGCTGCTCGTCGACGTCCGCGACGAGATCGCCCGGCGCCTCGAGGAGCAGGGCAAGACGCGCATCGCCGAGCAGGAGTTCGCCGCGACGATCGCCAAGGAGGCGAAGCCCGCGCGCGTCGAGCCGTGGCGTCGCCTCAGCGGACTGCACGGCGTCCGCGGCGGCCGCAACCTCGCCGTCGCCAAGGAGCTGTGGGAGGCCCGGGACGCGTACGCGCGCGAGGTCGACACGAGCCCCGGCCGCCTCGTCCCCGACGGCTCGCTCGTGGCCGTCGCGCGCGTGCTGCCGCAGTCCAAGCGCGACCTGGCGGCCGTCCGCGAGTTCTCGGGCCGGGCGAGCCGCAGCGAGATCGACCGGTGGTGGGCCGCGGTGGAGCGCGGGTTGGCGGCCACGGAGTTCCCGTCCCTGCGCGGCACCGGCGAGTCGATGCCGCCCGCCAAGGCCTGGGCCGACAAGGACCCCGCCGCCGACCGCCGCCTCAAGCGCGCGCGTGCGGCCGTCCAGGACGTCGCGGACGGGATGTCCCTCCCGCAGGAGAACCTGGTGACGCCCGAGGTCCTCCGCCGCGTGGCCTGGACGCCGCCCGCCGACCTCGCGCCCGAGGCCGTCGGCGAGGCGCTCGCGTCGTGGGGGGCGCGCCCCTGGCAGATCGAGGCGGCTGCGGCTGCGGTGGCCGCGGCCTTTGTCGATGCGGACCAAGAGGACGACGCACCCGACGACGGGGCCTCGTAGGAACAGTCAACGGATTCGGCCCCCGTCCGGCTTCTTCCTAGGGTGGGGGAAATCGATGCGAGGAGGCGTCAGTGGTCGAGAGAGCCGAAGTCCATTTCGTGGACGGGGTCCGCACCCCGTTCGGGCGAGCGGGCGAGAAGGGCATGTACTGGCGGACCCGGGCCGACGACCTCGTCGTCAAGGCCATGATCGGGCTGCTGGAACGGAACCCGCAGGTCCCGAAGGACCGGATCGACGAGGTCGCCATCGCGGCCACGACGCAGACGGGCGACCAGGGCCTCACGCTCGGGCGGACGGCGGCGCTGCTGGCCGGGCTCCCCCGTTCGGTTCCGGGCTTCGCCATCGACCGGATGTGCGCGGGCGCCATGACGAGCGTCACCGCGACGGCCGGCGGCATCGCCTTCGGCGCGTACGACCTCGCGATAGCCGGCGGCGTCGAGCACATGGGCCGCCACCCGATGGGCTTCGACGCGGACCCGAACCCGCGCTTCCTCGCCGAGCGGCTCGTCAGCCAGGACGCCCTCAACATGGGCAACACGGCCGAGCGGATCCACGACCGCTTCCCGGCGCTCACCCGCGAGCGGGCCGACCGCTATGCGCTGGCCAGCCAGCAGAAGACCGCCCTCGCGTACGCGAACGGCGACATCCAGCCGGACCTCGTGCCCGTCGCGACTCGATCCGACCAGGGCTGGGGGCTCGCCACCCGCGACGAGGCGATGCGCCCCGAGACGACGCTCGAGGGCCTCGCCGGGCTCCGCACCCCGTTCCGCCCGCACGGCCGCGTCACGGCCGGCAACTCGTCGGGCCTCAACGACGGCGCGACGGCCGCCCTGCTCGCGAGCGGCGACGCCGTCAAAGAGCTCGGCCTCGCCCCCAAGATGACGCTGGTGTCCTTCGCCTTCGCGGGCGTGGAGCCCGAGATCATGGGCATCGGACCCGTGCCGAGCACGGAGAAGGCGCTCCGCAAGGCCGGCCTCACGATCGACGACATCGGGCTCTTCGAGCTCAACGAGGCGTTCGCCATCCAGGTGCTCAGCCTGCTCGACCACTTCGGGATCGACGACGCCGATCCGCGCGTCAACGAGTACGGCGGCGCCATCGCCGTCGGCCACCCGCTCGCGTCCAGCGGCGTCCGGCTGATGAACCAGCTCGCGCGCCAGTTCGAGCAGCACCCGGAGGTCCGCTACGGCCTCACGGCGATGTGCGTCGGCCTCGGCCAGGGCGGCAGCGTCATCTGGGAGAACCCGCACTTCACCGGCAAGAGGAAGAGGAACAAGTGACCGACACCAGCCGCTTCCGGGAGCTCGTGGCGCTCGATCCCGACGAGGTCGTCACGCACTCGTTCGTCCGCGACGTCCACCTGCCCTCCGGCGGCGTGCTCGCGCTCGTCACGCTCGACAACGGGCGCGACCACACCCGGCCGTCCACGCTCGGGCCGGCCACGCTGCTGGAGCTCGCCGATGTGCTCGACCGCCTCACGGTGCGCGCGGCCGCCGGGGAGATCCGCGGCGTCGCGATCACCGGCAAGCCGTTCATCCTCGCCGCGGGCGCCGACCTCAGCAAGGTCGGCGAGATCCCCAGCCGCGAGGTCGGTCGTCAGATGGCGCAGCTCGGGCACGACACCCTCGGACGGCTGCACCGGCTCGGCGTGCCGTCGTTCACGTTCGTCAACGGTCTCGCGCTCGGCGGCGGGCTCGAGATCGGGCTGAACTCCGACTACCGCACGGTCGACGAGTCGGTGCCGGCGGTCGCGCTGCCCGAGGTGTTCCTCGGCATCATCCCCGGCTGGGGCGGGGCATGGCTGCTGCCGAACCTCATCGGCATCGAGAACGCCCTGAAGGTGATCATCGAGAACCCGCTCAAGAACAACCGCACGCTGAAGGCGGAGGACGTCATGGAGCTCGGCATCGCCGACGCGTCGTTCCCGTCCGCGTCGTTCCTCGAGCAGTCGATCCGCTGGGCCGACGGCGTCATCTCGGGCGCCATCGAGGTGAAGCGCCCGAACGCGCCGGGGCGCCTCGAGCGCATCGCCAAGTGGGACGTCGCCATCGGCATCGCCCGGAAGTCCCTCGAGCAGCGGATCGGCACGGTCGCGCTCTCGCCGTACCGGGCGCTCGACCTGCTCCAGGGGGCGAAGCGCAGCACCCGCGAGGAGGGGTTCGCCGCGGAGGACGAGGCCCTCGCGGACCTCATCTCGGGCGACCAGTTCCGCGCGAGCATCTACGCGTTCGACCTCGTGCAGAAGCGCGCCAAGCGGCCCGCGGGAGCGCCGGACAAGGACCTCGCGCGTCCGGTCACCAAGGTCGGCGTGGTCGGCGCCGGGCTCATGGCCTCGCAGTTCGCCCTCCTGTTCGTGCGTCGGCTGCAGGTCCCCGTCGTGATCACCGACCTCGACCAGGCGCGCGTCGACGCGGGCGTCGCCGGCATCCACGGCGAGATCCGGAAGCTGGCCGAGAAGGGTCGCGTCTCCCCCGACGAGGCCAACCGGCTCACGGCGCTCATCACGGGGACGACCGACAAGGCCGACTTCGCCGACGCGGACTGGGTCATCGAGGCCGTCTTCGAGGAGCTCGGCGTGAAGCAGGCCGTGTTCGCGGAGATCGAGCAGCACGTCTCCGAGACGGCGATCCTCGCGACGAACACGTCGAGCCTCTCGGTGGAGCGCATCGGCGAGCGGCTCGCGCACCCGGAGCGGCTCGTGGGCTTCCACTTCTTCAACCCGGTGGCGGTCATGCCGCTCATCGAGGTCGTGCGGACGCCGCAGACCACGGACGAAGCGCTCTCGACGGCGATGCAGGTCGCGAGGAAGCTCAAGAAGAACGCCGTGATCACCCGCGACACCCCGGGGTTCGTGGTCAACCGGATCCTGGCCAAGGTCCTCGGCGAGGCCATGCACGCGGTGGACACGGGCACGCCGTTCGAGGTCGTCGACCGGTCGCTCGCGCCGTTCGGCCTGCCGATGACGCCCTTCGAGCTGCTCGAGCTCGTGGGCCTCAAGGTCGGCGCGCACGTGCTCGACACGCACCACGCGGCCTTCCCCGACCGGTTCTTCGAGAGCCCGAACCTGCACCGGCTCGCGGACCTCGGCCGCATCTACGCGCGCGACGCGAAGGGACGGCCGACGGGCTTCGACAAGGAGGCGGTGCGGATCGTCAAGGGCGGCAAGTCGCCCATGACGGCCGAGGAGATCCGCGAGCGGGTCGAGACCGGCCTCGCGGACGAGGTGCACCGCATGCTGCAGGACGACGTGGTGCACGCGGCCGAGGACATCGACCTGTGCCTCATCCTGGGCGCCGGCTACCCGTTCCAGATGGGCGGCCTCACGCCCTACCTCGACCGGGTCGGCGCGAGCGAGCGCGCGTTCGGCACGACCTTCCACCAGCCGGCGATCCGCGGCGTCGCGTAGCGCGACACCGCACGACGGAGGGCCCGGCCGCGACGGCCGGGCCCTCCGTCGTCGTGCTGCGGCCTACGGCTGCTCGTCGTCCTCCGGGGCCACGGACACGCGGTCGGCATCCTCGCGCAGGGGCCGGGCGGCCGGCACGCGGCTGCCGAGGACCTGCGCCACCACGTCGCGCGCGATGTGCTGCGGCGTCAGGCCGACGCGCTCGAGGATCTCCGCGCGGCTGGCGTGGTCGAGGAACTCGTCCGGGAGCCCCAGCTCGGTCACGCCCGTGTCGATGCCGGCCTCCCGGAGGTCCTGGCGGATCCGGGTGCCGATGCCGCCGACGACCACGCCGTCCTCGATGGTCACGACCAGGCGGTGGGCGCCGCCGAGCTCGACGACGCTCCGCGGCACCGGGACGACCCAGCGGGGGTCCACGACGGTCGCGCCGATGCCCTGGGCCTGGAGCCGCTCGGCGACCTCGATGCCCATGGCCGCCATCGGACCCACGGTCACGATGAGGACGTCCTTCGCCTCCGACTCGTGCAGCACGTCCACGCCGTCGTCGAGGCGCCGCAGGGCATCGATCTCGTCGCCGACGACGCCCTTGGAGAAGCGCACGACGGTGGGCGCGTCGTCCACCTTCACGGCCTCGCCCAGCTCCTCGCGGAGGCGCGTCGCGTCCCGCGGGGCGCTCAGGCGGATGTGCGGCACGATCTGCAGCAGGGCGAGGTCCCACATGCCGTGGTGGCTGGGTCCGTCCGGACCGGTCACGCCCGCCCGGTCGAGCACGAAGGTCACGCCGGCGCGGTGCAGGGCGACGTCCATGAGGACCTGGTCGAAGGCCCGGTTGACGAAGGTCGCGTAGAGCGCGACGACGGGGTGGAGGCCGCCGAACGCGAGGCCGGCGGCGCTCGTCACCGCGTGCTGCTCGGCGATGCCCACGTCGTGGACGCGGTCGGGGTGCTTCTCGGCGAACTTGTGGAGGCCCACGGGGCGCAGCATGGCGGCCGTGATGCCGACGATGCGCGGGTCCTCGTCGGCGAGGGCGAGGATCTCGTCCGCGAAGACGCTCGTCCAGCTCGCGGCCTGCGCGGCGTCGATCGGCTCCCCCGTCTCGGGGTCGATCTGGCCGACGGCGTGGAACTGGTCGGCCACGTCCCGGCGCGCCGGCTCGTAGCCGCGGCCCTTCTCCGTGATGGCGTGCACGATGACCGGGGCGCCGTAGTCGCGCGCCTGCTGGAGCGCCTCCTCCATGGCCTGCTGGTCGTGCCCGTCGATGGGCCCCAGGTACTTGATGTCGAGGTTGGAGTAGAGCGCCTCGTTGTCCGTGACGCGCGTGAGGAATCCGTGCAGGCCGCCGCGGAGCCCGCGGTAGAGGCTGTCCCCCGGCGCCCCGAAGACCCCGAACACGCGCTGGCTCGTCTCGTAGAGGCCGCGGTAGGTGCGGCGCGTGCGCACCGTGTTGAGGAACCGCGCCATGCCGCCGATCGTCGGGGCGTAGGAGCGGCCGTTGTCGTTGACGACGATGATGAGCTTGCGCGTGTTGTCGTCGGAGATGTTGTTGAGCGCCTCCCACGTCATGCCGCCCGTGAGGGCCCCGTCGCCCACGACCGCGACCACGTGCCGGTCGGTCTGCCCGGTGATCCCGAAGGCCCGGGAGATGCCGTCCGCCCAGCTCAGCGAGCTGGACGCGTGCGAGCTCTCGACGATGTCGTGCTCGGACTCCGACCGCTGCGGGTAGCCGGCGAGGCCCCCGGACGCGCGGAGCCGGCTGAAGTCCTGGCGGCCCGTCACGAGCTTGTGCACGTACGACTGGTGCCCGGTGTCGAAGACGATCGCGTCCTTCGGCGAGTCGAAGACCCGGTGGATCGCGAGGGTCGTCTCCACGACACCGAGGTTCGGGCCCAGGTGGCCGCCGGTCTTGGACACCTCCGCGACCAGGAACTGCCGGATCTCCACGGCGAGCTCGAGCATCTGCCCGGGGCTCAGCCGGTCCAGGTCACGGGGTCCCGTGATGGTCTCGAGGATTCCCATGCTGACCGCCTTCCCTCGGACGCCATGTCGCGACGTCCGCCTCATCGAGTGTACGCAGGGCCCTGCATGCACGAAGGAGGCCGGGCGTCGCCGCCCGGCCTCCTCAGCCTCCTGTTACGCGACGAGGCTGCGCAGCACGTACTGCAGGATGCCGCCGTTGCGGTAGTAGTCCGCCTCGCCGGGGGTGTCGATGCGCACGACCGCGTCGAACTCCACCTTCTCCTTGCCCGCGGGCGAGTCGGAGGTGGGGGCGGCGACCACGCGCACGGTGCGCGGGGTGGTGCCGGAGTTCAGCGCCTCGAGACCGGTGATGCTGATCTCCTCGGTGCCGTCGAGCCCGAGCGTGTCCCAGGTCTCGCCCGCCGGGAACTGCAGCGGGACGACGCCCATGCCGATGAGGTTGGAGCGGTGGATGCGCTCGAAGCTCTCGGTGATGACCGCCTTGACGCCGAGCAGGCTCGTGCCCTTGGCCGCCCAGTCGCGCGACGAGCCGGAGCCGTACTCCTTGCCCGCGAGGATCACGAGCGGGGTGCCGGCGACCTGGTAGTTCTCCGACGCGTCGTAGATGAAGGACTGCGGGCCGCCCTCCTGCGTGAAGTCGCGCGTGTAGCCGCCCTCGACGCCGTCGAGCAGCTGGTTGCGGAGGCGGATGTTCGCGAACGTGCCGCGGATCATGACCTCGTGGTTGCCGCGACGCGAGCCGTAGGAGTTGTAGTCCTTCCGCCCCACGCCGTGCTCGTCGAGGTAGCGGCCCGCGGGGCTGTCCGCCTTGATGGAGCCGGCCGGGCTGATGTGGTCGGTCGTGACCGAGTCGCCCAGCTTGGCCAGCACCCGCGCGCCCGTGATGTCGGCGACCGGCGTGGTCTCCATCGTGAGGCCCTCGAAGTACGGGGGCTTCCGCACGTAGGTGGACTCCGCGTCCCACTCGAACGTCGCGCCCGTGGGCGTGGGGAGCGAGCGCCAGCGCTCGTCGCCGTCGAAGACGCCGGCGTACTGGTGCGTGAACATGCCCGTGTCGATGGAGCTGTCGATGGTCGACTGGACCTCGTCCGCGTCGGGCCAGATGTCCTTGAGGAACACGTCGTTGCCCTCGGTGTCGGTGCCGAGCGCGTCGGCGTCGAAGTCGAAGTTCATCGATCCGGCCAGCGCGTACGCGATCACGAGCGGCGGGCTCGCGAGGTAGTTCATCTTCACGTCGGGGTTGATGCGGCCCTCGAAGTTGCGGTTGCCCGAGAGGACCGCCGTCACCGCGAGGTCGTTGTCCTGCACCGCGGCGGAGATCTCGTCGAGCAGCGGGCCCGAGTTGCCGATGCAGGTCGTGCAGCCGTAGCCGACGGTGTAGAAGCCGAGGTCCTCGAGGTACGTCGTGAGGCCGGACTTCTCGTAGTAGTCGGTGACGACCTTGGATCCGGGCGCCAGCGTGGTCTTCACCCACGGCTTGGCCTTCAGGCCCTTCTTGCTGGCGTTGCGGGCGAGGAGCCCGGCCGCGAGCATGACCGACGGGTTCGACGTGTTGGTGCACGAGGTGATCGCCGCGATGGCCACCGCGCCGTGGTCGAGGGTGAAGTCGCGCCCGTCCTCGAGGGTGACGCGCGTGGGCTTCGTGACGCTCGTGGGGCTGTTCGACGCGTGGTGCGTCTCGTGCGTGGAGTGCTCGTCCTCCGGCTGCAGCTCGCCCGGGTCGGACGCGGGGAAGCTCATGGCCGACGCGAGGTCGACGATGTCGTGGTCGACCTTCGCGTAGTCGTTGAGGTCGCGCTCGAACTGCGACTTCGCGTCCGTCAGCTCGATGCGGTCCTGCGGGCGCTTCGGGCCGGCGATGGACGGCACCACGGTGGACAGGTCGAGCTCGAGGTACTCGCTGAAGGTGGGCTCCACCGACGCGTCGTGCCAGAGCCCCTGCTCCTTGGCGTAGGCCTCGACGAGCGCGACCTGCTCGTCGCTGCGGCCGGTGAGGCGCAGGTAGTCGAGCGTGACGTCGTCGATGGGGAACACGGCGGCGGTCGAGCCGAACTCGGGGCTCATGTTGCCGATGGTGGCGCGGTTCGCGAGCGGGACGGCGCCGACGCCGGAGCCGTAGAACTCGACGAACTTGCCGACGACGCCGTGCTTGCGCAGCATCTGCGTGATGGTGAGCACGACGTCCGTCGCCGTGACGCCTGTGGGGATCTCGCCGGAGAGCTTGAAGCCGACGACCTTGGGGATGAGCATCGAGACCGGCTGGCCGAGCATGGCCGCCTCCGCCTCGATGCCGCCGACGCCCCAGCCCAGCACGCCCAGGCCGTTGACCATGGTCGTGTGCGAGTCGGTGCCGACGCAGGTGTCGGGGTAGGCCTGGAGGACGCCGCCGACCTCGCGCGTCATGGTGACGCGGGCGAGGTGCTCGATGTTGACCTGATGCACGATGCCGGTGCCGGGCGGGACGACCTTGAAGTCCTCGAACGCCGTCTGGCCCCAGCGGAGGAACTGGTACCGCTCGCCGTTGCGCTCGTACTCGATGTCGACGTTGCGCTCGAGCGCGTCCTCGGAGCCGAAGAGGTCGGCGATGACCGAGTGGTCGATGACGAGCTCGGCGGGCGCGAGCGGGTTGATCCGGGTCGGGTCGCCGCCCAGCTCGCCGACGGCCTCGCGCATGGTGGCCAGGTCGACGATGCAGGGGACGCCGGTGAAGTCCTGCATCACGACGCGGCCCGGGGTGAACTGGATCTCGGTGTCGGGCTCGGACTCGGGCACCCAGTCGCCGAGGGCGCTGATCTGCGACCCCGTGACGTTCTTGCCGTCCTCGGTGCGGAGCAGGTTCTCCAGCAGCACCTTGAGGCTGAACGGGAGCCGCTCGTGGCCCGGCACGGTGTCGATGCGGTAGATCTCGTAGTCGGTGTCCCCGACGCGGAGTGTGTCCTTCGCGCCGAAGCTGTTGATTGCAGACACGTGGCCCTCTTCCCTCGCTGGATGGGCGCGGAACCCGCGTTCCGCCCGTCATCCGATCTTGGTCGCCCGCCGCGGCCGGGTCCAGTAAGGCGACCCTGAGCGGGCGCGCCGACGCGGGCGGGGACGGCGTCGATGTATCTCGACGTCGAGATAAACGTATCACCGCCTCGACCGGTCGTCGCCGCGGCGCGCGCGGGCGGGACGGGTCTCGCGTCAGGCGGCCGGGGAGGCCGAGCGGTCGGCCGCGTACACCGCGCGGACGAAGAGCCACGAGAGCACGAGCAGCACGCCGTAGAGCGGCGTGCCCATCACGAGGCGAGCGACGCCCAGCGCGTCGATCGCGTCGGCGAGGTAGAGCGGGAGCTGCACCGCGAGGCGGAGGCCGAAGAACGCGACCCACACGAGCGTGAGGAGCCGGAGCGCGCGGGACTTCCGCCGGTCGCCTCGCCAGGCGGTGCCGTCCCCCATGAGGAAGCCGACGGCGACGCCGACGAGCGGCCAGCCGACGACGACCGACACGAGCAGCACGGTGAAGTAGGCCCCGTTGGTCCAGAGGCCGAGGGCGTAGAAGTCGCGCCCCTCCCCGGACCGCAGGGCGAGGACGGCGGAGATCACGATGCCGACGAGGCCGCCGACCGCGGGGGCGACGGCCGAGCGCTGGACGAGGCGGGCGATGACCGCCACGACCGCGACGCCGACCGGGACGGCGACCGACAGCACGATGTCGCGCGTGAGCGTGAAGGCGACGAGGAAGAGGAGGCCGGGCACGATCGCCTCGAGGACGCCGCGGACGCCGCCCATCGCGCCGATCAGGGCGGAGGGCGTCATCGGCTCGCCGCGCGCGGCCTGGCCGAGCCCGGCGCGCTCGGCGGCCTGGGCCATGCTCGCGCCGAGCGCCTCGCCCGCAGCCGGAGCGGCGGGACCCTGCTGCTCGGACCCGGCGTCGGCTGGCGCGCCCGGCCGGCGCGGCTCGTCGCCCGCCGTCACGCTCAGGAACCCAGCGCCGGGGCCGGGGCCTCGCCGGCGGGTGCCGCGCCCGACGTGGTGCCGACCTGCGCGGCCGGCATCTTCAGGGGGATGAGGTCGCGCGGGGGCATCGGCGAGGATCCGCGGACCACGACGACGCTGCGGAACAGGTCCTCGACGGCGGCGGCCGCCTCGGGGTCGGACACGGCGCGGCCGGTGATGACGCCGCGCAGGAACCAGCGCGGACCGTCGACGCCGATGAAGCGCGCGTCGCGGGTGGTCGCCGCCGGCTGGCCCGGCTGCGGGACGACGGGGATGACCGCGTGCAGCTCGGGGCCGAACGGACCGTCGGCGAGGCGCGTGGTGCCGCCCTGCTTCTGGATCTGCTCCCCGATCGTCGTGCGGATCTCATGCCACAGGCCGCTCGAGCGCGGCGCCGCGAAGGGCTGCACCTGGAGGCTGGACTCGGCGAAGTCGAGCCCGACGGCGACGACCTGCTGCGTGCCCTCGGCCACCTCCAGACGGAGGTGCAGGCCCTCGCGCGGCAGGATCTTGATGCCGCCGAGGTCGACATAGGGACGGACCGGGTTCGCCTCGGTCTCGTCGAGCGGCCCCTCGTCGGCCCGGTCGTCGGGCGCGGACTTCGCGTCGAGGACGTGCTCGGCCTCGTCCGCGACCGTGTCGTCGGGCTGGTCGGTGGTGTCGTCGGTCATGTTCGGTCTCCTGACTCTCGGGCGGGGAGGGCGCCGGTGCCCGTGGAGCCGAAGCCCCCCGAGCCGCGGTGGCTCCCGGGCAGCTTCTCCACGGGCACGAAGCGCACCCGGCTGACCGGCATGACGACGACCTGCGCGATGCGGTCGCCGACCGCGACATCGTACGCGTGGTCGGCGTCGGTGTTGAGGAGCGTCACCCGGATCTCGCCGCGGTAGCCCGCGTCGACGGTGCCGGGCGCGTTGACGATGGTGATGCCGTGGCGTGCCGCGAGCCCGCTGCGCGGAAGCACGAAGGCGGCGTGGCCGTCCGGGAGGGCGATCGAGACTCCCGTGCCGACGGTGGCCCGCCGACCGGGCTCGAGGCGCACGGCCTCCGCGCTCACGAGGTCGGCACCGGCGTCGCCGGGGTGCGCGTAGGCGGGGATCGGGGCGTCGCCCGCGATGAGGACGTCGACGGGATCGGGCACGGTGAGAGGCTAGTGCAGGAATCTGATCGAATAGGCGCATGCCCCCACCCCCCTACAGAGAGCGGCTCCGGCCGGCTCCCTGGCTCTTCGTCGCCACCGCCCTCGTCATCCCCGCGAGCCTGCTCGTCTTCCTCCCCATCAGCGTCGTCGCCGGGGTGGTGGTCGCGATCGTCCTCTACGCGGGGGTCGTCGCGACGCTCGTGCTCACGAGTCCCGTGATCGAGGTGGTCGACGGGCGGCTGCGGGCCGGCCGCGCCACCATCGACGTGGACCAGCTCGGCGAGCCCGAGGCGTTCCGCGGCGCCGACGCGACGGCCGAGCGCGGCGTGCGGCTGCACGCGCGGGCGTTCCTCGTGATCCGAGGGTGGGTGGATCCGGTGGTCAAGGTGCCGCTCCTGGACGCGGCGGACCCGGCGCCCTACTGGCTGGTGTCCACACGGACGCCGGAACGACTGATCGCCGCGATCCGGGGATCGCGGCGATCATGACGTGCGGTGAGGCGCATGGCCTCTAGGGGCTCTCGCCCGGCGTCTCCCTAGGCGGCGCACTCCTGGCAGATGGGCCCGAGCTTCTCCTGGTGGTCGATCTGCGAGCGGTGCTTCACGAGGAAGCAGCTCACGCAGGTGAACTCGTCCGCCTGCGGCGGCAGCACCACGGTCTCGAGCTCGAGGTCGGAGAGGTCGGCTCCGGCGAGGTCGAAGCTCCCGGGGTTGTCGGCATCGTCGACGTCCACGACCCCGGACATGCGGTCCGGGACGCGCTCCTTGAGAGCCTCGATCGAGTCGGAGTCGTCCTCCGTCTTGCGCGGGGCGTCGTAATCAGTTGCCATTCCTGTCCACTTCTCGAATAACCGCCGAACGGAATCGGCGGGCACAGTTTGCATGAATCGCATCCGGATAGCAAACCGTCCCAGGGCCCCTCGCGAGGCACCTGATCGGGCGTTCCGATGCGGAGCGCCGGCCCGTGTCCGGGCCTCGGACGCGGACTCACACGGTACACCGTTCGCGCACTAACTGAGTGCCCTCCGGCGCCGCGATCCCGCCTCCCGACGCTCTCGTCCGACACAAGTCGCGGCGCGCCACGCGTATTCCCCGGAAGAGGGGCCGGTTCGTGACATCGTGAATCGTCCAGTGAGCGCGAGAGGCGTGGAACACATGCAGGATCTGAAGATCGTCGGAGTCGAGGACGGCGCCCTCGTCGTCGAGACGGTGGGCGGCGACCGCCACCGCCTCGCCATGGACGACGCGTTCCGCCAGGCGCTGCGCCGTCAGACGGGTGATGGCGGCGCCGTGCGCAAGGCCGCGCCCCGCATCATCCAGTCGTTCATCCGCCAGGGCATGAGCGCGGAGGACGTGGCCCGGGAGACCGGGGCGTCGGTCGAGTACGTGCGCAAGTTCGAGGGGCCCGTCGTCGCCGAGCGCGAGCACGTCGTGCGCAGCGCGATGAAGGTCCCCGTCCACACGGCCATCGAGGTCGACCCGATGGGCCAGGGCACGCTCTTCGGCCAGGTCATCGAGGAGCGACTCGAGTCGCTCGGCGCGACCGACGTGCGCTGGAGCAGCTGGAAGGAGCAGCTCGGCGGCTGGGTGGTCAAGGCGTCCTTCACCTCCGAGGAGATCGACCACGACGCGCGCTGGGCCTACGACCCCAAGAAGCACGCCCTCTCCCCCGCCAACAACGAGGCCGTCACGCTCTCGCAGCAGGGCGAGATCCGAGGCGCGCTCATCCCCAGGCTCCGGGCGCTGCCGCCCGAGACGGTGGACACGCACCAGGAGGACGGCGTCACGCGGTTCGACAGCGGGGCGTTCCGGCTCCCGGAGCCGGTCGCATCCGCCACGCAGGACACCGCGCCCCAGCCGTGGGAGGCGCCGCGGCGCGAGGAGGGCGCCGCCGTGACGCACCTGGGACGACAGGGGAACCACCCCGCCGGGAGCCAGCAGCCGGCCCGCGTCGCCCAGGCCGAGCTGAACGAGACCGCCGACCTGCTCGAGGCGCTGCGCCGCCGGCGCGGGGAGCGCGAGTCCGTGCCGCGCGAGGACGAGGGCGACGCGGCGGACGCGTCGCCGGCCGAGTCCCCGTCGCCCGCCGCGCGCGGCGGCGAGCCGCTCACCCGTCCGCGCGGCGGGCAGCGCGGCGCTCCCCCGCTGCGCTCCGCCGTGGTCCCCGGCATCGGCCGCGGGGAGTCGGGACGCGAGCGCTCGCAGGGCGACGCCGAGGACGAGGGCCTGCGGACCCCCGGCGGCGCCGAGTCGCGCGGATCCGGCAAGGCCTCCGGGCGACGCGGACGAACGGCGATGCCGAGCTGGGACGAGATCGTGTTCGGCGCGCGCAGCGACGACGACCACCTGGCCTGACGGCCGCCCGTCGGATCGGTCCCGGGTCAGCCGCGCGCGAAGGCTCCGGCGCGGATGAGCGGGACCAGCCGCTCCTCGTCCGAGAAGGAGCCGTGCTGGCCGACCATCCGGCGCGCGCCCTGGTCCCGCGGGCGTCCGTCGTAGTAGGCGATGAGCGCGCGCGCGGCCACGACCACGTCGCCGATGCGCGGAGCGACCCCGTCGCGGACCTCGCCGTACCAGTCCGCTGCGAGGGCCTCGTCACGCGTGGCGACATGCGCGCGGCCGCCCTCAGACGCGCGCCAGGCGTCGGCCAGCGCGTCGGCGTCGACACCGGGCTCCAGGTGCAGGTGCAGGCAGCGCGGCTCGCCGGCGACGTGCCGGACGCCCGCCACGAGCTCGGGCACGCGGTCGAAGAGCACGTGCGACTCGGCGGGCACGTCGACGATCCCGTGGTCGGCCGTGACGAGCAGGCCCTCGCGCGCGCCGAGCCGGTCGCGGAACGGGCCGAAGGCGGCATCGAGCTCCTCGAGATCCCGGAGCCAGCGGTCGGACTGCCAGCCGTGGGAGTGCGCGGCCTGGTCGAGCTCCGGGACGTAGAGGTAGACGAGCGCGCGCGGCGTGCGGTCCAGGAGGGCGCGGGTGGTCGCGAACCGGTCCGCCATCGACTCGGCGGGGACGTAGGTCGCGCCGCGGAGGGCGGCACGGGAGAAGCCGGACCCGGAGTAGCGCGCCGGGCCGACCGCGAACGCCGGCACTCCCGCCGTGGCCGCGCGCTCGAAGACGGTGGGGACGGGCTGCCACTCCTCGGGGACGCTGCGGGCGTCCCATCCCGAGAGGAGCTTGAGGACGCGGTCGCCCGCGGGGTCGAGCGCGCTGTAGCCCACGAGGCCGTGCTCCCCGGCGCGGACGCCCGTGGTGAACGACGTGATGCTGGCGGCGGTCGTGGTGGGGAACCCCACGTCGACGAGGTCGCGCTTCCGCCAGTCGCGCACGAGGTTCCGCGCGTGTCCGGCCCGCGCGCGGAGGGCGGCGGAGCCGAGCCCGTCGACGAGGACGACCACGGCGCGGTCGACCGGGGGCAGGGACGCCTCGGACCCCTCCCCCGCGAGGGCGGCGAGGCAGCCGGGCAGGACCGCGGTGAGGCTCATCCGGCCGGATCCGGGCGCCGGTAGCATGGGGGCCATCCGGCCCAGTCTGCCACAGCAGCCCGGCGCGCATCCGCGCCGTGACGCCGATCCGACGCAGCGCGATCCCGACCCAGAGAGTCCATGAGTCCCTCCACCACGAACACCACGCCCGACGAGCCCGCCGAGCGGATCGAGGACGTCGACGTCTCCACCGAGATGGAGAACTCGTTCCTCGAGTACGCCTACTCGGTCATCTACTCCCGGGCCCTGCCCGACGCGCGCGACGGCCTCAAGCCCGTGCAGCGCCGCATCCTCTACCAGATGAGCGAGATGGGCCTCCGTCCCGACCGCGGGCACGTGAAGTCAGCGCGCGTCACGGGCGAGGTGATGGGCAAGCTCCATCCCCACGGCGACTCGGCCATCTACGACGCGATGGTGCGCATGGCGCAGCCGTTCACGCTGCGGGTGCCGCTCATCGACGGGCACGGCAACTTCGGCTCGCTCGACGACGGGCCCGCCGCCCCCCGGTACACGGAGGCGCGGCTGGCGGCCTCGGCCCTCGCGATGGTCGAGGGCCTCGACGAGGACGTCGTGGACTTCGTGCCCAACTACGACAACGCCTTCATGCAGCCGGCCGTGCTCCCGGCGGCGTTCCCGAACCTGCTCGTCAACGGCGCCAGCGGCATCGCGGTCGGCATGGCGACCAACATGGTGCCGCACAACCTCATCGAGGTCGTGGGTGCCGCGCGTCACCTCATCGACCACCCCGACGCCTCGCTCGACGACCTCATGGCCTTCGTCCCGGGGCCCGACCTGCCCACCGGGGGCACGATCATCGGCCTGGCCGGCGTCAAGGACGCGTACCTCACCGGCCGCGGCAGCTTCAAGACCCGCGCGCGCGTCTCCGTCGAGAGCCTCACGCCGCGGAAGTCGGGCCTCGTCGTCACCGAGCTGCCGTACCTCGTCGGCCCCGAGAAGGTCATCGAGAAGATCAAGGACGGCGTCCAGAACAAGAAGCTCTCCGGGATCACGAACGTCACGGACCTCACCGACCGCACGCACGGGCTGCGGCTCGTCATCGAGATCAAGACGGGCTTCAACCCGGAGGCGGTGCTCGAGCAGCTGTACCGCTACACGCCGCTCGAGGACGGGTTCAGCATCAACAACGTCGCGCTGGTCGACGGCAGCCCGCAGACGCTGGGCCTGAAGGAGCTGCTGCAGGTCTACGTGGCGCACCGGCTCGACGTGGTCACGCGGCGCACGCGCTACCGGCTCGCCCGCCGGCAGGAGCGGCTGCACCTCGTGCTCGGGCTCCTCATCGCGATCCTCGACATCGACGAGGTCATCCAGGTCATCCGCGGCAGCGACGACACCGACCAGGCGCGCGCGCGGCTGATGGACGTGTTCGACCTGTCGACGCTGCAGGCCGACTACATCCTCGAGCTCCGCCTCCGTCGTCTCACGCGGTTCAGCCGCATCGAGCTGGAGGAGGAGCGCGACCGGCTGCGTGCCGAGATCGCCGAGCTCGAGGCGATCCTCGCGGATCCGCTCCGCCTGCGCGCGCTCGTCTCCAGCGAGCTCCAGGAGGTGGCCGACCGCTTCGGGACGCCCCGGCGCACTCTCCTCACGGAGGCGGCGCCGAGCGTGGCGGGCGCGTCGAGCCGCCGCACGGCGCCCGTGCTCGAGATCGCCGACGTGCCCTGCCGCGTGCTGCTCTCGACGACGGGCCGCGCGGTCCGCGTCGACCTGCCGACGGACGCCCCCGGCACGCCCCTGCAGACAGTGCGCCGCAGCTCGCACGACGCGGTGCTCACGGCGATCGAGACCACGAGCCGCACGCGCATCGGCGCCATCACGAGCACCGGGCGCCTCATCACGATGACGCCCGTCGACCTGCCCGTGGTGCCCGTCGCGAGCGTGCAGCTCGGGGCGGGCGTGCGGATCCGCGACTACCTCGGCCTCACCGACCGGAAGGAGCGGGTCGTCGCTCTCGTCGCGCTCGAGTCCGACGAGGCGATCGCGATCGGCACGCGTCAGGGCGTCGTCAAGCGGGTCGCCCCCTCGTCGCTGCCCGCCAAGCCGGAGTTCGAGGTCATCGCGCTCAAGAAGGGCGACGAGGTCGTCGGCGCGCGCCAGGGCGCCGAGACGGACGAGCTCGTGTTCGTCACCAGCGAGGCGCAGCTGCTGCACTTCCCGGCGGTCTCCGTGCGCCCGCAGGGCGTGCAGGCGGGCGGCGTCGCAGGGGTCAACCTCGCCGCAGGCGCCCGCGTGCTGTTCTTCTCCTCCGTGGCGCCCGAGGGCGCCCAGGTCGTCACCGTCTCCGCGTCGTCGGCGACCATCGCCGGCGTCGACCCCGGGCGGGCCAAGGTGTCCGCCTTCGGGGACTTCCCGCGGAAGGGCCGCGCGACGGGCGGCGTGCGCGCGCACGCCTACCTCAAGGGCGAGGACCACCTGGCCCTCGCCTGGGTGGGCCCCGGCCCGGCGCTCGCGGTCGGCCCCGCCGGCGAGGTGCGGCAGCTCCCGCCCACCGGCATGAAGCGCGACGGCTCGGGCATCCCGCTCGAGAAGGCCATCGGCGGCGTCGGCCAGGCGGTCACCCCCGCCGAGGTCCCGGACGCGGCGTCGGGCGCCGCCGTGGGCGTCGTGGAGCCCGCGGCCGAGGACGGGTCCGCCCCGCTCGAGACGTAGTCCCGGTACGGACGACGACGGCCGCGGATCCCTCGGGGTCCGCGGCCGTCGTCGTCGTGCGCCGGGTGTGGCACCCGCGCGTCACACGTCGATGCGGTCCCGCACGGCGCCGGCTCCGTCGATGATGAACTCCTTGCGCGGCGCCACGTCGTTGCCCATCAGCAGCTCGAACATGCGCGTCGCCGCCTCGGCGTCGTCCACCCGCACACGGCGCAGCGTGCGGTTGCGGCGGTCCATCGTGGTGGTCGCGAGCTGGTCGGCGTCCATCTCCCCCAGGCCCTTGTAGCGCTGGATGGGGTCCTGGTAGCGCTTGCCCTGCCGCTTCGCCTGCGCGAGCACGGCTGCGAGCTCGCGCTCCGAGTAGGTGTAGATCACGTCGTTGGGCTTCGACCCCGGGTTCATCACCACGACGCGGTGCAGCGGCGGCACGGCGGCGAACACGCGGCCCTCGTCGATCATCGGCCGCATGTAGCGGAACAGCAGCGTGAGCAGCAGCGTGCGGATGTGGGCGCCGTCGACGTCGGCGTCGCTCATGATGATGATCTTCCCGTAGCGCGCGGCCGACAGGTCGAACGTGCGGCCGGATCCTGCCCCGAGCACCTGGATGATGGACGCGCACTCTGCGTTCGAGAGCATGTCCGGCAGGGAGGCCTTCTGCACGTTGAGGATCTTCCCGCGGATGGGCAGCAGCGCCTGGTACTCGCTGTCGCGGGCGAGCTTCGCCGTGCCGAGGGCCGAGTCGCCCTCCACGATGAACAGCTCGCTGTTCGCGACGTCGTTCGACCGGCAGTCCACGAGCTTCGCCGGCAGGGAGGAGCTCTCCAGCGCGTTCTTGCGACGCTGCGTCTCCTTGTGCGTGCGGGCCGAGATCCGCGACTTCATCTCGCCGACGACCTTCTCGAGGAGCACGGCCGTCTGCGCCTTGTCCTCGCGTCGGGTCGACTCGAAGCGCTCCGCCATGGCCTTCTGCACCACCTGCGACACGATCTGGCGCACGGCCGGCGTGCCGAGCACCTCCTTCGTCTGCCCCTCGAACTGCGGCTCGGGGAACCTCACCGTGAGCACGGCCGTGAGCCCGGCGAGCACGTCGTCCTTCTCGAGCTTGTCGGTGCCGACCTTGAGCTTCCGGGCGTTCGCCTCGACCTGCGCGCGGACGAACTTGAGCAGCCCCGCTTCGAACCCGGCCTGGTGCGTCCCGCCCTTGGGCGTCGCGATGATGTTGACGAACGACTTGAAGCGCGTGTCGTACCCGGTGCCCCAGCGCAGCGCTATGTCGACGGCGCACTCGCGGGTCAGCTCGGTGGGCACCATGGCGCCGCCGTCGGTGAGGACGGGAACCGTCTCCGTGAACGTGCCCGACCCCTCGAGCCGCCAGGTGTCGGTGAGCGGCGCGTCGACGGCGAGGTGGTCGACGAACTCCGCGATGCCGCCGTCGAAGCGGAAGGACTCGCGCACGGGCTGCTCGCCGCGGAGGTCCTCGATGTCGATGCTGAGGCCCGGGACGAGGAACGCCGTCTGCCGCGCTCGGCCGAGCAGCTCCTCGGTGAGGAAGGACGCGCCGCGGGTGAAGATCTGTCGGTCGGCCCAGTAGCGGATCCGCGTGCCGGTGACGCCCTTGCGCACCTTGCCGACGACACGCAGCTCGCTGCCGGACGTGAAGGGGCGGAACGGCGCGTCGGGGCTCGGCTCCCCCTCGTCGTCGAAGATGCCCGGCTCGCCGCGACGGAACGACATGGCGTACGTCTTCCCGCCGCGGTCCACCTCCACGTCGAGCCGCTCCGAGAGGGCGTTGACGACGGACGCGCCGACGCCGTGCAGGCCGCCCGAGGAGGCGTAGGAGCCGGATCCGAACTTGCCGCCGGCGTGCAGCTTGGTGAAGACGACCTCGACGCCGGACAGCCCGGTCTTCGGCTCGATGTCCACGGGGACGCCGCGTGCGGTGTCCCGGACCTCGACGCTCCCGTCGGCGTGCAGCCGGACGTCGATGCGGTCGCCGTGCCCGCCCAGGGCCTCGTCGACGCTGTTGTCGATGATCTCCCAGAGGCAGTGCATGAGGCCGCGCGAGTCGGTGGAGCCGATGTACATGCCGGGCCGCTTGCGGACCGCCTCGAGGCCCTCGAGGACGGAGAGATGGCGGGCGGAATAATCGGATGCTGCCACGTGCTGTCCTCCATGTGCGTCCGGCGTTCGCCGGACGCGAGCCGATGTCGATCTTAACCGCCACCCGGTGCCTCCCCCTCCGACCCGCCGTCCCCGCTCGCGCCTACGCGCAGAGCGAAACGTCGGGCCCGAGGACAGCAGCCACCCGGGAGCACGTGGTCTACTTGACGCATTCGGCTCGACACACGACCCGACCCGGAGGGGAGCATCACATGACACCGACCGCGACCGAGCGTCCCGTCGACGAGCTCGACAACCACCAGCTCACCGCCAACGACCGCTGCGACAGCTGCGGTGCGCAGGCCTACATCCGAGTCGAGGTCAACAGCTCCGAGCTCCTCTTCTGTGCCCACCATGGCAAGAAGTACCAGGAGAAGCTGTCGGCCATCGCCACGAGCTGGCACGACGAGTCGAGCCGCCTGCTCGACGAGCGGGCCTAGGCACGGACTCCGCGTCGGCTCCGGCCGACGCTCGAAGGGCGCATCCTCCTCGGAGGATGCGCCCTTCGTCATGCGGGGGCACCGGGCCGGTCGGCCCGGAGCCCGTCGTCAGTAGTGGGCGGGCCGCGCCATGACGGTGGCGCGCGCCTCGCGCGCCCAGCCGTCGAGCCGGTCGAGCGTGCCCGAGATGTCCGCGGGGAGCTCCCGGCCGTGACGCGCGAGGGCGGCGGCGAGCAGCTCGTCGGCGAGCCGCGGGTTGAGCGCGAGCACCGGTCCGCCGAGGTGCGTGCCGATCGACGATCCGATGCGCACGCCCTCCTGGCCGCCGCCGTTCCCGGATCCCGCCCGCACGGCCCCGAGGGGCGCGTGGGTGCGGATGTCGAGCGTCGACCCGTGGTTCTCGTAGCCGACGAGCTCGCCGTCGGCCGTGTCGACGACGAGGTCGCCCACCTGCCGGGCGGCGGTGAGCTGCGTGCGGATGGGCAGCACGCCCGCGCCCACGAGCTCTCCCCCGTCGACGAGACGGACGGTCTCGCCCAGCAGCTGGAGGCCGCCGCCCACGGCCAGGAGCGGCACTCCGGACGCCTGGAGGGCGACGAGGTGGGCCGCGTGGGACACGAGGTCCGGCAGCACCGTGCGCTGCGCGGACAGCGGCCCGGATCCCGCGAAGACGATGTCGGCGTCGCCCGGGTGCCCGCCGCCCGGTGCGTGCCGGACGACCTCCGTGCGTATGCCGCGGATGCGCGCGCGCTCGACGAGCACCGTCACGTTCCCGCGGTCCCCGTTGATGCCGAGCTCCTCCGGGTAGAGGTGCAGGATGCGCAGGACGTCGCTCACGCCGGTCCCCCTTCGAGATCCGTCCGCCCGAGGATGCGGCGGATCGCCATCATCTGCTCGTAGTTGACGATCATGGTCTTGACCCCGCGGGACGGCTTCTCCAGCGCGAGGAACGCCTGCACGGCACGGCGGAGGTCGGGCTCGACGCGGCCGACCTCCAGTCCCTCGTAGCCGAAGCGCACCGCCAGCTGGTAGCCCTTCGTGCCCGAGACGACGTCGGCGTGCGTGAGCGCCGAGAGGTCGGTGTCGTAGATCCACGACGGGTCCGGCGTGCCGTCGTCGACCGCGAGCAGCACCTGCTCGGGCGGGTCGCCCAGAGCGTCGAGGTTCATCTGCAGGCTCGCCGGGTTCTTCATCATGATGATCTCGATGTCCTCGTCCCCGGCGCGCAGCACCTCCCCACGTCCGTAGACGGCGGCGACCGAGCCGAGGCCCTCGGCGGCGAGGGCCGGGTCGAACCGGTCGCCGAGCACCCGGCGGGCCGTGGCCAGCGCACCGGCGGCGTCGACGGCGTAGTGCAGTCCGCGGGAGGGGAGGCGGGCGGTCAGATCCCCCGAGGCGAGGCGGAAGACGGCGTCGCGACCCTCGAGCGCCACGGCCTCGACCGCGGCCGGCGCCTCGACGGGTGCCGGATCCTCGGATCCGAAGCGCGGTGCGGATGCGAGCCCGTGCTTGCTGTCGCCGAGCAGGCCCGGGGAGACGCCGAACCAGTCCACGGCGACGCGGCCGGACGACGTCGCGTCCGCGGCGATGGCGTTGACGTTGGCGTCGTCGCGGTTCGCGACCACGGCCTCGGTCGCGGTCGCGGCGATGCGCTCGAGCATGCCGACGACCCGGTCCGGCTCGTGGAAGCGGTTGAGCTGGTCGATCTGGATGTTGAGGAGCAGCACCGTGCGCGGGGTCAGCAGGGCCGAGAGCGCCACCCCGTAGGCCTCGTCGATCTCGAGCACCGCGACGTCGGCGTCCAGGCGTCCCGAGGGGTCGGCGTCCGCCAGCACCGCCGAGGCGATCCCCTGGGGCAGGTTGCCGCCGGAGGGGTTCGTGAAGACCCGGAGGCCGTGGGCCCGGAGGACCGCGGTGAGCATGTGGGTGGTGGTCGACTTGCCGTTCGATCCCGTGACGGCGACCACGCCGTGCGGGAGGTCGGCGATGGTGCGCTCGAGGAAGCGAGGCTCGAGGCGGAGGGCGACGACGCCGGGCACGGCGGAACCGCCGCCGCGGAGACGGGCGGCCCAGCGGGCGGCCCGTCCCGCGGCGACGGCGAGGCGCAGCGGCACGGCCTACTCGAGGTAGTCGCGCAGCGACTGCGAGCGCGACGGGTGGCGGAGCTTGGCCATGGTCTTGGACTCGATCTGGCGGATCCGCTCGCGCGTGACGCCGAACGTGTCGCCGATCTGGTCGAGCGTCTTCGGCATGCCGTCGCCCAGGCCGAAGCGCATGCGGATGACGCCCGCCTCGCGCTCGGAGAGGGAGTCGAGGAGCGACTCGAGCTGCTTCTGCAGCATGGTGAAGCCCACCGCGTCGGCCGGGACGACCGCCTCGGTGTCCTCGATGAGGTCGCCGAACTCGCTGTCGCCGTCCTCGCCGAGGGGCGTGTGGAGGGAGATGGGCTCGCGTCCGTACTTCTGGACCTCGATGACCTTCTCGGGCGTCATGTCGAGCTCGCGCGACAGCTCCTCGGGCGTGGGCTCGCGGCCCAGGTCCTGGAGCATCTGGCGCTGCACGCGGGCGAGCTTGTTGATGACCTCGACCATGTGCACCGGGATGCGGATCGTGCGGGCCTGGTCGGCCATGGCGCGCGTGATCGCCTGGCGGATCCACCACGTGGCGTAGGTGGAGAACTTGAAGCCCTTGGTGTAGTCGAACTTCTCGACCGCGCGGATGAGGCCCAGGTTCCCCTCCTGGATGAGGTCGAGGAACTGCATCCCGCGACCCGTGTAGCGCTTCGCGAGGCTGACGACGAGGCGGAGGTTGGCGCCCAGCAGGTGGCTCTTCGCCCGCTGGCCGTCGCGCGCCACCCAGCGCAGCTCGCGCTCGAGCTCCCGCGAGATGCCGGGGGTGTTCGCCAGCTTGTCCTCGGCGAAGAGGCCCGCTTCGATGCGCATGGCGAGCTCCACCTCCTCCGCGGCGTTGAGCAGCGCGACCTTGCCGATCTGCTTGAGGTAGTCCTTGACGGGGTCGGCGGTGGCGCCCGTGATGGTCGTCGAGTAGACGGGGACGTCCTCGTCCTCCTCCTTGTTCGACAGGACCATGGCGCCGGTCGGCAGCGGTTCGAGCGCCACGGGCGGCTTCGGAGCGCCGTCCTCGACGGCCTCGTCCTCCGAATCGTCCTCGACGGCCGGGACCACGACCTCCTCGGCGTCCTCGTCGGATGCGTCGCCCGGGCCGTCCGTCGCGGGCGCGGCCTTCTTCGCGGCGGTCTTGCGAGGCGCCTTCGCCGGAGCGGCGGCATCGTCGCCGCCGGCAGCGGCCTTCTTCGCGGCAGCGGCCTTGGCGCGAGCCGTGGGCGCCTTGGCGGGCGCGGCCGGCGTCGTCTCCGCGGCGGGCTCGTCAGCGGCGGCGGCGGCCTTCGCCGCGGCGGCCTTGCTCGGGGCCTTGGCCGCGGGGGCCTTGGCGGTGGCCTTCGCCGCCGGGCTCTTCGCGGCAGGGGCCTTGCGGGCGGGGGCGCGCTTGGCGGGTGCCGTCGCCTCGCCCGTCGCGGCGTCGTCTGCCGGGCTGGTCGCGGTCGCCGCGTCCAGCGTGGCGGACGGGGTGGAGGGGGTGGCCATGCGAACACCTTTCGTCCCCACGGGCGACCGGTCGCGCGCTCCGCGGTGGCTCTGCGGGGTGACCTGCCGGAGGTGGGTCGGGGTTGTTTTCGGACATTGCTAGGACCCATGTCAAGTCCGCTGCTCGTGCACCACCGGGGCGGCGCGAGATGCGGGACATGAACGGGTCCGTACCTGATTATTGCACGGATGCCGGCGAGGACGAGCCACCGTCACGCGCGGCGCCGACGACGCCTGTCGAGGTAGGCAACCCAGAGCGGCCCCACCCGCATTCCCTCGTCGGCCATGGCGCGACGCGTCCGCCTCCGGGTGCGGACGAGCATGACGACCCCGAACCCCACCACCAGGTACTGGACCGCGAACGCGACCCGGAACGAGTCGAAGGAGTAGAGGTCGCTCGGCGCGCCGCCGGCGACGCGGATGCCGTCCTGCACGTCGAGGGCGATGCCGATGAGCAGCATCGTCGTGAAGCTCGCGGTGAAGCCGCCCACGTTGACCACGCCCGAGGCCGCCCCGAGGCTCCGCGGCGGGTTGAAGGTGCGCGCGAAGTCGAGGCCGACCTGCGATCCCGTCCCCCCGACGCCGATCACGACGACCATCACGAGCACCGCCCACAGCGGCGGGACGCCGGGCCAGAGGAGCACGACCGCCCAGGCAGCCCCCATCATGGCGACGATGCCGAGGACGAGGTTCGAGCGGCGGAACGGGAACCGGCCGGTGAGGATGCCGATGGACGGCCCGACCACCATGCCCGAGGCCACGATCACGATGAGGATGCCGGACGCGAGCGCCGGGCTGTACCCGAGTCCCCCGACGAGGAACGGGAAGCCCCAGAGAAGGCTGAACACGCCGCCCGGGGACTGCGTCACGAAGTGCGACCAGAAGCCGAGGCGCGTCCCGGGCCGCCGCAGGCTCCGCCCCAGCTCGCGCATCGAGTCGCCCCACGACACCCGGGGCGGCGGCGGATCCCCGGCCGGGCGGTCCCGCACGGCGACCGCGACGGCGACCAGCGCCACGACCGCGACGGACGCGGACCCGACGAACGCCGGGGTCCAGCCGGCGGTGTGCAGCACCAGCGAGAGGGGGACGGCCGAGAGCACCTGCCCCAGCTGCCCCACGTTCGCGAACCACTGCGAGAGCACGGGGACGCGCGGGCCGGAGTGCCAGGCGTTGATGAGACGGAGCCCCGACACGAAGGTCATGGCGTCCCCGGCGCCCACGAGCACGCGTCCCGCGACGGCCACCTCGAGGGTGGTGGAGAACGCGAGCGTCAGCTGGCCCGCGACCATGAGGAGCGCGCCGCTCGCCAGCAGCGCGCGCGGGCCGACGCGGTCGATGAGCACGCCGACGGGGATCTGCAGCGCCGCGTACACGACGAGCTGCGTGACGGCGAGCGTGGACAGCAGCGCCGCGGAGACGTGGAACCGGTCGCCGGCCTCGACGGCCGCGACGCCGAGCGACCCCCGCTGCAGGACGGAGGAGAGGTACGCGGCGGTGGCGACGCCGAAGACGATCCGGGCGCGGCGTGTGCTCATCGCCCCGAGACTATCGGCGCGCGACCCGCGTCCCCGGTGCCCTGGGGACGCGGATCAGACCGCTTCGCCGTCCCCCGGACGACGGCGGGCGAGGAACTTCTCGAGCTCCGCGGCGATCTCGTCCGCGGAGGGCAGCGCGCCGTCCTCGTCCGTCAGCGGGGACTTGAGCGGCGTGTCCTCCATGTAGCTGTCGTACCGCTCCTCCAGCGTCGTCACGAGCCGCGCCAGCTCCTGGTTGCCGGCGACCTGCTCGTCGATGCGGCCGACGAAGTCCCGGCCCTCCTCGCGCAGGCGGTCCGTCGGGAAGATGAGCCCCGTGGCGGCGCTGATGCTCTCGAGAGCGGCGACCGCGGCGAGCGGGAACTCGGTGTCGGCGAGGTAGTGCGGCACGAGCAGCACGAACCCGGCGACGGGGTGCCCCGCGTCGTGCAGCCGGTGCTCCACGAGGTGGAGGGCGTTCGCCGGCACCTGCGTGTGCGGCTTCCAGACGGAGAGCGCGTCGATGAGCTCCGTGCGGTTCCCGCTCACGGTGACGTTGATGTCGCGCGTGTGCGGCACGGGCATGGGGATGCTGTGCACCCACGTCGTGGTGGAGACGCGGTAGCGGTCGACGATCCCCAGGACGGCGGCCGTGAACGCCTCCCAGCGGAAGTCGGGCTCGAAGCCCGTCAGCAGGAGGAAGGGCTGGCCGATCTCGTCGTGGGCGAGGTAGAGGGCGAGCCGGGCCGGACGGTAGTCGGCGAGGTGGTCCTGGTCGAAGTAGATGGTGGGGCGGCGGGCGCGGTAGTCGAGCAGCGTGTCGGTGTCGAAGCGGAGGACGTCGCGGTGGCTGAGCGTGTCGAGGAGGTAGGCGCTGACCTGGGAGACGCCGGACCCGGCGTCGGAGAACCCCGTGAGGCCGGCGACCAGGGGCAGGCCGGTCGGGACCTCGCCGATGTCGGTGTCGATCTCGTACAGTCCGTCCGCGTCAGCCATGCGTCAACTCTAGGCCGCGCTCCAGACGGCCTCCCGCGGTCACGGCATGCCGCGGTGGCGCCCACAGCGAACACGCGCAGTGCCCGAGCGGGTGGCCGCGGACGGCGCGCAGGCCTCCGTCGATAGGCTCGTGGCCCATGACCACTCCCCTGCTCTCCGTGTCCTCCGACCGCGCCGTCGCGACCACGGCCGACGTCCTCGTCGTCGCCGTCTCCTCCGAGAGGGAGGGCGTCCGCGTGCATGCCCCGGAGGGCCTCGAGCTCGACGTCGCCGGGCTCGTCGCGGTCGGCGTCACCGGCGGTCGGGACGAGGTCACGCGCATCGCCGGCACCGGCACGGCCGCCCGTGCCGTCGCGCTCGTCGGGGTCGGCTCGGCGCCGCTCGACGCGGTGGCCCTGCGGTACGCCGCCGGGACCGCCACGCGTCAGCTGCGCGGGATCGAGAGCGTCGTCCTGGCGCTGCCGGTGTCCTCCCGCGGGGAGCTCACCGCCGTCCTGGAGGGCGCCGCGCTCGGCGTCTACTCCTTCGACTCCTACCGCCACGACTCCCTCGCGGGCCAGAAGGCGCGCGCCTCCGTCATCACGGTCGCCGCCTCGGGCGACTCCTGGACCGCGGACGACGCGGACGAGGCCGTCGCCCGGGCGGTCGCGGTCGCTAGCGCGGTCGCCGGCACGAAGGACCTGGTCAACACCCCGCCGCTCGACCTCTACCCCGCCACCTTCGTCGACGCCGTGCACGCGCGCACGGCGGACCTGCCCGTCGAGGTCCGCGTCTGGGACGAGGAGGCCCTCGCGTCGGACGGCTTCGGCGGCATCCTCGGGGTCGGCCAGGGCTCCACCCGGCCACCGCGCCTCGTCAAGGTCGCCTACTCCCCCGCCGGCGCCACCCGCCACCTGGCGCTCGTGGGCAAGGGCATCACCTACGACACCGGCGGCATCTCGCTGAAGCCCGCCGTCCCCATGATCGGCATGAAGTACGACATGACCGGAGCGGCCACGATCCTCGAGGTCGTGGTCGCGGCGGCCCGCCTGGAGCTGCCCGTGCGGCTCACGGCATGGCTCTGCATCGCGGAGAACATGCCCTCGGGATCCGCCATCCGTCCCGACGACGTCCTGCGCATGCGCGGCGGCACGACCGTCGAGGTGCTCAACACGGACGCCGAGGGCCGCCTCGTCATGGCGGACGGGCTCGTCGCGGCGAGCGAGGAGCATCCCGACGCGGTCATCGACATCGCGACCCTCACCGGAGCCCAGGTCGTCGCGCTCGGCGAGCGCTACTCGGCGGTGATGGGCGACGACGATCTGGTCGCCCGTCTCCTCGGCGTCGCCCGGGAGCAGGGCGAGCCCATGTGGGGGATGCCGCTGCCGGAGGAGATGCGCGCGCTGCTCAACTCGGACGTGGCGGACATCGCGAACGTCAAGCCGGGGAACCCCGCGGGCGGCATGCTCGTCGCCGGGGTCTTCCTGCAGGAGTTCGTCGGACGCACCAGCGACGCCGAGGACGCACCCCGCATCCCGTGGGCGCACATCGACATCGCCGGTCCGTCGCACAACAAGGGCGGCGGCCACGGCTTCACGGGCAAGGGCCCGACGGGCGTCGGGGTCCGCACGCTCCTCGCTCTGGCCGCCGGTTTTACCCGCGCGTAGTAGGCTCGGAGAGGCCTCCTGAGGGGGTCCCGCGCCTGCCCGGTCGGGCGGTCGCATGAGACGACCTTGATGCATACGAGGGAGATCCTGGGTGTCGGAACAGAACTTTGACGTGGTGGTGCTCGGCGGCGGGAGCGGTGGCTACGCAGCCGCCCTCCGCGCGGTTCAGCTGGGCAAGACCGTGGGCCTCGTGGAGAAGGGCAAGCTGGGCGGCACCTGCCTCCACCGCGGCTGCATCCCCACGAAGGCCCTCCTGCACTCGGCCGAGGTGGCCGACGTGTCGCGGGAGTCGGAGAAGTACGGCGTCAACGTCACGTTCGACGGGGTCGACATCGCGCGCGTCACGGCGTACCGCGAGGCCATCGTCGCCAGCAAGTACAAGGGCCTCCAGGGCCTCATCAAGGCCCGCGGCATCACCGTCATCGAGGGCGAGGGCCGCCTCACGTCCGGCACGACCGTGCAGGTCGGCGACCAGACCATCACCGGGAAGAGCATCGTCCTCGCGACGGGCTCGTACTCGCGCACGCTCCCCGGCCTCGAGATCGGCGGCCGCGTCATCACGAGCGAGCAGGCCCTCGAGCTCGACTACATCCCGAAGAAGGTCGCCATCCTCGGCGGCGGTGTCATCGGCGTGGAGTTCGCGTCGGTCTGGCGCTCCTTCGGCGTCGACGTGCAGATCATCGAGGCCCTCCCCCACCTCGTCCCGAACGAGGAGGAGTCGATCAGCAAGCAGTTCGAGCGCGCCTTCCGCAAGCGCGGCATCGCGTTCTCGCTCGGCGTGCGGTTCAAGTCGGTCACGCAGGACGACCAGGGCGTGCAGGTCACGCTTGAGGACGGCACCGCGTTCGACGCCGACATCCTGCTCGTCGCGGTCGGCCGGGGACCCGCCACCCAGGGCCTCGGCTTCGAGGACGCGGGCGTGAAGACCGACCGCGGGTTCGTCCTGACGGACGAGCGCCTGCAGACCAGCGTCCCCGGCGTCTACGCCGTCGGCGACATCGTCCCCGGCCTCCAGCTCGCGCACCGCGGCTTCCAGCAGGGCATCTTCGTCGCGGAGGAGATCGCGGGCAACAAGCCCGTCGTCGTCGACGACATCAACATCCCCAAGGTCACCTACTCCGACCCCGAGGTCGCGAGCGTCGGCTACAGCGAGGCGAAGGCCGTCGAGAAGTTCGGCGCCGACAAGGTCTCCAGCTACGAGTACAACCTCGGCGGCAACGGCAAGAGCTCGATCATCGGCACGGCCGGCTCCGTGAAGGTCGTGCGGGTGCAGGACGGCCCGGTCGTCGGCATCCACATGATCGGCGCGCGCGTCGGCGAGCTCATCGGCGAGGGCCAGCTCATCGTGAACTGGGAGGCCTACCCCGAGGACGTCGCCAACCTGGTGCACGCCCACCCCACTCAGAACGAGGCGCTCGGAGAGGCCCATCTGGCCCTCGCCGGCACCCCGCTGCACGCCCTCTAGCACCCGCCATCACCGACACACAAGCCGGGTCCGGAGTCGGGCCTGAAGGAGACAACCCATGAGCGAATCCGTCAACCTCCCCGCACTCGGCGAGAGCGTCACCGAGGGCACGGTGACCCGCTGGCTCAAGAACGTCGGCGACCACGTCGAGGTGGACGAGCCCCTCCTCGAGGTCTCGACCGACAAGGTCGACACGGAGATCCCCTCCCCCGTCGCGGGCGTGATCGAGGAGATCCTCGTCCAGGAGGACGAGACCGTCGAGGTCGGTGCCGTCCTCGTGCGCATCGGCGACGGCTCGGGTGGCGGCGACGCCCCCGCCGAGGAGCCCGCGGCCGCGGCCGAGCCCGAGCAGCAGGACGAGCCGGCCGAGGAGGCCGTCGACGACCAGGTGACCCCGTCCACCGAGGCGGATGACGACTCCGAGGCGCCCGCGCCCGTCGAGCCCGAGCCCGCCCCTGCGGCCCCGCAGCCGGCCGCGGCCGAGGAGACCCCGGCCCCCGCGCCGGCGGCTCCCGTCGCTGCCGCTCCCGCGCCGGCCGTGGCTCCCGCGCCCGCCGCGGCTCCGGCTCCGGCCCCCGCCGCGTCCGGCAACGCGGGCTACGTCACCCCGCTGGTGCGCAAGCTCGCCAACGAGCGCGGCGTCGACATCGCGTCGGTCACGGGTACCGGGGTCGGTGGCCGCATCCGCAAGGAGGACGTCCTCGCCGCGGCGGAGGCCGCCGCCTCCGCCGTCCGCTCCACGGCTCCGTCGGCGCCCGCCGCCCCGGCCGCGGCTCCCCTCGAGACGTCGCCGCTGCGCGGCACGACGGCCAAGATGTCGCGCATGCGCAAGCTCATCGCCGACCGCGCGGTGGTCTCCATGCAGTCGACGGCGCAGCTCACCTCCGTGGTCGAGGTGGACGTCACGAAGGTGGCCCGCTTCCGCGACCGTGTGAAGGGCGAGTTCCTCGAGAAGACCGGCGTCAAGCTCTCCTTCCTGCCGTTCTTCGCACTGGCCGCAGCGGAGGCACTGCGCGCCTACCCGGTCGTCAACGCGACCGTCGACGGCGACAGCATCGTCTACCCGGATCACGAGAACATCAGCATCGCGGTCGACACCGAGCGCGGCCTGCTGACCCCCGTGGTCAAGGACGCCGAGGGCAAGAACCTCGCCCAGTTCGCGTCGGAGATCGCCGACCTCGCTGCCCGCACCCGCGACAACAAGCTGTCGCCGGACGAGCTGGCAGGCGGCACGTTCACGCTCACCAACACGGGTTCGCGTGGCGCGCTGTTCGACACCCCGGTGGTCTTCCTGCCGCAGTCCGCAATCCTCGGCACCGGCATCGTCACCAAGCGCCCCGTCGTCATCACGGCCGACGGACAGGACACGATCGCCATCCGCTCCACGGTGTACCTGGCGCTCTCGTACGACCACCGCATCGTCGACGGCGCGGACGCCTCCCGCTTCCTCGTCGCGGTGAAGAACCGCCTCGAGGCGGGCGCCTTCGACGCCGACCTCGGCATCTAGCGCACGCACCTGACGGTCGGCCTCACCGGTCGTCCATCAGGTCGCGGATCCGCCATCCGGCCTCCCCCCTGACCATCAGGAGGGAGGCCGGTCGGCGTTCCGGGGCATCCGCGTCCCCGTGCATCGTGATGAGCGCCGTGTCGCCGAGGCGCTGGGCCGTGTCCAACCGGTCGGACGCGTGCAGCTCGGAGCCCTCCGGCCCTCCCGACCGTGCCCGGGAACGGTCGGCGTCCTCGATCGCGGAGTCCGGCTGATCCACCTCGTGGAGGCATCCGTCCGAGGCGGCGCGCAGGCACGCCGCGCGAAGCCGGAGCAGCGCCGGCGCGGCGACGTCGGGATCCGGGGAGGCCGCCGCATCCGCGTCGGGATGATCCGGCACCACGTCCGTCGGTACCTGCTCCGGCATCCCGTCGGCGGTCCCCGGTCCCGTCGAGGGCGTCGGGCGCCCGACGGCCGTCTGCGGGGCGTCGTGCGCCGCGGCGCCCAGCATCGGCACGACGACAGCGCCGGATGCCGCGACGAGGAGCGCCACGGCGCCGCCCACCCACGCACGCGGACGCACCGCGGCCGTCTCCCGTAGGACGGCGGCGCCGGCGATGCGCAGGCGGGCGGCGCACCGGCGCCCGAGCGTCTCCCGGGGCGCCCGATGGCGGCGAGGCGCGACGCGCGGGAGGACTCCCCTCGACGCCTCGACCCGCCTCTCGCGCCGCCGGGGGACACGCGGCCCGTCGGGGAGCGGCCCGATCGCCGCGGCGCCGGGTACGCCGCCGACGGGCCACCGGTCGTCGTCCGCCGGGTGGAGCGCGATGTCCGCCAGAGGTGCCGCATCCACGGTCTCCAGCAGCCGATCGGCGAGGTCGTGCGCGGTGGCGTCCGATTCGCCGTGGACCGCGTCGTCGAGCCGGGTGAGCCAGTCGTCCCAGCAGGAGTCAGCGGATCGCGGCCCCCCGTCATGGGGCATCCGGAGCGCAGCCGCCATGCGCGCCACCCGGGCCAGGTCGTCCGCCATCGGGTCCGTGCCGTGGCCGGGTCCGGAGGCCGCTCCCTCCTCGTCCGATCCGCCCGGCAGGTGCGCGGATCCGAGCCCGCCGAGCACCGGGCGCCCCGTCCCGTCCAGGAGGACGTGCGTCAGGTCGAGCGCCCCGTGCGCGATGCCGACCTGGTGGAGGTCGCCGAGACCCCGCAGGACGGACGCCAGCAGGGTCGCCACCTCCCCGGGCGTCAGGCCGCCCCTCCTGCCCACGAGCGCCGCCGCGGTGCCGCGGGCGCACAGGGTCTGGACGAGGCACGTGCCGCCGTCCGCGAGCGACGCGACGTCGAGCAGGCGCACGACGTGCTCGGAGTCGACCGCCTGGAGCGCCAGTATCTCGGTGTGGCCACGACTCCGCTGCGTGGCGGGGACGATCTTCACCGCGACGTTGCCCGAGGGGTCCTCGCCGTCGCCCAGGCGCGCCGTGGGTCGACCGAGGAACACCTGCGCGCGCTCGCCCCGGCCGACGAGCCGGACCAACCGGTAGCCGGCGATGTCCGATGCGCCGTCGACGGGTCCCGTGCCCGCACGGCGCCGAGCGGCGGCGGGCGTCCGCCCCGGTGGCGAGGGACGTCGCTCCCCGTCCCGCGCGCGCGTCTCCCGCGATCCCCGCCTTCCCTCACGTGCTCCCTGCACGACCACCGTCCTCCCCGGCTGCCGCTCCCCTGTCGAGGAGGGGCGGCCCCTCGGAGGGGGAGCATGCGCGACGCGTCGTGTCGAGGCGGCTCCGCCGCTGCTGTCGGGGATGGCGTCGCCTTCGCGAGGCTGGGAGGGAGCCAACGTGGCGCGGTGCCGGGACGTGCCCGGGCACCGGGTATCCTGGGCACCATGGCCCGCAAGACAGCCTCTCCGAAGGCGCCCAAGGAACCCGGCCGCATCAAGCAGATGTGGCAGGTCTTCCAGATGACCCGGCGGTACGACAAGAGCTCGGTCTGGTGGATGCTCCTGGCGCTGCTCGGGCCCGTCGTCGTCGGCATCCTGCTCGCCGTCTTCGCGACGGGCGGCAGCTGGCTCACCGCGATCCTCTTCGTGATCGCCGGCGTCTTCGCCGGCATCCTCGCCTTCCTCATCGTCCTCGGGCGCAAGGCCGAGCGCGCCGCGTACCTGCAGATCAAGGGCCAGCCCGGCGCCGTCGGCGTGGTGCTCCGCAGCTCGCTCAAGCGCGGCTGGGTCGGGAGCGAGATGCCGGTCGCCGTCAACGGCAAGTCCCAGGACGCGGTCTACCGTGCCGTCGGGCGTCCCGGGGTCGCGCTGATCGGCGAGGGTCCCAAGAGCCGCACGACGCGCATGCTCGAGGACGAGCGCCGCAAGATCGCGCGCGTCCTCCCCAACGTGCCCGTGCACTTCGTCTTCGTGGGACCCGACGCCGACTCCGTCGAGCTGCACAAGCTCGCCGGCCGGCTGCAGCGCTTCCCGCGCACCATCACGAAGGCGGAGGTGCTGGCCGTCAACAACCGGCTCACCTCCCTCGGGCAGAACAGCATGCCGATCCCGAAGGGCGTGGACCCCTTCAAGGTGCGCCCGTCGCGCGCCCGCTGATCCCCCTCTCGTCGCCCGTTTGCGCGGGCATGCGCCCCGGCGCAGACTGAGCCCATGGATCCGGTCTCCGCTGCGGCCCTGCTCGGGGTCGCCGTCGACGCCGACCGGCCCACCATCAGCCGGGCCTACGCGCGCCGGGCCCGGGAGACGCATCCGGATCGGCTGCCCGGCGCGACGCCGCAGCAGCTCCGCACGGCACACGAGCGCTTCGTCCAGCTCACCCTCGCGCGCGATGCGCTGCTGCTGCGTCGCGATCCGAGGTCGACGCATCCCGGTGCGGTTCCCCGTCCGGGTCCCGCGGCGGCCCCCCGCGACGCGACGCCGCCGGTGACCGCGACACCCGAGCGCCGCCATCCCTACGGACGATCCCGACGCGAGCTCGCACGCAGGGGCCTCGGGCCGTCGATCGCCGCGGTGTGCGGGCTCGCGGGCATCCTGGTGGTCCTGGTGACGTTCCAGGACTCGACGCGGGCGCAGTTCACGACGATCGGCGCCGACCTGACACGGGACGCGGTCGTCGTGCCGGTCCTCGATCCTGCCTCCCGCGCGAGCGAGTGCGTCGACACCACGTCGTGCACGCTCCTGGACATGACGGCCCCCGAGGACTGCAGCGCGGCCCTGGCGCGCTTCGAGGTGACCACGGGGCGCACGGACGACGGCCGCGAGACCGAGAGCCGCGAGCTGGGCGCCGTCCGTGCCGGGTCGCCCGCCCGCGTGGTGCTCGGCGGGGTCGACCCGGAGCTCGTCTACCTCGGGTGCGAGCCCGGCTGACGCCGAGCCGCACCGTCCCCGAGGGGGCGTGCCGCGGTCACGACGTGCGGACGAGGACCGTGCCGGAGAAGACGTCGTGGAGGCCGCGCTGGTCGGCGTTCCAGACCACCGCCGGCACCACCAGGCACAGGAGGACGGTGCGGAGCGCGGGGCGCCAGAGCGACACGTAGCCGCCCGTGAGCGGCCGCACGCGCATCCCGAGGACGACGTGGCCGACGCTGCCGCCCAGCGTGACGACGAGGACGTACTGCATCACGGCGAAGATCGCGAGCGTCGCCGTGGCGTCGTAGGAGAAGAAGGCCCACGACACGACGACCGCGAGGGCCCAGTCGATGCACACGCCGACGATCCGCCGTCCGGCGCGGGCCACGGAGCCCCGCCCCCGCTCCGGGAGGCCGAGGCGCTCCCCCGGCCACCTGTTCCGTCCGGGATCGCCGAGTTCGGGGCTGTACGGGGTGGCGGGCACGCATCGATCCTAGGCGCGCGGGCGGTGGATCCCCTGATCTCCGGGGCATGCGGACAGTCGGCGACGCGCCCGGGACGGCCTGCGTAACATCGCGGAAACACGGCGGTTATGGCGAGGTAACCCCTTCCCCCTAGGGTCGGAGAGGCTGAAACCGTCAGTCTCATCCGCTCCGGCCCCCTTTTGGAGACACCACATGTTCAGAGACTCATCCGAGGTGCTCGCGTTCATCAAGGACACCGACGTCAAGTTCCTCGATATCCGGTTCACCGACCTCCCCGGGGTGCAGCAGCACTTCAACATCCCCGCGTCCACCGTCGACGAGGAGTTCTTCTCCGTCGGCCAGCTGTTCGACGGCTCGTCCATCCGCGGCTTCGCGAGCATCCACGAGTCGGACATGCAGCTCATCCCCGACGTGACGACCGCCTACGTCGACCCGTTCCGCATCGAGCGCACGCTCATCATGGTGTTCGACATCTACAACCCCCGCAACGGCGAGATCTACGCCCGCGACCCGCGCCAGGTGGCCAAGAAGGCCGAGAAGTTCCTCGCCGCGTCCGGCATCGCCGACACCGCGTTCTTCGCCCCCGAGGCCGAGTTCTACATCTTCGACGACGTCCGCTACGAGGTGAACCAGCACACGAGCTTCTACTCGGTGGACTCCGAGGAGGGCGCGTGGAACTCGGGACGCGAGGAGGAGGGCGGCAACCTCGGCAACAAGACGCCGTACAAGGGCGGCTACTTCCCCGTCAGCCCGGTCGACAAGCAGGCCGACCTCCGCGACGACATCAGCCTCAAGCTGATCGACGCAGGACTCATCCTCGAGCGCGCGCACCACGAGGTGGGCACGGGCGGCCAGGCCGAGATCAACTACCGCTTCGACACCATGGTGCACGCGGCGGACGACATCCTGAAGTTCAAGTACATCGTCAAGAACACGGCCGAGCAGTGGGGCAAGACGGCCACGTTCATGCCGAAGCCGCTCTTCGGCGACAACGGCTCGGGCATGCACACGCACCAGTCGCTCTGGAACGACGGCAAGCCGCTGTTCTACGACGAGGCCGGCTACGGCGGCCTGTCGGACGTCGCGCGCTGGTACATCGGCGGCATCCTCAAGCACGCGCCCGCCATCCTCGCGTTCACGAACCCGACGGTGAACTCCTACCACCGCCTCGTGCCCGGCTTCGAGGCGCCCGTCAACCTCGTGTACTCGGCGGGCAACCGCTCGGCGTCCATCCGCATCCCGATCACGGGCACCAACCCGAAGGCGAAGCGCATCGAGTTCCGCGCGCCCGACGCGTCGAGCAACCCCTACCTCGCGTTCGCGGCGCAGCTCATGGCCGGCATCGACGGCATCAAGAACCGCATCGAGCCGCACGAGCCCGTCGACAAGGACCTCTACGAGCTCCCGCCCGAGGAGGCGAAGAACATCCCGCAGGTGCCGGCGTCGCTCGGCGCCGCGCTGGACGCGCTGGAGGCCGACCACGACTTCCTCACGGCCGGCAACGTGTTCACGCCCGACCTCATCGAGACGTGGATCGAGTACAAGCGCGAGAAGGAGATCAAGCCCCTCGCGCAGCGCCCGCACCCGTTCGAGTTCGAGCTGTACTACGGCGTCTGATCCCCTCGCCGCCCCGCATCGGGGCGCCTGACGCACGGGCCGTCCTCCTCCGGGAGGGCGGCCCGTCGTCGTGTCCGCGGGAAGCCGATGGGGCGGCTCTCGGATGGGTGAGGTGACGCGGGGTCAGGCCCCGAGCGGATCCATGCGGTCGTCGAGCCCGTAGAAGAGCCGCTCGAACACCGCGCGCGACCGGCGCGTCACGCCCAGGTACTCCTCCTCCAGGACCGACGCGGATCCGGGCGGGTACTCCAGCAGGCGCGCGATGGCGTCGAGCGCCGCGCGGTCCGCGGGGAGGACGTCGGCCGTGCGGTTCGTCCAGAGGGTCATGGCCGAGCGCACGCGGGACGCCAGGAGCCAGGCCTCGCGCAGCCGCTCGGCGTCATCCGGCGCGACGAGCCCGGCGTCGACCGCCGCGTCGAGGGCGCCGAGCGTGGTCGGCGTGCGCAGCGCCGGGTGCGCGTGCGCGTGCTGCAGCTGCAGGAGCTGCACGAGCCACTCGACGTCGCTGAGGGAGCCGCGTCCGAGCTTCAGGTGCCGCGTCGGATCCGCGCCCTGAGGGAGCCGCTCGTTCTCCACGCGCGCCTTGATGCGCTTGATCTCCCGGACGTCGGCCTCGCCGATGGCCGCCGGGTACCGGATCCGGTCCGCCAGCTCCGTGAAGTCCGCGATGAGCCCGCTGTCGCCGACGACGCCACGTGCGCGCAGGAGCGCCTGCGCCTCCCACGTGAGCGACCAGCGCTCGTAGTAGGCCCGGTAGGACGCGAACGAGCGGACGACGGGGCCGTTGCGGCCCTCGGGTCGGAGGCCCGTGTCGAGGTCGAGCGGCAGGCGCGAGTCCTCGGTGAGGCGCGTCAGCTCGGACACGATGAGCTGCGCGCGGCGCTGGGCGAGGTCGGGGTCCATGCCGGCGATCGGGCGGTACACGTGCATCACGTCGGCGTCGGAGCCGAAGCCGAGCTCCGCCCCGCCGTAGCGGCCCATGGCGACCACGGCGTACTCGGGCCACGGCCCGTCCTCGCGGCGGATGGCGCGCATCACCCCGCGCAGGGTGGCCGTGGTGATGTCCGCGAGCGACGGCCCGAGGGTCTCGACGTGCGTGACGCCGACGATGGCGCCGATCGCGAGACGCAGGACCTCGCGGCGCCGCAGGGTCCGGAGCGCCGCGGCCGCCGCGTCGGCCGTGGGGTGGCGGTTCACCGTGGCCACCGCCTCCTCGTCGAGCGATGCCCGGGAGCGGGGCCGCAGATCCTCATCGCGGGCGAGCCACGCGGCCGCCTCGGGAACGCGGTCGAGCAGCTCGGACACGTAGCGGGATCCGGACAGCACCTGCGTCAGCCGCTGCGCCGCGCCCGCGGAGTCGCGCAGCATCCGCAGGAACCACGTCGCCTCGCCCAGCGCCTCGCTGAGCCGGCGGAACGCGAGCAGGCCGTGATCGGGATCCGGTCCATCCGCGAACCACTGCAGGAGCACGGGCAGCAGGTGACGCTGGATGGCGGAGCTCCGGGACACGCCCTGCGAGAGCGCGCGGATGTGCGCGAGGGCACCGCGCGCGTCGACGAAGCCGATGGCCGAGAGGCGCGCCGCGGCCTGGTCGCTCGTGAGGGCGAGCGTCTCCTCGGGGAGGGAGGCGACGGCGGCGAGCAGCGGGCGGTAGAACAGGCGCTCGTGCAGCGTGCGGACCCGGGTCTTGGTGGCGGTCCACCGCGCGACGAGCTCCTCTGCTCGCCCGTCGAGGCCCGTGCTGCGCGCGAGAGCGCGCAACCGCTCCTCGTCGACGGGCATGAGGTGCGTGCGGTGCAGGCGCTCGAGCTGGAGGCGGTGCTCGAGCAGGCGCAGGTAGCGGTAGTCGCGGGCGAAGTCGCCGGCCTCCACGCGCCCGATGTAGCCCGCGTCGGCGAGGGCGACGAGCGCGGGCAGCGTGCCGCGCTGCCGCACCTGCTCGTCCGTCTGGCCGTGGACCAGCTGGAGGAGCTGCACCGTGAACTCGATGTCGCGGATGCCGCCGGGCCCGAGCTTGATCTGCTGGTGCAGCTGCTCGGCGGGGATGTTGTCCGTCACGCGCGTGCGCATCCGCTGGACCTGACCGACGAAGCCCTCGCGGGACGCGCTCGACCAGACGAGGGGAGCCACCGCATCGGCGTACCGCTCCCCCAGCTCGGCGTCGCCGGCCAGCGGCCGGGCCTTGAGGAGCGCCTGGAACTCCCAGTCCTTGGCCCACCGGTCGTAGTACGCCAGGTGCGAGTCGAGTGTGCGGACGAGGGCGCCGGCCTTGCCCTCGGGCCGGAGGTTCGCGTCCACCTCCCAGAGCGCGGGCTCCACCTCGTGCTCGTCGATCCCGCGCATGGTGAGCACGGCCAGCCGCGTCGCGAGCTCGACCGCGCGATGGGGCTCGATCGCGGGCTCGCCGTCGGCGTCCGTCGCGGCCTCGGCCACGAAGATGACGTCGACGTCGCTGACGTAGTTCAGCTCACGGGCCCCCGCCTTGCCCATGCCGATGACGGCGAGGCGGGTCGCCGCGATCTCGTCGGGACGGGCGCGGCCGAAGGTGCCGGGCGCCGACAGCTCGGCGCGGGCGACCGCGAGCGAGGCCTCGAGCGCGGCGCCCGCGAGGTCGGCCAACGCGGCCGTGACCGGTCGGACGGCCACGAGCGGGTCCGGGTGCACGAGGTCCCACGCGGCCACGCGGGCCACGAGGGCGCGGTACCGGATGCGGAGCGCCGCGCGCGCCTCGGCCCCGGTGATCGCGGCGACGCCGTCCACCGCGCCCACGGAGGCGAGCAGCACCTCCCGCACGTCGCCCGGCGCGGGCGAGTGCGCGAGCGGGAGGGCGAAGGCGTCGAGTTCGGCCGGATGCCGCGCCAGGAAGTCGGCGAGTCCGGCGGAGGATCCGAGCACCCGGGCCAGCCGGTGCCGCGCGTCGGCGTCGTCGAGCACGGCGCGCGTCCGCTCCGGGTCGAGCCGCAGCAGCCGGACGAGCGCATCGAGCGCGGCATCGGGATCCGCGCTCGGCGTCAGCGCCTCCACCAGGTCGGCCTCGGCCCACGCGGAGAGGTCGGCCGCCTCGGCCAGGGTCTCCCCCACCTCGCTCAGCCGGGCGAAGCCGGCGCGCGCGAGCGCGCCGGTCAGGGTCTGTCCGCGTCTCATCGGGTGCTCCGGCCTCGTCGTCGGATGTCGGTGCGGATGCGTCGGGCGGGGATCCGCGTCAGAGCATCTCGAGGTTCGAGCGGAGCTCGTACGGCGTCACCTGGGCGCGGTAGTCGCGCCACTCCTGGCGCTTGTTGAGCAGCACGTAGTTGAACACCTGCTCCCCCAGCGTCTCGGCGACGAGCTCGGAGCGCTCCATGAGCTGGATCGCGTGGTCGAGGCTCGACGGCAGCGGCGCGTAGCCGAGGGCGCGACGCTCGGCGTCGCTCAGGCTCCAGACGTTGTCCTCGGCCTCGGCGGGGAGCTCGTAGCCCTCCTCGATGCCCTTGAGGCCCGCGGCCAGCATGAGCGAGAACGAGAGGTACGGGTTCGCGGCGGAGTCGATCGCGCGGTACTCGACGCGCGAGCTGTTGCCCTTGTTCGGCTTGTACAGCGGCACGCGGACGAGCGCGGAGCGGTTGTTGTGCCCCCACGTGACGAAGCTCGGGGCCTCGCCGCCGCCCCAGAGGCGCTTGTAGGAGTTCACGAACTGGTTGGTCACGGCCGTGATCTCGGGGGCGTGCTTGAGCAGCCCCGCGATGAACTGGCGGCCGATGGTCGAGAGCTGGTACTCGGCGCCGGACGCGTAGAACGCGTTGACGTCGCCCTCGAACAGGGACATGTGCGTGTGCATGCCGCTGCCGGGCTGATGCGCGAGGGGCTTCGGCATGAACGTCGCGTACACGCCCTGCTCGATCGCGACCTCCTTGATGACCGTGCGGAAGGTCATGATGTTGTCGGCCGTGGTGAGCGCGTCGGCGTAGCGGAGGTCGATCTCGTTCTGGCCCGGCCCCGCCTCGTGGTGGCTGAACTCCACCGAGATGCCGAGGTCCTCGAGCATGCGCACCGAGCGGCGGCGGAAGTCGTGCGCCGTGCCGCCGGGGACGTTGTCGAAGTAGCCCGCCGCATCCACCGGCTCCGGGCCGTCGACGCCGAACTCGCTCGACTTGAGCAGGTAGAACTCGATCTCGGGGTGCGTGTAGAAGGTGAAGCCGCGGTCGGCCGCCTTCTCCAGCGTGCGCTTCAGGACGTTGCGCGGATCCGCGATGGCGGGCTGACCGTCGGGCGTGGAGATGTCGCAGAACATGCGCGCGGTGGGGTCGATCTCGCCGCGCCACGGGAGGATCTGGAACGTCGTCGGATCCGGGTGGGCCAGCATGTCGGCCTCGTAGGAGCGGGTGAGCCCCTCGATGGCGGAGCCGTCGAACCCGAGGCCCTCGGCGAACGCGCCCTCGACCTCGGCCGGGGCGATCGCCACCGACTTCAGGGTGCCGGTCACGTCGGTGAACCACAGGCGCACGAACTTGATCCCGCGCTCCTCGATCGTCCGCAGGACGAAGTCACGCTGCTTGTCCATCCACCACCCTCTCGTCGGAGTCCAACCTACCGGCTGACCAGGGGCGGCGCGGAGCGCGACGGGGCCCGCCCGTAGACTCGCGGACATGCAGAGCCCCGACGCTGCCGTCACCCCGCCCGAGCCCGCCCGCCTCCCCTCGGAGGCCTCCGCCGCACCGAAGCGCGTGCGGATCCGCCACTTCGCCCGGGCCAAGGAGCAGGGGCTCAAGATCACCGGGCTCACGAGCTACGACATGCTCACGGCCGGCGTCTTCGACGAGGCCGGGATCGACTTCCTGCTCGTGGGCGACTCGGCGGGCAACACGGTGCTCGGCTACGACACGACCGTGCCCGTCACGGTCGACGAGCTCCTCCCGCTGGCGCGGGCCGTGGCCGCCTCCGCCCAGCGCGCGCTGGTCGTCGCCGACCTGCCCTTCGGCTCCTACGAGTCGGGCCCCGACCAGGCGCTCGCCACGTCGGTGCGCTTCATGAAGGAGGCGCGCGCGCACGCCGTGAAGCTCGAGGGCGGCGTGCGGAGCGCGGAGCAGATCCGCCGGGTCGTCTCCTCCGGCATCCCCGTGATGGGCCATGTGGGCTTCACGCCGCAGAGCGAGCACGGCCTCGGCGGGCACATCATCCAGGGGCGCGGCGACGCGGCCGAGGCGCTGCTCGCCGACGCGCGCGCCGTCGAGGACGCGGGTGCGTTCGCGGTGGTGCTGGAGATGGTCCCGCAGGAGATCGCACGGCGCGTCACCTCCGAGCTGCGGATCCCCACGATCGGCATCGGCGCGGGCCCGGGCACCGACGGGCAGATCCTCGTCTGGACGGACTTCGCGGGCCTCACGTCGGGTCGCGTGCCCCGGTTCGTGCGCCGCTACGCGGACATGCGCCAGGTGCTGCTCGACGCGGCCACGCGCTACCGGGACGACGTCGTCGCCGGCGCCTTCCCGTCGGAGGCCGAGAGCTACTCCGACTGAGGCCGGCCGTCAGTCGGCGTCGCGCTCCTCGGCGGCCCACTGCTCCGAACGCTCGCGCAGGCGCTGCGGCGCGGCGGCGGCCTCCTCGGCCGTGGCGAACGGGCCGATGCGGTGGACGCCAGGGGACAGCATCCCCTTCTCCACCTCGCCCGTGCGGTCGTCGTACCAGTACTGCTCGTCGCTGTCGCTCATGCTGCCGATGCTAGGCCCGCCGGGCCCGGTCGGGCGGGCGGGACGCGGTCGGACGAGCCGGTAGGGTCGCTTGCATGAGCGAGGACGCGACGACCGCAATCGGCATCGACATCGGCGGCACGGGGATCAAGGGCGCCATCGTGGATGTCGCGACCGGCGAGCTGAAGAGCGAGCGCGTGAAGCTCCCGACGCCGCAGGGCGGCGAGCCCGAGGACATCGTGGCCACCGTCACGCAGATTATCGAGGCGCTCGGCGAGGTGCCCGCGGGCACGCCGCTCGGCGTGTGCTTCCCGGCCGCGATCGTCCACGGCACGACCATGTCGGCCGCCAACGTCTCCCCCAGCTGGATCGGCCTCGAGGCCGAGAAGCTGTTCGAGGAGCGCCTGGGCCTCGAGATCACCTTCGTGAACGACGCCGATGCGGCCGGCTACGCCGAGGCTCGCTACGGCGCGGCCAAGGACGTGCGCGGCCTCGTGATCATGACGACGCTCGGCACCGGCATCGGCACGGCCCTCATCCACGACGGCGTCCTGATCCCCAACGCGGAGCTCGGCCACATGGACGTGGCCGGCCGGCGCGACTTCGAGCGTCGCGCGTCCTACGCCGCCAAGGAGCGCGCGCACCTCAACTGGAAGCGCTGGGCCGCGCGCCTGCAGGTCTACTACGGCCAGCTCGAGAAGCTGATGTGGCCCGAGCTGTTCATCGTCGGCGGCGGCGTCTCCAAGAACCACAAGCACTTCCTGCCGCTGCTGCGCCTCCGCACGCCCATCGTGCCGGCGGAGCTGCGCAACAACGCCGGGATCATGGGCGCGGCCGCCCTCGCCGCGCACGCGGTCGGCGCGAGCACGCACGCCCCCGCCGCCGAGCTCGTCGACAAGACGAAGCCCGAGGACTGACGCGGACCGCAGCCCCGCACGACGGAAGCGGCCGGACCCCCGAGGGGATCCGGCCGCTTCCGCGTCTGGCGCGTGGTGCGGATGGGCCGGCTGATACGCCGGGTTCTGTCCCGGTGCACAAGGCACCATGGACGGCCATCTATCTCGGAGCTGCGTCACCGCAGCCCTCCAGCGGTCTACCCGGGGACTGGACGAGCAGCCTGTGCGTCCCCTGTTCGACCTTGCTCCGGGCGAGGTTTGCATAGCCGACCCGATCACTCGGGCCGCTGGTGGTCTCTTACACCGCCGTTTCACCCTCACCCGCCGCTTCCGCGACGGGCGGTCTGCTCTCTGTTGCACTGTCTCGCGGGTCGCCCCGGGTGGGTGTTACCCACCGCCCTGCTCTGCGGAGCCCGGACGTTCCTCGACGCGGTCTCCCCCTCTCGGGATCCTCCGCGGCGCGACCGTCTTGCCGACCCATCCGCGGGGACGAGTCTAGGGCAGGGCTCGGCCGGCGGTCGGCCTAGAGGCCGGACTCGTCCGTGCGGACGAGGATCGCGTTGCTCTCGGGGTCGATGACGACGTCGTCGGGCGCGCGCTTGCGCAGCGCGTCGAGGTCGCTCTGGTGGAGGGCGATGTTGCTGCCGAGCGAGATGCCGCGGTGGAGCATCGCGGCGCCCACGCCGTAGCGGGCGCGCTGCTTCTCGTAGAGGGCGAGGAGGTCCTCGGGGAACCGCGACGCCCGGGCGTCGCGGTCCTGCTGCGCTTGCTCGGCTTGGACGCGCAGCTCCACGGCGGCGGCGTCGCGCTCCGCCTCGAGGGCCGCGATCCGGTCGGCGAGGGCATCGCGCTCCACGGACACCTCGGCCTGCGCGGCCTGCGCCTCCTCGAGACGCTGCATGACCTCGAGCTCGACCTCCTCGAGGTTGTCGCGGCGGCGCAACAGCGACTCGAGCTCGCGCTCCAGCGCCTGCACGTCCTTGGAGCTGCCGCCCGCCTCGATGCGGCTGCGGTCGCGGTCCATGCGCGCCTGCACGACGGCCACGTCCGACTCGATCCGCGCCAGCTCCGTCTGCGCGTCCTCGACGACGCCGGTGCGCTCGCTGAGGCGGCGTCGGACGCCGTCCATCTCGCGCTGCAGCGCGTCGATCTGCTTCAGCTGCGGGAGCTGGGCGAGGCGGCCGCGCAGGTGCGTCAGCCGGGTGTCGATCTCCTGCAGGTCGAGGAGCTCCTTCTGGACGCTCGGATCGGCTTTCATGCTCTCCCTCTCGTGGTGCGGCGGTGCGACGTGCGCGCCGGCCGGTGGTGCGGGGTGCGGCCCGTGCCGCGTGCGTCACTGGGTGACGGCGAAGTCCCAGGGGTCGGTGCGGATGTCGCTGACGGTGACGTCGGTGCCGGGCAGGGCAGCGCGGAGCGCGTCCGCCGCGACGTCGAGCCACAGCCACTCGCTCGCCCAGTGCGACGTGTCGAGGAGGTACGGGGTGCCGCCGGCGAGCGCGGCGGACTCGCGGGCCTCGCTGGCGGGGTGGTGCCGCAGGTCGGAGGTGATGTAGACGTCGGCTCCCCTCACGGCAGGCGATCCCAGGAGCGAGTCGCCCGCCCCGCCGCACAGGGCCACGCGTCGCACGGGGGCGTCGTACGGGCCGGCGGCACGGATGCCGGTGGCCGTGGGCGGCAGGATCCGTGCGAGCTCGGCGGCGAGGCGCCCGAGCGTCGTCGCGGCGGGCAGGTCGCCGACCCGGCCGATGCCGCGGACGCCGTCCCCGGCCGGCTCGAGGGGCCGCAGGCTCTGCGGCGGGATGCCGAGCAGGGCGGCGAGGCGCCCGGACGTGCCCTCCTCGACGACGTCGGACGTGGTGTGCGCGGCGTAGAGCGCGCAGTCGGCGCGGACGAGGTCGGCGAGCAGGGCGCCCTTGTAGCCGGTCTCGGCGATGGTCGTGACGCCGCGGAGGAGCAGCGGGTGATGCGTGAGCAGGAGGTCGGCGTCGGCGGCGACGGCCTCGTCGACGGTGGCGCGCACGGCGTCGACGGCCAGGTGGATCCGCTCCACGGGGCGGGCGGGGTCCCCGCTCACGAGCCCCGAGGCGTCCCAGTCCGACGCGCCCGCAGGCGGCCAGGCGTCCTCGATGGCGCGGACGGCGTCGGCGAGGGTGTGGGTCACGTCGCCCATCGTAACGAAGGGGCGTCGGGCGCCGACGCGCGGGAGGACCTCAGCCGCGGCGTCCGCCACGCGATGCGGAGCCCCCGCCGCCCACCGCCGTAACCTCGGGCAGGATCCCGGGGGTGGGCACGAGCGGCTCGAGCGGCCACAGCGCGCGCTGCGACGAACCGGGGTGCCTGCTCGATCCGTGGGTCGCGGCGTCGACCACGGACCGGGAGGCCTCGTCGTCGCCGGTGTCGGGGCTCATGGGGGAACAGTAGCGGGGAAGACCGTGAGGACCCTAACGGATGCACGATCCGCGCACCCGCCGTCCGCAGGGTCAGCGCACGCCGCGCGCGGCCAGGGCGTCGCCCAGGTCGTCGGCGTGCTTCAGCGCGAGGACGAGGAACGGGACGACCGAGGTCGTGATGCCCGTCCGCCCGCCGCGGGCCCTCTGCGCGTCCCGCACGTCGCGTGCGAGGCGCGCGAGCACCGGCACGGTCGACACGGTGACCGCGAGCAGCAGCGCGACCCGCTCGGAGTCGAGCCCGAGCCGCCGGGCCGGTCGGAGGCCCCGTTCCACCGCGTCGAGGATCTCCGTCGTCGAGGTCGTCAGCATGAGGAGGCCCGGGACGGCGATGGCCGCCGCGATGCGCGCGGTGTTCGACACCGCCGGCTCGACGCCGAGGAGGACCAGCTGGCTCACCAGCGTGAACAGCAGGATCCACCTCGTCGCCCGCACCTGGCGCCCCAGCGCCCGCAGCCCGAGCGCTCCGTCGCCGAGTCCGGCCGCGCCGTAGCAGGCGATGGCGATGGCGAGGGCGGCGACGGCTCCCGCCCAGGTGGACGGGAGGACGGAGACGCCGAGCACGACGAACGCGACGAGCACGAGCTCGGGCCCGGTGGGCATGCGGGCGAGGCGTCCCGCCGAGGGTCCCGCCGTCATGCGAGCATCGCCTCGTACTCGGCGACGACCTCCGCGGGGGGCCCGACCCGACGCACCCGCCCGTCGGCGAAGAGCACGGCGGCGTCGCAGCGCTGCGCGGCGGCGAGGTCGTGCGTGACGAGGAGGAGCCGGTGCCCGTCCTCGAACAGGTGGTCGGCGACCCGACGGGCGTTGCGCGCGTCGAGGTACGCGGTCGGCTCGTCGGCGATCACCAGCTCCGGCCCCCGGACGAACGCGCCCGTCAGGGCGAGCAGCTGCTTCTGGCCGCCGGACAGGTCGTGCGCGGACCTGTCGGCCAGGTCGCCGAGCCCGAAGCGCGCGAGCGCTGCGTCGACGCGCGCGTCCGACTCCGCCCGCGACAGCCGCTCGGGCCGCAGCGAGAAGGCCACGTCCTCGCGCACGGTCGGCATCACGATCTGGGCGTCCGGGTTGCTGAACACCAGGGCCACGCGTCGCCGCAGCTCGCGGGCGTCGCGTTCCGGATCGAGGCCCAGCACGCGGAGGTCGCCCGCGTCCCGCCGCACCAGCCCGCCGACGAGCCGCGCGAACGTGCTCTTGCCCGAGCCGTTCTCGCCGACCACGGCGACCGTCCGCGCGTCGAGGTCGAGGGTCACGTCCGCGAGCACGTCGACGTCGCCCAGACGGACGCCCACGCCCTCGAGCCGCAGGGCGGGAGGCGTCACGTCGTCGGCACCGCTCGCGCGTCGCGGGCCCGGGTCCAGCCGGCGCGGCGGCGGAAGGCGCGCGGGTAGCCGCGCACCAGGGTCATCACGATCCCCGTCGCGATGACGGTCTTGATCGCGTCCCCCGGCAGGAACACCAGGCTCGTGAGGACGGTCTCGCCGAGCGGCAGGCGGGTCACCGCGCTCTGCACGGGGATGCCGACCGCGTAGATCGCGAGGATGCCGCCGGCCACCATGCCGACCGCCGTGCGCCAGGCGACGGGTCGTCGCCCTCCCGCGTGCACCACGAGCCCGATCACGAACGCGCCCAGGATCCAGCCGACGAGGTACCCCGCGCTCGGCCCGGCGAACACCCCGAGCCCGCCGGCGCCGCCGGACAGGAGCGGCAGCCCGACGGCGACGAGCAGCAGGAGCACGACGATGCAGAGGGCGCCGAGCCACGGGCCGAGGATCGCGCCGGCGAGCATCACGCCCAGGGTCTGCGCGGTGATGGGCACGCCGCCGAGCACGCTGATGCCGCCGGGGAGCCCGAGCACCGCGATCACGGCGGCCAGGACCGCGACCCGGGCCAGGTCGGTGGCGTCGACGCGGGGCGTGCGCTCCGCGCGCTCGAAGCCCCGGGCGGGGAGGGAGGACGGGGTCATGGGCATCCTTCGGATCGGCGCGACGGCAGGTCGTCGGCAGCGGGAGCCGGACCGGCTCCTGAACGCCGTTCACTATAGTGAGCGCATGGCGGACGCGCGCGGCGGGAGGCGTCTCACCCGCGACGACGTCGCCGCGGCGGCCCTCCGGCTCCTCGACGAGCACGGCCTCCCCGACCTCACGATGCGCCGGCTCGGCGCCGCCCTCGACGTGCAGCCGAGCGCGCTCTACTGGCACTACCCGGACAAGCAGACCCTCCTGGCGGCGGTGGCCGACCGCATCGTGGCCGGAGCGGCGCGGCACCGCGGAGGCGCGGACGCCCCGGGCGACGCCACGGCGGCCATCCGCGACCAGGCGTCCGCGCTGCGCCTGGCGCTCCTCGCGCACCGCGACGGCGCCGAGGTCGTCGCCAGCACGACGGCCCTGGGCCTCGGCGCGGCGGATGCCCGGGACGCGCTCGCGGCGGCGGTCGCGGGTGCCGGCTTCGCCGCCGGTGCCGCCGATCGCGCGGCGGACGCGCTCCTGCACTTCGTGCTCGGCCACGTGACCCACGAGCAGCAGCGGACCCAGCTCGCCCGCCTCGGGGTGATCGCGGCCGACGAGCACCGCGGGGGCGACGCGCGGGACGGCTTCGACTTCGGGATCGACCTGCTGGTGCGCGGCCTGGCGTCGCTCCGCGGGCGGGAGACGGGATCCGGGGTGGGCCCTGCCGGGCTCGAACCGACGACATCCACGGTGTAAGCGTGGCGCTCTACCAACTGAGCTAAGGGCCCGGGCGGCCGGGGATCCGGCGCCCCGCCATGCTAGCCGACCGCGTCGGCGCGCCCCCGCTCGGGGGACGGGGAGCGCCGTAGCCTCTCCCCCGTGCCCACCCACCCCTCGCGCCGCACGGTCGCGGAATCCCGCTGGCCCGCTGCGGCCGGCCTCCTCGCCGCGGTCGCGCTCTACGGCGTTGCGCCGACCGCCGTGCCCCCGGGCGTGCGGATCGCCGTGGTCGTCGCCGCCGTCGCCCTGCTCGTCCCGCTGGTCGTGCTCAACCCGCGCCGCCTCGATCGGGAGACCGCCTGGTCGCGCGGGCTCGGCCTCGCCCTCGGCGGTCTCCTGCTCGTCGCGAACCAGGTGAGCCTCGTGGTGCTCGTGGTGGCCCTCGTCGACGCCTCGGAGGCGGGTCCGGAGCTGCTCCTGACGGCGCTGCAGGTGTGGACGACGAACATGCTGGCCTTCGCGCTCGTCTACTGGGAGATGGACCGCGGCGGCCCCGTCGCGCGCCGGGCGCACGCCCGGGCGTCGCTCGCGCCGGCGGACTTCCGCTTCCCCCAGGACGAGGACGCGGGGGCCGTCTCCGAGGTGGCCAGACGGTCGTCGGAGCACGCCGACTGGGTGCCGGGCTTCGTCGACTACGCGTACTTCTCGCTGACGAACTCCATGGCGTACAGCCCCACCGACGTCATGCCGCTGTCGCACCGGGCCAAGGGCCTCATGGCGCTGCAGGCGTTCGCGGGCTTCGTGATCCTCGCGCTCGTCATCGCCCGGGCCGTCAACATCCTCAGCTGACGGCGGGCGACGACGGCATCAGGCGGGGACGAGAGCCAGGTCGCGGATGGCGGAGCGGTAGGCGTCGAGCTCGCGCGCCTCGCCCGGAGCCGTGATGAAGCTGCGGCGGATGATGCCCCGCGTGTCGATGAGGAACGTCGCGCGGTTGGCGAAGCCCTTCCCCTCCAGGAACACGCCGTACTCCTTGGCGACCTGGCCGTGGGGCCAGAAGTCGGCGAGGAGCTGGAAGTCGATGCCCTGCTGTTCGGCCCAGGCCCGCAGGGTGTGCTTGCTGTCGACGCTGATGCCGATGAGCTCCACGCGGCTGTCCGCGAACATGCCGAGGTTCTCCTCGAGCTGGCACATCTCGCCGGTGCACGTCCCGGAGAACGCCAGGGGGAAGAAGACGAGGGCGACCGCGCGATGACCGCGGTACTCGCTCAACCGGACCCGCTCTCCGAACTGGTTGGCGAGCTCGAAGTCGGGAGCCTGTGTGTCGTTGGCCAGGGCCATGGGGTGCGGTTCCTTCCGTGCCGGCAGATGTCCCCTGTCTGGCACGAGGACCGATCCTACGCCGGGGTCCCGCGATGTCCAGCGTCGCCGCCGCGCCGCTCCCGGCCGCCGTCGGTGACCGTCGGTCCGCATGGGTAGGCTTGCCCTCGGCGTACGCGCGGTCTCGCACCCTTCGAGCCCCGTGGCACCGAAGACGATGTCTGCACACCACAGGAAGAGGTCGAGGGTGACTGTCAACGACCAGGATCCGTACTCGGTGAACCACACCGACAGCGATCCGGAAGAGACCGCCGAATGGAACGAGTCCCTCGACGGGCTCGTCGAGACGCAGGGTCGGGGTCGCGCGCGCGACGTCATGCTCAGCCTCCTCAAGCGCTCGAAGGAGCTGCACCTCGGGGTGCCGATGGTCCCGACCACGGACTACATCAACACCATCGCGCCGGAGAACGAGCCCGACTTCCCCGGTGACGAGGACCTCGAGCGCCGCTACCGCGCGTGGATCCGCTGGAACGCGGCCGTCACCGTGCACCGGGCGCAGCGTCCCGGCATCGCGGTCGGCGGGCACATCGCCACGTACGCCTCCTCCGCCGCCCTGTACGAGGTCGGCTACAACCACTTCTTCCGCGGCCAGGACCACCCGGGCGGTGGCGACCAGGTCTTCGTGCAGGGCCACGCCTCCCCCGGCACCTACGCGCGCGCCTTCCTGGAGGGACGTCTCAGCGAGCACCAGCTCGACGGGTTCCGCCAGGAGAAGAGCCACGAGGGCGGTGGGCTGTCGTCCTACCCGCACCCCCGCCTCATGCCGGAGTTCTGGCAGTTCCCCACGGTCTCGATGGGCCTCGGCCCCATCAACGCCATCTACCAGGCGCAGGCGAACAAGTACCTCACCAACCGCGGCATCAAGGACGCCTCCGACCAGCAGGTCTGGGCCTTCCTCGGCGACGGCGAGATGGACGAGGTCGAGAGCCGCGGACAGCTCCAGGTGGCGGCGAACGAGAAGCTCGACAACCTCAACTTCGTCATCAACTGCAACCTCCAGCGCCTCGACGGACCCGTCCGCGGCAACGGCAAGATCATCCAGGAGCTCGAGAGCTTCTTCCGCGGCGCCGGCTGGAACGTCATCAAGGTCGTCTGGGGTCGCGAGTGGGACGACCTGCTCGCCCGCGACACCGAGGGCGCGCTCCTCGAGCTGATGAACCGCACGCCCGACGGCGACTACCAGACCTTCAAGGCCGAGAGCGGCGCCTACATCCGCGAGAACTTCTTCGGGCGCGACGAGCGCACCGCGAAGCTCGTCGAGGGCTACACCGACGACCAGATCTGGAACCTCAAGCGCGGCGGCCACGACTACCGCAAGGTCTACGCGGCCTTCAAAGCGGCCAGCGAGCACACGGGCCAGCCCACGGTGATCCTCGCCAAGACCGTCAAGGGCTACGGCCTCGGCCCGAGCTTCGAGGGCCGCAACGCGACCCACCAGATGAAGAAGCTCACGCTCGACAACCTCAAGCAGTTCCGCGACGAGATGCGCGTGCCGATCACGGACGCCCAGCTCGAGGAGGACCCGTACCTGCCGCCGTACTACCACCCCGGCCAGGACGACGAGGCGATCCAGTACATGCACGAGCGCCGTCGCGCGCTCGGCGGGTACTCCCCCGAGCGCCGCACGAAGCACACGGCCATCTCGCTGCCGGACGACTCGGCCTACCGCATCTCCAAGAAGGGCTCCGGCACGCAGGAGATCGCCACGACCATGGCGTTCGTCCGGCTGCTCAAGGACCTGATCCGCGCGAAGGACTTCGGCAACCGCGTCGTCCCGATCATCCCGGACGAGGCCCGCACGTTCGGCATCGACGCCTTCTTCCCGACGGCGAAGATCTACAACCCGAACGGCCAGCACTACACGTCGGTCGACCGCGAGCTGCTGCTGTCCTACAAGGAGAGCCCGCAGGGCCAGATCGTGCACGTGGGCATCAACGAGGCGGGCGCGCTGGCGGCGTTCACGAACCTCGGCACCACGTACTCGACGCAGGGCGAGCCGCTCATCCCGATCTACGTCTTCTACTCGATGTTCGGGTTCCAGCGCACGGGCGACGCGATCTGGGCGGCGGGCGACCAGATGGCGCGCGGCTTCCTCATCGGCGCGACCGCCGGCCGCACCACGCTCACGGGCGAGGGCCTGCAGCACGCGGACGGCCACTCGCTGGTCCTGTCGGCAACCAACCCCGCGGTCGTCTCCTACGACCCGGCGTACGCCTACGAGATCGGGCACATCGTGCGCACCGGCCTCGAGCGCATGTACGGCGGCGAGCACGAGGACCCGAACGTCATGTACTACCTCACGGTGTACAACGAACCGATCATCCACCCGGCCGAGCCCGAGGGCGTGGACGTGGACGGCATCGTCCGCGGCATCCACAAGCTCAAGGACGGCTGGGTCGACGGCCCGAAGGCGCAGCTCATGGCTTCCGGCGTCGCCGTCCCGTGGGCCCTCGAGGCGCAGCAACTCCTCGCCGACGACTGGGGCGTGTCCGCGGACGTCTGGTCCGTCACGTCCTGGGGCGAGCTCCGCCGGGACGGCCTGGCGGCCGAGGAGCACAACCTGCTCCACCCGCACTCCGAGGAGCGCGTGCCGTACCTGGAGGAGAAGCTCCGCGGATCCGAGGGCCCGTTCGTCGCGGTCACCGACTTCTCGCACGCGGTGCCCGACCAGATCCGCCAGTTCGTCCCCGGCGACTACTCGACGCTCGGCGCCGACGGCTTCGGCTTCTCGGACACGCGTCCGGCGGCCCGCCGCTTCTTCGCGATCGACGGCCCGTCGATGGTCGTGAAGACGCTGCAGCGCCTCGCCAAGCAGGGCAAGGTCGACCGGGACGCGCCGAAGTGGGCGATCGACAAGTACCGCCTGCTGGACGTCACCGCCGGCACGACCGGATCGGCGGGCGGCGAGGCGTGAGCTGCGCCGACCTGACGTGACGACGAGCGACCGGCACGACACCGACGTGGAGACCGGGGAGACGAAGGCGGAGACGCTGACGTGGCTCCGGTCCCTCTCGGGCGAGCTGGCGAGCGCGACGCTCAAGCGGCTCGAGGACACGCTGCCCTGGTACGGCGCGATGCCGCCCGGGCGGCGGTCCGCGGTCGGGCTCGTGGCGCAGGCCGGCATCACGTCGTTCATCCACTGGTACGACGACCCGGACTCCACGCCCTGGATCGCGGCGGACGTCTTCGGCGCGGCGCCGCGCGAGCTCCTGCGCTCGGTGACGCTGCAGCAGACGCTGCAGCTCATCCGCGTCACCGTGGAGGTCGTCGAGGATCGCGTCCGCGACCGCCACCGCACGGTGCGGGACGCGATCCTGCTCTACTCCCGAGAGATCGCCTTCGCCGCGGCCGACGTGTACGCCCGCGCCGCCGAGGCCCGGGGCCTCTGGGACGCTCGGCTCGAGGCGCTCGTGGTCGACAGCATCCTCTCGGGCGAGTACGACGACGAGCTGCCGTCCCGCATCGCCGCCCTCGGGTGGCACGGACACGGCGAGGTGTCCGTCCTCGTCGGCACGGCGCCCCCCGTGCTCGACGTCGACCAGCTCCGGCGCACCGCGCGGCACCTCGACGCCGACGTCCTCATCGGCGTGCAGGGAAGCCGGCTCGTGCTCGTGATCGGGCGCGCGTCGCCCGCGGTGGCGGATCCGGAGGTCCCGGAGGCGGAGGCGACGCGGGTCGCGTTCCTCGAGATCGCCACGCAGCTCGAGCCGGGGTTCGGGAACGGCCACCTCGTGCTCGGCCACGAGGTGCCGAGCCTGGTCGAGGCCTCCCGCAGCGCGCGGGCCGCCCTCGCGGGGTTCGCCGTCGCGCGCTCCTGGCGCAACGCCCCGCGACCGACGCTCGCCGACGACCTGCTCCCCGAACGCGCCCTCGCCGGCGATCCGCTCGCGCGCTCGACCCTCATCAACCGCATCTACAAGCCCCTCCAGGCGCACTCGACCGAGCTGCTCGCGACGCTGTGGTGCTACCTCGACACCGGTCGGTCGCTCGAGGCGACCGCGCGGGAGCTGTTCGTGCACCCGAACACCGTGCGGTACCGCCTGAAGCGCGTGTCGGACGTCATCGGCTGGGATGCGACGGGGGCCCGCGAGGCGCTCATCCTCCAGGCGGCGCTCATCATCGGCAGCATCGCCGAGGCGGGGACCGTCGTGCCCAAGCAGCAGACGCCCGGTCGGACGCGGCCGAAGCGCCAGGCGGCCCGGTGACCCGCCGATCGTGTGGCCTCGTCACAACGTCGTGGAGGATCCTCTGTAGGACCTCGACTCCGACGCGGCTCGCGCACGCTGGGAGGATGGACGGATGATCATCGTCGTGTGCCCCGGCCAGGGCTCCCAGAAGCCCGGATTCCTCTCCCCGTGGCTGGAGCACCCCGATCACGCCCGGCTCCTCGGCGAGCTCGGCGACGCGGCCGGGCTCGACCTCGTCTTGCACGGCACCACATCCGACGCGGACACCATCCGCGACACCGCCGTCGCGCAGCCGCTCATCGTCGCGGCGGGCATCATGGCCCTCCGGGCGCTCCTCGCCGACGGCCGGGACGCCTACGTGGCCGGCATCGCCGGGCATTCGGTGGGCGAGATCACGGCGGCGGCGGGCGCCGGGATCCTCACCGACACGGAGGCCATGGCCCTCGTCCGCACGCGGGGCGACGCGATGGCCGAGGCCGCGGCCACCACGCGCACGGGCATGAGCGCCGTCGTGGGCGGCGACCAGGACGCCATCCTGGCGCGGCTCGCGGAGCTGGGCCTGGAGCCCGCCAACTACAACGGCGGCGGCCAGATCGTCGTGGCCGGCGAGCCGGAGGCCCTCGCGGCCCTCCAGGCCGAGCCGCTCCGGGGGACGCGCGTCATCCCGCTCCAGGTGGCGGGGGCCTTCCACACCCACCACATGGCGCCCGCGGTGGACGCGCTCCGAGACGCCGTCGCCCCGCTCGCGCCCCGCGACCCCCGCTTCCCCGTGTGGACGAACCGCGACGGCAGCCGGGTCGACTCCGGTGCCGCCTACCTCGACCTCATCGTGGGCCAGGTCGCGAGCCCGGTGCGCTGGGACCTCTGCATGGAGGCCTTCGACGCCGCCGGCGTCACCGGGCTCATCGAGGTCGCTCCCGCGGGCGCCCTCACCGGACTCGCCAAGCGCGGCCTCAAGGGGCTGCCGACCCTCGCGCTCTCCACGCCCGACGACCTCCCGGCGGCCATCGACATGCTCGACGCGCACGCCTGATCCCGCCGCACCCGACACCGAACAGGGACACATGACCGCCCAGCCCCGCCCCACCATCCAGACCGCGCCCGTCGTCGAGCGCTTCACCCGCATCTGGGGCCTCGGCGCCGCCCGCGGCGAGCTCGACGTCCCCAACGACGACCTCGTCGGGCCCATCGACTCGTCCGACGAGTGGATCCGCCAGCGCACCGGCATCGTCACCCGCAAGCGCGCGGGCGCGGACGTCGACGCCGTCGACCTCGCGACCACCGCCTCGCTCGAGGCCATCGCGAAGGCCGGCATCCGGCCCGAGCAGATCGGCATCGTCCTCGTCTCCACGGTGAGCAACACCGTGCAGACGCCGTCGATGGCCGCGCTCCTCGCCGACCGCATCGGCGCGAACCCGGCGCCCGCCTACGACATCTCGGCCGCGTGCGCCGGCTACACGTACGGCATCGCGCAGGCGGACTCCTTCATCCGCTCGGGTCTCGCGGAGTACGTGCTCGTGGTGGGCGCGGAGAAGCTGTCCGACATCGTCGATCCCACCGACCGCTCCATCTCGTTCCTGCTCGGCGACGGCGCGGGCGCTGCGATCGTCGGCCCGAGCGACACCCCCGGCATCTCCGCCACCGTGTGGGGCTCCGACGGCTCCAACTGGGACGCCGTCGGCATGACCGGCACCCTGAAGAGCATGCGCGACGGGTCCGCGTGGCCCACCCTCCGCCAGGACGGCCAGAAGGTCTTCCGCTGGGCGGTCTGGGAGATGGCCAAGGTCGCCAAGGAGGCGCTCGACCGCGCGGGCATCACGGCTGACCAGCTGGCCGCGTTCATCCCCCACCAGGCGAACATGCGCATCGTGGACGAGTTCGCCAAGCAGCTCGGCCTTCCGGATACGGTGGCCATCGCGCGCGACATCGAGACCACCGGCAACACGTCGGCCGCCTCCATCCCGCTCGCCACCCACCGCCTGCTCGAGGAGGACCCGTCGCTCTCGGGCGGCCTCGCCCTGCAGATCGGATTCGGCGCCGGACTCGTGTTCGGCGCGCAGGTCGTCGTCCTGCCCTGAGTCCCGCCCCATAAGCTGTTCCGGTCATCACGAACCACGAGGAGATACACATGGCACTGTCCACCGAAGAAGTCCTGGCCGGCCTGGCCGAGCTCGTCAACGACGAGACCGGGATCGCCACCGACACCGTCGAGATGGACAAGTCGTTCACCGACGACCTGGACATCGACTCGATCTCGATGATGACGATCGTCGTCAACGCCGAGGAGAAGTTCGACGTGAAGATCCCGGACGAGGAAGTCAAGAACCTCAAGACCGTCGGCGACGCGGTCACGTTCATCACCAACGCGCAGTCCTGACCGCGCGGAGGATGGCCGGCCCCGACCTCGGGGCCGGCCATCCCCCTCCCCTGTTCCCGACGTCGAGGAGACGCCACGCATGACCACCCCCAAGAAGATCGTCGTCACCGGCATCGGCGCGACGTCGCCCCTCGGCGGCACCGCCGAGGAGACCTGGCAGGCGCTCCTCCGCGGCGAGTCGGGCATCACCACCCTCGAGCAGGACTGGGTGGCGAAGTGGGACATCCCCGTGACGTTCGCCGGCCAGGCGAAGGTGCCCTCCTCCGAGGTCATGGCGCGCATCGAGACCAAGCGCCTCGACCCGTCCAGCCAGTTCGCCCTCACGGCCGCGCGTGAGGCCTGGGCCGACGCGGGATCCCCCGAGGTCGACCCGCTGCGCTTCGCCGTCGACTGGGCCACCGGCATCGGCGGCGTGTGGACCCTGCTCGACGCCTGGGACACCCTCCGCGAGAAGGGCCCGCGCCGCGTCCTCCCCATGACCGTCCCCATGCTCATGCCCAACGGACCGGCCGCGGCGGTCGGCATGGACCTCGGTGCGCGCGCCGGCATCCAGACCGTCGTCTCCGCCTGCGCGTCGAGCACCGAGTCGATCGCCAGCGCCTACGCGCACCTCCAGGCGGGCCGCGCGGACATCATCGTGGCCGGCGGCTCCGAGGCTTCCATCCACCCGCTGCCCATCGCGTCGTTCGCGGCGATGCAGGCCCTCTCGAAGCGCAACGACGACCCCGCGGGCGCCTCGCGTCCCTACGACATCTCGCGGGACGGCTTCGTCCTCGGCGAGGGCGGTGCCGCGCTCGTGCTCGAGACCGAGGAGCACGCCATGGCGCGCGGGGCCCGCATCTACGCGGAGCTCGTCGGCGGCGCGGTCACCAGCGACGCGTTCCACATCACGGCGCCCGACCCCGAGGGGACGGCGGCCGCGCGCGCCATGATCGCGAGCATCGAGGGCGCGGGCTACTCGCGCGGCGACGTCTCGCACATCAACGTCCACGCGACCAGCACGCCGGTCGGCGACATCGCGGAGTACAAGGCGCTCGAGCGCGTGTTCGGCGAGGCGGTGCACGGCATCCCCGTGAGCGCGACGAAGGCGTCCACCGGGCACCTGCTCGGCGGCGCCGGCGCGATCGAGGCGGTCTTCACGGTGAAGGCCCTCGCCGAGCGCACCGCTCCCCCGACGATCAACCTCACGGAGCTGGATCCCGACATCCGGCTCGACGTCGTGACGTCGCCGCGTCCCCTCGGCGACGGCGACCTGCTGGCGATCAGCAACTCGTTCGGCTTCGGCGGGCACAACGCGGTCATCGCGTTCCGCAGCGTCTAGCCCGCCACCGCACGCGAAGAGGCCCCGACCAGCAGGTCGGGGCCTCTTCGCGTGCGGTGCCCGGAGAAGATGACCGGGACTCTCGCGGGACGCGCTGACGGGTCAGGCCTGCATCCGCATCCCGGTGCTCCCCGCCGGACCGGGTGTCAGGCGGTGCGCGATGGCGGCCGGTTCCTCGTCGGATGCGGACGGCGTCCCCTGCAGCGTCTTCGCGTGCAGGCCGCTCGCGATCGCGACCGTCGCGAGGAGCAGGGTGAATCCGAAGCCGCGGTCCTCGAGCGGCGTGCCGAAGGGGATGTTGCAGAGCATCACCAGGAGCAGGCCCCACCACGCGGTCGTGGCGGGAGAGGGGCCCATGGCGCGCGTGGCCTTCCAGATCGACCAGCCCATCGCGGCGATGAAGGCCGCGACGGCTGCCGTGCCGAGCCAGCCCAGGCGGACGACCGTCAGGAGCGGGGTGTCGAGGACGATGGGGATGGTGTAGCCGAGCCCCATGCCGAACACCGGGCTGCTGTCGATGAGGCCCGTGGCCACGACGTAGGCGTTCTGCCTGATGGCATACGACTGGTCCGCACCGCCCTGGCCGTTGAGGACGGTCAGGGACGCCCGGATGCGGCTCTGCAGGAAGTCCGGATCCGCGATCGCCACGGAGGCGACGATCGGGAAGACCAGACCTGCCAGGACACCGCCGATCACGAGGAGCCCGAGCATCTTGCCCGGCGGCACGCGCATGCTCCGCTGGAGGCCCAGGACGGCGAAGACGGCCGCGAACACGATGAGGTTGGTGCGCGTGCCCGTGATCAGCATCGCGATGGGGATCCCGACGACGGGCACCAGCCAGAGGATGCGCGCCAGCCGCTTCTCCGCGTGGAACACCATGACGAGCGCCAGCGCGAAGGCGAAGGACGGCAGCATCAGGCTCGAGAGGATGAACCGACCCGTGGAGAGGGCGGTGACGCCCCGCCGGTCGAGCCAGTCGAAGGCGAATCCGACGGCCGCCACGAGTCCGAGGACACCCACGAGGGGGTACGTGATCCGGGGCGGGATGTCGCGTCCGGCGTCGAGCCCGATGACCGGACCCAGCACGATGAGGAGGTAGAAGATCGCCTGCCGGCCGAAGGTGCCCAGGTCGGAGCCCTCGGGTGAGGCGAGGAAGCTCAGGCTCACGATCGCGAGCAGGGCCAGTCCGACCCACACCAGCGACTTGAAGTGGCGCGCGTACGAGGGGGGCGAGGCGATGAGGCGCACCACGGACACCGCGGCGCACACGACGAGCAGTCCCGCGTAGACGATCTTGTTGGCGCTCAGGTCGCCGCTCGAGCCGAGCACGAGCAGGCCTCCGACGACGACGAAGAGGAACCGGACCACGGAGTTGCGGATGATGAAGAACAGCACGATCGGCGCCAGCCCGACGGCGGTGCCGACGAACGGGTCCCAGGCGAGGACGTACGTCGACCCGAGGATCCACAGGGCGCAGCCGAGCACGAGGGCCGGGCTCGAGAGGCCGGCCAGGCCGGCGGTTCGGGTCGAGAGTCGTTCCCGCATGGTGTCGTCGCCGATCTCGCTGTGCTCGTCGCACGTCCGGTAGGAGGGATTGCCCGCGAAGCCATCCGGTCGGACTGCGCTCCGCGTGCCCCGAGCATCGCCGGCGAGGCCCCCCGGTCTCTTCACGTGGAACCTATCACGCACCGTCGGCGCCGTCGGGCCGGGCGGTCGGCGTCGTTCGGCGGCGGACGGGAGGAGGCGCCCGCCGCGCGTACGGGTCAGCCGACCTTGTGCAACCAGACCACGGGGCTGAAGTCGCTCGCGTGGCGGAACGCCTCGAGCTCGTCGTCCCAGGCCTGTCCCATGGCGAGGCGGAGCTCGCGGTGCAGCTCCAGGGTGTTGGAGCCGGCGACGTCGAGGGCGTAGCGGATCCTGTCCTCGGGGATGACGGTGTTGCCCGCCGTGTCGGTCTGGGCGAAGAAGACGCCGAGGTCGGGCGTGTGCATCCACCGGCCCCCGTCCCGGCCGGGACCCGCGTCCTCGGTGACCTCGTAGCGCAGGTGCTCCCACCCGCGGAGGCCGCTGGCGATGGCGGCGCCGGACCCCTCCGGGCCCTCCCAGTAGTACTCCGCGCGCATCGCGCCCTTCAGCACGGGCTGCGGATCCCAGGTGAAGTTCACGGCATGACCGAGCGCGCGACCCGCTGCCCATTCGACATGGGGGCAGAGCGCGCGAGGAGAGGAGTGCACGTAGAGCACTCCTCGAGCCGGTCTTGAGTTGGCGACGGGTGCTTCCATGGGTCTCCTCCATCCGATCAGATGCGTCTTCCCCAACGATCTGCGTGCGATGGACGAGCTCCACACCTGCCGGTGCGGCCGGCGCGGACGCCGACGGTCCTCATCATGGCGGGTGATCCTGGGGATCGGCAACATCGCGGACGCGACGCGCCGAGGGAGACGTCATCCGGGCGATCGGGCGCCGGGGACGGCGGCGGGTCCCCCGGGCGTGCATGCCGGGAATGCCTATGCTCCAGGGGGCGGCCCGCCGGGCCGGGGGCGGAGGACGCATGTCGGTGCGGCACGCCCTCCTCGCGATCCTCACCGAGGGCACGTGCTACGGGTACCAGCTCCGCACGGAGTACACCGCTCGCACCGGGACCGCGGCGCCCCTCAACGTCGGTCAGATCTACAACACCCTCGACCGCCTGGAGCGGGACGGCCTCGTCGTGAAGGGCACGACCGACGAGGCCGGGCACGTGCCGTACACGATCACGGACGAGGGCCGAGCGGACGTCGGCGCGTGGCTGGACGAGACGATCGGGCCGCCGGCGACGCGCGACGAGCTGCTCGTGAAGGTCGCGCTCGCGCTGTCCCTGCCCGGCGCGGACGCGGGCGCCCTGGTCCGTGCCCAACGCGAGCGCTCGCTCGCGGACGCCCGCGAGCTCGCGCTGTCCCGCGAGGCGCACGACACCGACGTCCCGCTCGCCGTCTCCCTGGCGGCGGACGCGGTGGAGGCCGCCCTGACCGCGCGGCTCGCCTGGCTCGACGCGGCCGAGCGTCGGATCCTCGACGCCGGTGCCGCGGGCACCCGACCGACGGGCTTCGCCGCCGCCCCGCGACGCGGTCGACCCGCGCGACGCGACGCGCAGCCGTAAGGCCGCGCAGCCGTAGGGCCGCGGAGCAGGTCCCGAGGGCGGCTCAGTGCAGGAGGCCGCCGTCCTTGGCCAGCACGTTCTTCTCCCCGGCCTCGATGGGCACGGCGAAGCGGTTCTGCTTCGGCGGCATCGGGCAGTTGAAGTTGTAGCTGAACGCGCACGGCGGGAGGTAGGCGCGGTTGAAGTCCAGCGTGATCGTGCCGTCGGGCGAGGGCGCCACCATCAGGAAGCGGCCCACCCCGTACGTCGACTCGCCGCTCGTGGCGTCGGAGAAGACGAGCAGGAGCGCGCGGCCCTCGCGGAACGCGGCGAGCGAGTACTCCACGCCGTCCTTGGTGAACGTGATCTCGCCGGGGACCACCTTGTCCTTGGTCGCCCCGTCGTCCTTGAGATGCTCGAAGCCCATCGCGCGTCCGCCCTCGATGGGCGTGAAGTCCGCCGTCACGACCCACTCCTCGGAGTAGGGGAACGCGTCGATGCCGCCGAAGTCGCGGATCGCCTCGCTCTGCGCGTCCCAGACGCGGAGCGCGTAGGTGCCCTCCTCGCTCGCGATGACGAAGGCGGAGACCGTGTCGCTCGCGACGACGGTGGAGGGGGCCGCGTCGTCGCGGCCGCGGACGACCGCCTCGCCGTCCACGAGCACGCCGTCCACGATGAGCCCGTCCGATGGGGACGCGTGCACGCGCAGGCCGGAGGACCCGGGCTCGAGCGGCGACCAGGTGCCTGGGATGCCGTAGACGGGCTGCGGCGCGGCATCGTGCGAGATCCACTGGGTGTTGACGAGGGCCAGGTTGCCCTGCGGGAGGACGACCATCTGCTCGCGACGCGCGCGGAAGACGGCGAGGACCTCCGCCGGATCGGTGGGCGCGGGGGCGACGGGGGCGACGGGATCGGTCATGCCCCCATCCTCGCCGCCAGGAGGTCGGCGGCCAAGTCGACGCGGGCCGAATCGGTCGTCGTCGGCGGGGTTCCCCCGCGCGGGAGGCGGGCGTACGGTCGGGGCATGAGCACAGACCGAGAGAGCACCTCGACCGACGACGACGGCACGACGACGCACACCGAGGAGCACGTGGAGTCCTCCTCGATCACCGAGGAGAGCGGGTCCGCGGGATCCACGCCCGACGGCTCGGGCAGCAACACCTCGGAGGGCGAGGACCACGAGGGCGACGTCGGCTCCGGCGGCTGATTCCTGCCCACCGCTCCACCCGACGCCCGGTCCCCGTGAGGGACCGGGCGTCGTCGCATGCGGACGGGGAGGCGCTACTTGGCCTGGGCGTAGTCGTCGACCACCGCGATCGTGACCGGGAAGTCGACCGGCGCATCGCCGAAGAGCAGGCGCCCGGCCTCCGCGGCGGCCTCGGTCACGGCGTCGCGCACCTCGTCGACGCGGTCGTCGGGTGCGTGGACCATGACCTCGTCGTGCAGGAAGAAGACGAGGTGCGGACGGGACCCGGGCCGTTCGAGCGCGGCGAGCCGTCGACGCAGGCCGGCGAGCCAGCTCAGCGCCCACTCGGCGGCGGAGCCCTGGACGACGAAGTTCCGCGTGAAGCGGCCCTGGTCGCGCGCCGAGGTGCGTGCGCGGGCGGCGTCGGCCGGCGACGCCTCGGCGCCCTGACCGCGCTGGCGGACGTCCCGCCACGCGTCGGTGGGAGGCGGGGAGGAGCGGCCGAGCCGGGTGCTGACGATGCCGCCGCTCTCCCCCACCCGAGCCGCCTGCTCCACGTAGCCGGTGGCCCGCGGGTAGGCGCGGACGAGGCGCGGCATCAACCGGCCGCTCTCGCCGGAGGTGGCCCCGTACATGGCGCCGAGCATCGCGACCTTGGCGTGCGCTCGGGTGTCGACCACGCCGGCGTCGACGAGCCCCTGGTAGAGGTCCGTGCCCCGGCCCGCATCGGCCATCGCGCGGTCCTCGGCGAGGGCGGCGAGGATCCGGGGTTCGAGCTGGGCGGCGTCGGCCACCACGAGGCGCCACCCCCGATCCGCGCGCACGGCCGAGCGGATCTGCCTGGGGAGCTGCAGCGCGCCGCCCCCGCTCGCGGCCCACCGCCCGGTGACCACGCCGCCCGGCACGTAGCCGGGGTGGAAGCGGCCGTCGCGGATCCACGTCTCCATCCACGTCCAGCCGTTGGCCGTGAGCAGGCGGGACAGCTTCTTGTACTCCAGGAGGGGCGCGATGACCGGGTGGTCGATCTCCTGCAGCTCCCACTGCCGCGTGCTGGAGGCGTCGATCCCGGCGCGACGCAGGGAGCGGAGCACGTCGGGCGGGCTGTCGACGTTGAGGTCCGGGGCGCGGAGGATCTCCCGGATCCTCGTGCCGAGGCGCAGCAGCGCCGGAGAAGTGCCGCCGGGCGCCGGGCGCGGCCCGAGCGCGTCGACGAGGAGCGCGTCGTGCACGGCCGTGTCCCACGGGAGGCCGTCGTGCTCCATCTCCGCCGCGACGAGGGCGCCGGCGGACTCCGCCGCCAGCAGCAGGCGCAGCCGTCCGGGCGCGGCGCTGCCGGCGACGGCCGCGAGCTGGAGACGCAGCTCGGCGACGAGCTCGTCGGCGGATCGCCCCTCGGCCGCGTCGAGGTCGTCGAAGAGCGTCTCGCCCTGCGCCGGGTCGCGTTCGATGCCCGCGGGGCGGTCCCACGGGCCGGGCGGCGTGCGCGCCAGGGCGCTGTCCGCGGTGAGGGTGGAGAGGCGGAGGATCGCGTGGCAGAGCCGCAGGTCGTGGCACCGCGCGACGCGGACGCCCGCGGCGAGGAGCGGGCGCGCCCAGGTGCGGGTGTCGTCGAAGACCCAGCGCGGCGGGTCGGTGGAGCGCTCGCGTTCGGCGGCGACGCGCGGCCAGTCGGCGGATGCCACGTCGCGGGCGGCGACGACCCGGCTCGTCGCGTCGAGGTCGACGAGCCGCACGCCGTCGGGCGTCCTCGCGACCAGGATGTGCACTCCCCCATCATGGCGGCCGCCTCCGACGCCGCCGTCCCCGGAGGCGGGATCCGGATCGCGGCGGTCCGGGATGCGGCCCCTCCACCGCGTAATGCAGGGAAACACCGCACGCGAATCTGCCCGCATCCCCCTTTTGCGCCGCGGTACCCGCTAGGGTTGCTCACAAGTCGTCAGGTCCTCGAGATCCGCCCGGTCCGCCGGAGTCGTGTCAGAGGGGCAGACGACCTGCGGTCCCGGGTCCCGGGATCGATGCATCTCTTTTTGAAGGAAATTTCGTCATGGCAACAGGCACCGTCAAGTGGTTCAACGCTGAAAAGGGCTTCGGCTTCATCGCTCCCGACAACGGAACCGCGGATGTGTTCGCTCACTACTCCGCGATCGCGACGGGCGGCTACAAGTCGCTCGACGAGAACCAGAAGGTGGAGTTCGAGGTCGCCCAGGGCCCCAAGGGTCCCCAGGCTGAGAACATCCGCCCGCTCTAACGCCACCCGCCCACCCCTGGTGGGCGACGCACGCTGAGCTTCCGGGAACGGCTCCGACCATGCGGTCGGAGCCGTTCTCCCGTTAACGGGTGGCTCCGGGCGTGGGGGATCATGGGGCCGTGCCCTCCTACCGCATCACCATGACCGTCGGAGCGCTGCGGCCGGGCGCCGATCCCGCCGACGTGCTGCCGGCCGCCGCCCGCGAGGCCGCCGCGCGCGCCACGCTCGAGGCGAACGACATCCAGGTCGTGCGGGGCGAGGCCCGCCTCACCGTCCGCTTCACCGCCGACGACGACGCCATGGCCGAGCGCGTCGCCGGAGCCGTCCGGGCGCGGACCGCGGAGCTCGTCGCCGTCCCGCGGGCGAGCATCACGCGCCGCGACGGCGGCACGTGGACGCGCATCTGACCCCGTGATCCGCGTCCGCGGATCGCTGTGCTCCCGTCCGGAGAGCGCCATGCCGCCGGGCATGCGAGGGGTTCGCCTGTAGTCTCGGATCCTGGAGCCGATGACGCCTCAGGGGGACGCACCATCGGCTTGGGGGGACAGTGATCGGACAGAGGGCGACGCACGGACCGGATGCTCAGGACACGGGCTCCCCGTCGCATCCGGAGGAGCGCGCCGCGCGCGGCACGCGTCCCGACGTCGGGCCCGTCACCGCGGCCGACGGCGCCCGCGCGAACGACTGGCGTCGCACCTACGCGTTCGGCCTCGTGATCACCGACCTCCTCGTGCTCATCTGGGTGGTATTCGGCGTGCAGATCGCCTGGTTCGGCGTGACGACCTCCGACGTCGCCTTCAACGGCGACTACGACGGCGTCACCGTCAGCTACTCCCTCATCTCCATCGTCATCGTCGCCTGCTGGATGCTCGCCCTCGGCATCTACGGCACGCGCGGCTACCGGGTGCTCGGCACGGGACCGCAGGAGTACCGGCTCATCCTCTCGGCCACGGTCCGGCTCTTCGGCATGGTCGCGATCGTCGCGTTCCTCGGCCGCATCGACTTCGCGCGCGGCTACATCATCCTCGCGCTGCCCCTCGGGCTCGTGACCCTCGTGCTCAGCCGCTGGATGTGGCGGCAGTGGCTCAACGTGCAACGCGCGAAGGGTCGCTACTCCTCCCGCGTGCTCCTCATCGGATCCGAGGCCTCGACCGGCTTCCTCGCCCGGGAGCTCGCCCGCCAGCCCTACGCCGGCTACCTCGTGGTGGGGGCCTGCATCCCGTCGGGCGTCATCGCGGCCACCCTCCCCGGCACCGGCATCCCCGTCCTCGGCAAGCTCGACGACCTCCCGGCCGCCATGCGCGCCGTCGACGCCGACACCATCGTCATCGCGAGCAACGACGAGCTCGCGCCGGAGCGGATCCGGGAGCTCAGCTGGTCGCTGGAGCCCGGACGGCAGCACCTCGTGGTCGCGCCGAGCCTCACCGACATCGGCGGCCCCCGCATCCACACCCGACCTGTCGCCGGCCTGCCGCTCATCCACGTGGAGACGCCGCGCTACGAGGGCACGAAGCTCTTCGCCAAGAGGGCCTTCGACATCGTCGCGAGCGTGCTCATCCTCGTGTTCGCGTCGCCGCTCTTCCTCGCGATCGCCGCCACCATCCGGTTGAGCACCCCGGGCCCGGTCCTGTTCCGCCAGGAGCGCGTGGGGATCAACGGTCGCCCGTTCCCCATGCTCAAGTTCCGCACCATGGTGACGGACGCGGAGGCGCGCCTGCTCGACCTGCAGGAGCAGAGCCGGGACGCCGGCAACTCGGTGCTCTTCAAGATGAAGGACGATCCCCGCGTCACCCCGGTCGGGCGGTTCCTCCGGCGCTACAGCCTCGACGAGCTGATGCAGCTCGTCAACGTCCTGAACGGCACCATGTCGCTCGTGGGGCCCCGGCCGCCGCTCGCCCGCGAGGTGGAGACGTACGAGATGAAGGTGCACCGTCGGTTCCTCGTGAAGCCCGGCATCACCGGGCTGTGGCAGGTGAGCGGCCGCTCGAACCTCTCCTGGGAGGACAGCGTGCGGCTCGACCTCTACTACGTGGAGAACTGGTCCATCGTGGGCGACCTGGTGATCCTCTGGAAGACGGCGCGCGCCGTGCTGCAGCGCGAGGGGGCGTACTGAGCGGGCCCGGCTCGCGGTCCACGACGCGGGACGCGTCCGGCGAGCCGGGTCAGCCCGCGTCGGCCTCCCGGGGGCCCGCGACGCCGGCGATGCGGAGGTAGGCGCCCGCCGTGGCGCCGATGCTGAACTCCGCGCGGACGCGCGCGCTCGTCGAGGCCGCCCGGTCGAGCGCGGCGGGGAGGTCCGAGAGGACGGACCGGATCGCGGCCTCCGCCGACGAGGCGTCGCCGGACGCGAAGGTCGCGGCGGGCACGTGGGAAGGGAGGGTGGCCGCGACGTCCGCGCTGCACACCACCGGCAGCCCGACGGCCGCCGCCTCGAGCACGCCGATGCTGTGCGCCTCCCGGCTCGACGGGTGGAAGCACAGGTCGGCGGAGGCGAGGTCCGCACCGACGTCGTCCGAGGGCCCGGGGAGCAGGCGCTCGAGGCCGCGCGCCCGCACGTCCTCCCAGAACCGCGCGATCCTCGGGTCGGTCCGGAGGATCGGGCCCAGCCAGGAGAACGCGACGGCGGCGTCACCCCGCGCGAACCGGTCGACCACGTCGAGCCACAGCTCGGGTTCCTTCTGGCTGGCGACGCGCGCCATGGTGATGACGCGGGCGGGCTGACCCGGGGCCCCGGACCGGCGCGGCAGCTCGCCGGACACGCCGTTCGGGACGAGGACCGGGCGGGCCCTCCGCGGGAAGTGCGCCGCGTACTCGTCCACCTGCTTCCGGCTCACCGCGATGACGGCGCGCGCGCGGCGGCGGCTGTGCGCCTCCGCCTGCCGAAGGAGGGGGGAGGCGAAGTCGTCGGTCGCGCTGTGCAGCACGGACAGCAGCGGCGTGCGGCGGGGGGTCACGATGGCCGAGTAGAGGTTCGGGAGGGCGGAGTGGCTCACCACCAGGTCGGGGTCGATGTCGCGGATGACGCGCCGCAGCCGCCGCCCGCGCGCGACCTTGCCCGTGGAGGCCCCCTCCGGATCGAGGTAGGCCAGCTCGGCGGTGTGGCCGAGCCGACTCCACTCCGCGGCGAGGCTCGCGACGAGCGTCTCGGCGCCGCCGATCTGCGGCCGGAGGAGCAGCTGCAGGATCCTCACGATGCGTCTCCCCCGCCGGCCCGCGCGCGCCCCGTGCGGGTGAGCAGCAGCAGGAGGAGGAGCATGCACGCCTGCGTGACCAGGAAGGCGAACGCGGCCCCGACCGCGCCGGAGAGCGACGCCAGGACCGCGACGAGACCGAGCTGGATGGCGACGAGGGAGAGCGTCACGAACGACACCGCCCTGTCCCGACCGAGGCTCTGCAGGAAGACGGCGACGGGCTGGTTCACGATGGCGAACAGCGTCCCGAAGGCGAGGACGCGGAGGACGGTGGCGGACTCCGCGTAGGCGTCGCCCACCAGCACGTCCACGAACACCGGGGCGCCGATGATCACCACGAGGCACGCGGCCAGGGCGGCGCCGGGCAGCCACAGGGCCCTCTTGACCTGCGGCCACGCCGCGCTCCAGGACCGTGCGCGGGCGACCACGGGGACGGCCGCGGCCGCGAAGGCCGAGACGGCGAGCCCCATGGGCTGCGTCCAGCGGTTGACGGCCCCGTAGATCCCCGCGGCGGCGGGTCCCGCCACGGCTGACATGATGGCGACGTCGAGGACCTGGGACGTGGCGGCCATCGAGCTCAGCCCGTAGAACCCGGAGCCGCGCCACGGGTGGCGCCGCAGCTCGGGGGTGACCAGGAGCCGGCGGCGCCCCGGCATCTGCGACACGAGCAGCAGGGTGCCGCCGATGGAGCCGCAGACGAGGGCCAGCCACAGGGAGGCCGCGCCGTCCGCGCCGAGCAGCATGCCGCCGAAGAGGACGAGCATCCCCACCAGGCGGTCGACGACCAGGGACAGCGAGACGACGCCGATGCGCGAATGCGCGCGGAGCGGGACCTGGGCCGTCTGCGAGATCAGCAGGAACATGGCGATGGGCGCCGCGGTCCACAGCCACGGATTCGGTGAGAGGGCGTGGAGCAGGACGCCGCCGATCGTGAAGGCGACCAGCGCGATCAGCGTCTTGGCGAGCGCGCGGCGGGCGAGGTCGTGCGTGGTCAGCGCACCCTTCGCCGTCTCGCGGATCCAGAGCGAGTTGGTGCCGAAGTCGAGGACGCCGACGGCGCTCGTGGCGATCGCGATGGCCGTGACCACCTGCCCGAACGCGGTGGGGCCGCTGACCCGCGCGGCGAACAGGTAGATGAGCGCCGTGAGGATCTGCGCGAACGCGGTCGACGCGGCCAGGAAGGTGGCCTGCCGTCCGAGACCGCCGGACGGCGCGGGAGCGGGTGCCGCGTCCGTCACAGCAGCGCCGACGTGAAGCGGGAGGTGCCCATGTCGGGGACCGGGGCGGGACGGTCCGCGCGGCACGCATCGGCCATCCCCGACGCGATCGCGTCGACCGTGAGCGGGGTCCAGGTCGCGTGGGCGGGCACGGCGTCCGCATCCCTCCGGAGGCTCGCGGCCCCCGACAGCAGCAGGCGCGTGCCCGACATGACGGCCTTGCCGAGGATGCCGCTGGGGCCCTCGTTCGAGTGCGCGAGGACGACGCAGTCCACGGCGCCGATGGCGGCGTCGAGCTCGACGTCCTCGAGCATCCGGTCGACGACCACGATCCGGGCACCCCGCCGCCGGGCCTCCTCGAGATGCGGCTCGGCCGCGGCCAGCTGACCGTCGTAGACGGAGCCGCCGACGAACAGGCCGGTGCCCTCCCCGGCGATGCGGGCGAACGCCTCGGCGACCAGGGGCAGGTTCTTGCGCGCGGTGATCGCGCCGACCACGCCGAACCACCGGCGCTCCCCGTCGATGCCGAAGCGCTCGCGGAAAACCGCGACGTCCGCGGTCGCGGCGGCCAGCGTCACCGGGTCGTTCGCGACGGGGAAGCGGGACCTCCCGGCCCAGACCGAGGACTTCAGGACGGTCACGGTGGTGGATCGGCGCAGGCCGGCCAGCGCCATCGTCGCGCGCTTGGACCACTGACGGGCCAGCGGACGGAGCGCCTGGTCGCGACGCAGCACCGGTTCGCGCATCACCAGCGCCGTGACATGGGGCAGGTCCCTGCCACGGCGCGTCACCAGCGACACGAGGTGGCGGTCGCCGTCCGGGATGACGATGCGGCGGGCGCCCTCCCGGAGCGCCACCCGCGAGGCGGACGCCACGTCCGCGCGGGGGACGTCGACGACGGTGAACGCCGACGGCAACCCGCCGAGGAACTCCGCCGCATGCGGCCCGTCCATCTGCCCGGGACGGGTCACGAGCACGGGTCGCCCACCCTCGGCGAGGATCGCGTCCGCGAGGAGGCGCACGTAGTAGAAGCGGTGGCCGTCGCCGTTCCCCTCGAGGATGAGGACGGGTGCGCCGGTGGCGTCCGGCGCGGGTCGTCCGGCGCTCATGCGCGGAGCTCCTCGGCGTCCGACCGCAGCCGGGCTGCGCGGGTGGCCGGGATCAGCACGCGTGCCCGGGTCGTGTCGTGCGCGGGGAGGCCGGTGCGCACGGCACGGCCGCGCGCTCGGACTCCGACGACAGCTCCGGACATGCCCGTACCCCCATGCGACTCGTCCCCTCCCGACGTCGGCGAGAGGGACGAGCCCCCTGCCCGGACCAGTATGCCCGACCCCGTGCGGGTGTCCGCCCCGTGCTGCCGTCGGGGACCGGGACGCTCCGGCGACGCCGGGCTAGGGTCGTTGTGAGGGGTGGCGCCGTCGCGATGACGCGCACACCGGTCCGATCCACCGACGAGCTGGGGCCGTCGGGCGCATCACGGGTCGTCGGGCACCCCCGATCGTCGAAGGGGGAGACGATGGAGGACATCGTGCGCACGGGATCAGCAGACGAGGGCCGGACGTGAGCCGCCGGGTGGCGGTGACGCAGCCGTACGTGCCGGGGTACCGGGAGCGGCTGTGGTCCACCGTGATCGAGGAGCTCCGCGAGGCCGACGTGGACTGCCGGGTGTTCTACGGCGGGGACCGCGAGCAGGAGCGGGACGTCGCGGCGCGCGGCGACGGGATCGAGCCGGGCTGGGCCAGCCGCATCGGCGTCCTCACGCTGCAGCCGGTGCGCTCCGTGCCGAAGTTCGTGTTCCGGCGCCTCCCGCGCACCTGGCGGGGCCGGGACGTGCTCCTCGTGACCGAGATGCAGGGCACCAACCTGAACGCCTGGCTCCGTGCCGGGCTGCGTCAGAAGTACGTGACGCTCGGGCACGGGATCTCGGCGACGACCACCCAGTCCCCGCTCGCCGACGCCGCGGAGAACCTCCTCAACTCGCAGGCCACCCGCGCCCTGACCTACACGGAGACCGGTCGTCGCCACGTGCTCGCCTCGACACGGCTGCGCGACGACCAGGTGTCGGCGTTCCGCAACTCCACGGACACGTCGCGGCTGCAGCGGGCGATGGACGACGTCACCCCCGCGGACACGGCGGCGTTCCGCGAACGGCACGGCATGCCCGCCGACGCGCGCGTGTCCTTCTTCCTCGGCGCCCTCAACCGCTTCAAGGCCGTCGACCTGCTCGTGGAGGCCGCCCGCATCGTGTTCGCCGCGGATCCCGCGCAGTGGCTCGTGGTGGCGGGTGACGGGGAGTCCCGCGGGCTCGTGGAGCGTCTGGCGCGCGAGACGGGACGCGTCGTGCTCCTGGGGCAGGCGGGTCCCGCGGACTTCGCCCCGGCCGCCGCCATGTCGCACTCCCTGCTGAACCCCGGACGTGTCGGCCTCGTCGCGGTCGACGCGCTCGTCATGGGCCTCCGGGTGGTGACGACCTCCGGTGCCGCGCACGCTCCCGAGCACGAGTACCTGCGACCGGGGGTCGACGTCGTCGAGGTGCCGCCGACCCCGGAGGACTACGCACGTGCCTGGATGGCGGAGGAGGAGCCGGCCGACGCGCCGGCCGCCGACCACCCCACCATCGAGGCCGCCGCCCGCACCATCAGCGCGACCATCCTCGACGCGCTCGGACCGGCCTGAGGGGAACCGGGCGGGTCGGGACTCGACGCTGGCGGGACATCAGCGGCATCCCGGTGGAGAGATCGCGCGGAAGACGGGCCCTGCGCTCCTAGACTGCAGCCGCCGCGCCATTCCCACAGTGACGGACCAACCCGGGTCCGCAGTGGGTCTGCGTCGAGGGAGAGCAGTGAAGCACCACCACGCCCATGCCCGGGGGCCGTCGCACACCGTCCTGCGCGACTCCGCGCCGACACCCCGCCATGAGGACCGGCGCCTCCCCCGATGAGGATCGTGCAGTTCGTCTCCGCGGGCCCCGCGGAGCATGCCCTCGACGGTGCCCTCCCGGAGGCCGTCGCGCAGTGCCGCGAGCTGGAGCGCCGCGGCCACGACGTCATCCTGCTCGTCGCGCGCCTCGGCGACGCCGACCTCCGCGTCGCCGGCGTGCGGATGGTCCTGCAGCGCGTGGAGGCGATCCCCGGATCACCCGTGCTGCGCTCCCCCGCCGTCCGCGCCTGGCTCATCGCGCACGCGCGGGAGATCGACGTGCTCCACGTCCACGCGGGACCGGACCTGCTCCACCTCGAGGTGGCGTCCACCGCGCGGCGACTCGGCATCCGCTACGTCATGCAGGCGCACGTGACCGAGAGCCCGGGCGGCGGGACGCCATCGGCGTCCGGCCTCCGCGGCCCCGCCGCCCGGGCCATCCGGGGAGCGGCCGCCGTCCTCGCCCGGTCGGACGACGAAGCCGCGACGCTGCGGGCGCGGTTCGCCCACGTCACCGTGCTGCGGGTCGCCGACGGCCTCGTCGACGCCGGCCCCCTCGTCGAGACGCTCGAGGACGGGATCCCGGACGACCTCCGCGAGCTCGGGCCCGTCATCGTCCCCGACGCGCCGCCGGAGGTCGTCCCGCGTGCCGTCGGGGTGGTCCTCGCCGACAGCGCCCTCCGCGAGCGCGTCGCCGACGGGACGGACGCGGTCCTCCCGGAGCTCTCCTCGATCGGCGCGACGGTCGACGCGCTGCTCGCCCTCCCCGAGTCCGGCCGGAGCGCGGCGACCCGGCCGTCGGTCGTGTGGGTGACCAACCTGGCACCGCCCTACCGCGTCCCCGTCTGGGACGCGCTCGCCCGCGAGGTCGACCTGGAGGTCTGGCTGCTCGAGACGGACGAGCGCCTCCGCAGCGACGACAACAACCGGGGCGACGACTGGACCGCGGGCGACCGCGCGGCCGCGTACCGCACGCGGTTCCTGCCCAACCGCGTCGTGCGGCGCGGCGAGGCCCGGCACTACGTGACCGGGTGGCTCCCGCGTTCCTCGCTCCGCGGCAAGGACGCGATCCTCATCGGCGGGTGGGACTCCCCCGCCTACTGGGTGGCGTCGTGGTCCGCGAAGCTCGCCGGCGTGCGGCGCGTGGGGTTCTACGAATCCCACCGGTTGTCGCAGCAGCACCACGGCGGCGTCGTCGCGCGCGTGCGCCGCGCGTTCTTCCGGAGCATGGACGAGATCGTCGTGCCGGGCATCGCCGCGTGGGAGGGCCTCGTCGCCGAGGGCATCGACCCGCAGCGCATCCGGGTCGGGTTCAACGCGGTCGACGTCGAGGGCATCCACGCGCGGACCCGGGCGGCGCGACTCGCCGCCGGCCGACCCACGGGGCCGGTGGGCTCGCGACTGCTGTGCGTCGGACAGCTCATCCCCCGGAAGAACGTCCTCAGCCTCATCGAGGCGCTGGCGGCGCCCGAGCTCGCCGCGTGCACCCTCACCGTGGTCGGCGCGGGCCCGGAGCGCGAGGCGCTGGAGGGTCGTGCCGAGGAGCTCGGCCTGGGCTCGCGCATCACGTTCGCCGGCTACGTGCCCGTGGCGGATCTCCCCGAGCAGTTCGCGCGCCATGACGTGCTCGTGCACCCGGCGCTCCAGGAGGTGTGGGGCCTGACGGTGAACGAGGCCCTGGCTGCCGGGCTGACGGTGGTCGTCGGCGAGCACGCCGGTGTCACCCCGTCCGTGCGGGACATGGCCGGCGTCATCGTCAGCCCGGTGTCCGTCGAGGGGCTCCGGACCGGGATCGCCGCGGCCGTGCCGGCCGTGCTCATCGACATGCCGGAGATCCTCCTGCGGACGCCCGCGGAGTTCGCGGCCACGTTCCGCGACGCGATGCTGGTCGACCGCGTCGGGTCCCGCCGCCCCGAGCGCGCACGCGGCACGCGGGCGTGACGGGCGCCGGGTCGTCGCACCGTCCCTGACGGGGATCCGTCCACAGCGTCCGCGCACGCGCATCCGGCGAGCCCGGGCGGCGCCGCGGTCGCGGGTACAGCGGTCACCGGGCGACAGCCTCCGCGGCGGGCCTCGATCCCGGTCGCCGCCCCCGGAGGAGCCGGTCGCCGGGCAGCTCCACCAGCCGGTGCAGGAGGAACGCGCCGACCAGCCCGAGGGCGAGGGCGAGCGCGAAGGCCGGCGCCCCGTCGATCCCGAGGTCGCGGAACCCGGGCTGGGCGAGGCGGATGACGAAGACGTGGTGCAGGAGGTAGAAGCAGTACGACGCCTCCCCCAGCCGCACCGGGAGCCGTGCCCGGAGCACGCCCGGCACCCCCGCGATGTCGCGCTGGGCGGCCGCGACGATGAGCAGCCCGAACGGCAGCACCACGAGCGCGGCGACGCCGTACGCCGAGGGCCAGATGCCCACGGAGAGGTACACGGCCGCCGCCAGCGCGACCGCCGCGTGCCAGTCCACCGCGGGGAGGGCGTCCCTCTTCGCCAGCACGCCGAGGATCATGCCCACCACGAACTCGGGGAGGCGCGACGGCGGGAAGTAGTACGCGAGCCAGATCGAGACGGTGTCCGCGTCGAGGCCCATCTCGCCGGCGTCCCCGGACACGAGGGCGGCGAGGGCCACGGGGACGGCGACCATCGCCAGCAGCAGGACCGCGAGCGCCCGGTGCGTGAGGCGTCGCAGCCCCCGGATGAGGAACGGGAACACCACGTAGAAGAACGCCTCGACGGAGAGCGACCAGGCCGGCACGTTGATCGCGAAGTAGGAGTCGGACGTCGGCGCCCACGCCTGCAGGAGGAACGGCGTGAGGGGTCCCCGCCCCAGCGAGCGGGGGTCGAGCACGGCCCAGAGCGCGGCCGCGAACAGCAGCGACGCGAGGTAGGCCGGGTAGATGCGCGCGAAGCGCCTCCGGTAGAACGGCACCGCGCGATCCGCGGGTCGTGACGACCAGGCGAGCAGGAAGCCGCTGAGGACGAAGAAGAAGGTCACCCCGCTCCGGCCCTGGCCGAACAGGACCTCGAGGACCCTCGCCGTGTCGCCCTCGAAGAACACCAGCCCGTGGAAGCCGAACACCACGAGCGCGGCGACGAACCGGAGGCTCGTCAGGCGGTCGAGGCGGGCCGGTGGCCCGGGCGCGACGACGGGGGGGGGGAGCTCATGGGCGGATGTCATCGCCGCGTCCCTCCTCGTAGACGTCGGTCAGGCCGTCGACCACGGCCCGGATCCCGAAGGACTCCGCCACGGCGACGCGCATCCCCGCGACGAGCGCGTCCCGAGCGTCCTCCCGCGTGAGGATCGCCTCCACAGCGTCCGCCAGCTCCTCGGCCGACCCGTCGGTGACCGCGGCGGCGCCGAAGGCCTCGAGCTCGTCGGCGATGCCGCAGTCCCGGGTCATGACGACGGGGGTGGCGACCGCCATCGCCTCGAGCACGGTCATCGGGAAGACCTCCCGCACGCTCGGCAGCACGTACGCGTCCGCGCCCGCCAGACGTGCGCCGGACGTGCCGGGGGCGATGCTGCCCTCGTGCGCCAGCGGCAGGCCGGTGCGCGCGGCGATGAAGGCGGTCAGCGCGGGCAGGTCGCCCTCGTCCGGGCCGACCACCGCGAACCGCGCGCGGACCCCGCGTCCGTGCAGGAGCGCGGCCATCTCGGCGAACGCCATCACGCGCTTGCGCGGGTGCAGGCGGGCGAGGAAGAGGACCTCGGGGACCCGGTCGGCATCCCGCGTGCGCGCGACCGCGGCGGGCGACACCCCGTTGCGGATCCGGACGACGCGAGCGCGCCCCCGGGACACGACGCCGAGCCCGCGCTCCTCCTCGTCGGTGAGCGCGAGCACGGCCCGCGCGCCGGACAGGGTGCGCCGGACGGCCAGGGCGTCGAGCACGCGCGACTTCGCCCGGGCGTCGTCGGCGACCATCCCGTGCGTCTGCAGCACGTAGGGCACGCCCGCGCGGCGGCAGACGTCGGCCGCGGCGAGGGCCAGGAGGTGGCGGCCGAGATGGAGGTGGACGACGTCGAAGCCCCGGACCTGACGGCGCAGCCCCCGGATCAACGCGGGCGACAGGAGTCCGCTGAAGCCGAGACCCGGCAGGGGGCGAGCCCGGAACAGGCGCACCTCCACGCCCTCGACCTCGAACGGGACCTCGCCGTCCCACCCGGCGACGAGCACGACGTGGTGGCCCTGGCGGGCGAGCTCCCGGCACTGCTCGACGGCCACGGACACCGGGCCCCCGAACGCCCCGTCCGCGGAGACGTAGGGGATGACGTGCGCGATGCGCAGCGGGCGCGTCACGAGGAGGGGAAGCGCGAGCCGACCACGGCGCCGTCGGGCCCGGAGACGATGGCGCCGTCGGGCACCTCCCCGGAGATCACGGTCATGGGGCGGGCGAGCGCGGAGCGTCCGACGTGGGCGCCGCCGAGCACCATGCACCGGGACGTGATCCACGCCCCCGGCTCGACGACGATCGGCCGCGTGAGGAGCGCCATGTCCCGCCGGTGCGCGTGGCTGCCGGTGGTGAGCATCGTCTCCTGCGAGAGGACGACGTCGTGGCCGATGGTGATCCGGTCCTGGTTGTGGAACCAGACGCCCTCGCCGATCCAGGAGCGGTCGCCGATGCGCAGCTTCCACGGGAACTTCACGCGCGTGCGGGGCCGGAACACCACGCCCTCGCCGATCTCCGCCCCGAACGCCCGGAGCGCCCGGATGCGGAGCGCGGAGCTGATCTGCCACGGGTTCGTGACGAGCAGGAGCTCGACGGCCGCCCACAGGTACACCGTCCGCTTCGGGCGGTCCCAGGCCTGCCGCTCCCCCGGCGCGCGGGAGAGGTCGATGACGGGGACGGTCGCGGCGCGCGGGGCGTCCGCGGTCACGCCGAGACCCCGGTCCGGAGCCCGGCCAGCTGCTGGGCGAAGCGCACGTAGCGCGCGTGGGCGCTCACGGGCGAGTAGCGGTTCTGGAACATGCGCTGGGCGGCGGACGTGAGGTCGGCCGCCCGGGCGGCGTCGCCGCGGAGGTCCTGCGCGGCCTGGAGCAGCCGCTCCGGGTCGCCGGGCGGGATGATCGCCGCCGCGCCGTGCTCCCGCACCACGCCCTCGGTGATGCCGCCGTCCTCGACGGCCGCGATGATCGGCCGCCGGCTGCTCGTGTAGGAGGTGAGCTTCGACGGCATGCTCATCTCGCGGACGCCGGGCTTCTCGTTGAGCAGGAGCGCGTCGGCTGCGGCCAGCGCGTAGGGGTAGTCGTCGCCGTCGAGCGGCGGCACGAAGCGGAGCGAGCGGATCCCCGCGCCCTGCTCCTCGAGCGCGGCCCGCTGGTTGCCGTCGCCCACGAGCACGAAGTCGATGCCGAGGTCGCGCGCGTCCGACAGGCGGGCCGCCTCGACGACCGAGTCCAGACCCTGCTTCATGCCCATGTTGCCGGTGTGGACCACGGTGAACGCGTCCCGGGTCCAGCCGAGGCGCGTGCGCGCGGCGGCCGTGGAGACGTCGACGGGGGTGATGTGCGTGAAGTTCGGGAGGCTGACGATGCCCTCGTCGGCGACGCCCTGCTGGATGAGGAGGTCGCCGAAGCGCGGGGTGATGACGCCGATGCGGTCGGCGCGGCGGAGCAGCGCGTACTCCCCCGACGCGATGAGGCGCGACGCCCGGCCGCCCGTGGTGCCCGACTCCCCCGCGGCGTTGCCGGTGAGGTCCTGGACGAGGACGCCGAACGGGCGCCTGCCGTGGCCGAGCGCCCCGGCGGCCAGGCCGGCGAGCGAGGGGGTGACCGCGATCACGACGTCGCTGCGGTCCCGGCGCACCTCGCGGAGCGCCCCCTGCAGGAACGAGGCCTCGAGCTTGGCGCGACCGACGAGGTCGGGGGTCTCGGGGATGGCGTGGCGGACGCGGGTGATGCGGACGCCGTCGCGCATCTCCTCCCAGCGCCGGCCGCGCTCGTACCGCGCATCCTGCAGCTTCCACTGCGGGTAGTGCGGGATACCCGTGACGACGTGCACCGTCGCCCCCGCGTCCGTCAGCGCCTCCGCCATCGCGGTCGTGTACGGCGCGATGCCCGTCGTCTCCGGCCAGTAGTTGATGCCGACCAGGCAGACCGCGAGGCCCCCCAGGTCGTCCGCCGCGCGCGTGCGTGCAGCGTCGGTCGTTCGAAGATCCCCCATGAGGACATTGTGACCCCTCGATGTTTCGATGACGTGAATCCTGCGCCCCGCGGCGCTCCCCGATTCCCGGGCCCAGCGCCGGGACCAGTAGATTCGTCGGGACGGCCGGCCGACGCGGAGCGACTCCGCGGGCGCCGCCGAACGGACATCTGGGGGGATCCATGGCCAAGAAGGCTTTCATCACCGGCATCACCGGGCAGGACGGCTCGTACCTGGCGGAGCTGCTGCTCCGCAAGGGCTACGAGGTCCACGGCCTCATCCGCCGCTCGTCGACGTTCAACACGTCGCGCATCGACCACCTGTACCAGGACCCGCACGAGGACGGCGCGAAGCTCTTCCTGCACTACGGCGACCTGAGCGACGGCTCGCGCCTCACGACGCTCATGATGCAGATCCAGCCCGACGAGGTGTACAACCTCGCGGCGCAGTCGCACGTGCGCGTCTCCTTCGACGAGCCCGAGCACACGGCCGACACGACGGGCACCGGCACCATCCGCCTGCTCGAGGCCGTGCGCCTCTCGGGCATCGAGACGCGCTTCTACCAGGCCTCCTCGAGCGAGCTGTACGGGGCCACTCCCCCACCGCAGAGCGAGACCACGCCGTTCTACCCGCGCTCGCCCTACGGCGCCGCGAAGCTCTACGCCTTCTGGATCACCAAGAACTACCGCGAGGCGTACGACATGTTCGCGGTCAACGGCATCCTGTTCAACCACGAGTCCCCGCGTCGCGGCGAGACGTTCGTGACGCGCAAGATCACGCGCGCGGTCGCGGCCATCAAGGCCGGGAAGCAGGACCACGTCTACCTCGGCAACCTCGACAGCATCCGCGACTGGGGCTACGCCGCGGAGTACGTCGAGGGCATGTGGCGGATGCTGCAGGCCGACGAGCCCGACGACTTCGTCCTCGCCACCGGCGGGAACTTCACCGTCCGCGACTTCCTCGAGACCGCGTTCTCGCACGCCGGCCTCGACTGGTCCGAGCACGTGCGCTTCGACCCGCGCTACCTGCGCCCCACCGAGGTCGACGCGCTCGTCGGCGACGCCTCGAAGGCCCGGGAGAAGCTCGGCTGGGAGGCGACCGTCGACACGACGATGCTCGCGCGCATCATGGTCGACGCCGACATCCAGGCGCTCGAGGCGGAGGGCAGCCCGTGGATCGACACCGTCCGCCTCGCCAGCTGGGGCACGGCCGAGCCCACGGCGGACCGGGCGTGACCGGCGCCGCGCGCGTAGCCGACGAGCGCGACGCCGTCGCCTTCGCGCCCGCTCCGCTGGACCGGTCCGCGAGGATCTACGTGGCCGGCCACCGCGGCCTCGTCGGCTCCGCCATCGTCCGCCGCCTCGAGGCCGAGGGCTTCACCGACATCGTGGGCCGCACGTCCGCCGAGCTCGACCTGAAGGACCGCGACGCGGTCTTCGCCTTCTTCGCCGCCCAGCAGCCCGTGCACGTGGTGCTGGCGGCGGCCAAGGTCGGCGGCATCCTCGCGAACAGCACCTACCCCGTCGACTTCCTGAGCGACAACCTGCGGATCCAGGTCAACGTGCTCGACGCGGCGCTCGCCCACGGCGTGCAGCGGCTGCTGTTCCTCGGATCCTCGTGCATCTACCCGAAGCTCGCGCCGCAGCCGATCACGGAGGACAGCCTCCTCACCGGCCACCTCGAGCCGACCAACGACGCGTACGCGATCGCCAAGATCGCGGGCATCATGCAGATCCAGGCCGTGCGCCGCCAGTACGGCCTGCCGTGGATCTCCGCGATGCCGACGAACCTCTACGGCCCCGGCGACAACTTCTCGCCGCAGGGCTCGCACGTGCTGCCGGCGCTCATCCGCCGCTACGACGAGGCGCGCGCGTCCGGCGCGGAGTCGGTGACGAACTGGGGCACGGGCACGCCGCGCCGCGAGTTCCTCCACGTCGACGACATGGCCGCCGCGTGCCTCCACCTGATGGAGCACTACGACGGGCCCGAGCAGGTCAACGTCGGCACGGGCAGCGACGTGACGATCCGCGAGATCGCGGAGACCATCGCGCGCGTCGTCGGGTTCGAGGGGCGCACCGAGTGGGACACCGCGAAGCCCGACGGCACGCCGCAGAAGCTGCTCGACGTGTCCAAGCTCGCCGAGGCCGGGTGGACCGCGTCGATCGGGCTCGACGAGGGGCTCCGCTCCACCGTCGAGTGGTACCGCGAGCACATTACGACGCTGCGCGAGTAGCGCCGCGGCGGCCGCGGGCCGCACCCGCCGACCCAGGGAACCACCCACAGACAGGTGCTCGATGTCCGTCTTCCTGATCTACACGTTCCGCGAGCCCGAGCTGCTGGCGCGCACGATCCGGCGTCTGGCGCCGCATCCGGTCGTCGTGCACGTCGACCAGAAGGTGGACCAGGCGCCGTTCGTCGCCGCCCTCGCCGCGGAGGATGCGGGACGGGTCGAGTTCCTGTCCGACCGCGTGCGGGTGAACTGGGGCGGCTACTCGCAGGTCGTGGCGATCCGTCGCCTCGTCCAGGCCGGCATCGCCCGGGCCCGGCCCGACGAGCACCTCGTCCTCCTCTCCGGGCAGGACTACCCGATCCGGCCCGTCGCGGAGCTCGACGGGATGCTGCGTGCCTCGGGCGGCAGGCAGTTCCTGCGGTACTTCGAGGTCGCGGGGTCCGAGGAGAAGTACACCGCGCAGGTCGACCGGCGCTACCACCGCGACCTCGCGTTCCTCAGCACGCGGACCACGGATCCGCGGCTGCGGCGGGTCCGCAACCTCGCCGTCCGCGCCCTCGAGGCGGCGTCGCGCGCGGCGGGTCCGCTGCGGCCGCCCGCGGGCTTCCGCGTGGCGCACGGGGTCACCCACTTCGCCATGACCGCCGACTTCGCGGCCGAGCTGGAGGCGTCCGTCACCCCGGAGGTCGAGCGGTACTTCCGCCGGGTCTTCGTGGCGGAGGAGAAGCTCTACCAGTCGCTCGCGCTGAACTCCGCGCGCGGCGGCGAGACGGGCGGACCGCTCCCCGGCGGCGCCGAGCCCTACACGGGGCCGGGCAACTGGCGCTACGCGAACCTGCACCACATCGACCCGTCGCTCACCAAGGTCTACACCGAGGCGGACTGGCCCGAGGTGGCGGCGTCGTCCGGGTGGTTCCTGCGCAAGCTCGAGACGGGGAGGAGCGCTGCGCTCCTCGACCGCATCGACCGCGAGCTCCTGCACGCGGAGCCGTAGCGGGCGGCGGGGGCTGCCCGCCGTCGCCGCGCACCGACTCAGGGAGCGGGCGTCGCGCCGTCCGCCGCGCGTCGGAGCGCGTCGACGTCGAGACGGCCCATGTCGAGCATCGCCCGGACGGCCCGGTCCCGGCGTCCCGCGTCGGGGTCGCCGAGGAGCGCGGCCAGGATCGTCGGCACGATCTGCCAGGACACGCCGAACGGGTCCGTGAGCCAGCCGCATCGTCCGGGGGCGCCGCCGTCGGCGACGAGCGCGTCCCAGATGCGGTCGAGCTCCTCCTGCGTCTCGACGGGCACGGACAGCGAGAAGGCGGGCGTCTGCGGGTGGGCGGGGCCGCCGTCGAAGAGGATGAGGCGGAGGCCGTCGACCTCCACGGTGGCCGACGGCGCGGGACCGTCTCCGTGCGGGATCTCCACGATCCGCGACCTCGGCACGACCCGCGCGTAGAGCTCAGCCGCCTCCCGCACGCGCCCGTCGAGCCAGAGGAAGGGGGTGATGGCCTGCATGACGATCTCGTCTCGGTCGGGGCGCCAGCGTACCGCCGCCCGGCGACGTACGGACCGGCGACGGGCGGACCGGCCGCGGACCCGGCCCGCGAGGCGACCGGAGCTCCCATCCGGCAGTGCGGGAGTAGGGCGGATGGGACTTGAACCCATGACCGACGGATTATGAGTCCGCTGCTCTGACCAGCTGAGCTACCGCCCCGAGGCGGGAGACCTAGGCGGCGCCTGAGCCGTCCGTGCGTCCGCGTGCCTCGTCCGTGACCGGTGCGGCCACGGGCTCCCCACGATACAGGCTCTCGAACGTCGAGATCGTGCGGTCGATGTCGTGGCTCGCGACCACCGCGAGGCTCTCGTGCTTCATCCGCTGGAACTCCTCCTCGGGCAGCTCGAGCACCTTCCGCAGCTTGGCGGCGAGGTCCCCCACGTCGCTCGGGCGGAACAGGTAGCCGTTCTCCCCGTCGTGCACGAGGTGCGGCAGCGCCATGGCGTCGGCCGCGACCACGGGCAGCGCCGATGCCATCGCCTCCATGGTGACGATGGACTGCAGCTCGGCGATGCTCGGCATCGCGAGCACGGTGGCGCGGGTGTACGCGCGGCGCAGCTCCTCGTCGGAGACGTAGCCGGTGAAGGTGGTGCGGTCGGCGATGCCCAGCTCCGCGGCGAGCCGCTCCAGCGCGTTCTTCTGGTCGCCGCCGCCGACGATCTCGAGCTCGGCGTCGAGCGAGTCCGGCAGGAGCGCGAACGCGCGGAGCAGCACGTCGATCTGCTTCTCCCCCGTCACGCGGCCGACGAAGACGACGCGGTTGCGCGTGCGCGGCGTGAAGTCGGGCGTGTAGTTGGCGGCGTCGATGCCGCAGGAGATCGCGATGACCCCGGTGAGCCCCGTGTACCGCTCCAGGAACTGCGCGGCGCGGCGCGTGGGCGTCGTGACGGCCTCGGCGCGGCCGAAGGTGCGGCGTGCGGCGCGCCACGCGGCCTTGATGGCCTTGTCCTGCCACGCCACGGGCAGCAGCGTGTGCTGCAGCATGTTCTCGGGCATGAAGTGGTTGGTGCCGATGACGCGGATGCCGCGCTTCTCCGCCTCGATGCTGAGGCCGCGCCCCGTCACGATGTGGGACTGGAAGTGGACGACGTCGGGCTGGACGGCGTCGAGGATCCGCGCGCTGTTCTGGTTGATGTTCCACGGCAGGGCGAACCGGAGCCAGTCGTGCGGGTACCAGCGCCAGCTCCGCAGCCGGTGCGCGGTGACCTCCTCGCCGTCGTGGACCTCGGTCCACGTGCCGTGCTTGCGCGTCGGTGCCGGGGCGACGATGTGCACCTCGTGGCCGCGACGCACGAGCCCGCCCGCGAGCCGCTCGGCGAACCGGGCGGCGCCGTTCACGTCCGGCGGGAACGTGTCCGCGCCGATCAGGATCCGCATCGGGCGGTCGGAGTTCGCGGGATGGTGCGGTGTCGCGTCCGAGGTGTTCGGCAAGAGGTGTCTCTCCAGGGGTGTCGGCGTCCGGGTCCGTCGCCCTCGTGGGGCGGGGGCCGGGTGTCGCGTAGCAACGTATCGCACGTGCTCCGTGGCGGACGGGCGGCGCACCGCGCACCCGGAGGTCGGGTCGCACGCTCCCCCGGGCCGTCAGGACGCGTGCGGGTGGTGCTTCGCCAGCTGGAAGACGCCCGCGACGGCGACCGCTCCCGCGACGAGGAACATCACGCTCGCGTAGACGGGAGCGTCGGCCGCCTCGCCGAGGACGGTCACGCCGATGCAGACCGCGACGAGCGGATCCACGACGGTGAGGCCGGCGATGACGAGGTCCGGCGGACCGGACGAGTACGCGGTCTGCACGAAGTAGGCGCCGAGCAGCGTGGCCGCGACGAGCGCGACGACGCACACCACCGTGAGGGCGTCGAAGGCGCCGATCGTGATGCGGTTGATGACCACCTTCGCGAGCGTCGCCACGAACCCGTAGAGGACGCCCGCGCTGATGATGTAGAAGATGGCCTGCACGCGGCGCCGGAAGTAGAGGAAGAGGCCGCCGAGCACGACCAGCACCAGCGCGAGGATCACCAGGACCGTGATGAGCTCGGGCGTCCGGATGGGCGTCTCCTTCGCGAACACCGCCGCGAAGACCACGAAGAGCCCGACGCCGCCGATGCAGAGCGCCACCGCGCGCTTCGCCTTGAGGTCGAGGCGCTTGCCCGTGGCCCGCGAGTTGAGGATCGCGGTGACCACGAGGGCGACGGCGCCGAGCGGTTGCACGACGATGAGCGGGGCGAGCCGGAGGCTGACGAGCTGCAGGACGATCGCGAGGCCGAGCATCACGGTGCCCGCCACCCAGGACGGACGGCCGAGGAGCGCGCCGAGCTGGCGGAGGCTGAGGCCGGCGGTGCTCTTCTTCCCGCGGGCCTCCATCTTGGTGACGCCCTGCGACTGCAGCTGCGCGCCGAGGGACAGGAAGACCGCGCCGACGAGGGCGATCGGGATGCCGAGCGCCTGGTACGGGGTCAGCGATGCTGCCTGGAGCACGGGGTCGGCGTCGAAGGGCACTCCCCGACACTACCGGCCGCCTCGGCCGCGGACGGCCCGCGTCGCCGCCGCGCCTATCATCGGCAGCATGCCCGTCCTCCCCATCCGGATCACCGGAGACCCCGTCCTGCACGCCCGCGCACGGGAGGTGGAGGCGTTCGACGACGACCTGCGCGCCCTCGTCGCCGACATGTTCGTGACGATGGACGAGGCGCCGGGCGTGGGCCTCGCGGCGCCGCAGGTGGGCGTGCCGCTGCGCGTGTTCGTCTACTCCTACTCGACGGATGAGGGCGAGCCGCTCCGCGGGGTGGCCGTGAACCCCGACCTCTTCATCACGCCCGTCCCGGTGCGCGACGCCGACGAGGACCTCGAGGAGGAGGGCTGCCTGTCGTTCCCGGGCGAGCGCTTCCCGCTGGTGCGCGCGGAGCGGGCGATCCTCCACGCCGTCGACCTCGACGGGAAGCCGTTCGAGATCGAGGCGGAGGGCTGGTTCGCGCGGATCCTGCAGCACGAGTTCGACCACCTCGACGGCTACCTGTACACGGACCGGCTCGCGCACGAGCACCGGAAGCCCGTGGCGAAGGCGATGCGGAGGAGCGGCTGGGGCGTGCCCGGCAACTCGTGGCTGCCGGGACGCGACCACCTGGAGGACTGAGGGCGGGGGCGGGACGCGGGACGGATCGCGCATCGCCGCTCGGCCACGCGCCGGGCAAAGTAAAAGGCCCCGCGGGTGGAGCCGCGAGGCCTTCGCTCCCCGAGTTGGACTCGAACCAACAACCTGCCGGTTAACAGCCGGCTGCTCTGCCAATTGAGCTATCGAGGATCACGTGGAGCAACCTGGAAAGCGTAGCAAAGAATCCGGGCGCCTCTGATCACCTCGCGCGGTCCGGGCGCGTCCGCGGGGTCCGGCACGCGGGATCCGCGCGCGGTCGGCCGTCGGGATCGCGGTGTCGGGCCGCCCGACGGGCGACCCGGATGGCCCGTCCGCGGGTACGGTCGCCGCATGGGGATGTTCGAGGTGGTGCTGGCGCGGCCGAACGACGTGGACCGGCTGTGGTCGCTGCTCGTCGAGGACCACCGGGAGCGCGCGGCGACGACCCGCCCGACGTCCTCCCCCGCTCCCGGGGCCGCCGACGGCGATGCGGGCGGCGCCGCGGACCCGGATCCCGTGGACGTCGTCGTCGCCGGCCTCCCCGCGGCCGAGCACGCTCCCGCCGACGCCCTGCCCCTGCTCGAGGCCCGTCGCGACCGCATCGTGGCGCTGGTGTCGGACCCGGGGCGCCCGGTCCTCCTCGCCTACTCGGGGATCCGCGCGGTCGGCTTCGCGCTCCTGGACCGCAACGGCGTCGACGGCCGGGCGTTCACCTCGGCGGGGTGGCGCGGGCTGGGCGTGGAGGAGGAGATCCGGGCGGCCGCGCCCATGCTGCTGCGCTGACGGTCACGGCGCGTCCCCCGCGGGCGGCGCCCCTAGCCGACGGGCAGCAGGTACGTGGGGCTCGGCACCGGGAGGACCGCCGGCGCGCCCGTCGGCAGCCCCATCGCCGGATCGAGCCGGAACGTCGTGACGGTGCCGGATCCCTGGTTGGCGACGTGCAGTCGCTCGCCCACGAGCACGTGGTGCCGGGGCGTCGTGCCGCCGCAGTCGAAGGCGGACACCGGCGCGAGCCGACCGTCGGCGTCGATCCCGATCACGGCGATGCGGTCGGACCCGCGGAGGCCGACGTACGCGAGGCGCCGGTCGGCGGACACCTGCACCTCGGCCGCGGAATCGCGGGGGTCGGGCTCGGCCGCGCACGGCGTGGACGCGGCGATCCGCCACATCGTGCCCGCTCCCTCGAGCGCGTGGAGGGTCCCGTCGAGCTCCCCCACGAGGAGCACGCGGCCGGAGTCGAGGAGCGCCAGGTGGCGCGGGCCGGTGCCGGCGGGGAGGTCGACGCCGCCGACGCGCTCGAGGCGTCCGTCGCGGAGGACGTGGACGTGCACGGTGTCGGTGCCGAGGTCGGCCGTGAGCACGACGCCGTCGCCGACGTGGAGCGCGCTGTGCGCGTGCGGGCCGTCCTGCTGCGGGCGCGGGCCGGACCCCTCCGCGCCGAGGAGCTGGACGGCCTCGCCGATGGCGCCGTCCTCCGCGAGCGGGTGGACGGCCACCGTGCCGTCGCCGTAGTGGGAGGTGAGGAGCAGGTCGTCGACGACGTGCAGGTGGCAGGGCCCGGAGCCGCCGCTCGGCTGACCGCCGGCCCACCGGAGAGAGCCCCCGGGTCCGCGGCGGAAGGCCTCGACACGGTCGGCCGCCTCCCCCACGGCGTAGACGACGTCGCCGCGCGCGAGGAGGAACGACGGCGAGGGCGTCTCGACCGCGGTGCCCACGACCGCGGGCTCGCCGGTGACCGCGTCGACCGCCAGGCCAGTGATGCCGATGCCGGATCCGCCCGAGTCGGACGTGTACCCGCCCGCCCACATGGACACCTCGGGCACGGCGGCTTCCTCGGGCGTCATCACGTGAACCACCCTACGGGGAGCCGCCGACACGCCCCCGCGCCCCCGCGCCGGCGCCCGGCAGTCGGACGATCGGCGGGAGGCGCCCCGTCTCAGTACCCGGAGGACGGCGCGACGATGCCCACGAAGTCGCCCGTGCGTAGGAACGCCTCCGTGTTCAGCCGGATCCGCTCGGCGAGCAGCGGCCGCACCATGTCCGGGGTGTCGGCCGTGTGCGGCGTGATGACGCAGCGCTCCTCGGAGTACAGCGGGTGGCCGTCCGGCAGGGGCTCGGGGGAGGTGACGTCGAGGCCCGCGCCGTGGATCGAACCCGAGCGCAGCGCCTCGAGCAGCGCGTCGGAGTCCACGAGCGCGCCACGGGCGATGTTCACGAGGACCGCGGTGTCCTTCATCCGCGCGAGCTGCGGTGCGCCGATCAGGCGGGCGGTGTCGTCGGTGCTGGCGGCGGCGAGCATCACGACGTCGGCGTCGGCGATGACCTCGTCGAGGCGGTCGGACGTGACGGTGCGGGCGGCGCCCGCGACGGGCTCGGCGCTCCGGCGGACGACCGTGACCCGGACGTCGAACGGCTGCAGGAGCCGGATGTACTCCAGCGCGATGCCGCCCGCGCCGACCACGACGACCTCCGCGCCGTACAGGGAGAGGCCGCTCGCGGAGGCCCACGACGTGGCCCGGGCGCGCTTGGGCAGCTCGCGGAGCGCGGCGAGGGTGAGCGCGAGCGCGTGCTCGGCCACGGGCTGCGAGTACGCGCCCTTGGCGCTCGTCCAGACGAGGCCGGGCCGGTTGCACGCGCGCAGCGTGTCCGCGAAGGCGTCGACGCCCGCGAACGGGAGCTGGACCCACTGCACCTGCGGGTTCGCGGAGAGGGTGTCCGTGAGCTCGGCGGCCCGCGTGATCGAGAGCCAGACGATGCCGCGCGTCTCGGGTGAGAGGTCGGCCACCTCCCCGCCGCCGTCGCGGACGGCCTCGAGGTAGGCGTCCTCGGTGCGTGGCAGCATCGCGATGGGGCCGGGCTCGGGGCGCGCGTCGCCCTCGAGGCGGTGGGGCGTGGCGCCGTCGACCGCGCGGTGGACGCGGGCGGCGGTGGTGGGTGCGGCGGTGTCGGTCATGCGAGGGGCCTCCGGGGGTGCGGGACGCGGGCGGGGGGTGCGATCTGCGGGATCACGACGGGCGGGTCGGTCGGCTCGGGCTCCGGTGCGGCGGCGGGCGCGCCCCGGTCGGCGGCGGCGCGCGACTCGGCGAGCCCCTGCACGTACGGGTGCGTCGGATCCGCGAGCACGTCGTCGATGTCGCCGTACCCGACGAGCGTGCCCCGGTGCATCACGGCGAGCCGGTCGGTGAGGCGCTCGACGACCGCGAGGTCGTGGCTGACCACCAGCGCGGAGAACCCGCCCCGGGCCTGCAGGTCGCGCAGGAGGTCGAGGACGGCGACGCGGCTCATCACGTCGACGCCGGACGTCGGCTCGTCGGCGATGAGGAGGCGCGGACCGAGCACGAGCGCCCGGGCGAGGGCCACCCGCTGCCGCTGGCCGCTCGAGAGCTCGTGCGGATAGCGGTCCTGCGTGCCGGGCGGGAGGTCGAGGGCGGTGAGCAGCGTGACCACCCGGCGCGCGGCGACCTCCCTGTCGAAGCGGCGGTCCCGGGAGAAGATCGGCTCGGCGATCGCCTCGCTCGCCGTGAGCTGCGGGTGCAGCGTCGTGCCGGCGTCCTGGGGCACGTAGCCGATGGCGTAGGTCGTGCGCGTGCGGGCGCGGCGGCCCATGCGGCGGAGGCCCTGGCCGAGGACGGAGGCGTCGCCGCCCGTGATCCGCGGGACGGCGGCGCCCTCCTCGCCGGGCGGCACGAGACCCGCGAGCACGCGCGCGAGCGACGACTTGCCGGATCCGCTCGCGCCGACGACGCCGAGCACCTCGCCCGGCCGGATGCGGAGCGTCACACCGTCGACCGCGGGCGGCGCGTCGGCACCGCGACGCGGGGCGTAGGCGAGACGGAGGTCGCGCGCGTCGAGCACGGGCTCGACGGAGCCGGATCCGGACCGGGCGGCGTCGGGCCCGTCCGGGTCGGCGGCTCGGGGGATGTGCGTCATGCGGCTGCTCCGTCCTCGGCGAGGCCGTCCGGCCGGGCGCGCTGCCCGGCCGGACGCCTGTGCGGGTCGCGACCCATCATGCCCGGCCTCGGCGGCGTTCCGCTCGGAAGCCGCCTAGCCGTCGGCCCGCTCGGCGGCGCGGAGGGCGTGCAGCCGGGCGCGGCGCTCCGCCTGCTCGGCGGGGTCCGGCACGGGCAGCGACGCCAGGAGGCGCTGCGTGTACGGGTGCTGCGGGTTCCCGAGCACCTGGGCGCCGGTCCCCTCCTCCACGAGCTCGCCGCGGTAGAGCACGGCGATCCGGTCGGCGAGCAGGTCGACGACGGCCAGGTCGTGGCTGATGAACAGCGCCGCGAACCCGAGCTCGCGCTGCAGCTCCGTGAAGAGCTCCAGCACGCGCGCCTGCACGGACACGTCGAGCGCGCTCGTCGGCTCGTCCGCGACGAGCAGCGACGGCTCGAGCGCGAGCCCGCGGGCGAGGCTCGCGCGCTGGCGCTGGCCGCCCGAGAGCTCGTGCGGGTAGCGGTCGCCGAACGCCTTGGGCAGCTGGACGGCCTCGAGCAGCTCGTCCACCCGGCCGCGCGCGGCCTGCGGGCTCTTCGCCCGGCCGTGCACGATGAGCGGCTCGGCCACGCACTCGGCGATGGTGAGGCGCGGGTTGAAGCTCGTGGCCGGATCCTGGAACACGAACCCGATGTCGGCGCGCCGCTTCCGGAAGTCGCGCTCGCGCACGCCGAGCATCTCGGTGCCGAGCACCTGCAGGGATCCGCCCGTGACGCTCGTGAGGCCCGCGATGGCGCGCCCGATGGTCGTCTTGCCGGAGCCGGACTCCCCCACGAGCCCCAGGACCTCGCCCGCCTCGATGTGCAGGTCCACGCCCTTCACGGCGCGGAATGCGGGTGAGCCGAGGCGGCCCGGGTACTCGATCTCGAGTCCCTTCGCCACGACGACGGGCGCCGTCTCCGTGGTCGACGCCTGCCGGGCCCGGGTGCGCACCGCGGCGCGCTCCTCGGTCGCGGCGACGCCCTCGCCGAGCTTCGGCACGGACGCCAGCAGGTTCCGCGTGTACTCCTCCTTCGGCGACGCGAAGAGCGTGGCCACGTCGGCCTGCTCCACGAGACGCGAGCGGTACATGACGGCCACGCGGTCGGCCAGGTCGGCGACCACGCCCATGTTGTGGGTGATGAGGATCACGGCGGCGCCGAACTCGTCGCGGCAGCGGCGCAGCAGGTCGAGGATCTCGGCTTGCACGGTCACGTCGAGCGCGGTGGTCGGCTCGTCCGCGACGATGAGGCCGGGGTCGAGCACGAGCGCCATCGCGATGACGACGCGCTGCTTCTGGCCGCCCGAGAACTGGTGCGGGTAGTGGTCGACGCGGGTCTCGGGGTCCGGGATGCCGACCCGGCGGAGGATGTCGACCGCCTTCGCGCGGCCCTCCTTCCGGGAGACCCGGCCGTGGGCGCGGAGGCCCTCGATGATCTGCCACCCCACGGTGTGCACGGGGTTCAGGGCCGTGGACGGCTCCTGGAACACCATCGCGACGTCACGTCCGCGCACCTGGCGCAGCTTGTCGGCGGACAGGGAGAGCACGTCGACCGCGCCCTGGCCGGTGCGGTCGCTGAGGAGCACGGCGCCGTCGGTGACGGCCGTGTCGGGCAGGAGGCCGAGCACCGTGCGGGCGGTGACGGACTTGCCCGACCCCGACTCGCCCACGATGGCGAGGATCTCGCCGGGCGACACCGTGAGGGACACCCCGTCGACCGCACGGACGTCGCCGCCGTCGGTCGCGAAGGTCACCCCGAGGTCGCGGATGGAGACGACGTCGCTCATGCGGACACCTTCTTGGTCGAGGCGCGCTTGCGGGCGCGCAGCTTGGGGTCGGAGATGTCGTTCACGCTCTCGCCGACGAGCGTGAGCCCGAGGACGAGCAGCACGATGGCGACGCCCGGGAAGACGCCGGTCCACCAGACGCCGCTCGCGGTGTCCGCGAGCGCGCGGTTGAGGTCGTAGCCCCACTCGGCGGCCGACGTCGGCGCGATGCCGAAGCCGAGGAAGCCGAGGCCCGCGAGCGTGAGGATGGCCTCCGACGCGTTGAGGGTGAGGATCAACGGCAGCGTGCGGGTGGAGTTCCGCAGCACGTGCACGAACATGATCCGCGGCGCCGAGGTGCCGATGACCTTGGCGCTCTCGACGAACGCCTCCGCCTTCAGCCGCACGACCTCCGCGCGGATCACCCGGAAGTACTGCGGGATGTAGACCACGGTGATGCTGACGGCGGCCGAGAGGATGCCGCCCCAGAGGCTCGACTGCCCGCCGTTCAGCACGATGCTCACCACGATGGCGAGCAGCAGCGTCGGGAACGGGTAGATGGCGTCGGCGATGACCACGAGGATCCTGTCGAGCCAGCCGCCGAGGTAGCCGGAGACCACGCCGAGCAGCACGCCGGCGAACAGCGAGAGCACGACGGCGATCACGACGACGGACAGCGCGGTCTGCGTGCCCCAGACGACGCGCGAGAACACGTCGTAGCCGCCGACCGTGGTGCCCCAGACGTGCGTGCCGTCGGGCGCGGACTGGCGTGGGAAGGACTCGCCGTCGGCCTGGCCCTGGGCGAAGCCGAAGGGCGCGATGACGGGCGCGAGCGCCGCGAGGACGATGAAGATCCCGGTGATGACCATGCCCGCGACGAGCATGCCGCGCTGGAGTCCCACGCTCTGCCGCACGTGCGAGAGGAGCGGGAGGCGGGAGAGGAGCGAGCGGCGCGCCGGGGTGGTCGCGGGGGCGGTGGTGGTGTCGGTCATGTCAGTACCTCACTCGCGGGTCGATGAGCGCCGCGACGACGTCGACGATGAAGTTGGTCACGGCCACGATCACGGCGAGCAGCGCCACGATGCCCTGCACGGCCACGAAGTCGCGCGCGGCCAGGTACTGCGCCAGCTGGAAGCCGAGACCGCGCCACTCGAACGTGGTCTCCGTGAGCACCGCGCCGCCGAGCATGACGGCGATCTGCAGGCCCACGACCGTGATGATCGGGATGAGCGCGGGCTTCAGCGCGTGCCGTGTCGTGAGGCGGAACTCGCCCACGCCGCGCGAGCGGGCCGCGTCCACGTACTCGGTGCCGAGCGTCGAGATGACGTTCGTGCGCACGAGCCGCAGGAAGATGCCGGCCGTGAGCAGGCCGAGCGCGAGCGCCGGGAGCACCGCGTGCTCGAGCACGTCGCTCACGGCGGTGGGGCTGCCGAGGCGGAGCGCGTCGATGAGGTAGATGCCGGTCGGGTCCTCCAGCCGGCCGAGGGCGACCTCGACGCGCGTGTCCGCGCGGCCCGACAGCGGGAGGATCCCGAGCCAGACCGAGAACACGAGCTTGAGGAGCAGGCCCGCGAAGAACACGGGCGTGGCGTAGGCGAGGATCGCGAGGATCCGCAGCACGGCGTCGGGAGTGCGGTCCTTGAAGTAGGCGGCCACGAGCCCGAGCGGGATGCCGATGAGGAACGCGACGATGAGCGAGTAGACGACCAGCTCGAGCGTGGCGGAGCCGTACTGGAGCAGCACCTCGCTGATCAGCCGGTTGTCGGTGAGCGAGCGGCCGAAGTTCCCCGTCGCGATCTGGCCGAGGTACTCGAGGTACTGCACGACGATCGGCCGGTCGAACCCGGCGGTCGCGAGGCGCTCCTGGAGCTGCTCGGGCGTGAGGCGGTCGCCGACGGCGGCGGAGATCGGGTCGCCCACGATGCGCATGAGGAAGAAGACCAGCGTCACGAGGATGAAGACGGTGGGGATGATGAGCACGGCGCGGATGAGGATGTACTGGCCGAGCCCGATCCCCTGCTTCCGGGCCTTGGGCGGCTTCGCCCCGGGGGGTGCGGACGCGGGGACGGCGTCCGGGATGACGGTCACGGCGGATGTGCCTTTCAGGTCAGCGGAGGATCGGTGCGGAGCGGGCGGGTGCTGCCGCCCAGGGCGACACAGGAGAGGGGCGTCCCGCCGCAGCGGGACGCCCCATCCGGGAGGGCGTCAGCCTATCGACCGCCCTCCCGCCGGTCGGCTCAGCCCTTGGTGATCGGGGCGTAGCGGAACTTGAAGGACGCGTCGAGCGTCACGCCCTTCACGTCCTTGCCGGCCACCGCGACCTGCGAGCCCTGGAGCAGGGGCAGGGTCGGCAGGTCGGCGGCGACCTCGTCCTGGATCTGGCCGATGAGCTCGGCGCGCTTCGAGGTGTCGGCCTCCGACAGCTGCTGCGTGATGAGGTCCGTCACGGCGGGGTTGTCGTAGTGGTTCTTCACGAACGACTGCGGGGAGAAGAACGGCGTGAGGTAGTTGTCCGCGTCCGAGTAGTCGGGGAACCAGCCGAGCTGGTACGCCGGGTACTCGTCGTTGACGCGGGCCTTGCTGTACTGGTCCCAGATGGTGGACTGCAGGTTCACCTGGAACAGGCCGGTCGCCTCGAGCTGCTGCTTGACGAGCGCGTACTCGTCGTCCGAGCCGGCGCCGTAGTGGTCCGGGTTGAACTGGAGCTGCAGCGCGACGGGCGTGGCCACGCCGGCGTCGGAGAGGGCCTTCGCCGCCTTGTCCGCGTCCGGCCCGCCGTTCCCGTCGCCGTACATGCCCTTCAGCGCCTGGTTCGCGCCGGAGAGGCCGTCGGCCACGTAGGAGTAGAGCGGCGTGTAGGTGCCGTTGTAGACCTCGGTCGACAGCTCGTCGCGGTCGATGAGGTCGGCGGCCGCCGTGCGGACGGCGAGGGCCTTGGCCGGGTCGGCCTCGCCCGTCGTCGTGCCGAAGGGCTGCGTGTTCAGGTTGAACGTGATGTAGCGGATCTCGCCGCCGGGGCCGTCGATGACCTGTACGGAGTCGTCCTTCTTGAGGTCGGCGATGTCGGTGGCGCCGAGCGAGCGGCCCGCCACGTCGATCTCGCCGTTCTGCACGGCGAGCTTCATGGTGGTCTCGTCCGCGTAGTAGCGCGCGGTGACGCCGCCGTTGGCGGCCTTCGGCAGGACGCCCTGGTAGTCGGCGTTCGGCGCGTAGGCGACGAGCTGGTTGAGCTGGAAGTCGGTGATCACGTACTGGCCGGCGAACGCGTTGGCGGCCACGATGTCGGCGGGGTCCGCCAGCTTGTCGGCCGGGAACACCTCCTCGTCGACGATGGGGCCGGCGGGGCTCGAGAGCACCTGCTCGAAGGTCTGGTCGTTCGCGGTCTTCAGCGTGAAGACGACCGTGGTGTCGTCGGGCGCCGCGACGGACTCGATGTTGGCGAGCAGCGACGACGGGCCGTTGCCGTTGTCGGCGCCGTTCGCCGCGATGGCGGCGGTGCGGTCGAAGCTGTACTTGACGTCGCTCGAGGTGAGCGCGTGGCCGTTCGCGAACTTCAGGTCGGGCTTGAGCTTCACGGTGAACTCGTTCGCCGAGGTGTACTCGCCGGAGACGGCGAGGTCGGGCTCGACGTCCGGGCTGCCGTAGGGGCTGTTGAACAGGAAGGGGAAGACCTGGTTCTGCACCGCGAAGGAGCCGTTGTCGTACGAGCCCGCGGGGTCGAGCGACAGGACCTTGTCGGTCGTGCCGACGACGATGGAGCCGCCGCCAGACGCGCCGTCCTCGGCGAGCGGGTCGCCGGATCCGCCGGAGCAGCCGGCGAGGACGAGGGCCGCGGCGGAGAACCCGGCCGTGGCGAGCAGGACGCGTGAGCGCCGGGAGAATGCGGACGTCATGTTCCGAGTGCCTCTTTCATGAAGGGGTTCGCGCCCGCGCATCGGGAGACACGGACGCTGTGCTGTGAATGATTTCTAACACACGGGAAACAGCAGTCCCGACCCCGGGGACACACGATGACGCTTCTTCACACGAATGAAACAAAGCCGCCGACGGGCGGGACCGCCTATTCGCGGAGGGCGCGGCGCTCGGCCTCGACCTGCATCAGCTCGCGCTGGATCTCCTGGTAGCGCTCGCGTTCGTGCGTCGCGTCGGTGCGCTGCAGGCGGCCGATGAGGTCGGCCTTCCGGCGCAGGAGATCGCGTCCGACGAGCTCGGCCGTGACGCCCTTCACGTAGATCGCGAGCTTGTCGGCGTCGCCGCGGTTCGGGAGCGGCGCCACGCCCAGCTGCTTCACCAGGGTGGCGAACGACTCGGGCACCTCGAGGGCCACACGCGACAGCCAGTCGGCGCCGCCGAGCGCGTCCATGCTGCCGATGACGCCGTCGCGGACGACGGCGAGGCTCTCGTTCACGAAGGTGACCTGCGCCGCCCGCATCACGAGGTCGTTCCCGACGAGCTCCGGGTGCTGCAGCATCGCCATGAGCGCGTCGCGCTCGAGGCGGGTGGCGAGGTCGGTGGGCAGGTCCATGAGCGACATGGAGCGGGAGCTCTCGACCGCGGAGCCGTCCTCGTCGCGACCGTGCTGGCCGGATCCGCCGCGCCCCGACGGCGTGCCGCCCGAGCGGTCGGCGCCGTCGGCCGGCATGCTGCGGCCCGCCGTCTGGACGGCGCGGCCGACCTCGGTGAGGTCCATGCCGAGCCAGCCGGCGAGCTCGCGCGCGTAGCCCGGCCGGAGCGACGGGTCGCGGATGTCCGCCACCACGGGCGCGGCGGCCCGGAGCGCGGCGACGCGGCCCTCGACGGTGTCGAGGTCGTGGTCGGCGAGGATCTGCTTGATCGCGAACTCGAACATGGGCTTCTTGCCCTGGATCATCCGGCGCACGGCGTCGTCGCCGCGCGTGAGGCGGAGGTCGCAGGGATCCAGCCCCTCGGGCCCGACGGCGACGTAGGTCTGCGCGGCGAAGCGGCGCTCCTCGGAGAACGCGCGCATCGCGGCCTTCTGGCCCGCCGCGTCGGGGTCGAACGTGAAGACGACCTCGCCGAGCCCGCTGTCGTCGCCGAGCACGCGGCGGAGGACCTTGATGTGGTCGACGCCGAACGAGGTGCCGCAGGTGGCGACCGCGGTGGTGACCCCGGCGAGGTGGCAGGCCATGACGTCCGTGTAGCCCTCGACCACGACGACCTGCCGGCCGCGGCTCACGTCGCGCTTGGCGAGGTCGAGCCCGTAGAGCACGGAGCTCTTGTGGTAGACGGGCGTCTCCGGGGTGTTGAGGTACTTGGGGCCCTTGTCGTCCTCGCGGAGGCGGCGCGCGCCGAAGCCGACCGTGGCTCCCGTGAGGTCGCGGATGGGCCACACGAGCCGGCCGCGGAAGCGGTCGTACGCGCCGCGGTCGCCCTGGCTGAGGAGGCCGGCGGTCACGAGCTCGGCCTCGGAGTAGCCCTTCGCCTGGAGGTGCGAGGAGAGCGCGTCCCAGCTCTGCGGCGCGAAGCCGACCCCGAAGCGCTGCGCCGCCCCCTGGTCGAAGCCGCGCTCCCCGAGGAACGTGCGGCCGATCTCCGCCTCCTCGGATCCGAGCTGCTCGACGAAGAACTCCGCGGCGGCCTCGTTGGCGCCGAGCAGGCGCGAGCGGTTGCCCTGGTCGGTGGCGGCCTGGCCGTCCTCGTAGTGGAGCTGGTAGCCGATGCGCTGCGCCATGCGCTCCACGGCCTCGGCGAACGTGACGTGGTCCATGCGCTGCAGGAACGTGTAGACGTCGCCGCCCTCGCCGCAGCCGAAGCAGTGGTAGAAGCCGACCTGCGGCCGCACGTGGAAGCTCGGGGTGCGCTCGTCGTGGAAGGGGCAGAGGCCCTTGAGGGATCCGACGCCGGCGGACTTGAGGGTGACGTACTCCCCCACCACGTCGCCCAGGTTGACCCGGGAGCGCACCTCGTCGATGTCGCTCTTGCGGATCAGGGCCATTGGCTCATCCTACGTCCGGCCCCGGAGGCGATCCCGGGTCGCGGGATGCGCCGCGCGGGCGTCAGAAGACGGGCCGGGCGCACAGGCGCTCGTACCAGGCGATGGCCGACTGGTCGGTGAGGCTGGCGACCTGGTCGACGATGACGCGCTTGCGCGCCCCGTCGTCCGCAGCCTCGCGCCAGTCCCCCGCGAAGCCCGGGTCGAGCTCGTCGGCGCCGCGCGCGTGCAGGGCGTCGGCGAGGCCGGCGAGCACCTCGCGCTGGCGGGCGTAGATGGGCTGGCGCGTGTTCTTCGACATGACGAACGCCGCGACGATGCCCTTGAGCACTGCGATCTCCGCCTGGATGGCGCGCGGCACGACCACGTGCGCGCCGAAGCGGATGAGGCTGCGGTCCGTGTGCGTGGCGCGCGTGAGCTGCGTGGCGGCGCCCGCGAACCGGCCGATGAGCTGGCTGGTGAGGTCCTTCAGCGCCGCCTGGGCGCCGCGGCCGCCGTCGTACTCGTCGACCCAGACGTCGAGCGAGTCGAGCCGGTCGAACGCCTGGATGAGCTCCTCGTGCGAGTGCGCCCCGCCGATCCACGCGACCATCGAGTCGACGAGCTCCTCGTGGTCGACCCGGGCGCCGAGCGCGCGCACGTCGACGTAGCCGCCGACGATGGCGTCCTCGAAGTCGTGCACGGAGTACGCGATGTCGTCGCTGAGGTCCATGACCTCGGCCTCGATGCAGCGGCGGCCCGTGGGCGCGCCCTCGCGGAGCCACGCGAACGCCGCCACGTCGTCGTCGTAGAAGCCGAACTTGCCACGGCCCGAGGGATCCGGCACCGACTGCGAGCTCGGCCACGGGTACTTGCAGCTCGCGTCGAGGCTCGCGCGCGTGAGGTTGAGCCCGTACGGCCGCCCCTCCGGCCCGATGACCTTGGGCTCCAGCCGCGTGAGCAGCCGCAGCGTCTGCGCGTTGCCCTCGAAGCCGCCGATGTCGGCCGCCCAGTCGTTGAGCGCCCGCTCGCCGTTGTGGCCGAAGGGCGGGTGGCCGATGTCGTGCGCGAGGCACGCGGTGTCGACCACGTCGGGATCCAGGTCGAGGCTCGAGGCGAGCTCGCGGCCCACCTGCGCCACCTCGAGCGAGTGGGTGAGGCGGTTGCGCGCGAAGTCGAGGCCCGCCATGGGGCTCAGCACCTGCGTCTTCGCGGCCAGGCGCCGGAGGGCGCTGGAGTGCAGGAGACGGGCGCGGTCGCGCGCGAAGTCGCTGCGGCGTGAGGAGTGCTGCTCCGGGTACCAACGCTCCGCGTCGGTCTCGCTGTACGCGGACCGCGCCTCGGTGCTCTCAACCGCCACTGTTGTGGATCTCCCCGTCCGCGATGTCCATCGCATCCTGCGCGTCGATGTCGCGGCTCTCGAGCCAGCGGTCCGGCAGCGCCGTGCGCTTCATGCTGCCCTGGCGGCCGCGCGCGCCCTCGGCGCCGGCACCCGGGTAGGGCTGGTCGCGGTCGAGGGTGGCGAGCAGGCCGTCGATCTCCTCGAGCGACGACGCCGAGGCGAGCGCCGCCCGCAGGTCGCCGCCGACGGGGTAGCCCTTGAAGTACCAGGCGACGTGCTTGCGCGCGTCGCGGCAGCCGCGCTCCTCGCTCTCGAAGAACTCCGCGAGGAGCTCCACGTGGCGGCGGAAGGTGTCGGCGACGGCGCCCTGCGAGGGCTGCGCGCGCGGCGTGTCGGCGGGATCCGACCCGGCGGCGCGCGCGTGGAAGGCGGCGGCGAGGTCGCCGAAGAGCCAGGGGCGGCCGAGGCAGCCCCGGCCGACGACCACGCCGTCGGCGCCGGTCTCGTCCATCATGCGGATGGCGTCCTCCGCGGCCCAGATGTCGCCGTTGCCGAGGACGGGCACGCTCGTGATGGCCTGCTTGAGCTTCGCGATGGCCGACCAGTCGGCGTGCCCGCTGTAGTAGTCGCTCGCCGTGCGCGCGTGCAGCGCGATGGAGGCGACGCCCGCGGCTTCGGCGGCGCGGCCGGCCTCGAGGTAGGTGAGGTGGTCGGCGTCGATGCCCTTGCGCATCTTGACCGTGAGCGGCACGTCGCCCGCGGCCTTCACCGCGCCCTCGACGATGTCGGTGAAGAGCCCGAGCTTCCAGGGCAGCGCCGCTCCCCCGCCCTTCCGGGTGACCTTGGGCACGGGGCAGCCGAAGTTGAGGTCGATGTGGTCGGCGCGGTCCTCCGCGACGAGCATGGTGACGGCCTCGCGCACGGTCTTCGGGTCGACCCCGTAGAGCTGGATGGAGCGGACCTTCTCCGACGGGTGGTGCGTGATCAGGCGCATCGACTCGGGGGTGCGCTCGACGAGCGCGCGGCTCGTGATCATCTCGCTCACGTAGAGGCCGGCCCCGAACTCCCGGCAGAGGCGGCGGAAGGCCGTGTTGGTGATGCCCGCCATGGGCGCGAGCACCACGGGCACGTCGAGCGGGATGCCGCCGATGCGGAGGGCGGGCCGGGCGGAGGCCGCGGGCGCGCCGGGGACGTCGGCCGCGGAGGGCACGGGGGTGAGGGTCGGAGAGGACATGACGGCTCGATTCTCCCAGACGGGACGGCAGGCGGCGGACGCGGGCGGGCATCCGCTCGAGGAGGCGGCGGGGACGGCCTGGGGAGGGAGAGTCAGATGGCGCGGCCGGAGTCGATGGCGTCACGCACCCGCGCGAGGTCGGCGGCGGGATCCGCGTCCGTCGGAGCGGCGGATCCCGCGTCGGCCGGGGCGGCGACGGCCCCGGGCACGAGGCACGCGTCGCCCTCGCAGGCGGCGGCGTCGGCGGATCCGCGCATCGCGAGGAGCGGGAGCCGCGGCGTCTCCGGAGCCGCGGGCGCGACGACGGGCAGCGTGCCCGTGGCGGGAGGGACGCTCATCGCGCCGTCTCCTCGCCCGCGACGACGCGCACGGTCTCGCCGTCGCGCGCGGCCAGGGCCTCGGCGAGGGCGGACGCGAAGACCGTCGGGTCCTGCGCGCCGGAGATGCCGAATCGCTCGTCGATCACGAAGAACGGCACTCCCTGGATGCCGTACGCGACCGCCTGCGCCTGGTCGGCCCGCACGTCGTCGAGGTGGCGGTGCGACTCGAGCGCCTCCCGCGCCGCGTCGGCGTCGAGGCCGACCTCGGCCGCGAGCTCGACGAGGTCGGGCACCCGCCCGACGTGGCGCCCCTCCGTGAAGTAGGCGGACAGCAGGCGCTCGACCATCTCGAGCTGCAGCCCGTGCGCCCGCGCGTGGTGGAGCAGCTCGTGCGCGAGGACAGTGTTGGTGTGCTGCAGCGCGTCGTAGTCGTAGTCGAGGCCCTCGGCGGCCGCGAGGGAGGTCATGTCGGCGAGCATCGTGCGGACGCGCTCGGTGGGGATGCTCTTGTGGCCGGCGAGGAAGTCGACCTCCGTGCCCTGGAAGTCGACCGGGGTGTCGGGCGCGAGCTCGAAGGACCGGTAGGTGACCTCGATCGCCGGGGCGCCGGGCGTCTGCGCGGCGAACGCCCGCGCGCCGGCCTCGAACCGCCGCTTGCCGACGTAGCACCACGGGCAGGCGATGTCGGACCAGACGTCGACGCGGAGGGCGGGCAGGGCGGAGGCGGGGGTGTCGGTCACGGGTGGGCAACCGGTCGGGAAGGCGGGGCATTCCCGCGGTGTTGCCCGGTCATGGCCGACAACTCCCCCTCCCCC
>NZ_LQXA01000036.1 GCF_001618005.1 Clavibacter tessellarius
CCGCCCGCCTCGGAGCCGCCGGCCCCGGAGCCGCCCGCCCCGGAGGACGCCCCCGTCACCCCGCGCCACCGATCCACCCCCGAGGACCCCGCATGACCGCCCCCTCCCAGCGCTCCGGCCGCCTCGGCGTCGGCATCATCGGCGCCGGCCGCGTCGGCCCCGTGCTCGGCCTCGCGCTCGCGGGCGCCGGCCACGCGATCACGGGCATCTCCGCGGTCTCCGAGGCGAGCCGCGAACGCGCCGAGGCGATGCTCCCGGACGTGCCCGTGCTGGAGATCCCCGAGATCGTCGAGCGCAGCGAGCTCGTGATCCTCGCGGTCCCCGACGCCGAGCTCCCCGGCCTCGTCTCCGGCCTCGCCGCGACGGGCGCGTGGCAGGCGGGCCAGCTCGTCATGCACACCTCCGCCGGGCACGGGATCCAGGTGCTCGCCCCGGCCTTCGCCGCGGGGATCATCCCGCTCGCCATCCACCCGGCCATGTCGTTCACCGGCACGAGCATGGACCTCAGCCGGATGCTCGACAGCTGGTTCGCCGTCACCGCGCCCGCGCCCGTGCTCCCCATCGCGCAGGTGCTCGTGGTGGAGATGGGCGGCGAGCCGGTCGTCGTGGAGGAGCGGGACCGCGCGGCCTACGCCGAGGCCATCGCCACGGCCACCACGTTCTCGACCGCCATCGTCGACCAGGCGACGGGCCTCCTCGCGGGCATCGGCGTCGAGGAGCCCGGGCGCGTGCTCGGCCCGCTGATCCGCTCGGCCGTCGACGACGCCCTCCGCCGCTCCTCCCCATCCGGCGGCGCGCGCCTCACCACGGGCGACGTGCCTCCGCCGACGGACGAGGGCCTCGGCGCGGACTAACCTGTCGTGTCCGCGTCCCGAGCACCCGAGGAGCACCACGGCATGACGATCCCCGCGCCCACCGTCGTCACCGGCATCGCCGAGCTGCGCGCCCTGGTCCGCGCGCACCGCGCCGAGCGCGCCGCCGCCGGCGAGGAGGCCGTCGTCGTGCTCGTCCCCACCATGGGGGCGCTGCACGAGGGCCACCTGGCGCACGCCCGCCACGCGCGCGCGGCCGGATCCCTCGTGGTCGTCTCCGTCTTCGTCAACCCCCTGCAGTTCGGCGCGGGGGAGGACCTCGACGCCTACCCGCGCACCCTCGACGCCGACGTCGAGGCGCTCGCCGCCACCGGCGTCGACCTGGTGTTCGCCCCGTCGGCCGCCGAGATGTACCCGGACGGCCCCGCGCGCATCCGCGTCTCGGGCGGATCCGTCGCGCTCTCGCTCGAGGGCCGCTCCCGGCCGGGCCACTTCGACGGCATGCTCACCGTCGTCGCGAAGCTCCTGCACATCGTCGCGCCGGACGTCGCCACCTTCGGCCGCAAGGACGCGCAGCAGCTCCACCTCGTGCGGCGCATGGTGCGCGACCTCGACATGCCGGTGCGCATCGAGGAGCTGGAGACCGTGCGCGAGCCCGACGGCCTCGCCCTCTCCAGCCGCAACCGCTACCTCGACGAGCGCGAACGCCGCGCCGCCCGCGTCATCCCCGCCGCCCTCGAGGCGGCGCAGAGCGCGGGGTCCCGCGGCATCGACGCCGTCATCGCCGCCGCCCAGTCCGTGGTCATGGGGGAGCACGCCGTCACGCTCGACTACTTCCAGGTGGTGGATCCGACGACCTTCGAGACGGTCGACGACGGCTTCTCCGGTGCCGCGCTCGCCGTCATCGCCGCCCGCGTCGGCACCACGCGCCTCATCGACAACGAGACCGTCGTCATCGCCTGAGCGGCGACGCCGGCCTCCCGGCGCGACCGCCTCCCGTCCGTCGGCGCGACCGTGCCCGGCCCGCGTCCGCACCTGCGAGAATCGACGGGAGGCCGTTCGGCCGCACGCCCCTTCGACCCGCGAGGATCCGCCCGCACATGACCGACAGCCCCGGAACACCCGCGACCACCGCCACGCCCGCCGCCGTGGAGGAGTCCGCCGAGGACATCGCCGAGGACATCGCCGAGCAGAAGGCCGTGCGCCTCGCGAAGCGCGCGCGCCTCGAGGCCGAGGGCGGCCCCGGCGGCGGCGCGTACCCCGTGCAGGTCCCCGTCACCACCACCATCCCGGCGGTCCGCGCGGAGTTCGGCCACCTCGAGCCCGGCGTCGAGACCGACCACGTGGTCGGCATCGCCGGCCGCGTCGTCCACTTCCGCAACACCGGCAAGCTCTGCTTCGCCACGCTGCAGGCCGGCGACGGCACGCGCATCCAGGCCATGATCTCGCTGGCCGAGGTCGGCGAGGAGGCGCTCGCCGCGTGGAAGGAGCTCGTCGACCTCGGCGACCACGTCTTCGTCGGAGGCCGCGTCGTCGCGAGCCGCAAGGGCGAGCTGTCGATCATGGCGACGGAGTGGCGCATCGCCGCCAAGGCCCTGCTGCCCCTGCCGAACCTGCACTCCGAGCTCTCCGACGAGACCCGCGTGCGCAGCCGCTACCTCGACCTCATCGTCCGCGACCAGGCCAGGAAGAACGTCCTCGACCGCGCGAAGGTCAACGCCTCCATGCGGGAGACCTTCCGCCAGCGCGGCTACGTCGAGGTCGAGACGCCCATGCTGCAGGTGATGCACGGCGGCGCCTCCGCCCGCCCGTTCGTCACGCACTCCAACGCCTTCGACACCGAGATGTACCTCCGCATCGCGCCCGAGCTGTACCTCAAGCGCGCGGTCGTCGGCGGCATCGACCGCGTGTTCGAGATCAACCGCAACTTCCGCAACGAGGGCGCCGACTCCACGCACAGCCCCGAGTTCGCGATGCTCGAGGCCTACGAGGCGTACGGCGACTACACCTCCATCGCCGAGCTCACGCAGACCCTCGTGCAGGACGCGGCCATGGCCGTCGCCGGCAGCCACGTCGTCACGTGGGCCGACGGCACCGAGTACGACCTCGGCGGCGAGTGGGACCGCATCTCCATGTACGGCTCGCTGAGCGAGGCCGCCGGCGTCGAGGTCACGCCGGCCACCACGGTCGACGAGCTGCAGGCCATCGCCGACCGCGAGGGCGTCGTCGTGCCGCTCAGCACGCACGGCAAGCTCGTCGAGGAGCTCTGGGAGCACTTCGTGAAGGGCGGCCTCGAGCGCCCCACCTTCGTGCTCGACTTCCCCGTGGAGACGTCGCCGCTCACGCGCGCGCACCGCTCCATCGAGGGCGTCGTGGAGAAGTGGGACCTCTACATCCGCGGCTTCGAGCTGGCCACCGGCTACTCCGAGCTCGTGGATCCCGTCGTGCAGCGCGAGCGCTTCGTCGACCAGGCCCGCCAGTCGGCGCGCGGCGACGACGAGGCCATGCCGCTCGACGAGGAGTTCCTCCGCGCGCTCGAGCACGGCATGCCGCCGTCGGGCGGCATGGGCATGGGGGTCGACCGGCTCCTCATGGCCATCACCGGCCTCGGCATCCGCGAGACCATCCTGTTCCCCCTAGTGAAGTAGGCGACCATGCCCTTAGGACCCGACGGCTCGAACCCGAAGAAGCCCACCACCGCGCGCTATGCGCTCTGGATCATCGTCGGCGGCATCGCCGTCGTCATGATCGGCCAGGGCGTCTACGGCATCCTCACCTAGAGCGCGGCGTATCCTTCTCGCATGGATGATTTCTGGGCGAGCGCGATCTGGTCGATCCTCCCCACCCTCGGCGTGGGCCTGATCTTCTGGTTCATCATGCGGGCCGTCATCCAGGCGGACAAGCAGGAGCGCAAGGCCTACGCCGCCATCGAGGCGAAGGAGCGCGCCCGCATGGGCGTTCCCGCGCCCGAGGCCGACCGCTAGCGGATCCCGCTCCGGGCCTCGCTGCCCGAACCCGATCCGCCGCCTCGCGCATCGCGTCACGCCCACGGCGAACAGGGGCATGCACCCGCCGGACCCGTCGTTACTCTCTACATATCGGCGCCGGCCCCCTGCCCCGGTGCCCAGGGAGATACAGATGTTCGAGAGATTCACCGACCGCGCTCGTCGCGTCGTCGTCCTGGCCCAAGAAGAGGCCAAGATGCTCAACCACAACTACATCGGGACCGAGCACATCCTGCTCGGCCTCATCCACGAGGGCGAAGGCGTGGCCGCCAAGGCCCTGGAGTCGCTCGGCATCTCCCTCGATGCCGTCCGCGAACAGGTCCAGGACATCATCGGCCAGGGCCAGCAGCAGCCCACGGGTCACATCCCGTTCACGCCGCGCGCCAAGAAGGTCCTGGAGCTGTCGCTCCGCGAGGCCCTCCAGCTCGGCCACAACTACATCGGCACCGAGCACATCCTGCTCGGGCTCATCCGCGAGGGCGAGGGCGTCGCCGCCCAGGTCCTCGTCAAGCTCGGCGCCGACCTCAACCGCGTGCGCCAGCAGGTCATCCAGCTCCTGTCCGGATACCAGGGCAAGGAGGCGGTCGCCGTCGGCGGCGAGGCCCAGCAGAGCCAGCAGGCGGGCTCCACGGTCCTCGACCAGTTCGGCCGCAACCTCACCCAGGCAGCGCGCGACGGCAAGCTCGACCCCGTCATCGGGCGCGAGAAGGAGATCGAGCGCGTGATGCAGATCCTGTCGCGCCGCTCCAAGAACAACCCCGTCCTCATCGGCGAGCCCGGTGTCGGCAAGACCGCCGTCGTCGAGGGCCTGGCGCAGGCCATCGTCAAGGGCGATGTCCCGGAGACGCTGAAGGACAAGCAGCTCTACACGCTCGACCTCGGCTCGCTCATCGCCGGGTCCCGCTACCGCGGCGACTTCGAGGAGCGCCTCAAGAAGGTCACCAAGGAGATCCGCACGCGCGGCGACATCATCACCTTCATCGACGAGATCCACACCCTCGTCGGCGCGGGTGCCGCCGAGGGCGCGATCGACGCGGCCAGCATCCTCAAGCCGCTCCTCGCGCGCGGCGAGCTGCAGACCATCGGCGCCACCACGCTCGACGAGTACCGCAAGCACTTCGAGAAGGACGCGGCCCTCGAGCGCCGCTTCCAGCCGATCCAGGTGCAGGAGCCCTCGCTGCCGCACACGATCAACATCCTCAAGGGCCTGCGCGACAAGTACGAGGCGTTCCACAAGGTGTCCATCACCGACGGCGCCATCGTCTCGGCGGCGAACCTCGCCGACCGCTACATCGCCGACCGCTTCCTGCCGGACAAGGCCATCGACCTGATCGACGAGGCCGGCGCGCGCCTGCGCCTCTCGATCCTCTCGGCCCCGCCGGAGCTCCGCGAGTTCGACGAGAAGATCTCCGTGGTCCGCGTGGCCAAGGAGACCGCCATCGAGGACCAGGACTTCGAGAAGGCCGCGAGCCTGCGCGACGAGGAGAAGAACCTCCTCGGCGAGCGCCTCCGCCTCGAGAAGCAGTGGCGCTCGGGCGACGTCCGCACCACGGCCGAGGTCGACGAGGGCCTGATCGCCGAGGTGCTGGCGCAGGCCACCGGCATCCCGGTGTTCAAGCTCACGGAGGAGGAGTCCTCGCGGCTCGTCTTCATGGAGAAGGCCCTGCACCAGCGGGTCATCGGCCAGGAGGAGGCCATCTCGGCCCTCTCCAAGACCATCCGCCGCACCCGCGCCGGCCTCAAGGACCCGCGTCGTCCGTCGGGATCGTTCATCTTCGCCGGCCCCACGGGCGTCGGCAAGACGGAGCTCGCGAAGGCCCTGGCCGAGTTCCTGTTCGACGACGAGGACGCCCTCATCTCGCTCGACATGAGCGAGTACGGCGAGAAGCACACCGTGAGCCGCCTCTTCGGCGCCCCTCCCGGATTCGTCGGCTTCGAGGAGGGCGGCCAGCTCACCGAGAAGGTGCGCCGCAAGCCGTTCTCCGTGGTGCTCTTCGACGAGATCGAGAAGGCCCACCCGGACATCTTCAACTCGCTGCTCCAGATCCTGGAGGAGGGACGCCTGACGGATGGCCAGGGGCGCGTGGTCGACTTCAAGAACACGGTCATCATCATGACCACCAACCTCGGCACCAAGGACATCACGGGCGCCCCGGTCGGGTTCCAGGTCGAGAACAACGCCGCGAACTCCTACGAGCGCATGAAGGGCAAGGTCAGCGAGGAGCTGAAGAAGAACTTCAAGCCCGAGTTCCTCAACCGCGTGGACGACACCATCGTGTTCCCGCAGCTGTCGAAGCCCGAGCTGCTCCAGATCGTCGACCTGTTCGTGAAGCGCCTGTCGGACCGCATGATGGACCGCGACCTCACGATCACGCTCGAGGCCGCCGCGAAGGAGCGCCTCATCGAGGTCGGCTTCGACCCGTCGCTCGGCGCCCGGCCCCTGCGCCGCGCCGTGCAGCACGAGATCGAGGACCGCCTGTCGGAGCGCATCCTGCAGGGCGAGCTCAACGCGGGCGACCACGTGCACGTGGACTACGTGGACGGCGTGTTCACGTTCCTCACCACGCAGCGCGAGGGGCTCCCGGTCGCGGCCGGCATCGGCACCGGACCCGGCACCCCGGACCTCGCCATCACGAGCGACTAGCACCGCACGACCACGACGGCCCGTCGTCCCCGCAAGGGGACGGCGGGCCGTCGCCGTGTCCGCGGGTCACCGGAGCCGCTGTCGCCACCGCGCGCCCGGGTCCAGGATGGACGGGGGCGGAACCGCCCCACGAAGGAGATGCTCGCCGATGAGAATTGCCGTCACCGGAGGCTCGGGGAAGCTCGGCCGCCACGTCGTGGCCGACCTGCGCGCCCACGGACACGAAGTCACCAACATCGACCAGGTGGGGGAGCGCGGGTCCGGCTACGTCCGCGTCGACACCACCGACTACGGGCAGGTGGTGGACGCGCTCTTCGGCGTCCAGGACCTGCACGACGGGTTCGACGCGATCGTGCACCTCGCCGCGATCCCGGCCCCCGCGATCCTGAGCGACGCGGCCACGTTCCACAACAACATGCTCACGAGCTTCAACGTCTTCCAGGCCGCGCGCCGGGCGGGCATCCGGAAGATCGTCTACGCGTCCAGCGAGACCGTGCTCGGCCTGCCGTTCGATGTGCCGCCGCCCTACATCCCCGTCGACGAGGAGTACCCGGCGCAGCCGAACAGCAACTACTCGCTCGTGAAGCACCTCGAGGAGCAGATGGCCATCGAGCTGTGCCGCTGGGATCCGGAGCTGCAGGTCACCGCGCTCCGCTTCTCGAACGTCATGGACGTCGACGACTACGACGCGTTCCCGGGCTACGACGACGACGCGCTCGCCCGCAAGTGGAACCTGTGGGGCTACATCGACGGCCGCGACGGCGCGCAGGCGGTGCGCCGAGCGCTCGACCACGACGGCACCGGCTTCGACCGCTTCGTCATCGCGAACGCCGACACCGTGATGAGCCGCTCCTCCGCGGAGCTCGCCGCCGAGGTCTTCCCGGGCGTCGAGGTGCGCAAGGAGCTGGGTGAGCACGAGACGCTGCTCTCCATCGACAAGGCCCGCCGGATCCTCGGCTACGAGCCCGAGCACACCTGGCGCGACCACGCCCCCGCCACCACGGGCGACGACCCGGTCGCGGGGCACCCCTCGTGAGGTACGTCCGCCTGGGCGGCACGGGCACCGAGGTGTCGGCCATCGCGCTCGGCTGCATGAGCTACGGCGAGCCGACGCGCGGCGGCCACGCGTGGACGCTCTCGGAGGAGGACTCGCGGCCGCTCATCCGCCGCGCCGTCGAGCTCGGGATCACCTTCTTCGACACCGCGAACGTGTACTCCGACGGGTCCAGCGAGGAGATCACGGGCCGCGCCCTGACGGAGCTCACGCGGCGCGAGGAGGTGGTCATCGCCACCAAGGTGCACGGCGCCATGGGGGAGGGGCCGAACTCCCGCGGGCTGTCGCGGAAGCACATCATGTGGCAGATCGACGAGAGCCTCCGCCGGCTCGGCACCGACTACGTGGACCTGTACCAGATCCACCGCTTCGACCCCGCCACGCCGCTCGAGGAGACGCTCGAGGCGCTCGACGACCTCGTGCGCGCCGGCAAGGTGCGCTACCTCGGCGCCTCGTCGATGGACGCCTGGCGCTTCTCGAAGGCGTTGCACCTGCAGCGGCAGCACGGCTGGGCGCGGTTCGTCACGATGCAGGACCACTACAACCTCGTGAACCGCGAGGAGGAGCGCGAGATGCTGCCCCTCTGCGCCGACGAGGGCGTCGGATCCCTGCCGTGGAGCCCGCTCGCCCGCGGCCGCCTCACCCGCGACTGGGACGCGACGACCGACCGGAGCGCGACCGACGAGTTCGGGAAGACGCTCTACGCCGCGCAGGAGGACTCGGACCGCCGGGTCGCCGCCGCCGTGGCGGAGGTCGCCGAGGCGCGCGGGGTGCCGCGCGCGCAGGTCGCGCTCGCGTGGGTGTCCCGGAACCCCGTGGTGACCGCGCCCATCGTGGGCGGCACCCGGGTGTCGCACATCGAGGACGCCGTGGCCTCGCTCGATCTCGAGCTGACGGACGACGAGGTGGCCCTCCTCGAGGAGCACTACGTGCCGCACGCGGTGGTCGGCTACTAGCCGCATCCAGGACCGCCCGCGCCCGCCGACTTGCGCGGGCGGTCCTCCGTCACCTACTCTGAGCGGAGCCACAGACCGCTGGTCGTCGGCGTGCCTCCGCGAGGAGATGCGCTGAACGAAGGTTCACTCAGGTGAAGGCCCGCGCAGGTGATCGAAGCACGATGCAGCGCATGTCCCTCGGGGCTGCGCGTCACTCCCGCTCCGGCCTCCTGTGCCGGAGCCTTTTTCATGTGTGCAGCCGGGGGCTGCCAGCACCCCGCCCCGCTTCCGCGGTGTCGGGGAACCACGTGATAAGGAGTGCCATGGCGAACAAGGAAGCCTCGGTCGCCGAGCTCGCGGAGAAGTTCCGCAGCTCGAACGCCGTACTGCTCACCGAGTACCGCGGTCTCACCGTTGCCCAGCTCAAGCAGCTGCGGAAGAGCATCAGTGCAGACGCGACCTACGCCGTGGTGAAGAACACGCTGACCAAGATCGCGGCGAACCAGGCGGGGATCTCGTCCTTCGACGACGAGCTCGTCGGCCCGTCCGCGATCGCGTTCGTGCACGGCGACACCGTCGCCGTCGCGAAGGCGCTGCGCACCTTCACCAAGGCCAACCCTCTTCTCGTCGTGAAGGGCGGTTACTTCGACGGCAACCCCCTGACGGCGGACGAGGTGAACAAGCTCGCCGACCTCGAGTCGCGGGAGGTGCTGCTGGGCAAGCTCGCCGGCGCCTTCAAGGCCTCGCTCTTCGGCGCGGCGTACCTGTTCAACGCACCGCTCTCGCAGGCCGTACGCACCGTCGAGGCGCTGCGCGAGAAGCAGGAATCGGCTCAGTAGCACCCCTCGGGTCCCATCCCCGGGGCGCGATGCACTGATCCACCAGACACCACACCAACCCAAGGAGAATCACCATGGCAAAGCTCTCTAACGACGAGCTCATCGAGGCCTTCAAGGAGCTCACGCTCATCGAGCTCAGCGACTTCGTCAAGAAGTTCGAGGAGGTCTTCGAGGTCACCGCCGCGGCGCCCGTCGCCGCTGCCGCCGCCCCCGGCGCCGCTGCCCCCGCGGAGGAGGTCGAGGAGAAGACGTCCTTCGACGTCATCCTCGAGGCCGCCGGCGACAAGAAGATCCAGGTCATCAAGGAGGTGCGCGCCCTCACCAGCCTCGGCCTCGGTGAGGCGAAGGCCCTCGTCGACGGAGCCCCCAAGCCCGTCCTGGAGGGTGCCAACAAGGAGGCCGCCGACAAGGCGAAGGCCCAGCTCGAGGCCGCGGGCGCGACGGTCTCCGTCAAGTAGCTCGTACCACCGCTTGAGCGCTCAGGGCGCCGATCCCCTCAGGGGGTCGGCGCCCTGCGTCGTTCCCGGGCCACGTGACGGCCGGCGTCCGTGAGCGGCGGGCGGTGTCAGACCAGGTGCCCGCCTCCGGGGCGGCGCAGCGTGTCCGGGATGCCGTCGTGGAAGAACGTGAGGTCGTCCTCGGGGCCGTTCTGCACGCGTCCGAAGACCTTGTCGTAGGCGTGGTAGATCACGCCGTGCTCCGGCGGGCCGATGACCAGGATGGAGCCGGGCTCCTCGTCGATGACGAAGTACCCGCCGCCGAACTCCTTGCGCGCGACCTCGGAGACGTAGTACCCGGTGAGGCGGCCGAACGGCGTCGGGAGCTTCGTGCGGGAGTCGTGGAAGCGGCCGAGGATCTCGTCCACGCGCGCGAGCGAGGCACGGGAGAAGTCGAGCGGCACCTCGTAGTCGTCGCGGTAGATCTGCGCCGCGATGCGCGCGTTCTGCGCGATGGCCGCCTCGTTGCTCCCGGGCGCGGCGGCGGCCGGTCCGTCAGCCTCCCCGGGGAGGGGCACGCCCGCGCCGTCCGGTGCCGTGCCGCTGCGGGTGGGGGACGTGGGCCAGGGCGAGGGGCGCTGGCTCCTCCTCGACCGGCCCGGCCGGTCCTCTCGTGATCCGGTCAACAGTCCGAACAGTCCCATGGCAGCCTTCCGCGTGCGTCTCGACGGGGTGATGGCGCCCCATCCTGCACGATCCGTCGGTCTCGCGAGCGGTCCACCCCCGTCCGTCGCGCCCGGGTCGACATTCGCATAGCGCAGCTATATAGTTGACGCATGCCCACGAACGAGCCCGACCTGCGCGCCCTCCTCGGCGACCTCGTCACGGCCGGCCACCGGCTCACGCGACTCGCGGCGTACGAGGTCGGCGGGACGAGCTCGCCCGCCGTCTGGCGCACGCTCTCCGTGCTCGTCAGCTGGCCGGGCGGGATGCGCCTCGGCGTGCTCGCCGAGCGCAGCCGGGTGGCGCAGCCGACCACGACCAGGATCGTGCGGTCGCTCGTCGACAAGGGGTGGATCGCGCAGGTGACGGACCCCTCCGACGCCCGCGCGACGCTCCTCGAGATCACACCGGCGGGGGAGGCCGCGCTGGACGACTGGCGCGACCGCCTCGCCACGGCCCTCGTGCCCCGCTTCGCCGACCTCCCGGCCGACGACGTGGCCGTGATCGCGCGGGCCGTCGAGCTCGTGCTGGCTCGCGTGGACCGCGCGCCGGCCGACGGCTGACCGCCCGCCCGCACCGCAGGCCGGGCATCGGCGGCGCGCCCGCGCGCCGTCACCCATCCATCCGCATCGAATCCAGGAGGCGACACCGCACCCGTGTCCACCCAGCAGCACGCGTCGTTCCGCGACATCTTCCGCCAGCCCCGTTCCGTCTTCGCCGTCGCGTTCGCGTGCGTCATCGCGTTCATGGGCATCGGCCTCGTCGACCCGATCCTCCCCGCCATCGCCGAGAGCCTCGACGCCACCGCGACCGAGACCGAGCTGCTCTTCACGAGCTACCTGCTCGTGACCGGGCTCGCGATGCTCATCACCAGCTGGATCTCCAGCCGCATCGGCGCCAAGCGCACCCTCCTCATCGGCCTCGCGATCATCGTGGTGTTCGCCGCCGCGGCGGGCCTCTCGCAGGACGTGGAGTCGGTCATCGGCTTCCGGGCCGGCTGGGGCCTCGGCAACGCGCTCTTCATCTCCACCGCTCTCGCCACCATCGTCGGATCCGCGTCCGGGGGCACGGCGTCCGCCATCGTGCTCTACGAGGCGGCGCTCGGCCTCGGCATCGCGGTCGGCCCGCTGCTCGGCGGGCTCCTCGGCAGCTGGAGCTGGCGCGGCCCGTTCTTCGGCACCGCGACCCTGATGGCCGTCGGCTTCCTCGCGATCGCCGCCCTCCTCGGGAAGGACACCGCGCCCCGGTCGCCCATGCGCTTGTCGGCCCCGCTCCGCGCGCTCGGCACGCCCGCGCTCGCGGTGCTCGCCGCCGCCGCGCTCTTCTACAACATCGGCTTCTTCGTGCTGCTGGCCTACTCGCCGTTCCCGCTCGGCTTCGACGCCATCGGCCTCGGCCTCACGTTCTTCGGCTGGGGCGTGGGCCTCGCCGTCACGTCGGTGCTCGTCGCGCCGCTGCTCACGCGCCGGATGGCCCGCACCTCCGTCCTCCGGCTCGTGCTGCCGCTCCTCGCCGTGGACCTCGCGGCGGCCGGCCTCGTCGTGCGCTCGGCGGCGGGCCTCGTGGTCTGCATCGTCGTCGGCGGGCTCCTGCTGGGGATCCTCAACACCGTCCTCACGGAGTGCGTGATGGAGGCGACCGACCACCCGCGGAGCGTCGCCTCGTCCGCGTACTCGTCGGTCCGATTCCTCGGCGGTGCCATCGCGCCGCCCGCCGCCACCGAGCTCGCCCGCCTCTTCTCCGACGCGGCGCCGTACTACGCGGCGGCGGGATCCGTGCTCGTCGCCCTCGTGATCGTCGTGGCCGGCCACCGCTGGCTCCGCCGCGTCGACGCGCAGCCGGTCGACGCGCTCGAGGAGGCCCAGGCCGTCACGGTCGGCGACGCCTGACGCCGCTCCGCGGATCGTCCGCGCCCCCGACCCCGCCGGCCTACGACGCCGCCGGGCTCGGGGGCGCCGTCGTGCTGCCGCGCGCGGCGAAGTCGACCGGCATCGTGCAGGTCCGCTCGGGCGCCCCGGCCGGCGCGAGGCCCTCGAGGACCATGCCCACCGCGGTCCGCCCCTGCTGCCGCGGGTGCTGCTCGACGGTCGTGAGCCCGAACAGCGGGGCGAGCGCGTGCCCGTCGATGCCCACGACCGAGAGCCCGGCCGGCACGGCGATCCCGAGCTGCCGCGCTGCGAGGATCGTGCCGATGGCGATCTCGTCCGAGGCCGCGAACACCGCGGTCGGCCGGGTGCGCGGGTCGGCGAGCAGCCGCATGGCGGAGACGTAGCCGCCCTCGATGGTGAAGTCGGCGGTCGCGAAGCGGGCCTCCAGGCCGCGCGGATCCGCGTCCATCGCCGCCCGGTACCCCGCCAGCCGCTTGGCGTGCACGAAGAACGCCATCTGCGCGTGCAGGTCGCCGCCGAGGTGCACGACCCGCGCATGCCCGAGGCTCAGCAGGTGCTCGGTCGCGAGCCGGGCCGCTGCCTCGTCGTCGATGCTCAGCGTGCTCATGCCCTCGACCGGTCCGCCGATCCCCACGAGCGGCTTGTCGAGGCACCGGAGCCGCACGACCTCGGCGGCGGTGAGGGCGACGCTCACCGCGATGACGGCATCGACGCGCTTGCGCACGAGGAAGTACTCGAACACCTTGCGGCGCTGCTCCGGGTCGTCGGTGAGGCGGTAGAGCGTGAGGTCGTAGTCGGCCTCGATCAGCGCCTCCTCGATGCCCTCGAGGAGCTCGGCGAAGAACCACCGGTTGATGAAGGGCAGCACGACGCCGACGTTCTTCGACTGGCCCGTGACGAGGCTCGAGGCGTTCGAGGAGACGACGTACCCGATGTCGGAGGCGGCCTGCGCGACGCGGGCGCGCGTCGCGGGGGAGACGTAGCCGCGGCCGCTGAGCGCGCGGGACGCCGTGGCCTTGGAGACCCCGGCCAGCCGGGCGACGTCGATGATGGCGCTCATCGCCCTCCCTCCATCGGGTCCCGCAGGGACCCGCCGCCTCGCGCGTGAGCGGGAAGCGGTTCCAGGACGGAGGGGGTCGCCTTCCGATGATGGACCATCGGGGCGTCCTCCGCCCAGCGCGCCGGACGAGAAGTAGACCGTTTCGTTATCGGATGCACCTTGCCGCCACCTGCGAGCTCCCCTACGTTGACCTGTGGAACCGGTTCCCCATACGGGGGAAAGGAGTTCCGGCGACGGCGCCCCACCTGCCGGCGCCTGCACCACGGGACGGCGGGTCAGCCCGCATCCCTCGATGAAGAGGAGACGCACATGGGCCACGCCCTATTCCGACGTCGCTTCGCGGCACCCCTCGCAGCGGTCGGCATCGCCGGCGTCGCGCTCACGGGCTGCACGGGCGACATCGCCGCCGAGGACAAGGCGGACACCGACTGCACGCCGTACTCGTCGTACGGCACGTTCGACGGAGCCAACGTGAGCATCGGCGGCACGATCCAGGACGACGAGGCCGACCGCCTCGTCGAGTCCTGGAAGGACTTCGAGACCTGCACGGGCATCACCGTGAACTACCAGGGCACCAAGGAGTTCGAGGCGCAGATCGCGGTCCTCGCGGAGGGCGATTCGGCGCCGGACATCGGGATCATCCCGCAGGTCGGCCTGTTCAACGTGCTCGCGTCGAAGGGCTACCTCCAGGCGGCCCCCGAGGCGGTCGAGGAGAACGTCGACGAGAACTGGTCCGCCGACTGGAAGGGCTACGGCACCGTCGACGGCACCTTCTACGGCGCGCCGCTCATGGCGAGCGTCAAGGGCTACGTCTGGTACTCGCCGAGCGAGTTCAAGGAGAAGGGCTACGAGATCCCGAAGTCCACCGCGCAGCTCATGGACCTCACCAAGAAGATCGCCGACGAGGGCGACCACAAGCCCTGGTGCGTCGGCATCGGATCCGGCGACGCCACGGGCTGGCCGGGCACCGACTGGGTCGAGAGCTTCGTGATCCGCCAGGCCGGCGCGGAGACCTACGACAAGTGGGTCACGCACCAGATCCCGTTCAACGACCCCGCGATCGTGAAGGCCTTCGACGGCGTCGGCGACATCATCAAGAACCCCGACTACGTCAACGGCGGACTGGGCGACGTCTCGTCCATCATCTCCACGGAGTTCGGCGACGCCGGCCTCCCGATCCTGAAGGGCGAGTGCTCGCTGCACCACCAGGCCTCGTTCTACGAGGGCTTCTGGAAGAAGGCCGACGGCACCGACGCGAAGGTCTCGCCCGACGGCGACGTCTACGCCTTCCTCCTGCCGCCCACGAACGAGGGCGACGCGACGACCGTCACCGGCGGCGGCGAGCTCGTCGGCGCCTTCCGGACGAGCGACGAGATCACCGCGGTGCTCTCCTACCTCTCGAGCGACACCTGGGCGAACAACCGCGTGAAGCTGGGTGGCGTCATCAGCGCGAACAAGGGGCTCGACCCGGCGAACGCGTCGAGCGACATCCTGAAGCAGAGCATCGAGATCCTCCAGGACCCGAACGCGACGTTCCGCTTCGACGGCTCGGACCTCATGCCCGGCGCGGTCGGCACCGACTCCTTCTGGAAGGGCATCGTCGGCTGGCTGAGCGGCGACTCGACCCAGAAGACGGTCGACGCCATCGAGTCGAGCTGGCCCGCGTCCTGATCGACCGCCGGTCCTGACCGACCGGCACCCGGCCTCCGCGCCGGACACCCGGGGCCGCCGCGCACGCGGCGGCCCCGCCCCGCATCCACCCCGACCCGAAGGGCGAGACGTCCATGACGACCGCTGACCTGATCGGCAAGATCCTCCAGGTGGTGGCGGCGCTGGCCGTCTTCGCGCTGGTGATCGGGCTGATCCTCTTCCTCATCGACAAGGCGCCGAAGCGCGGTCGCGACTGGATCCAGCTCGGCGCGTTCGTGCTGCCCGCGCTGATCCTCCTGGCCGTCGGCCTCATCTACCCCGCCTTCCGCACCACGCTCCTCGCGTTCCGCGACAACGACGGCGACTGGGCCGGCCTGGACAACTTCGTCTGGATGTTCACCCAGCCGTCCGCGCTCCGGACGCTCCTCAACACCGTCATCTGGGTGGTCTTCGTCCCGCTGCTGTCGACGGCCATCGGCCTCGCGTACGCGGTCTTCATCGACAAGTCCCGCGGCGAGAAGTACTTCAAGGCCCTGGTGTTCATGCCGATGGCCATCTCGTTCGTCGGCGCCGGCATCATCTGGCGCTTCGTCTACGACTACAAGTCGGGCGACAGCGAGCAGATCGGCCTCCTCAACCAGATCCTCGTCTGGCTCGGGCAGCAGCCCGTGCAGTGGCTGCAGACCTCGCCCATCAACACGGCCCTGCTCATCGTCGTCATGATCTGGATCCAGACGGGCTTCGCCATGGTCGTGCTCTCCGCGAGCATCAAGGGCGTGCCGACCGAGCAGATCGAGGCAGCGCAGCTCGACGGCACCAACGCGTGGGAGAGGTTCCTCAACGTGACGCTGCCGGGCATCCGCGGGTCGCTCGTCGTGGTCGTCACCACCATCTCCATCGCGACGCTCAAGGTCTTCGACATCGTCCGCACCATGACGGCGGGCAACTTCGAGACGAGCGTCATCGCCAACGAGATGTACACGCAGGCGTTCCGCGCCGGCGAGCAGGGCCGCGGCTCCGCGCTCGCGATCGTGCTGTTCCTCATGGTGCTGCCGATCGTCATCTACAACGTCCGCGTCATGAGCAAGCAGAGGGAGATCCGATGAGCGTCGCACCCGCCGACCTGCCCGTCGCCGACCGGGGGACCCGCCGCGGCGCCATCGAGCAGGCGGCCTCCGTCGGCGCGAAGAGCCGGCGCGTCAAGAACCGCCTCACCTCCCGGCGGGCCACGGTCGCCGCGCTGATCATCGCGGTGCTCTGGACGCTGCCCACCTTCGGCCTGTTCATCTCGTCGTTCCGGCCGGCCGGGCTCATCCAGACCACCGGCTGGTGGACCATCTTCCAGAACCCCGGATTCACGCTCGACAACTACCAGGACGTGCTGCTCTCGACGTCGCAGTCGTCGCCGCAGCTGGGCTCCTACTTCGTGAACTCGCTCGCCATCGCGATCCCGGCGACGCTGTTCCCGCTCGTGATCGCGTCCATGGCGGCGTACGCGTTCGCGTGGATCAAGTTCAAGGGCTCCAACGTGCTCTTCGTCGTGATCTTCGCGCTGCAGATCGTGCCGCTGCAGATGGCGCTCATCCCGCTGCTCCAGATGTTCACGCGCACGCTCCGCCCGCTCCAGGAGGCGGTCCACGGCGTGATCCCGTTGATCCCGGAGCAGGGCTACCTGCCGGTGTGGGTGGCGCACACGATCTTCGCGCTGCCGCTCGCGATCTTCCTGCTGCACAACTTCATCTCGGAGATCCCGGGCGAGGTCATCGAGGCGGCCCGGGTCGACGGCGCGAGCCACGGCCAGGTCTTCTTCCGCATCGTGCTGCCGCTGGCGCTCCCGGCCATCGCGTCGTTCGCGATCTTCCAGTTCCTCTGGGTCTGGAACGACCTGCTGGTGGCGCTGATCTTCTCCGGCGGCACCCCCGACGTGGCACCGCTCACCCAGCGTCTCGCCGAGCTCACGGGCACGCGCGGGCAGGACTGGCAGCGGCTCACGGCCGCGGCGTTCGTGTCGCTCATCGTGCCGCTCATCGTGTTCTTCAGCCTGCAGCGCTACTTCGTGCGGGGGCTGCTCGCGGGGTCCACGAAGGGCTGATCCGCGTCCGCCGATCCCGGCCCGGTCGTCCGCTCGCGCGGGCGGCCGGGCCGTCGTCGTCCACGGTGCGCACGGTGGTCGGGGGAGATCCCCCACGGGCGTAAAATCGCCGGAATGACGAGGATGGGCGACATCGCCGCGGGCGGCGGGATGCGCGGAGGCGGCGGACGCCGCGGGCGGGTCAGCGCGGCCGACGCCGAGGCCCAGCGGAAGGCCAACGCCGAGGCGCCGCGCGTGGAGGACCTGCTGGGCCGGATCGCGGAGCTGTTCCGCCCGCACCGGCGGGCGCTGATCCTCACGATCGCCCTCGTGCTCGTCGGCGCCGGCCTCACGGTCGTGCCGCCGCTCCTCACGCAGCAGGCCTTCGACCGCGGGCTCTTCCCGCCCACCGGCGGCCCCGACATCCCCGTGCTGGTCGAGCTGGTCGGCATCATGATCGCCATCTGGGTCGCGGGAGCGGGCCTCGGTGTCTGGCAGACGTACCTCACGGCCACGGTCGGCAACCGGGTCATGGGATCCATGCGCGTCGACCTGTTCCGCCACCTGCAGAGCATGGAGCTCGGCTTCTTCACGCGCACCAAGACGGGCGTGATCCAGTCGCGCCTGCAGAACGACGTGGGCGGCGTCGCGGCCGTCCTCACCAACACCGTGTCGAGCGTGCTCGGCAACACCGTGACCGTGATCGCGGCGCTCGTCGCGATGCTCGTGCTCAACTGGCAGCTGACCCTCGTGGCCGTCGTGCTCATGCCCGTGCTGGTGATCGCGCAGCGCCGCGTCGGCCAGGTGCGGGCGCGGATCGCGTCGAAGACGCAGGAGTCGCTCTCCGACATGACGGCCATCACGCAGGAGACGCTCTCGGTGTCCGGCATCATGCTCTCCAAGAGCTTCAACCGGCAGGCCGCGGAGACCGCGCGCTACGAGGCCGAGAACCGCACGCAGATCCGGCTGCAGGTGAGCCAGCAGATGAGCGGGCAGTGGTTCTTCGCGCTCGTGCAGATCTTCCTGTCGATCATCCCCGCCATCGTCTACGTGGTCGCGGGCTTCCTCATCACGGGCGGCGTCAGCGTCACCGCCGGCACGATCGTGGCGTTCACGACCGTGCAGGCCCGGCTCATGTGGCCGCTCATCGGGCTGATGCGCGTGGCGCTCGACCTGCAGACCTCCGGCGCGCTGTTCGCCCGCATCTTCGAGTACCTCGACCTCGAGCCCGCGATCCGCGACCGGCACGATGCGCGTCCCGTGGCCGACGGGCCGGCGATCGGCCGCGTCGCGTTCGACGACGTGCGGTTCTCCTACCCCGACACGCGACCGGGCGAGCGGCCGACGCTCGACGGAATGTCGTTCGCGATCGAGCCGGGGCAGTTCGCCGCGTTCGTGGGCCCGTCGGGCGCCGGCAAGACCACGGTGTCGTACCTCATCCCGCGCTTCCACGACGTGACCGGCGGGCGCGTGCTCTTCGCGGACGCCGACGTGCGCGAGCTCGAGCAGGAGTCGCTGCTGGAGAACATCGGCATCGTGAGCCAGGAGACGTACCTCTTCCACGCGTCCATCGGCGAGAACCTCCGCTACGCGCGGCCCGATGCCACGCAGGAGCAGATCGAGCGGGCGGCCCGGGCGGCGAACATCCACCAGACCATCGAGTCCTTCCCCGACGGCTACGAGACGCTCGTGGGGGAGCGCGGCTACCGGCTCTCCGGCGGCGAGAAGCAGCGCATCGCGATCGCGCGCGTGCTGCTGAAGGACCCCGCCGTGCTGATCCTCGACGAGGCCACCAGCGCGCTCGACGCCATCTCGGAGCGCGTCGTGCAGCAGGCGCTCGACACGGCGTCGCGCGGGCGCACCACCATCGCGATCGCGCACCGGCTCTCGACCGTGGTGGACGCCGACGTGATCTTCGTGGTCGTCGCCGGCCGCATCGTCGAGCAGGGCACGCACGTCGAGTTGCTCGCTCGTGGCGGCGAATACGCGCGCCTCTACAGCGACCAGCGCAGCGCGGCGGCCTGATCCGCGCTGTGGCTCAGGACCGGGCGTCGAGCAGCTGCTGCATGTAGAGGATCTCCTTGTCCTGGATCATCACCATGCCGTTCGCGAGGTTCGCGATGAGCGGGTTCCGCGATCGGTCGAGGAGGGCCTGGGCCATCTCGACGCCACCGCGGTGGTGGGCGATCATCAGCGTCAGGAACTTCCGCTCCGCCGCGACGCCCGTGAGGCCCTGCAGCTCCTCGAGGTCGGCCTGCGACGCGAGGCCCGGCATCGTCCCGCCGGGCGTCATGTCCATGGCGGAGTGGTCGGTCTTCCCGTCGAGCGTCGGGAGCGTCATCCACGTCATGCGCGGCTGCGACGGCGCCTGGTCGAGGCCCCAGGAGGTGAGGAACGCGTACATCTGGCCGGCCTGCTGGGACTGCGCCTGGGCGATGTCCTGCGCGATGAGCTTGACCTCGGGGTCGTCCGTGCGGTCGATGATCATGAGCGACATCTGCACGGCCTGCTCGTGGTGCACCTGCATGTCGCGCGAGAAGCCCGCCTCCGCGCTGTTCGTGCTGGGCGTGAGCGCCGAGACGGGCGCGGTGACGCGGCCGACGAGGAGCCCGGCGACCACGAGGGCCACCGCGACGACGCCGGCGGCGAGGCCCACGCGGAGCCGCCGTCCGCGGGCGCGTGACGCCTCGCCGTGCGCGACGAGCCCAGAGAGCTCCTCCTCGCGGAGGTCGTCGTCGGGCACGTGGTCGGCGACGAGGTCGTCGCCCGGACGCGGGTCGGACCCGGCGCGGTCGCGGTCGGTCATGGTCAGTCGACCCGGCCCTGGCCCTCGAGGGCGCCGGTGCACGCGGCGCCGGCCTCGGGAGCGTTGGGGCTCTTCCAGTACTTGGACATGAAGTCCTTGATGCGCGGGTCGTCGACCGAATCGACCGTGATCTGCGCGCCCCACGCCGACATGGCGATGGGCGTCGGGAGGCCCTCGTACGGGGACATGGTGACGTACCCGCCGAACGACTTCGCGTACTTCTGCAGGTTCGCGAGGTCGTCGCCGGTGATCTTCGTGGCGTCGTAGGTGATCCAGACGGCGCCGTGCTCGAGGTCGTGCACCGCGTTCTCGTTGGGCTGCGGCTGGTCGTAGATGCCGCAGTTGAGCCACATGGCGTTGTGCTCGCCGCCGGCGGGCGGGTTCATGCCGTCGTACTTCGCCGCGTAGTCGACCGTGCCCTGCACGTGCGTGCTGGGGAGCGAGTCCCAGGTGCGGAGGCCCTCGATGGAGATGTCGGCCGGATCCTGCTTCGGCGTGCCGCTGGAGACGACCACGCCGATGACCACGGCCACGACCGCGACGGCCGCCACGGATCCCGTGATGATGCCGATGAGCCGGTTGCGGCGCGCGCGCTCCTGCTGCTTCTTCAGCGCCGCGACCTTCTCGGCGCGGCGGGCCTCGCGCTGCTGCTTGACCGTGAGGTCCTTCTGGGCCTGCTTGGCGGTCGGCGGGACGGGCCGTCCGCTCTCGTCGCCGGAGGGCGTGGTGTCGTCGCGTCGCGCCACGGAGGGTCCTTCTCTGCTGGGGGAATGTGCGATCAGGGTACCCGGTCGGCCTGGGCGCACCCTGCCCGATCGGCTCGCCGAGCGCCCGTAACACGCGGGACGGGCGCGCCTATGCTGGATGGGCGGGGCCCACCGGACCGCACACCTGACACCGGGAGCGCCACCTCACGTGAAGTACGCCGACACGATCCTCGACCTCATCGGGAACACCCCGCTCGTGAAGCTCAACAGGGTGGTCGAGGGCATCTCGGCGACCGTGCTGGTGAAGGTCGAGTACCTGAACCCCGGCGGCAGCGCGAAGGACCGCATCGCGACGCGCATCATCGACGCCGCCGAGCGCGACGGCAGGCTGCAGCCCGGCGGCACGATCGTCGAGCCCACCTCCGGCAACACGGGCGTCGGCCTCGCGCTCGTCGCCCAGCAGCGCGGCTACCGCTGCGTCTTCGTGCTCCCCGACAAGGTCGGCGAGGACAAGCGGAACGTGCTCACGGCGTACGGCGCCGAGATCGTCGTCACGCCCACCTCGGTCGCGCCCGACCACCCCGACTCCTACTACTCGGTGAGCGACCGGCTCGCGCGCGAGATCCCCGGCGCCTTCAAGCCCGACCAGTACTCGAACCCGAACGGGCCGCTCAGCCACTACGAGACCACGGGGCCCGAGATCTGGCGCGACACGGAGGGCGAGATCACGCACTTCGTCGCGGGCGTCGGCACCGGCGGCACCATCTCGGGCGTCGGCCGGTACCTCAAGGAGGTGTCCGAGGGACGGGTGCGCATCATCGGCGCCGATCCCGAGGGATCCGTCTACTCCGGCGGCACCGGCCGCCCGTACCTCGTCGAGGGCGTGGGCGAGGACTTCTGGCCGGCGGCCTACGACCCCGACGTGGTCGACGAGGTCATCGCCTCGAGCGACCAGGAGTCGTTCGACATGACGCTGCGGCTCGCCCGCGAGGAGGGCCTGCTCGTCGGCGGATCCAGCGGCATGGCCGTGGTCTCCGCCCTCAAGGCCGCGAAGCACCTCGGCCCCGACGACGTGATGGTGATCCTGCTGCCCGACGGCGGCCGCGGCTACCTCGGCAAGATCTTCAACGAGAAGTGGATGCAGTCCTACGGCTTCGCCCGCGTCAACGGCCAGCGCACGGTCGCCGACGTCATGAGCGCCAAGACCGGCAGCCTCCCCGACCTCGTGCACGCGCACCCGAGCGACACCATCCGCGACGCCATCCGCATCATGACCGAGTACGACGTCTCGCAGCTCCCGGTCCTCTCGGCCGAGCCGCCCGTCGTCATGGGCGAGGTCGCAGGGGCCGTGGACGAGCGCAGCCTCCTGGAGCTCGTCTTCAGCGGGCGCGCGCAGCTCACCGACCGGGTCGGCGCGTTCACGGGAGCGCCCTTCGGGCTCATCGGCGTGAACGAGACCGTGCCCGAGGCGTGGAGCGCGCTCGGATCCGCCGACGCGCTCATGGTGAGCGACGGCGGCAAGCCGGTCGGCGTCCTCACCCGGCACGACCTCCTCACCTACCTCACCGACTGATCCGCAGGCCCGGCCCGCGCACATCCCGACCACAGAGACGAGCACCGTGAGCGACAAGCACGACTTCGACACCCGCGCCATCCACGCCGGCCAGGACCCGGATCCCACCACCGGCGCCGTCATCCCGCCCCTCTACCTCACGAGCACGTTCGTGCAGGACGGCATCGGCGGGCTCCGCGGCGGCTACGAGTACGCGCGCAGCGCCAACCCCACGCGCACCGGCCTTCAGGAGCTGCTCGCCTCGCTCGAGCGCGGGAAGCACGCCTTCTCGTTCGCGTCGGGGTTGGCCGCCGAGGACACGCTGCTCCGTGCCATCACGCGCCCGGGCGATCGGATCGTCCTGAGCGACGACGTGTACGGGGGCACCTACCGCCTCCTCACGCGCGTGCTCGGCGACTGGGGGATCGTCGTGGAGACGGTCGACATGAGCGACCTCGCCGCGGTCGAGCGGGTCCTCGGATCCGGCCCCGCGAAGGTCCTCTGGGTCGAGACCCCGAGCAACCCGCTGATGAAGATCAGCGACATCCGCGCGCTCGCCGACCTCGGCCATGCGGCCGGCGCCACGGTCGTCGTCGACAACACCTTCGCCTCGCCGTACCTCCAGCAGCCGCTCGCGCTCGGCGCCGACGTGGTGGTGCACTCGACCACGAAGTACCTCGGCGGCCACTCCGACGTGCTCGGCGGCGCGGTCATCCTGAACGACGACGCCCTCGCCGAGAAGGTCGGCTTCCTGCAGTTCGCGGTCGGCGCCGTCTCGGGCCCCATGGACGCGTGGCTCACGACCCGCGGCATCAAGACGCTCGCGGTGCGCGTCGAGCGCCACTCCTCGAACGCCGAGGAGATCGCGTCGTTCCTCCAGCAGCACGCCGATGTGACGGCCGTGCACTACCCGGGGCTCCCCGAGCACCCGGGCCACGAGATCGCGAAGGCGCAGATGTCGGGCTTCGGCGGCATGATCTCGTTCCAGGTGCGCGGGGGAGCGAAGGCCGCGCGCCGCGTGGTCGAGGGCACGCGCGTCTTCCAGCTCGCGGAGTCGCTCGGCGGCGTCGAGTCGCTCATCAGCTACCCGTCCGAGATGACGCACGCGTCCGTGAAGGGCACGCCGCTCGAGGTCCCGGACGACCTCGTGCGCCTCTCGGTCGGCATCGAGTCCGTCGAGGACCTCGTCGTCGACCTCGAGCGCGCGCTCGGCAAGGCGCTCAAGCAGGGCAAGCACTAGCGGGGGACGGGTGCGGCGCGCGTCGGCGCCGCCCCGCCGCGCGGATCAGGGCAGGAGCAGCCGCACGGCCTCGTCGACGCTGACCCCGCGGTCGCGCGCGTGGGCGCTGAGGCGGGCCATGGCGTCGTGGTCGAGCGCGATCGTGAGCGTGGTGTCGGCGGGCTCCGGCGCGACCTCCTCGTCGAACGCGTCGAAGTCGAACAGGCCCGGCTGGGCGGGGGCATCGGCCTCGACGGCCTCCGCCTCGGCGACGACGGGATCGGCCGCGAGGTCGGCGTCGTCCTCCACGGCCGCCGCCTCCTCGGTCGCCTGCGCCGCGGATCCGGCGCTCGCGTGTCCGGCCCAGCCCGGCCCCTCGGGGATCGGCCGCTTGCCCTGGTACGCCGTCGCGACGGCGCGTGCCCGGTCGTCCGCGGCCTCGTTGAGCGGGTGGTTCGCGTGCCCCTTGACCCACTCGAAGCGGTAGCGGCGGCCCTGGATCTCGGCGTCGATCTCCTTGAGCAGCTCGACGTTGAGCACCGGCTTGCCGTCGCCCTTGCGCCAGCCCTTGCGCTTCCACCCGGGCATCCACTTGGTGACCGAGTTGATGACGTACTGGCTGTCGCACAGCACGAGCAGGTCGTCGTCGAGGTGCGCGGTCGCGCGGAACAGCTCGAGCACGGCCTTCAGCTCGCCCTGGTTGTTCGTGGCGTGCGGCCAGCCACCCGCGGCCCAGTGCTCGTCGTCGACGTACCAGGCCCAGCCGGCGGGCCCCGGGTTGCCGAGCGCGGATCCGTCTGCCGCGGCGGTGATCGTCACAGGTGGTGCCTCTCGTCGGGTGGACGACCAGTCTGCCGCAGCCGTCCGGCCCCGCGTGCCCGGCCTCCCGGTCGCCGCATCCCCGGCCGTCTCCCGTGTGACTGTCACATGTGACAATGTGACACCTGCGCCGCACGGCGCGACCGGGGCGGTGCCCCGTACCAGGACGGGGCCGACGATGACCACGGAGACGCCACGGGGGCGGGCGCCCAGCATCCGCGACGTCGCGCGCCTCGCGGGCGTCTCGCATCAGACGGTCTCCCGCGTCCTCAACGACTCGCCCTCGCTCCGCGCCGAGACCCGCCAGCGCGTGCTCGACGTGATGGAGCAGGTGCAGTACCGGCCCAACCGCGCCGCCCGAGCGCTCGTCACGAGCCGCTCGCGCACCATCGGCGTGCTCACGTCGCAGAGCTCGCAGTACGGGCCGGCGTCGTCCATCGCGGCCATCGAGGCGGCGGCGCGCGAGGCCGGCTACCTCGTGACGACCACGAACCTCGCGTCCTCCGACGGAGCGGCGATCCAGGTCGCGCTCGGGCACCTGGTCGACCAGGCGGTCGAGGGCCTGGTGGTCGTCGCGCCGCAAGTGCGCGTGCGCGAGGTGCTCGCCAGCATGTCGCTCGACGTGCCGTACGTCACCATGCAGAGCGACGGCCGCGGCGACGCGCACGACCTCTCGGTCGACCAGATGGCGGGCGCCCGGCTGGCGACCCGGCACCTCCTCGAGCTCGGCCACCGCGACATCTACCACCTCGCGGGTCCCCAGGACTGGATCGAGGCCGAGGCGCGCATGCGCGGCTTCCTCGACGCCATGTCCGCCGCCGAGGTCCCCACCACGGCGCCCATCCTCGGCGATTGGACGGCGGAGTTCGGGTTCTACGCCGGCCGCGAGATGCTGCGGCTCCGCGACTTCACGGCGATCTTCTCCAGCAACGACCAGATGGCGCTCGGCCTCATCCACGCGGTGCGCGACGCGGGCCTCGACGTGCCGCGCGACGTCAGCATCGTCGGCTTCGACGACATCCCGGAGGCCGCCCACTTCTGGCCGCCGCTCACCACGGTGCGGCAGGACTTCGCCGAGGTCGGCCGGCGCTCGGTGGCGCTCCTGCTCGACGGCATGGGCGGATCGGGGGAGCGCTACCGGGGCACGATCGAGCCCGAGCTCGTCGTGCGCGCCTCCACGGGCCCGCCCTCGTCCTGAACCGCTCGGCGCGCCCTCCCCAGCCGCCGCCACCCCACTTCGAGGGGTCGGGGAATCTCCGCTTGACAGGGCGATCCCACGCGTGTGTAGAGTGACATCCGCCGATGTGACCGTTCACATCCCACGCGGTCCCCGGGCCGCGGTGCATCAGACGAAGGAGTCGATCCCGTGCCCAGCGCCCCCGTGAGCACCGAGCCCCAGGCCAGCGAGCCGGGAACGGATGCCGAGAGCTACGTCATCGGGGTCGACTACGGCACCCTCTCCGGCCGTGCGGTCGTGGTGCGCGTCTCGGACGGCGTCGAGCTCGGCTCCGGCGTCCTCGACTACCCGCACGCGGTCATGGACGACACGCTCGCCGCCACCGGCGCGCAGCTCCCGCCCGAGTGGGCCCTGCAGGTCCCGAGCGACTACGTCGACGTGCTCAAGCAGGCGGTGCCCGCCGCCATCCGCGAGGCCGGCATCGACCCCGCGCGGGTCATCGGCATCGGCACCGACTTCACCGCGTGCACCATGGTCCCCACCCTCGCCGACGGCACGCCGCTCAACGAGGTCGAGGGATACGCCGACCGCCCCCACGCCTACGTCAAGCTCTGGAAGCACCACGCCGCGCAGTCGCACGCCGACCGCATCAACGCGCTGGCCGAGGAGCGCGGCGAGAAGTGGCTGGCCCGCTACGGCGGCCTCATCTCGAGCGAGTGGGAGTTCGCCAAGGGCCTCCAGCTGCTCGAGGAGGACCCGGAGCTCTACGGCCTCATGGAGCACTGGGTCGAAGCGGCCGACTGGATCGTCTGGCAGCTCACCGGCAGCTACGTCCGGAACGCCTGCACCGCCGGCTACAAGGGCATCCTCCAGGACGGCGAGTACCCCACCCGGGAGTTCCTCGGCGCCCTCAACCCCGACTTCGCCTCCTTCGCCGAGGACAAGGTCGCGCACGAGATCGGCCAGCTCGGATCCGCCGCCGGCACGCTCTCGGCCGAGGCCGCCGCCTGGACGGGCCTGCCGGAGGGCATCGCCGTCGCGGTCGGCAACGTCGACGCGCACGTCACCGCGCCCGTCGCCCGCGCCGTGGAGCCCGGCCAGATGGTCGCGATCATGGGCACGAGCACCTGCCACGTCATGAACAGCGACGTGCTCACCGAGGTCCCCGGCATGTGCGGCGTCGTCGACGGCGGCATCGTCTCGGGGCTCTACGGCTACGAGGCCGGCCAGTCCGGCGTCGGCGACATCTTCGCCTGGTACGTCAAGAACCAGGTGCCCGCGCGCTACGCCGAGGAGGCCGCGGCCGCCGGCACGAGCGTCCACCAGCACCTCACCGACCTCGCAGCCGACCAGCCCGTCGGCGGCCACGGCCTCGTCGCGCTCGACTGGCACTCCGGCAACCGCTCGGTGCTCGTCGACCACGAGCTGTCGGGCCTCGTCATCGGCACCACGCTCACGACCCGTACCGAGGAGGTCTACCGGGCGCTGCTCGAGGCCACCGCGTTCGGCACGCGCAAGATCGTGGAGACCTTCAACGCGTCCGGGGTCCCGGTCACCGAGTTCATCGTCGCGGGCGGCCTGCTGAAGAACGCGTTCCTCATGCAGGCCTACAGCGACATCCTCCGCCTCCCCATCTCGGTCATCACGAGCGAGCAGGGCCCGGCGCTGGGATCGGCGATCCACGCCGCCGTCGCCGCCGGCGCCTACCCCGACGTGCGCGTCGCGGGCGAGGCCATGGGCAAGGTCGAGCGCGGCCGCTACCAGCCGGACGAGGAGCGCGCGCTCGCGTACGACCGCCTCTACGAGGAGTACTCGACGCTGCACGACCACTTCGGCCGCGGCGCCAACGACGTCATGAAGCGGCTCAAGTCGCTGAAGAGGGAGGCCCGCGCGTGAGCACCTACGCACCCGAGATCGAGGTCGCGGTCGCCCGTGTCCGCTCCGAGGTATCCCGACTGCACGGCGAGCTCGTGCGCTACGGCCTCGTGGTCTGGACCGGCGGCAACGTCTCCGGCCGCGTCCCCGGCGCCGACCTGTTCGTCATCAAGCCGTCGGGCGTGAGCTACGACGACCTGAGCCCCGAGAACATGATCCTCTGCGACCTCGACGGCAACGTGATCCCGGACACCCCCGGCTCCCGCAACGCCCCGTCGAGCGACACCGCGGCGCACGCCTACGTGTACCGCAACATGCCCGAGGTGGGCGGCGTGGTCCACACGCACTCCACCTACGCGGTCGCCTGGGCGGCCCGCCGCGAGCCCATCCCGTGCGTCATCACCGCCATGGCCGACGAGTTCGGCGGGGAGATCCCCGTCGGCCCGTTCGCCATCATCGGCGACGACTCGATCGGCCGCGGCATCGTCGAGACGCTCACGGGGCACCGTTCGCGCGCCGTCCTGATGGCCGGCCACGGCCCCTTCACCATCGGCAAGGACGCGAAGGACGCCGTGAAGGCGGCCGTCATGGTCGAGGACGTGGCCCGAACCGTCCACATCTCCCGCCAGCTCGGCGAGCCGACCCCCCTCCCCGTCGAGGCCGTCGACTCCCTGTTCGACCGCTACCAGAACGTCTACGGACAAGCACCCCAAGGAGCCCTGAAGTGACCCGCATCACCACGTCCCTCGACCACTACGAGGTCTGGTTCCTCACGGGCAGCCAGAACCTCTACGGCGAGGAGACGCTGCAGCAGGTCGCCGAGCAGTCGCAGGAGATCGCCCGACAGCTCGAGGAGGCGTCGGACGTGCCCGTGCGCGTCGTCTGGAAGCCCGTGCTCAAGGACTCCGACAGCATCCGCCGCATGGCCCTCGAGGCCAACGCGAGCGACCAGACCATCGGCCTCATCGCGTGGATGCACACTTTCAGCCCCGCGAAGATGTGGATCCAGGGCCTCGACGCCCTGCAGAAGCCGTTCCTGCACCTGCACACCCAGGCCAACGTCGCGCTCCCGTGGAGCACCATCGACATGGACTTCATGAACCTCAACCAGGCCGCGCACGGCGACCGGGAGTTCGGCTACATCCAGTCGCGCCTCGGCGTCGCGCGCAAGACGGTCGTCGGCCACGTGAGCACGGAGTCGGTCCGCCAGGGCATCGGCACGTGGATGCGCGCCGCCGCCGGCTGGGCCACCGTGCACGAGCTCAAGGTCGCCCGCTTCGGCGACAACATGCGGAACGTCGCCGTCACCGAGGGAGACAAGACGGAGGCCGAGCTCAAGTTCGGCGTCTCGGTCAACACCTGGGGCGTCAACGACCTCGTCGAGCGCGTGGACGCGGCGACCGACGCCGAGATCGACGCGCTGGTCGACGAGTACGAGCGTCTCTACGACATCGCCCCCGAGCTGCAGCGCGGCGGTGAGCGCCACGCGTCGCTCCGCTACGGCGCCGCCATCGAGGTGGGCTTGCGCTCCTTCCTCGAGGAGGGCGGCTTCGGCGCCTTCACCACGAGCTTCGAGGACCTCGGCGGCCTCCGCCAGCTGCCCGGACTCGCGGTGCAGCGCCTCATGGCCGAGGGCTACGGCTTCGGCGCCGAGGGCGACTGGAAGACGGCCGTGCTGATCCGCGCGGCGAAGGTCATGGGCGCCGGCCTCCCCGGGGGCGCGAGCCTCATGGAGGACTACACGTACCACCTCGTCCCCGGCGAGGAGAAGATCCTGGGCGCGCACATGCTCGAGATCTGCCCCACGCTCACGACCGGCCGCCCGAGCCTCGAGATCCACCCGCTCGGCATCGGCGGCCGCGAGGACCCCGTGCGCCTCGTCTTCGACACCGACCCCGGCCCCGCGGTCGTCGTCGCCATGTCGGACATGCGCGACCGCTTCCGCATCGTCGCGAACGTCGTGGAGGTCGTGCCGCTCGACGAGCCGCTCCCGAACCTGCCCGTCGCCCGCGCCGTGTGGAAGCCCGCGCCCGACCTCGCGACGAGCGCCGCGGCCTGGCTCACCGCCGGGGCCGCCCACCACACGGTCATGAGCACGCAGGTCGGCGTCGAGGTCTTCGAGGACTTCGCCGAGATCGCGCGCACCGAGCTCCTCGTCATCGACGAGGACACGACCCTCAAGGGGTTCACCAAGGAAGTCCGCTGGAACCAGGCGTACCACCGCCTGGCCCAGGGCCTGTAACACCCACACCAGGGGTGCGGGTCCGGCGCAGATGCCGGACGCGCGTCTCACAGCAGCAGTACGAAAGGACACGACCGTGAAGATGAAGAAGGTCCTCGTCGGCATCGCCGCCACGAGCATCGCCCTCTCGCTCGCCGCCTGCTCCGGCGGCGGCGGCCGCGGCGGCAGCGCCGGCGGCACCGAGGACAACAAGGGCGCCCTCGTCGGCGTCGCCATGCCCACCAAGACGAGCGAGCGCTGGGTCGACGACGGCAACAACGTCAGCGACCAGCTCACCAAGCTCGGCTACAAGGTCGACCTGCAGTACGCCAACGACAAGGTGCAGGACCAGATCTCGCAGATCGAGACGATGCTCAACAAGGGCGCCAAGGCGCTCATCGTCGCGTCGATCGACGGCACCGCGCTGACCCAGGTCCTCAAGACCGCGGCCGACGACGGCGTCAAGGTCATCGCGTACGACCGCCTCATCAACGGCACCGAGAACGTGGACTACTACACGACGTTCGACAACCAGCAGGTCGGCGTGCAGCAGGGCAACTCGCTCCTGCAGGGCATGGGCCTCGTCGACGCCGACGGCAAGCCCACCGGCAGCACCGAGAAGAAGACCATCGAGATCTTCGCCGGCAGCCCGGACGACAACAACGCGCAGTTCTTCTACAACGGCGCGATGAGCGTCCTCAAGCCCTTCCTCGACTCCGGCCAGGTCACCATCGGCTCCGGCCAGAAGGACTTCAGCCAGGTCGCGATCCAGCAGTGGAAGCAGGAGGGCGCGCAGGCCCGCATGGAGAACCTGCTGTCGGGCAACTACGGCGGCGGCAAGGTCCTGAACGGCGTGCTCTCGCCGTACGACGGCCTGTCGCGCGGCATCATCCAGGCCCTCGGCTCCACGAGCCCCATGCCGATCATCACCGGCCAGGACGGCGAGAAGGCGTCCGACAAGCTCATCCTCGACGGCGTCCAGTACTCGACGATCTTCAAGGACACGCGCCTGCTCGGCAAGGAGGCCGTCACGATGGTCGACGACCTGCTCAAGGGCGACAAGCCGGATGCGCCCGACACCTACAACAACAAGGTGAAGGACGTCGCCACGAAGCAGTTCAAGGCCGTGACCGTGACGAAGGACAACCTCATCGAGGTCATCGTCGACAGCGGGTACTACACGCAGGACGAGATCGACAAGGGCGAGTAGCCCACCCGCGTCGCCCCGGCGGCGCACGGGCCGGTCGACTCCCGCGTCGACCGGCCACCACCGGGTCGGGCCGGCCGCGCACCGCGGCCGGCCCGCCTCCGGGTGGCGCCTCGCGCGCCGCCCCGCACTACCGCCGGGCACCCGGCACCACCATCCACACAAGTGAGGCAGGCCATGGCCAACCACATTCTCGAGATGCGCGGCATCACCAAGACGTTCCCCGGCGTCAAGGCGCTGCAGGACGTCACCCTCGAGGTCACGCGCGGCACGTGCCACGCGATCTGCGGCGAGAACGGCGCGGGCAAGTCGACCCTGATGAAGGTGCTGTCGGGCGTCTACCCGGCCGGCTCCTACGACGGCGACATCGTGCTCGAGGACAAGGTCGTCAAGTTCTCCAGCATCCGCGACAGCGAGAAGTCGGGCGTGGTGATCATCCACCAGGAGCTCGCGCTGAGCCCCTACCTCTCCATCGCGGAGAACATCTTCCTCGGCAACGAGATCAGCAAGGGCGGCTTCATCGACTGGAACGCCACCAACGTGGAGGCCTCGAAGCTCCTCGCCCGCGTCGGGCTGAGCGACAACCCGGCCACGAAGATCGCCGACATCGGCGTGGGCAAGCAGCAGCTCGTGGAGATCGCGAAGGCGCTGTCCAAGGAGGTGAAGCTCCTCATCCTCGACGAGCCCACCGCCGCGCTCAACGACGAGGACTCCGCCCACCTGCTCGACCTGATCAAGCACCTCAAGGGCCAGGGCATCACGAGCATCATCATCAGCCACAAGCTGAACGAGATCAAGGCGATCGCCGACGCCGTCACGATCATCCGCGACGGCAAGACGATCGAGACCCTCGACCTCGGGCGCGACTCCATCAGCGAGGAGCGCATCATCAAGGGCATGGTGGGCCGCGACCTCCAGAGCCGCTACCCCGACCGCACCCCCGACATCGGCGAGGAGGTGCTGCGCATCGAGGACTGGACGGTCCACCACCCGCAGGAGCACTCCCGCGTGGTCGTCGACCACGCGAACCTGAACGTCCGCGCGGGCGAGGTCGTCGGCATCGCCGGCCTCATGGGCGCGGGCCGCACCGAGCTCGCGATGAGCGTCTTCGGCCGCTCCTACGGCGCCAACATCTCCGGCAAGCTCTACAAGCGCGGCAAGGAGATCACGGCGCGCACGGTGGGCGAGGCGATCAAGAACGGCCTCGCGTACGCCACGGAGGACCGCAAGCACTACGGCCTGAACCTCATCGACGACATCAAGCGCAACGTCTCCGGCGCCGCGCTCGAGAAGCTGTCGAAGGCGGGATGGGTCGACGCGAACCGGGAGTACGTGGTGGCCGACGGCTACCGCACCTCCATGAACATCAAGGCGCCGAGCGTCGGGTCCATCACCGGGAAGCTCTCCGGGGGGAACCAGCAGAAGGTCGTCCTCTCGAAGTGGATGTTCTCCGACCCGGACGTGCTCATCCTCGACGAGCCCACCCGCGGCATCGACGTGGGCGCCAAGTACGAGATCTACACGATCATCAACGCGCTCGCCGCGCAGGGGAAGGCGGTCATCGTCATCTCCAGCGAGCTCCCCGAGCTCCTCGGCATCTGCGACCGGATCTACGCCCTCTCCGCCGGGCGCATCACGGGCCAGCTGCCGATCTCCGAGGCGACGCCCGAGACCCTCATGACCTACATGACCAAGGAAAAGGAATAGTCAGCATGTCCAGTCTCAGCAATGTGGCGGGTTTCCTCGTCAGCCGCCTCAGGCAGATCGGCATCTTCATCGCGCTGATCGCGATCGTGGTGCTGTTCCAGATCCTCACCGACGGGACGCTCCTCGAGCCCCGCAACGTCACGAGCATCGTCGTCCAGAACGCCTACATCCTGATCCTCGCGATCGGCATGGTGATGATCATCATCGCCGGGCACATCGACCTGTCTGTCGGGTCCGTGGTGGCGCTCATCGGCGCCGTCTCGGGCGTGTTCGCCGTCAACTGGGGCTGGCCCTGGTGGGCGTCCATCCTCGCCAGCCTCGTGATCGGCGGCCTCATCGGCGCCTGGCAGGGCTTCTGGGTGGCGTACGTCGGCATCCCCGCGTTCATCGTGACCCTGGCGGGCATGCTCACGTTCCGCGGCCTCGCCCAGATCGTGCTGGAGAACCGGCCGATCACGCCGTTCCCGGACGAGTACGTGGCCGTCGGCTCCGGCTTCCTGCCCGACCCCACGAACCGCGCGGCCATCCTGGAGCCGATCACCGTGGCGCTCGGCGTCATCGCGGCGCTGTTCCTCGTGCTGTCCGCGGTGCGCGAGCGTCGTGCCCGCGTGAAGCTCAACCTCGAGGACGAGCCGCTCGCCTGGTTCCTCACCAAGCTCGCCACCATCGCGGTGCTCGTGCTCGGCATCACGTACCTGCTCGCGAGCTACAACGGCACGCCGATCGTCCTCGTGATCCTCGCGGTGCTGGTGCTCGTGTACACGGCGGTGATGGGCCGGAGCATCTTCGGCCGTCACATCTACGCCCGCGGTGGCAACCTCAACGCGGCGCAGCTGTCCGGCATCAACACGAAGCGCGTGGACTTCCTGCTCTTCGTGAACATGGGCTTCCTGGCGGCGCTCGCCGGCATCGCCTTCACGGCGCGCAGCAACTCGGCGCTCCCCGCGGCCGGCAACGGCTTCGAGCTCGACGCGATCGCCGCGGTGTTCATCGGCGGGGCGGCCGTCACGGGCGGCATCGGCACCGTGACGGGTGCGATGGTCGGTGGTCTGATCATGGGCGTGCTCAACAACGGCATGTCGCTGCTCGGCCTCGGCACGGAGTACCAGCAGCTCATCAAGGGCCTCGTGCTCCTGCTGGCTGTCGCGTTCGACGTGTTCAACAAGAGCCGCGGGTCCAAGTCCGCGACCTGATCCGCCCGCATCACCCGCGCTGACGCGCACGGAGGGGCCCGGCATCCGCATGGATGCCGGGCCCTCCGTCGTCCGGCGCCGCGGGCTGGGGGAAGGGCGTTCGCGCGCGGCGGCGTCCGCGTAGCATCCTGCTCACCCGCCGCCGCGTCGTCTGCCGTGTCGCGCGGCCCGTCGAGGCGCGAGGGAGCGGAGCATGCCGAGGATCGTCATCCCCTGGATCGCGGCAGCCGTGGGGGTGTCGACGATCGCCGTGGTGCTCGCCGTCCAGCATGGCCGTGACCCCGTCGCCGCAGTGCTCCCGGCCCTCGTGGTGCTCTCGAGCGGTCCGGTGGGCCTCGTCATCCGCCGCCGGCGCGAGATGGGCTCGCGGTCGGCCGCGCCCGGCAGCGTGGAGCGGGCGATCGCGTCCGCCACCCAGGCGGCGGTCTTCCGCGACCTCCTCGTCGGGATCCCGGCGGCCATGCTCTTCCAGCTGGTGCAGCCCGAGCGGCCGCCGATCACGACCTTCCTCCTGCTGCTGGTAGCCGTGCTCGCGGACCACGGCCTCCGGAACATCGCACGCCTTCGGGCCTGCGGGAGGCCCGGCACGGGCACGAACGACCTCGCTGTCCACCGGGCCGCGGCCGGGCTCGCGCCGGAGGACCTCGCGCTGGCCACGGGGGTCAGCGATCGCACGATCGTCGCGATCGAGAACGGCCGCCATGAGCCGGGCGTCGACCTCGCGCTGGCTCTCGCCCGCGAGCTCGGCGTCCGCGTGGAGGACCTGTTCCCGGCGCATCCGCCGAGGGCCTGACCGCCGCGCACAGGCAGACGGAGGGCCCGGCATCCACGTGGATGCCGGGCCCCCCGGTCGTGCTCGGTGCGCGTCCTAGGGCGTGTCTCTCCATCCGTGGGTCCAGGCGATGATGCCGTGCAGGACGGTCGCGGCTCGGTGGTGGAGTGCGTGCTCGTCGTAGCGGGTGGCGAGGCCGCGCCATCGCGTGATGTGGCAGAAGCGGGGTTCGGCGACATTCCGGCCGCGGTGGTCGACTGCGTCGAACGCGGATGGGCGCCCACCTCTGGCGCCGCGTCGACGTCGGTGGCCTTGCTGATCGGCCGGCTCGGGGATGACCGCGCGGATGCCTCGGTCCGGAGATGGCGGCGGATCGCTCGAGACGAGTGCGCCTCGTCACCTCGGAGCGCTTGCGAGTGCTCGCGAGAGCCCCATGGAACATGAGCCGGGTCATCGACGGGTGTCCACGGGGTGGGGCGGTCTCCTCGCGGTCGTGAAGCGCCCTGCATTCGATGGAGACATCGCGCGATGTGATTCCCGCCAGCTGATCGACGGCTGCGTGGCCAGCATGGAACGTGCCCTCGAACTCGGCGAGGTGGGTCACGGCCGTCCGGGCTCCGTTCACACGGCTTCGCCGCCGGTTCGCCAATACCCTCCCCGACGAGTCGGAGCGTCGTCTCGCTCAGCGCTATCGCGGAGCTACGTCGGTCGGGTTCGCGACCGCGACAGGTCGGGCTCGGCGCCGCGGACGCCTCCTTCGCTCTCGGCCCGCCGACTGCAGAGGAACCAGACGATTCCGTACACGACGGTGATGCCTCCGAAGAGCTGCACGAGAGTCGGGGCGGGAAGGACTCCGATGAGGACGGCGGCGACGAGTTGGCTGATCCCGATCGCGAGCATCGAGAACATGTTGTCGAAGGCGAAGATCCGACCCCGCAGAGCAGCGGGTGATTCCTGCTGCAGACCGTAGTTGCTCAGGGATGCGGTGGCACTGCCCCCGATGTGGGCGACGATGACGAGGATGATCGCGAGAGGGGCGGACGTCTGCATCGCCATGAGCGCGTAGGCCACGCCGAAGAGCGTGATCGTCGCCAAGAGCGCTCTCCTGGGCTGGATGCCGGCGCGGACGATCGGTCTCGCGAGCATCGGACCGATCAGAGCGCCGATGCCTCGGGCGGCGAACAGGAAGCTCGCTATGAGAGCTGGCTCACCGCTGGAGAGCATCAGGGCGATGGAGGGGAAGACGGCGAGGATCCCGTTGCCGATGTTCGTCCCGGGCTTGGCGAGGATCAGCGCACCGATCATCCGACTCGTCTTCGCCGCCCGGAACACGGAACGGCTGTCGCTGACGAACGCGGAGAGCCGCAGTCGAGGGACGTCGGTCGCCGCGCGCCCGAGCTTCGGGAGCCTGAGCAACGACAACCCGGCGATGAGGTAGCCGAGGAAGGTCACGCCGAAGCACACGTACGGGGAAGCGAAGCTCGAGACCAGGCCGCCGAGGGTGGAGCCGAGCACGAGCATCACCCCCCAGACGGATCCGAGACCGGTCGTCGCTGCGAGCAGGCCGTGTCGTTCGACGAGGTCGGGCACGATCGTGTTCACGGCCGGGGTGAAGAACGCCTTGCCGACCGCGAGAAGTGCATAGGTGGCGACGCCTAACAGCGCTGTCGCCGCAGAGGAGATGAGGAAGAGCAGCCCGATTGCCAGAGATGACCCGAGAAGGCAGACGATCAGGATCTTCCGGCGGTCGAACCGGTCCAGCAGCGAGCCGGCCACCAACGACAAGCCGGCGATGACGAAGGTCTCGACGCTGAGGAGGACGGCGCCGAGAGCGCCGCTGCCCGTCAGCCTCTGCATCAGCAGGATGAGCGGGATCATCGTGAACCAGTCACCGCCCTGGCAGATGACCTGCGCGAAGAAGACACGGCGATAGTCGACGTTGTGCCGGAGCAGGCCCCAGGTCGTCGTCGGCGGGGCGGCGGCTCTCACTGCGCCTCTGGTCGAGACGGGGCCGAGTCGGCGGATCGTGTCAGGACCCCTCGTTCACGCAACCCGTCGAGGACAGCTCGGTTCGCCGCGGGCATCGAGAGCATCGTCTCGGCGTCGAGCTCGGCGACGAAATCGGCGGCGAGCGTCGAGGCGGCGCTGAAGTCGGCCTCGGGCGCCTGTCTGATCGCGTCGAGCAGCACGGTGAAGTCGCCGAGCGTCATATCGTGTCCGAGTTCGCGCAGCAGGCTCGGACTGTATTCGCGGACGACTGCCGCGCTCTCCACGGCCATCCGCATTCGTGCTTCGACGTTCCCCGGTTCGTGGAGACGTTGCGTGATGGATCGCGGACCGCGATCACGCACGCGCCAGTGGTAGGCGACCTGTGTCGTCACGACGACTGCTCGCGCCTTGAGGTGCGCCGCGAGCATCACCGGCGCGTCCTCGTATTCCGACAGTTCGAAGGCGAGACCGGCTGAGTTCCAGAAGCTACGCCGGAAGACCTTGTTCCACGCCATCCTGTCGAGGATGAGATCTCTGACCGAGGTGATGTGGGCCGCCTGTCGGTCGGTCCCGAAGACCTCCCGGTACCGGGGGTGCGGCCACACCTTCTGGGAGTCGAATCGCAGCACGTTCCCGGAGACGAAGTCGGCCGCCGATCCCTCGAGGAGTGAGATGGCGCGTTCGTAGGCCCCTTCGGGTACGACATCGTCGGCGTCGCAGAACGCGAGGTACTCGCCCGCCGCCGCCGTGATACCGAGGTTGCGGGCTCGGCTGAGACCGCGGTGGTCGCTTGTCACGAGTTCGAAGCGGTCGTCCTCGGCGATGAATCGGCGGGCGATGTCCTGGCTCCGATCCGTGGAGCCGTCGTCGACCAAGATCACTTGCAGGGGAACGCGCTGCCGGGCCAGCGACTCGAGACATTGCTGGAGGTACGACTCCACATCGAAGACGGGGACGACGACACTGAGCAGCCCTGCGGTGGGCTGCGCGCTTCGATTCTCCGATTCGGCGTCGGTCATCGTGAGGCCCCTGTCTCGGAAGCGAAGAGGGCGAGCAGCTTGAGACGGTGCACATGGGCGCTGTTCGCGTCGGTTCCCGTCTCGGTCGCACGACTCGGCGAGTCCGGGATCTCGACCAGCCCGTTCGCCGGCTTCCCGGTGAGTACGAGCTGCCTCCCGCCGAGGGCGTCGGCCTCCTCCAGGTCGTGAGTGACGAAGACGACCGTCGGACGGTGTTCGTCGTGCACTCGGAGAAGCAGCTGTTGGCAGGCCGCCCGGGTCCTGATGTCGAGAGCGCTGAAGGGCTCGTCGAGCAGCAGCACACTGGGACGCGTCACGAGGGTGCGCGCGATCTGCGCCCGCTGCCTCATCCCACCCGAGAGCGAGCCGGGGAGCAGATCTCCGTGCGCCGACAATTCGACCTCCGCGAGCATCTCGGTGACGCGTACCGTGCGCTGGGCCTTGGGCACTCGTGCGATCTTGAGCGGGAGCTCGACGTTCTGCCGGACGTTCAGCCATGGCAGCAACCCGTCCTGTTGGAAGACGAGTCCCCGGCTCGCGGACGGTCCGAGGATCGGCTCGTCGGCGACCCTGACGTGGCCGGATGTGAGACGCTGCAGCCCCGCGAGGACGCGCAGGATCGTCGACTTCCCCGAGCCAGACGGCCCCAGGACGATGGAGATGCGGCCGGCTTCGAAGGTCGCTGACAGGTCGTCGAGGACGGTCCGGCCACCGAGTCGGACCGTGGCCCCTTCCAGCTCGATCGCAGCTCCGTTCATGATGTGACCTCGCGCTCTGCCCAATGGGTCAATCGTCGGCCGGCGAAAGCGACCAATCCGGTGGTGATCATGCCGAGTGCGCCGATGACGACCATGCCGGCGACGACCGATGGGTAGTCGACGAGCGTGTACGCCTGCCAGGTCCGGTACCCGACGCCGAATTGACCGGAGATCATCTCGGCTGAGATGACGCAGACCCAGGACACGCCCAGCCCGACGGAGAATCCGGCGAAGATGCCCGGCAATGCGCCGGGAAGCACGACTCGCAGGATCACGGTCGCCCGCCCGCCGCCCATGGTCTGGACTGCCTCCTCCCAGGAGAGCGGCAGCGTCCGCACTGCGGCTCGTGCGCTGATGACGATCGGGAAGACGGCGGCTGCGAAGGTGATCGCGACGATCCCCTGCTCATTGGTCGGGAACAGCAGGAGCGCGATCGGCACCAATGCGATCGCGGGAATGGGACGCGCGATCTCGACGAGGGTGCCGAGGGTCCGGTCGGCGGTCGAACTGCGGCCCTGCATGATCCCGAGCGGGACGCCGACTGCGCATGCGAGCAGGAATCCGAGCGTGATCCGGGCCAAGCTCGCGGCCACGTCCTGGTAGAACAGCGCTGTCCCGAGCTGACGGATCAGTACGTCCGCGACGGTCAGCGGCGTCGGCAGTTTGTCGAACGACAACCAGAGCCTGACGCCAGAAGCCGACAGCAGTTGCCAGATGAGCAGCGCGGCGACGACGGTCGCGGCCCTGATCAGCAGGTCCTTGGACGACCGTGCGCGGGAACGGGTGGGAACGGTGCGGCCGGGCAGTCGCATCATCGCCGTTCGTGATGCTGCCTTCATCCGCTCGCCCTCGAGAACTCCTCGGCGCCGGCGAAAGTGTATTGACGGCTCTCGGGCTTGTCGGATGCGTACTTCGAGGCGTTCTCGGCAGTCGCGAACGCAGCCCATCGCTTGTCCGTCGGTGCAGCTGGGTCGTATGTCCAGATGCTCTTCTCCGCGAACCAGCGCGTCCCGGTCAATCCATCTGACACGTAGGCGGCGCGGATCTCCGCGTCCGCCTTCGTCGCGGCAGCGAGCAGGCATCCCGGGGTGCCGTAGAACGATGCTCCCGCTTCGCCCTTCCAGAGGATCGCACTCGGCGGACCGTTCTCACCAGCCGAATCGCCGCAGCCCTCCTGGACCGTTCCAGGTGCTGCTTGGTTGATGTCGGAGTCGAGCATCTGCGCGTAGTCCTCACCGAACAAGCGCTTCAGATGGGAATCGTCGGCGAAGGACGTGAGGTGCGGGTCGATCGTGCCGTCGGTCTTGCGCAGGTAATCGGAATCCTTCTGCAGTGCGGTCACCAATGCAGGCTTGAGGGCCATGTTGAAGTTCGCGATGCCGAAGGGTCCGTTGTACAGGTAGACGACCTCGAGCGGGAGGCCGGTCGCTTCGGCGACCTCTTTCGCCGCGTCGAGCGGCTGGGCGTGGAGGTAGTCCGTCGCTTCGCTCATGCCCTGGAGGAATGCTTGGACGACCGCGGGCTGCGTTCTCGCGAACTGCTCGCCGACGACGACGCCGTGGAAGGTGGGGTTCGCGGTCGTGGCCCCGTCGACGAGGAGGCGCCCGTCGCCGTTCCACACCTCTTGTGCGGGCCATGGCGCGAACTGGGAGTAGGCCGCCACGCTGCCGGCCTTCAAGGAGGTCGCTCCGACGCTCGGCGCTTGGTTCTGTCTGTCGATGTCCGTCGGCTGGAGGCCTGCTGCATCGATGGTCTGAGCGAGCAAGCCGTCGCCGGCTGATCCGACCGAGGTCGAGACGGTCGCTCCGCGGAGCCCCGCGACGTCCTCGATCGTGCTTTCCGACGGCACGACGATGCCGTTCAAGCCTCCGGCCATGTTGAACGCGGTCGTCGCGATGAGTTCGGTGCGGGCATCGGCTTGCGGGTAGGTCCGCGAAGCGTTCAGGACCAGCGGGAAGTCACCCATCGAGCCGATGTCGATCTTGCCGGCGAGCATCTGCGCGGTGATGGGGGCGCCGGTGTCGTAGTCCTCCCATCTCACGTCGTAGCGCACTCCGGTCTTCTCCGTCTCGGCGGCGAGCGCCTTCTCGAAGTAGCCGCGCGCCTTGAGGAGCGTCCCTGCCGTGACGGTGTTGATCGTCTTGCTCTGGTAGCCGACGGTCACCTCGACCGTCCCGTCGTCGTCGGAGCACCCTGTCATCGTGGTCGCGCCGAGCACGACGCCGATGGAGATCGCCATTACCCGCAGGAGTCGTCTGTTCTGCATCACCTGTCGTCGCTTCCTCATCGTTCCTCGGGTGCTCGTAGCACTGCGACCTCGCCGGTGGCCAGCGGGATCTCGCTCGTGCCTGCTGCGAGCACCTCGACCACGGAGCGGGTCGAGCCGTCGGTCACGTCGATTCTGGTGATGATCGTCCGTTCTGTGTCCGCGGACAGCGTGATCGTGTGGTCGGTCGTCGAGTTGACCAGGGCGACGCACGTCGGCGGCAACCTGGTGACCCTGCTTGATTCGGTCTGGATCACGACTGTTCCGTCTTTCAGCTCCATCGACGCCGTCCCGTCGGTCGTGAAGCTGCGGCCGTGTCCGAGGCCACGGGCTAGCAAGGAGTCGTACCAACGATGGAGTGCACTCATGGTCGCGCGTTGCGGAGAGGTCAGCGTCCTGAGGTCCTTTCCCCATGACGGGATGCCTCCGGCGATCATCCGCAAGCCGATCAGCGCGACGTCCTGCGCGCTGGCCGACGGGCTGAAGGTCTGGTAGTCGTTCAACGCGGGGAGGTTGCGGGCTTGCATGTAGACCATGCGCTCGAGGTTCGTCTTCGAGGCGTACGGCGCATCACCGGCCCGCACCACGGTGCCCGTCGCTGCGGCTTGAGGTGACGCGTAGTCCTGCTTGAGTTCGACGATCATCGGTCGTCCGACGGCGTCGATCGCGCGCCGGGCTTCGGCGAGGTGCAGCACGAGTCCTTCCATCGCTGACTCCGTGTCGTGCAGGTGGTGGACGCCGGCGCACTCCTCTGCCGGGAGCCAGTTGAACAAGTCGAACTTGAAGCCGTCGATCTCATATGCGTCGATCAGCGAGGTGACCACGCCGAGCATCCTCGCGCGTGCTTCCGGAGACCGGAAGCAGAGGGAGTAGAACAACGTCGGGTTGACGATCGGCGTGCCTCGGTCGTCCTCGACGAGCAGGGAGGCGTTCTCGCCGAATGAGTGGGAAGCCGGCCCGACCGCGTGCGGGGCGCACCAGAGGAGCACCTTCGCTCCATCGGCGCGAAGCTCACGGAGCATCTCCGGCATGTCCGGGAAGCGGATGGGATCAGGCTGCCAATCGCCGATGTTCAGTGGGGTGCCGTAGTCGGAGTCGAGACCTGGCCCGAACCAGCCGTCGTCGAGGATGAAGTGCCGCACTCCGAGTTCCAGTCCCGCTGCGACGTTGTCGGTGAAGGTCCTCCGGTCCATCTGATCGGAGCTCCAATCCACCCAACTGCACCAGTACGTCGCGAGCGCGGCTGCATCTGGCTGATATGCGACCGCCAGCCGGTCCTGTTCGAGACGGCTGAACCTCCTCAGCGCGTCGAACCACGCGGTGTGTCCCTCTTCACGGGTGCTCACCCACCCGAAACGCTGGGTGGTGCCGAGCGCTGGCCCGACGGCCCCGAGCTCGTATTCGACTCGGAAGCGACGGTGTTGGACGTTGAGTGCTCGGTTCGACGCGGGCTCGTGCACGCGGACATCCATCTCTCGCGTGCCGGTGAGCAGGCCGATGGCGAACGCAGCGTTGCCGCCGAGGTTCTCGAAGACGAACGCCGGGGTGGCGAACGAGTTGATGCGGATCGCTGTCGTCTCGCGGAAACGCCATGCCGATATCGGGCTGAGGCTGTTCATGAACCACCGCCCGGTATCGGGGAAGACCACCCGGTCGAAGTTGTCCAGGAGCGTGACGTAGGAGATTCGGAGGTCCGACATGTCCGAGATCGTCGTCACCTCGAAGATCAATTCGTCCGGCTCTCCGCTGCGGACGGCGATCGTGACGTCCTCGTCCGGATCGTGCGGGGACTCCGCGGTGAGCAGCCCGCCTCGTCGGACCAGATCGAGCACTCGCGTCACCTGATGCTGACCGGCAGTGACCGTGATCTCCAGACATTCGATCGGCTCGCATGTCAGCACGCCGTCTTCGCGGCTTTCGAGGAGCGTCACAGGTGCCGCCCGGTGCCGTCGGACGGGGTCCCGATGGAGAGATCCGGCGATGCCCAGTCGGTCTCCTCACCGAACCGGGCCCGGACCGCGGTCGCGATCGTCTCGATCGACGAAGTGGGAGCGAGGGCCGCTGATGAGACTCGCCTGACCTCGCGCTCCTGCACGGAGCGGAGCACGGGCACGCGCATCCCGCCGGCGTAGTCGACGTGCTCCCCGATGAGGTTCACGCGTCCGGGAGCCGACCACACGCCACGGGTTCCGTCGGCGCTCTCCAAGTGTCTCTCCGCCGACTCCTGGGCGGTGATCCCACGTGCCGAGACGGCCGAGATGATCGGCTCCGGTGCGTCGCCCGTTCGACGAGACGTGATCGGGTTCACTGTCCTTCTGCCAGCTCCATCGCAAAGCAGCCTCTCTCCGGATAGCCGTGTTGACGTTGCACCCTACAGGCAGTGGGCGTGCCAGCTCGAGCGACATGTGGAGGACGTCGCAGAGCCACCGCTGACGGCCACGTCCCGGCTGCGCCAGCGGCCCTTCTTCGACGCGCTCGGTCGGCGTCAGTCGTGGCGTGTCGTCACCTGAGATGCGTCTCCTCATGATGTGCGGGCGTGCGGCCTGTGAGCAGGGCGGGTCCGTGGATCGGCGTGAAGACCGCATCGGTGCGGCGCATCGCGGGGAGAACCCGACCGCACCTGCCGAGCTCGCTGGCGGCTTCGCGGTCATCGGGGACGTGCATCTCCTCGCGGATGCCGATCTGCGAGGCACCCTGGGTCTGATGGAGACTCGCACTATGTGATGCCCGCCGGCTCGAGGTCCTCGACGCTGCGGGCGGCGTCGAGCGGGCCGTCGCCGCCCGGGCCGCGGCCGCGGTCTTCCGGGACCTGCTCGTGGTGCTCCCCGCCGCCGTCCTCGTGCTCGTCGCCAGCCCGACCACGAGCCCCGTGCTGCTGGTGGCGGCGGTGCTCGTCACCGTGCTCGTGGACGAGGGGTTCCGGCGCTCGTCCGGCCGTCTCGCGATGGAGCGCGGGGGAGGGGGGGACTGCCGGCTCGCGGAGCACCGGATGCGCCTCCGCCTCGAGGAGGACGAGCTCGCCGAGCGCCTTGGCGTGAGCACGCGCACGATCCGGGCGATCGAGGCCGGGCGGCACCGTCCGCCCGTCGACCTGGCGGTGGCGCTCGCCCGGGAGGTGGAGGCGCCGGTCGAGCGGCTCTTCCCTCCGCCCGCGACGCGCGGCTGAGGGGCGGGTTCCGAGCCCGGTCCGCCCGACCCGCCACGGCGGAGGGCCCGGCATCCACGTGGATGCCGGGCCCTCCGGTCGTGCAGGTGAAGGGGCGAGCTAGGAGCGCGCGCCCATCAGGTGCTCCAGCGCCAGCTGGTTGAGGCGGACGAAGCCGAAGCCCTTCGCGTCGAAGTACTCGTCGGCCGCGAAGTCCTCGTAGGAGGAGCGGTCCGCGAGGATGTCGTCGTAGGACTCGCCCTCGTTCAGCGTCGGCGTGTAGATGTCCTGGACCTTGGCGGCGGCGAGCGCCTCCTGCACCTCGGGGTCGGCGCGGAAGGCCTGCGCGCGCTCCTTGAGGAGCAGGTACATGCGCATGTTCGCCGCGGCGGAGTCCCACACGCCCGTGATGTCCTCGGTGCGGCTGGGCTTGTAGTCGAAGTGACGGGGGCCGTCGTAGGAGCGGCCGCCACCCACGCCGCCGTTCTCCAGCAGGTCGACGAGCGAGAACGCGTTCTGCAGGTCGCCGTGGCCGAAGACGAGGTCCTGGTCGTACTTGATGCCGCGCTGGCCGTTGAGGTCGATGTGGAAGAGCTTGCCCTGGTACAGCGCCTGCATGATGCCGGCGGTGAAGTTGAGGCCCGCCATCTGCTCGTGGCCGACCTCGGGGTTCACGCCGACGAGCTCGGGGCGCTCGAGGGTCTCGATGAAGGCGAGCGCGTGGCCGAGCGTCGGCAGCAGGATGTCGCCGCGGGGCTCGTTGGGCTTCGGCTCGATCGCGAAGCGGATGTCGTAGCCCTTGTCGGTGACGTAGTCGCCGAGCAGGTTGACGGCCTCGCGGTAGCGCTCGAGCGCGCCGCGGACGTCCTTGGCGGAGTCGTACTCGGCGCCCTCGCGGCCGCCCCACATCACGAAGGTCTGCGCGCCGAGCTCGGCGGCGAGGTCGATGTTGCGGAGGACCTTGCGGATCGCGAACCGGCGGACGGCGCGGTCGTTCGAGGTGAAGCCGCCGTCCTTGAAGACGGGCGCGGAGAAGAGGTTGGTGGTGACCATCGGGACGACGATGCCGGTGTCGCTGAGGGCGCCCTTCAGGCGGTCGATCTGCTTCTGGCGCTCGGCGTCGGTGGACCCGAACGCGAAGAGGTCGTCGTCGTGGAAGGTGAGGCCGTAGGCGCCCAGCTCCGAGATGCGCTCGACGCCCTCGACCACGTCGAGGTCGGAGCGGGTCGGGCCGCCGAACGGGTCGGCCCCGGTGTATCCGATGGTCCAGAGTCCGAACGAGAACTTGTCCTCGCGGGTGGGGGTGAGCGCCATGGTGTCTCCTGTCAGCGTCGTCGATGATTTGTTGCTAGCTACAACCTAATCGGCGGGCGGGCGCCGCGCAACGTCGACACGAGGGCGCGGTCGGGTCGGATGCGGTGCGGGCGCGGCGGCGCGGGCGGGTCGGGTGGACGCGCGGGAGGCGTCCCGGCAGGATGGCGGGAGGTCGTCGTCGACCGCGCGCACGCGCATCCGCCGGCCCCATCGCCCCGACGGAGAGGTCCGCAGCCCATGACCGACGCATCGCCCGCCGCGACCGGCACCCCGGCTCCCGACGACCGGGGCACCGGCCTCGACTTCCCGCCCGGCTTCCTGTTCGGATCCGCCACCGCCGCGTACCAGATCGAGGGCGCCGTCCGCGAGGGCGGCCGCGGCGGCTCCATCTGGGACGTCTTCAGCCGCACGCCCGGGAAGGTGCTCGGCGGCGACACCGGCGACGTGGCCGACGACCACTACCACCGGCTCGAGTCCGACCTCGACCTGATGCAGGAGCTGGGCCTCGAGGCGTACCGGTTCTCGATCGCGTGGCCGCGCATCCAGCCCACCGGCCGCGGGCCGGCGAACCCGGAGGGGCTCGCGTTCTACGGGCGGCTCGTGGACGGGCTCGTCGCGCGCGGGATCACGCCCATCGCCACGCTCTACCACTGGGACCTCCCGCAGGCGCTCGAGGACGAGGGCGGCTGGACCAGCCGCGAGACCGCGTACGCCTTCGCCGACTACGCCCGGATCATGGGCGAGGCGCTGGGTGACCGCATCGGCACCTGGACGACGCTGAACGAGCCGTGGTGCTCGGCGTACCTCGGCTACGCGGCCGGCGTGCACGCGCCGGGGCGCACGGACGCGGAGGCGTCGTTCCGCGCGGTGCACCACCTCAACCTCGCGCACGGGCTCGCGGTCGCGGCCCTCAAGGAGGTCGTGCCGGTCGACGCCCGGTTCTCCATCACGCTCAACCTGCACGTGATCCGCGGCGAGGGCGACACGGGCCCGGAGGCCGTGCGCCGGGTCGACGGCGTCGGCAACCGCGTCTTCCTCGACCCGCTGCTGAACGGGGTCTACCCGGCCGACGTGATGGCGGAGACCGCGGCCATCACCGACTGGTCGTTCGTGCGGCCGGGCGACACGGAGCTGATCCGCCAGCCGCTCGACCTGCTGGGCGTCAACTACTACAACACCAGCCGGGTGCGGATGCGCGACGGCTCGTCCGCGGCGGGCGGCACCTCCATCCACGGCGACGTCGCCGCGTCGCCGTTCCCCGGCACCGACGACGTCGACTTCCTCGAGCAGCCCGGGCCGTACACGGCGATGGGCTGGAACATCGAGCCGCAGGGCCTCGAGGACCTGCTCGTGTCGCTGCACCGGGAGTTCCCGGACCTGCCGCTCATGGTCACGGAGAACGGGGCCGCGTTCGACGACGAGGTGACCGTGGGCGACGACGGCGTGCGCGCCGTGCACGACCCCGAGCGCATCGACTACCTCACGCGCCACTTCGCGGCCGCGCACCGGGCGATGGCCCGCGGCGTCGACCTCCGCGGATACCAGGTGTGGTCGCTCCTCGACAACTTCGAGTGGGCATTCGGGTACTCGAAGCGGTTCGGGATCGTGCACGTCGACTACGCCACGCAGGAGCGGACGCCCAAGGACAGCGCGCTCTGGTACGCGCGGATGATCGCCGACCGGCGCATCCCCGCTGCCGACGCGCGTCCGCAGCGGGACGTGCGACCGGCCCCGTGAGCGCGCCCCTGCCGGGCGCCGACGAGCGCGTGACGCTGGCCCCCGGGATCGTGATGCGGCCCGCGCGGATCGGCGACGCCGCTGCGCTCGCCGAGGCCTACCGGGAGAACCGCGAGCACCTCCGCCCCTTCGAACCCGCCCGCACGGACGCCTTCTTCACGGCCGCGGGCCAGCGCGCGCAGCTGGCGGGCCGGGTGGCGGAGCGGGCCGCCGGATCCGGCCTGCCGTACCTCGTCGTGGAGGGCGACCGCGTCATCGGCCGCTGCGACCTCTTCGCCGTGAAGCGCGGAGCCGCGCAGAGCGCGAGCCTCGGCTACTGGATCCACCGGGACCGGCAGGGCGCGGGCCTCGCGACCGCGGCGGCCGCGCAGGCCGTGCGCATCGCCCGGGCGGCGGGGCTGCACCGGGTGGAGGCGTCGACGCTCGTCGGCAACGTCGGCTCCGAGCACGTGCTGCGGCGCGCGGGCTTCGCCGCGATCGGGGTGGCGGCCGGGTACCTGCGGGTCGACGGCACCTGGAGCGACCACACGCTCTGGCAGCGGGTGGTCGACGGGGCGCGCTGACCGCTCCGGTAGCGCTCGCGCCGAGGCCGCCGCGCGGGCCTTCAGGCGTCGAGCAGCAGGTCCGTCATGCTGCGCAGGCGCGCCTGGGCGCTCGAGTCGGCGCCGCTGCGGTCGACCACCACGTCGTGCACGGTCGCGGCGACGCGCAGCAGGTCGGGCAGGATCTCGCGGCCCCGGTCGGTGAGCCCGATGAGGAGGCGGCGCTCGTCGGCCTGATCGCGCTGGCGGGTGATGTAGCCGAGCAGCTCCAGCCGCTTGAACAGCGGGGACAGGGTGCCCGGGGTGAGCTGCACGGCCTCGCTGAGGTCGCCCGCGCGGCGGGGGTCCTCCTCGTGGAGGGCGAGCATCACGAGGTACTGCGGATGCGTGAGGTGGTAGGGCTTGAGGAGCGGCCGATAGAGCGAGATCACCGCTCGGGACGCCGCTGCGAGCAGCAGGCCCATGTCGCGGTCGAGCAGCGCTCCATCGTGGTCCGTCATGTGTCCTCCTGGCCGCCCGCGGGAGCTCGTCCCCCGACGGCCTGATCCCCTCGGACGCTACTCGCGTCCTGGAGGAGCGACCCGGCGGGTCGGCGCACGCACAGCGCGCACGGAGGGTGACGTCATCAGGGGGCGCCGGGCGGCACCCAGCCCTGCGCGGCCTGGTGCTCGCGCACCGCGGCGACGGCCCGGTCAGCGTCGACCGGCACCGCATCCCAGAGGATGCCGGAGGGGTCGAGCCACCCGAGCGCGACCATGGTGTCGGCCAGGTCCTCCACGTACATGGAGACGAGCAGGCCGTGCCAGCGGATGGCGTCGCCGTGCAGGCTCCAGCCGAAGTACGCCGAGAGGTACCGGGCCTGCTCCGAGTGGCTGCGCTGCAGGTGACGGTTGGGCCGCTCCGTGGATCCGCCGGAGGCCTGGACCTCGTCCTGCATCTCGTCGCCCGGCTCGACCGGCATGCGCTCTCGTCCCTCATGTCGTGGTGCCGCCGGCGGGCGCCGGAGGCATACCCGACGAACACTACGGACACCCTCCGACATCGCGCCAGTGGCGGGGCTCGCGCGGCCGTGGTGGCAGCCGGCCGGATCAGGCTCGGCGGAGCTCCCAGTCGCCCACGCGGAGCCGGGCCAGCGCGTCGACGGCGGCGCGCACGGCCGTGGATCCGAGGCCGCCGGGCGCCGTGACCGCGTGCGTCGTGCGCTCGCCGACCCCCGAGATCCGCCGCCGCACGACGCCGCGGGGGAGCGGCGCGGTGGCGAGCGCGAGCGACGGCAGCAGCGCGACCCCGAGGCCCGCGTGCACCATGCCGACGGCGGCGGCCGCGTTGTCGGTCTCGAACGACGTCGCCGGCGCGAAGCCGCTGCGGGCGCACGCGCTCACGAGGTGGCGGCGGCAGCGGACGCAGCCGGCGATCCACCGGTCGTCGGCGAGGTCGCGGAGCGCGAGCGGCCCGCGGTGCCGCAGGGCGCGCGCCTCGGGAAGCACCGCCCACAGCGTCTCGCGCCAGAGCGGCCGCACGTCGAGCCCGTCGAGGGCGCCGGCCGCCGGATCGTCGGGGTCGTCCGGGTAGGCGAAGGTCACGGCGACGTCGGCCTCGCGCGCCCGCACGGCCTGGACGGCCTCGGGCGGCTCGGCCTCGAGGTAGCCGAACGAGAGGCCGGGGTGCGCGGCGGCGAGCCCGCCGAGCAGCCGCGGCACGACCGTCGAGGAGGCGGAGGGGAAGGCGGCCACGCGCACGGTGCCGGCGCGGAGCCCCCGCAGGTCGTCGAGCTCGTCGGCGGCCCGCTCCATCGCGTGCACGACGGTCGCGGCGTGCCGGGCGAGGACGCGCCCCGCCTCGGTGAGCACGACGCCGCGGCCGGAGCGGGCCGTCACGGCCGTGCCGATGCGGGCCTCCAGCCGCCGGAGGGTCTGCGAGAGGGCGGGCTGGCTCACGCCGAGCGACGCGGCGGCGGCGGTCACGGATCCGCGGACCGCGAGCGCGTGCACGGCCTGCAGCGAGGCCGAGTCGAGGTCGCGACCGGTGGGTGGGGCATCCGTCATGCGGGGAGCATAACCGGCGCTTATGCGTCTCATGCCGTCAGAGGGCTTGCTCGGCGGATGCGCGGTCGTCACGCTGGAGGCATGCCGACCGCCATCCCCGCCCCCGCCGCCATGCCGGACCTCGCGGACCACCGCGACCTGTTCGAGGCCGGCCCCGGCTACCTCTCCGCCTGCACCATGGGCCTGCCCACGCGGGAGACGGTCGCCCGCCTCCGCGACGACCTCACGCAGTGGTCGGCCGGCGGATCCACCGCGCACGGCTACGGCGGCGTCGTCGAGGGCGTGCGCGCGTCGTACGCGGGGCTCGTGGGCGTGCCCGTCGGATCCGTCGCCATCGGCTCGCAGACCGCCGCCTTCGTGAGCGTGCTCGCGGCGGCCGTCCCCGCGGGCGCCGAGGTGCTGTGCGTCGCGGGCGACTTCAGCTCGCTCACCTACCCGTTCGTGGTGGCGGAGGCGCGCGGCGTCGTCGTCCGGCACGTGCCGCTCGAGGAGCTGGCCGGGGAGATCGGGCCGCGCACGCACCTCGTGGCCTTCTCGCTCGTGCAGTCCGCGGACGGCCGGGTCGCCGACGTCGCCGCGATCCGGGAGGCCGCGCGGATCCACGACGCCTTCACGCTGTGCGACACCACCCAGGCGGCCGGCGCGATGCCCGTCGACGCGAGCCTCTTCGACGCGACCGCCTGCCACGCCTACAAGTGGCTCTGCGCTCCCCGCGGCGCCGCGTTCCTCACGCTGTCCGACCGCTACCGCCGGACCCTCGTGCCCGTGCAGGCCAACTGGTACGCGGGCGCCGACGTGTGGGCGTCCTGCTACGGACCGGCGATGGCGCTCGCCGAGGACGCGCGCGCGTTCGACCTGTCGCCCGCGTTCGGCGCGTGGGTGGGCGCGGCGCCGGCGATCGCCCTCTTCGCGCGCCTCGACCTCGACGCCGTGCACCGCAGGAACGCCGAGCTCGGCGACCTCGTGAGCGCGGGCCTCGGCATCGAGCCGCGCGGGCAGGCGATCGTGACGTGGCCGGACGCGGACGGGACCGACCTCTCGCGGCTGGGCGCCGCGGGGATCGTCGCCTCCGGTCGTGCGGGCCGGGCGCGCATCGCGTTCCACCTCTGGAACGACGAGGACGACGTGGAGCGGGTGGTCCGGGCGCTGCGGCGCTGACGGGGACGGCGGGAGGCGGCCGGCGGGAGGCGGCCGGCGGGAGCGGCTGGCGGGAGCGGGAACGCAATTCTTCCGGCTGGGAATAAGCCGGGCGGGGGTCCGTTGGACCTCGAGGCGGTCCACGCCGCACGCCCCGTCCTCGGCGCCCCGCGCCCCCTCTCCTCCCGAAGGAACGCCCCGTGTCGTCTGCCGCCATCCACCCCGGCGACGCGCTCTCCCGCCGCGAGCGCATCGTCTACATCATCGTGCTGGGTGCCCTCGTCGGCCTCGGGCCCTTCACGATCGACCTCTACCTGCCGGCCTTCCCGGTGCTGAAGGACGAGTTCGGCGTCACCGACGCGGCGATCCAGCTCACCCTGACGGGCACGACCGTCGGCTTCGCGCTCGGCCAGCTCGTGGTCGGCCCCTGGAGCGACCGGGTCGGACGCCGCCTGCCGCTCATCGTCGCCTCGATCGGCCACATCCTCGCGTCGCTCGGCGCGGCGCTGTCCACCGACGTCTCGATGCTGCTCGTCTTCCGCGTGCTCCAGGGCGCGGGCGCCGCGGCGGGCGCGGTCGTGGCCATGGCCATGGTCCGCGACCTCTTCGGCGGGCGCCCGCTCGTCCGGATGCTGTCGCGCCTGGCGCTCGTGACGGGGCTCGCGCCCATCCTCGCGCCGGTCATCGGGTCGCAGCTGCTCCGCATCGTCGACTGGCGCGGCGTCTTCTACGCGCTCGCCGCCTACGGCATCGCCGTCGTGGTCGCCGTGGTGTTCCTCATCGTCGAGACGCTGCCGCGGGAGGACCTCGTGGTCGAGGAGAAGGGCGCGCTGCTCCGCCGCTACCGGAACGTGCTCAGGGACCGCGTGTTCGTGGGCGTCGCGATCATCGGCGGCATGCAGTTCGCCGGCCTCTTCTCCTACCTCTCCAGCTCGTCGTTCCTGTTCCAGGACGTGTACGGGTTCGACGCGCAGCAGTTCGGGATCCTCTTCGGCGTCAACTCGCTCGGCATCGTGATCGGCAACCAGGTGGCGGCGCGCATGACGAAGCGCGTGGGGCCGCAGTGGATCCTCGCGGGCGTGGTCGTCGTGCAGTTCGCGGCGTCGGCGGCCATCGTGCTGCTCGGCACCTTCACCGACGCGGGGCTCCTCGGGACGCTGATCCCGCTGTTCTTCTTCATCCTCGCCTGCGGCTTCGGCTTCCCGTGCGTGCAGGTGCTGGGGCTCGTCAACCACGGGCACGAGGCGGGCACGGCGGCGTCGCTGCTCGGCGCCGTGAACTTCGGCCTGGCGGGCGCGATCTCGCCCATCGTCGGCGTGCTCGGCATCACCTCGGGCGTGCCCATGGCGTCGGTGATGGGCGCGTGCGCGCTGGTCTCGATCCTCTCGATGTGGCTCATCGTGCAGCCGCGCACGGTGCCGGCGCTCACGAACTGAGGCCCGGGCGTCGGCGGGAGCGCTGGGTAGGGTGAGGCCATGAGCGCCGCCCGCGATCCGGCCCGCCTCCGCGGGGTCGACGCGGCGCGGGGTCTCGCCGTGCTCGGGATGATGGCGGCGCACGTCGCCCTGCCGCGCACGCTCGCGCTCGACGACCCGGCGTCGTGGCTGGCGATCGCGGACGGCCGCTCGTCCATCCTCTTCGCGACGCTCGCGGGCGTCTCCATCGCGCTCATGTCCGGACGCGACCGCCCCGTCGACGGGGCCGGCCTCGCGCGGGTGCGGCTGCGGATCCTCGTGCGCGCCGCGTGCCTCTTCCTGCTCGGCGGGCTGCTGGCCGCGCTGCAGACCTACGTCGCCGTGATCCTCGAGGTGTACGCGGTGCTCTTCGTCGCGCTGCTGCCGCTCCTGCGCTGGCGCGCGTCCCGGCTGCTCGCGCTCGCGGCGGGCGCCGCCGTCGTGCTGCCGGTGGCGACGACGGCCCTCGCCATCCACTTCGACGCCGCCCTCATGCGGCCGGACCCGTTCGTGATCCTGGTCGTCACCGGCCACTACCCGGCGCTCACGTGGGTGGCGTTCGCGATCGCGGGGCTCGGGATCGGTCGGCTGGCCCTCGGGTCGCCGCGCGTGCAGCTGCTGCTCGTCACGGTCGGCGCGGGCCTCGCGGTGCTGGCCTACGGCGGGTCGGCGCTCCTCGAGGCCGCGCTCCCCGCGCCGCCACCGGGGTGGGAGTTCATCCTCTCCACGCTGCCGCACGAGGGGTCGCCGTTCGAGGTCGTGGGATCCGGCGGCGTCGCCGTCGCGGTCATCGGCCTGTGCCTGCGCGCCGCCGCCCTCCTGCCCGTCGTGCTCGTGCCCCTGGAGGCGGTGGGGCAGCTCGCGCTCACGGTGTACGCCGTGCACATCGTCATCATCGACCTCGTGGCGCCGGAGGGCGACCTCATCGCGGACGACGGCGCCTACCTGGCGTTCGTCGTCGTGACGCTCGTGCTCTGCCTGCTGTGGACCCGGATCCTCGGCCGCGGGCCGCTCGAGCGCGCGCTCGGCGCGGTCGCCGGTCGGACCTCCGACGCGATCGGGCGGACGACGCCGGGGGCGGACCGGGTCCCGTCGCCGGCCGAGCGCGACCCGGCCGCCTAGGAGCGCGCGGGCCGCAGCGCCCGGGCGGCCGCGCCCAGCCGGCCCAGCGCCGCGACGCGCTCGCGACGCGACGGATCGCCGACGTCCCACGCCGCCGACAGCGCGCACCAGGCCTCTGCCCACGCGAGCACGTCGTCGAGGTCGCGGCCCGTCTCCTCGGCGATGACGGCGGCCCGTCGGGCGAGCCGCCCCGGGCGCAGGGCGATCGCGAGCGTCGGATTGCAGAGGACGTTCGCGGTGTCGAAGCCGGGATCCCCGCGGAGGGCCTTCGGGTCGATGGCGCGCCAGGCGTCATCGGCCGCGTCGCCATCCGAGCCGTCCGCGCCGTCCGCGCCGTCGCCGTCGCCGTCGCCGAAGCGCAAGACGTTCCCGTGGTGCACGTCGCCGTGGAGCACCGCCTCCCCGGGCGATCCGCCGAGCAGCTCGCGCAGCACGTCGCGTCCCCGGTCGAACGCGCGGGGGAGCGGGCGCTCGGGCTCGAGCAGCTCGCGCGCCCACGTCGCGAGCGGCACCGCCTCCGCGCGCACCCCGTCGGGCACGGCCACGGAATGGAGGCGCCGGGCGGTGCGCACGAGGATCCGCGTGGCCCGCTCGTCGCGCGCCTCCGCGTCCGGCCCGACGGCCGACGCCTCGCGCACCAGCAGGCCAGGATCCTCGGCGCGCGACATGAGCACCGCACCCCCGTCGTCCGCCGCGTGCACGCGCACGGCCCCGCGTCCCGACCACGCCGCGAGGAGCCGGCTGCCGCGGCGCTCCTCGTCCACGAGGGGCACCTTGAGCATCAGGCGCGCGCCGTCGCGGCGGACGGGCGCGAGGACGCTGCTCGGCGTGACGACGACCGCGCCGTCCGGATCCAGCCGCCACCGCGCGCGGTACGGCGCGAGCGCGCTCTCCGCGGACGCGCGCTCCCCGGCGCCGGTCACAGCCGCAGGGCGACGGGCACGCCCGTCAGCGCCATGATCCCGACGACCGCGGCGACGACGCCGAGGCCGAGCAGCACGAGCGCCCCCGCGAGGGCGACGCGCGACCGCTCGTACCAGGGCAGGATCCCGCGCCGGGTCGCGCGCAGCTGCGCCATGGTCACCACCTTGGTCTGCTCGACGAGGGGCCGGTCGAGCTCGGCGGCCATCGCGTGCATCATGCAGAGGTCGTACACGCGCCCGTCCAGCCGGAGGAGGAGGCGCCCGTCCGCGTCGAGGGCGAAGAGCCGCGGCTGCGTGTCGAGGGTCAGGCCCTGGTAGACGTGCACCACCACGACCTCGTGCACGTCGCGCCCGCGCACGCTCGTGCGTCGTCCGAGGAATCGCGCCTCGACGTCGCCCGACGCGGGGTCGATGCGCAGGTAGGAGGACCGGTAGAGGATCGCGAGCACCGACGCGACCAGCGCCACGGCGCCCATCCCGATGAGCACGGCCGCGGCGTTGCCCGACCGGATGGCGAGCACGAGGAGCGCGGCGCCGAGCGGCACCACCAGCGCGAGGGTCGCGGAGCCGAGCTGCCGGAGCAGGTCGCGACGCGGTCGGATGAGCGTGAGGGTGCGCTCGCCCTCGTCCGTCCCGCGGTGCTGCACGTCGCCTCCGGTCCTGGTCCGACGCCGTCCCCGCGTCCGCCCGCCCCGTGCCCGGCCGCGCGGCGCGCGGGCGACCGCGGATGCGCGGACGGGGCGTCCCGTCAAGCCTAGGCGCGCGCGCCTGCGCCGGGCATCGGCCCTATGGGGGACACGGGCGGCCTGCTGGGGTGCACGCGGCGGCTGCGGCGTGTGGCGCGGCGCGGGCGCGATCCGGGAGCGGCGCCCACGCCGACGGCTGGGGAGCGCGAGTGACCCGCTCATCCGCGACGAGAGAGACTGCGAGAGGACGGAAGACGGGTGGCGCATGGCGGGGGACGAGATGAGGCGTGACACCCGGATCTTCCGGACGGGAGTGGTGGTGCTCGTGCTCCTCCTCCCGTTCGTCGTGTTCCTGCCGCTGTCTTCCTCGACCGGCGACGCCGCGGCGTTCTCCTTCCTGCCGATGGTGCTGGTCGCGTCATGGTTCGCCTGGTTCGCGACGCAGGCGCCGCGCACGGCGCACAAAGGAGAGGCGCACGTGGCTTTGCCAACCGGCTCCTACGTCGTGCGGGGTGGCGGAGAACAACGGGTGTCAGCCCCGAGATCTCTCACCCATGCGCTCCGGATGGCCACGAGTGCGATACGCCCATCATCAGTGCCAGCTCTTCGCAAGTCCCCCCAAAGTGTGACATGCGGGAGCTAACTTTGTGAAAAATCGTCGGCCAGCGGCGGCGGCGGCCATCGCTCGAGTTCTCGTGGAGGATTTATGCGCTTGTCTAAATGGAATGGGCCCAAGGCGGCTCTCGCGATCGTCGCGGCGATCGCGATGTTCAGCGCGGGGAGTGTTCCTGCACATGCGGAAGAAAGGTTCGACGCATTCTCCGTGGTTGACGGGCGCGGAGTCCTCGGTCACGCTGACGAGCAATTTCATGGCGTGGACGTCCAACGCCAGGCAGGTACTGTGGCCGCGAGCGCAGAACCGGTCGCGATAGTGCCCAAGATGAACGGCCTCAGTGCGCCCTCTGTGATGGATGGCGATACGAAGGCATTCGATGCAGACGACTTTGGAGTGGTCGTCGGAGCGAACACGCGAGGAACGGCGGCAGCCTTCATCGCTATAGGCGACGCGGCCGCACCCCAGGATTTTGCTTTTCAGATCGGTGGGCGAGGCGATCGGCTCATAATCCAGCCCGACGGAGGAGTGGCCGTCACGGACGCATCCGGTCGTTTCCTGAACTTCCTGGAGGCACCCTGGGCTCGAGACGCCTCCGGAAGGTCCCTTAAGACCTCCTACTCGATCTCGGGCAACGTGCTCATCCAGCATGTCGAGACAGGTGACGCGATGTTCCCGGTGGTCGCGGACCCGTCAACCGGTTGCGGTATCGGGTACTGCTCCATCTACTTCAACCACAGCGAGACTCATGACCTTGCGACGGCGGGAATCATCGCTGTCGGTGGTGCAACGGGCGCTTGCGGTCTCGCGGGGCCCGAGGCTATCGCTGCATGTGGTATCGCCGCAGCGGCCATCGGCGCGACTGCTGTGTACGCTGACAATCACAACCAGTGCGTCGGATTTCTATTCTCGAACTTCGGTACGTTCAATCCGTTCGTTTACGACGGTGAACAGTGCAATTGACCTGAAAGGTGGATGAGGTAATGGCCGATGACAAGATGACGCGCGATACCTGGATTTTCCGAATCGGGCTCGCGGTGCTGGTGATCCTGCCGGTCGCCGTGTTCATCCCGCTCGCCACCGCGAGCGGCGACGCTCCGGTGATCTTCTTCGTGCAGGTCGTGCTGGCCGCGTCGTGGGTGGCCTGGTTCGCGCGACGCAGGCGTCGGGCGCGGGGGGACGGCCAGCGGTAGCTGGCCGAGCGAGGACCTCGAGGAGGCTCCCGTACGACGAGAGCCCCGCCGGACCGCTGGTCCGTCGGGGCTCTCGTGTGTCTGGCGGAGGATAGGGGATTCGAACCCCTGAGGGCTTTCACCCAACACGCTTTCCAAGCGTGCGCCATAGGCCACTAGGCGAATCCTCCATGACGCGTGCCGCAGGCGTCAGGAACGTCGCGGCACCCGTCGATACTACCTGCCCGCGAGCAGGGTCGATGCACCCGGGGTGTCGAGCAGCCCGGCGAGCGCCCGACGCGAGGGCGCGCCGAGCTTCGCGCGCGCCTGGTAGAGGTGCGACTCGACCGTGCGCACCGACAGGAACAGGCGTCCCGCGATCTCCCGGTTGCTGAGGCCCTGCGCCGCGAGCACCCCGATCTCCAGCTCCCGCCGAGTGAGCATGCTCACGTCGAGCACGGGCGCGACGGCCGTCGCGGACGCCGCGGGGGAGCCCCGGTCGATGCGCGACTGGATCCGGCCGAGCGCCGCGCGCGCGTGGGAGAGGGCGGGCACGTCGTCGGCGAGCATCCGCACGAGGTCCTCGCACGCCGCCCGCGCCTGCACCGCGAGGCCGGCCGCCTCGAGCGTGCGCATGCCCTGCTCGAGCAGCTCCGGGTCGCCCGTGCGGGATCCCTCGACGACCTCGGCCATGCCGTGCAGGGCGGGCACGTCGGTGCGGTCGCGGACGCGGCGCGCGCCCTCGACCAGGCGCGGATCCTCGGATCCGAGCGCCCAGGCCCGGAAGAGCATGCCCGCTCGGAGCGCGTGCGCCTCGCCGCTGAGGTCGCCGACGTCGAGGAGCAGCGTCGCCGCCTCGTCCGACCGGCCGCGGGCGGCGAGGATCTCCACGCGCACGCCCTCCGCGAGCATGCGCTGGTACGGGTAGCGCGGATCCGCCCGGTGCGCGATGTCCGTGGCGATGCGCTCGGCCTCGTCGGCGCGGCCGCGGAGCGCCAGCACGCGGGCGCGCTGCATGCCGATCCAGAGCCGCCACGTGCCGATGTCCGGGCCGATGAGGCGGTCGTCGGCGAGCGTCAGCTCCGCCTCGGCGCGGTCGAGCCGGCCGAGGTCGAGGGCCACGCCGCCCGTGATCGCGCCGAGGACGGGGATGAACCACTGCGCGTCCTGCGCGATGGCCGACTCGACCCACGTGTCGAGCTCGCGCTCGAGGTCGGGCAGGTCGAGGCGGCAGAGCCGGCGGCTGAACGCGCTCGCCGAGAGCAGCTCCAGTCGGGCCTCCTCGAGCAGGATGTCGTCGTACGTGCCGCGCCGGTCCTCCCGGTCGGACAGGAGGGCGAGGCCGGCGTCGATGGCCTCCCCGAGATCGGCGCCGCGTCCGAGGTGCCCGAGCGCGAGGACCACGGTGCGGTGCGCCCGGAGGCGGACGAGCGTGCTCGTGGCGCGCTCCGCCGCCGCGCGGGCCTGCGCGAGCGCGCCCTCCCAGTCCATGAGGCCGAGCGCCATCGCGGCGGCGATGGCGTCGGCCTCGGCGCGGACGTCGGCGTCGGCGTCGGGATCCGCGTGGGCGGCCTCGAGGATGGAGCGCATCCGGTCGGTGCCCGGCAGCACCGCGTGCGTGGCGACGATGCGCACGTGCAGCAGCTCGACTCCCTCGCGCGCGGTCAGCCCCGCGGTGCCCACGGCGTCGAGAACCTCGACGGCGCGCACAGGGTTCCCGAGGACGGTGAGGGCGCGCGAGGTCTCGCAGGCGGCGTAGGCGGCGGATCCGCCGTCGGCCGCGATCGCCGCGAAGGCCAGCGCGTCGTGGGTCATGCCCACGTCGTTGGCCAGGCGCGCGGCGACGAGGTGCACGGCCGCGAGCGTGGCGGCGCCGAAGCGGTCGACCGCGGCGGCCCGGTCCTCCTCGGAGAGCGTGCGCGCGATGAGCAGGCTCTCCTTGGGGCTGAGCGGCACGCCGTGCGCGGCCTCCTGGAGGAGGGACCGCACGACGCGGCGCGTGAGGCCGTCGACCGCACCGGGGTCGGTGCGGGCGAGCGCCGCCTCCGCCTCCAGCAGGTCGGCGCGGAGGATCATGTCGCCCTGCGCCTGCACGCGGGCGAGGCCGCGCGCGCCGAGGACGCGGAGGACGGTCTCGCCGAACAGCCGCGCGGCGCGCTGGTAGGGCACGCCGTCGAGGCGCGCCAGGAGCACGAGCGTCGCGCGCTCGTCGTCGCCGAGCGGGGCCACCCTCGAGGAGACGAGCTCGAGGATCCGCGCCCGGGGCGCGTTCGCGCTCGGGAACGCGTAGCCGCTCACGGAGCGCGCGCTGGCGCCCGTCTCCAGCGCCTCGAACGTCAGCTCGCGCACGAGGAACGGGCGGCCGCCGCTGCGGCGCTGGATCTGCACGCGCGTCGCCTGGTCGAGCGCGACGGAGCCGGCGAGGGAGTCGATCATCGCGTCGACCTCCGCCGCATCGAGGGGCGCGAGGTCGAGCCGCTCGGCGTATCCGGTGCGCCACAGGCCGAGGATCTCGTGCGCGGCCTGCGCCGTGCGGACGAGCGGATCGGTGCCGTCGGCGGATCCGCGGAGGTGGCGCGCGTCGCTGCCGGTGTCGTCGATCGTGACGAGCAGCGTGCAGCGCTCCGAGGCGCGCGCCTCCACCAGCGCCTGGCGCATCTCCGGGGAGAGGAGGTGGGCGTCGTCGAGCACGACCACGGGACGCGCGGCGGGCAGCGGCCGCGGCGCCCGGAGGCCGGGGAGCTGCTCGATGACCCGGCGCAGGACGTCGGCGAGGTCGGGTGTGGAGGCGTGGGCCCGGATCACCGTGAGGCCGTTGCGGGTGAGGGCGTCGGCGACCCGGCCGGCTACGTGGCTGCGGCCGGACCCGACCGCGCCCGTGACGATGGCGCTGGTGCCGGCGGCGAGCCAGCGCTCCAGCGTCTCCAGGTCGCGCGCGCGGCCTCCCTTCCCGGGCGTCGTCGTCGCCGGGCGGGCGCTCGACCTGCCGTAGCTGTGCGTCATCTGCTTCATGTGACCCCCGTCGCGGAAAGCGTGGCCCGCGCTGCATCCCCCGAGGCGGAGCGGGCCGTGTGACCCCCATCTTGCGCCGTTCTCGGCGGTCGGACCAGGGACACCGGCCCTTACTGATGGATCGGACCGCGGAAATAAGTAGTCCGCACTGTGGGGGACACGATCCGGCGTGCCTAACGTGTTCCACATGTCCGGGCATGGGGATGCTCCGGACGGTGCGCCACGGCGCACCATGCGCGCGATCAGCGGGAGGACGACGGCTTCGGGTGCCGTCGACCCGTGGCGTCGCGTGCGGCACGACCCGGGTGCCTCAGCAAGCCCGGAAGCGGATGACGGCCCCCTCCGGGGAGGAGGGGGCCGTCATCCGGATGGGCGCCGGGCGCCCGTGCGGGTCGCGCTAGTAGCGGAGGCCCGCGATGGCCTCGGCGACGGGCTCCTCGCCCGAGATCGCCTCGAACTGGACGCGGACGCCCGTGCCGTCGATGAGCGCGGTCGCGACGATCTCGGCGACGTCCGCGCGGGGGATCGAGCCGCGTCCCGTGGACGTGCCGACCTGCACGCGGCCGGTGCCGGCGTCGTCGGTGAGGCCGCCGGGGCGGACGATGGTCCAGTCGATGTCGCGCGCCCGGAGGTCGGCGTCGGCCTCGGACTTCGCGCGCTGGTAGATCTCGTAGGTGTCGTCGCTGTCGGGGTCGAAGCCGTCGACGGCCATGGCCGAGATCATGACGTAGCGGGTGACGCCCGCGCGCTCGGCGGCGTCGGCGAGCAGGATCGCGCCGTCGCGGTCGATGGTGAGCTTGCGCTCGGGGCCGGAGTCAGGGCCGCCGCCGGCCGCGAAGACCACGGCGTCGGCGCCCCGGAGCGCCTCGGCGACCTGGTCGACGTCGCTCTTCTCGAGGTCGAGCACGAGCGCCTCGGCGCCCGCGTCGGCGAGGTCGGACGCGTGATCCGGGTTGCGGACGATGCCGACGGGCTGGTGGCCCGCATCGGCGAGGCGTCGTTCGAGCAGTCGGGCGATCTGGCCGTGTCCTCCGGCGATGACTATGCGCATGCGCTCCACGCTACGCGCGGATCGTGACCGGCTCCTGGGCGGGCCGCCGCCGACCGACGGGCGCCCCGGGTCGGGTACACTCGGTGTCGGCTCCTCGCGTGGTGCCATCCAGGTGAACTCCCCCAGGGCGGAGACGCAGCAAGGGCAGCCGGGCTCTGGCAGGTGCGCGAGGGGTCTTCTCCTTTTAACACGGGCGGGCGTCCGCGCAGGCGACGCCCATAGGCTTGCCGCATGGCTCGGAGCATCTACATCACGTCCGCCGAAGGGCACTCGGGCAAGTCGACGGTCGCGCTGGGCGTGCTCGACACCCTGACCCACCAGATCCAGCGGGTGGGCGTGTTCCGGCCCATCGCGCGCTCCATCGTCGAGCGCGACTACGTGCTCGAGGCGCTGCTCGCGCACGACGGCGTCGACCTCGAGTACGACGAGTGCGTCGGCGTCACCTACGACGACGTGCACGCGGATCCCGAGGCCGCCCTCTCCCGCATCGTCGAGCGCTACAAGGCCGTCGAGGCGAAGTGCGACGCGGTCGTCATCGTCGGCAGCGACTACACCGACGTCGGCAGCCCCACCGAGCTGTCCTTCAACGCGCGCATCGCCGCGAACCTCGGCGCGCCCGTCCTGCTCGTGCTCACGGGCCGCCGCACGGACGAGTCGGGTGGCCGCAGCCCCGACGAGATGCGCCAGATCGCCGACCTCGCGATCCCCGAGCTGGTCACCGCGCACGCGGGGCTGCTCGGCATCGTGGTCAACCGCGCCGACCCGGAGGCGCTCGACGCCATCACGGCCGCCATCCCCGCGGCGATCCCCGCCTCCCTCCACGCGCAGGCCCCGCACGTGCCCGTGTGGGCCATCCCCGAGGACGCGTTCCTCGTGGCGCCCACCGTCGCCGAGCTCCTCGACGCCGTCGACGGCGAGCTCGTCAAGGGCGATCCCGCGCTCCTCCGCCGCGAGGCCCTCGGGGTCGTGGTCTCGGCCATGTCGATGGAGAACGTGCTCGCGCGCCTCACCGAGGGCGCCATCGTCGTGATCCCCGGCGACCGCAGCGAGGTCCTCCTCGGCGTGCTCACCGCGCACGCCTCCGAGACCTTCCCCACCGTCGCGGGCATCGTGCTCAACGGAGGGTTCGCGCTGTCGCCCACCATCGAGACGCTCGTCTCCGGCCTCGACCAGACCCTGCCCATCATCTCCACCGAGCTCGGCACCTACGAGACGGCGAAGCGCATCACGCAGACCCGCGGCCGGCTCTCGCCCGAGTCCGCCCGGAAGATGGACACGGCGCTCGCCGCGTTCGAGCAGCACGTCGACACGTCCCGGCTGCTCGAGCTCCTCGACGTCAGCCGTTCCGACGTCGTCACGCCGCTCATGTTCGAGTTCGGCCTCATCGAGCGCGCTCGGAAGGCAGGCAAGCGCATCGTGCTGCCCGAGGGCACCGACGACCGCGTGCTGCGGGCCGCCGGCACGATCCTCAGCCGCGGCATCGCCGACGTCACGATCCTCGGCGAGGAGATCGAGGTGCGCTCGCGCGCCATCGGCCTCGGCATCGACATCGGCCGCGCGACCGTGCTCAGCCCCTTCGACGCGGTGCTCCGCGAGCGGTTCGCCGAGGAGTACGTGAAGCTCCGCGCGCACAAGGGGATGGTGCTCGACATCGCGCGCGAGACCGTCACCGACGTCTCCTACTTCGGCACGATGATGGTGCAGCTCGGCCTCGCCGACGGCATGGTGTCCGGGGCCGCGCACACGACGGCGCACACGATCCGGCCGGGCTTCGAGATCATCAAGACCACCGCCGGCGTCTCCGTCGTCTCGTCCGTGTTCCTCATGGCGCTCGCCGACCGCGTTCTCGTCTACGGCGACTGCGCCGTGAACCCGGATCCGACGGCCGACCAGCTCGCCGACATCGCCATCTCGTCGGCCGCGACCGCGGCGCAGTTCGGCATCGAGCCGCGCATCGCGATGCTCTCGTACTCGACGGGGGAGTCGGGCGCCGGTGCCGACGTGGAGAAGGTTCGCCAGGCGACCGCGCGCGTGCGGGAGCTGCGGCCCGACCTCGCGGTCGAGGGCCCGATCCAGTACGACGCGGCGGCGGACGCGGCGGTCGCCGCCACGAAGATGCCGGGATCGGCGGTCGCCGGCCGCGCGACGGTGTTCATCTTCCCGGACCTCAACACCGGCAACAACACGTACAAGGCCGTGCAGCGCTCGGCCGGCGCGGTGGCCATCGGGCCCGTGCTGCAGGGCCTCCGCAAGCCCATCAACGACCTGTCCCGCGGTGCGCTCGTGCAGGACATCGTCAACACCGTCGCCATCACCGCCATCCAGGCCGAGGGGATCGAGGCGGGCTGAGCGCCCGTCCGTCCCGCCAGCTCCGTCCGACCTCCCGTCCCGCCCGCACCCCAGGAGAACCCGTGCCCGTCGTCCTCGTCGTCAACTCCGGATCGTCGTCCTTCAAGTACCAGCTCATCGAGATGGGCTCCGAGACCGTGCTCGCGTCCGGCCTGGTGGAGCGCATCGGCGAGGGGACCGGATCCACTCGGCACAAGGCCGGCGGCGACTCGTGGGAGCGCGAGCTGCCCATCGCCGACCACACGGCCGGGTTCCAGGCGATGCTGGACGCGTTCGGCGAGCACGGCCCGTCGCTCGAGGAGGGCCCGCCCGTCGCGGTGGGCCACCGGGTGGTGCACGGCGGCGACGTGTTCGTCGAGCCGACCGTGGTCACCGACCGGGTGAAGGCCGACATCGACGACCTCTCGGCGCTCGCGCCCCTGCACAACCCGGGCGCGCTCCAGGGGATCGAGGCGGCGCAGACCGCGTTCCCGGACGTGCCGCACGTGGCCGTCTTCGACACCGCGTTCCACCAGACGCTGCCGGCCGAGGCGTACACGTACGCGATCGACCGGGAGCTCGCGGCCGCGCACCGCATCCGCCGCTACGGGTTCCACGGCACGAGCCACAAGTACGTGTCCGAGGCGGCCGCCCGGCTGCTCGGGAAGCCGCTCGAGGAGACGCGGATCATCGTGCTGCACCTCGGCAACGGCGCCTCCGCCGCCGCCGTGCAGGGCGGCCGCTCCATCGACACGTCCATGGGCCTCACGCCGCTCGAGGGCCTCGTGATGGGCACGCGCTCCGGCGACCTCGACCCCGCGATCCTCTTCCACCTCGCCCGCCACACCGACCTCGGGCTCGACGACCTCGAGACGCTGCTCAACCGCAGGAGCGGCCTGCTCGGGCTCACCGGGCTCGGCGACATGCGCGACGTGCAGCGCGCCGCGGCCGACGGCGACGAGGCCGCGCAGACGGCGCTCGGGGTGTATCGGCACCGGATCCGCCACTACGTCGGCGCGTACGCGGCGCAGCTCGGCGGCGTCGACGCGGTCGTCTTCACGGCGGGCGTGGGCGAGAACAACCCGCTCGTGCGCCGCCGGTCGCTCGCGGGGCTGGAGTTCATGGGGATCGGGATCGACGACGACCGCAACGAGCTCATCAGCTCGGAAGCCCGCTTCGTGAGCCCCGAGGGCTCGCCCGTCGCCGTGCTCGTGATCCCCACCGACGAGGAGCTCGAGATCGCCCGGCAGTCGCTCGCGGCGACCGCGGGCTGACCCGCCGCCCTCCCCACCGGCACCCGACGGGGCCCGTGATCCGCCCGGATCACGGGCCCCGTCGTCGTCCCGCCCGCAGGCGGCCACCCCGTAGCGCCACTGGGGCGACTACTGGAGCGGCACCGCATCCGGCCCCGGGCAGATCAGTAGGCAGCAGTGTTGTCGCCCTCCGGGGCGGATGCGAACCTTCGATGACCGTGGGTGTGGTGGGGGCCGCCCCGCGGGACGCACGGCTGCGCCCCACGAGCGCGGCCGGCCATGCAATCGAGGGGAACGCACATGGCTCTACACATGCCCAGCCGCAGAAGCAGGCTGGCGACCGCGACGGCCTTCGGGGTCACCGCGGCACTCGTCGCGTTCGGGGGCGTCCTGCCCGCTGGCGCGGCGGCGGGGGATCAGTCCGAGGCGGAGGCGCGTCTCGTGACGCTCACCGGCCTCGCGCAGGCCGTCGCCCTGGACGGCGCGTACACCGCGTACGCGCCCGGCGGGACGAACGACCCCGCCAGCCTCGACGGGCCGGTCTCGGCATCCGTCCTCCAGCAGCTCGCCGCGGTGCAGGTCTCGGCAGGCGTCACGCTCGGCTCCGTCCTCGACCTCAGCGGCGTGCGCGCCGGCGCCGACCGGCAGGTGTCCACCAGCGGCACCGCGGGCGCGACCGCCGCCGCGGGCGCCGTCACGGACTCGGGCGCCGTCGCCGTCAACGGCGGCACCGGCCAGGCGGCGCGGCTGGACCTCCAGCCGACGCTGCAGGCCGCGGGCGTCGCCGGCGTCCTCTCGGACCTCGACCTCCGGATCGGGGCGCTCGGGGCCACCGCGACGGACACCGGGGCCGCCACGCCGACGAGCTCGTACGGCATCGCCTCCGCGGACGCGACGATCACCAGCCCGGTCATCCAGGGCCTCCGCGCGAACCTCGTCGGCGCCGTCGACGGCGTCAGCGCGGGCCTCTCGACCCGCGCCGTCGTCTCGCCCGCGACGCTGGGCCTGCTCGACGGGATCCTCACCCGGGCGCTCGGCGTCCCGCTGCTCGACACGACCAACGCGACGGCCGACCTCCGCACGACGGTCAACGCGCAAGCGGCCGTGGACGCGGTCCTCTCGCAGCCGCTCACGAGCGGCGCGGTGACCATCGACATCCGGACGGGCACGCTCACGCTCGACCTGGACGCGATCCAGACCCTCGACGGCCAGCCGGCGGACACGCGCGTGCTGACTACGGCGGTGCTCACGCAGGCCGTGAACGCCGCGCTGACGGACATCCTCACGCGGCAGCTGCCCGACCGCCTCCTCGAGGCGGTGCTCGACTCCACCGCCGTGGCGCTGACGATCCGCACCGACATCGGGACGCCGCGGCTCAGCGTCCTCGTGCCCGCCGTGGACCTCGGCGACGTCGTGATCACGACGAACACCACGCTCGCGAACCTGGTGAACCCCACCGGTCCCGGCAACTCGGCGCCGGTCATCAGCACCGCGGGCACGGCCCTCCTGCCGCCCCTCACCCTCACGACCGCGCTCACGGAGTCGCTCGTCTCCGGCCTGACGACCGGGCTCCTCCCGGCGCTCGCCACGGATCTCGGCGGCGCGGTCAGCCGCACGAGCGTGGTCACCGGCCTGACGAACGCCACCGGCGCCGTGCTCACCGCCGTCGCCCCCGTCCTCGCGGCGGTCGACTCCGTAGTCCGCCTGACCGTCAACGCGCAGGACCGGCCGGGCGACTTCGCGGACGCGGACGGCCTCGACGCCGGCTCGTTCACGGTGAGCGCCCTGCGGATCGGGCTGCTGCCCACCGCGGGCGGCCCGACCGTCAGCCTCGCGTCGGCCACCGTCCGCGCGGACGCCGCGGTCGTCGGACCCGTCCAGCCCGTGGCCATCACATCGCCGGACCCCGCGCAGGCCTTCCCCGCCGGGACCACCACGGTCGCGGTCGAGGGGACGGCGGAGCCGGGTGCCGAGGTCGACGTGACGGTCGGGAACCAGACGCTGACCACCACGGCCACCACAGCCGGGCGGTACCGCGTGCTGTTCGCGAACCTGCCCTCCGGGACCTTCACCGCCAGCGCGCGTCAGCGCGTCGGCGGCGAGCAGACGGGCCTCCCGACGTCGGTGACCTTCGCGATCGCGGCCCCCGCGGCCGACGCGGATGCCGCGGACGCCGACGTGCTCGACCTCGACGGCCTCGACCTCCTCGACGCGGATGCCGCTGACCTGGACGCTCTCGACCTCGACGTGGTCGACGCCGTGGACGCCCTGGATGTCGACACGACGGACCTCGACGGGACCGACGCGGACACGATCGACACCGATGCCGATGTCCTGGATGTCGTCGACGTGGCGGATGTGGTCGTCGATGCGGGTGCTGATGTGATCGACGCGGGCGATGTGCTCGATGTCGACGGCGGTCTGGACGTGCTCGACACGGATGCTGCTGACCTGGACGCTCTCGATGTCGACGTGGTCGATGTGGTGGACGCGCTGGATGTCGACACGACGGACCTCGACGGGACGGACGTCGACACGGTCGATACCGATGCTGACGTGTTGGATGTCGTGGACGTGGCGGATGTGGTCGTGGATGCGGGTGCTGATGTGATCGACGCGGGCGATGTGCTCGATGTCGACGGCGGCCTGGACGTGCTCGACACGGATGCCGCTGACCTGGACGCGCTGGACCTCGACGTGGTCGATGTGGTGGACGCGCTGGACGTGGACACGACGGACCTCGACGGGACCGACGCGGACACGATCGACACCGATGCCGATGTCCTGGATGTCGTCGACGTGGCGGACGTGGTCGTGGATGCGGGTGCTGATGTGCTCGACGCGGGCGATGTGCTCGATGTCGACGGCGGTCTGGACGTGCTCGACACAGATGCCGCTGACCTCGACGCCCTGGATGTCGACGTGGTCGATGTGGTGGACGCGCTGGACGTGGACACGACGGACCTGGACGGCACGGACGTCGACACGGTCGATACGGATGCTGACGTGTTGGATGTCGTCGACGTGGCGGATGTGGTCGTGGATGCGGGTGCTGATGTGATCGACGCGGGCGATGTGCTCGACGTCGACGGCGGCCTCGATGTCCTCGACACGGATGCTGCTGACCTGGACGCGCTGGACCTCGACGTGGTCGATGTGGTGGACGCGCTGGACGTGGACACGACGGACCTCGACGGGACGGACGCCGACACGGTGGACGTGATCGTGGACGCGGGCGATGTGCTCGATGTAGACGGCGGCCTGGACGTGCTCGACACGGACGCCGCCGACTTGGACGCGCTGGACCTCGACGTGGTCGATGTCGTGGATGCCCTGGATGTGGACACGACGGACCTCGACGGGACCGACGCGGACACGGTCGACACCGATGCTGACGTCCTCGATGTCGTCGACGTCGCCGATGCCGTCGTCGATGCGGGTGCGGACGTCCTCGACGCGGGCGACGTGCTCGACGTGGACGGCGGCCTGGACGTGCTCGACACGGACGCCGCTGACTTGGACGCGCTGGACCTCGACGTGGTCGATGTCGTGGACGCGCTGGATGTCGACACGACGGACCTCGACGGGACGGACGCCGACACGGTGGACGTGATCGTGGACGCGGGCGACGTGCTCGACGTGGACGGCGGCCTGGACGTGCTCGAC
>NZ_LQXA01000037.1 GCF_001618005.1 Clavibacter tessellarius
CGCCGTGGACCTCGATGTTGTCGACGTGGTCGACGCCCTGGACGTGGACACGACCGACCTGGACGGGACGGACGCCGACACGGTTGACGTGATCGTGGATGCCGGCGACGATGTCCTGGATGCCGGTGACGTCCTCGACGCCGACGGCGGCCTGGACGTGCTCGACACGGACGCCGCTGACCTGGACGCGCTGGACCTCGACGTGGTCGATGTCGTGGATGCCCTGGATGTGGACACGACGGACCTCGACGGGACGGACGCCGACACGGTCGACGCCGACCTGGACAGCGCGGACGTGATCGACGCCGGTGACGTGCTCGACCTCGAGGGCGTCGACTCCGACGCCAACGACTCGGAC
>NZ_LQXA01000038.1 GCF_001618005.1 Clavibacter tessellarius
CGTCGACTCCGACGCCAACGACTCGGACGACTCGACGGACATCTCGTTCGACCTCGACGTGGCGGACGCGGACACCGCGGACGTGATCGTGGACGCCGGTGACGTCCTCGACGCCGACGGCGGCCTGGACGTGCTCGACATGGACGCTGCTGACCTGGACGCGCTGGACCTCGACGTGGTCGATGTCGTGGATGCCCTGGATGTGGACACGACGGATCTCGACGGGACGGATGCCGACACGGTCGATGCCGACCTGGACAGCGCGGACGTGATCGACGCCGGTGACGTGCTCGACCTCGAGGGCGTCGACTCCGACGCCAACGACTCGGAC
>NZ_LQXA01000039.1 GCF_001618005.1 Clavibacter tessellarius
CGTCGACTCCGACGCCAACGACTCGGACGACTCGACGGACATCTCGTTCGACCTCGACGTGGCGGACGCGGACACCGCGGACGTCGCCGATGTGGTCGACGCTGACGGAACCGACGCGGTCGACGCAGCCGATGGTGACAACGACGCCGACAACGACGCTGACGGCGACAACGACGCTGACGGCGACAACGACGCCGACGGTGACAACGACGCCGACAACGACGGCGGCAGCGATGTGGCCGACGCGGTCGACGCGACGGATGCTGCTGACGCGACGGATGCTGCTGACGCGACGGATGCCGCTGACGCGACGGATGCCGCTGACGCCGCCGACGCCACGGACGCCACGGACGCCGCCGACGGCGGCCCCGACGGCAGCGAGCTCCGCACCCTCGCCTCGGTCCGCTTCTTCGAGGTCATGCGCGGCATGGGCATCGACCAGGAGGTGACCGCCGTCGGGTTCATGCCCGGTGAGACGGTCTCCGCCACGGTCAACTCCACGCCCATGCCGCTGCCGGACCAGATCGCCCCCGCGAACGGGCAGGTGACCTTCACCTTCCCGATCCACGAGGACTTCGAGATCGGCCAGCACTCGGTCACCATCTCGGGCAGCGTGACCGGCCCGGTGGACGTGCCGAACACGCGGTTCTCGGTCATCGGCCAGACGGTCCCGGCCGGTCTGCCGAGCACCCCGATCCGCGGAGGGACCGGCGGCTACGGCGGCGGGATCCTCCCGGTCACGGGCGGCGACGCCGACGGGATGCTCTTCCTCGGCGGCATCGCGCTCCTGATGATGCTGACGGGCGCCGGTGCCCTGCACCGCGGCCGTCGCAGCCGCCAGGTGTGACGCACCGCTGACGCAGGCGGGCGGGTGATCCGGCACGACAGCCGGGTCGCCCGCCCTCCCGCTCCCGCCGTCCGCCCCGCGGAGAGACCGGCGCAGCACGAACCGCAGGACCAGCACGACGGCTCGGCAGGATCCACCCGCTCCCGCCGCCGACAGGACCCACCCGACGCACGAGGGGGACGGCGCATGACCGACACGACCCACCACCACGACACCGGCACCGACGACGCCCGGGACGCGGACGGCCTCGAGGCCGACGCCGAGGCCGACCCCGCCACCGACGCGACCGCGTCGCCGCCGGCCGCGGACCCACCCGGAGCGCACGCCCGGGACCGCCGGCCGCTGACCCGCGGCGCCCGCATCGGCACCGCGATCGCCGCGCTCGTCGTCGCCGTCTACGTGGCGACCACGATCCTCATGGTCGTCCCGCAGACCTCCACGACCCGCGCGCTCACCGCCCCGGCCCGCCCCTACTTCGGCCAGCAGTGGAACGTGTTCGCCCCCTCCATCCAGAAGACGAACCGCTACCTCCAGATGCAGGCGCAGTGGCGCGACGGCTCGGGCGCGCTGGTGAAGAGCGAGTGGGTGGACATCACGGACGCCGAGTACGAGTCGGGCGACGGGCACGTCCAGGCGTCGCGCGCCAACAAGCAGAGCGCGAACCTCCTCAAGACCTACAGCGCCCGCTACCTCGCCCTCAGCGAGGAGCAGCGGGCCGTCGCGCGGGACACCTTCATCCGGCGCACCGACGACGGCTTCGCGGCCAAGACGCCGACCTCGCTCGTCCAGCAGCTCACGGGCCTCACCGAGGGCACGAGCGGTCGCGTCGTCTCGTTCCTCCGCTACGACTACGTGATGAAGGAGTTCGCGACCTACTGGGGGACGGCCTACTTCGGCCGCGACGTGGAGCGCGTCCGCTGGCGCATCGTCACGACGCGCCCCAACGACTTCGAGCACCGGCTCGACCAGGAGCGCCAGTTCGCGCCCTCGGTCCGCACCTTCGGATGGCGCCACGTCGACGACGTCATCGACCCCCGGGCGCTCGGCGCCTACCAGGCAGTGGTGGAGAGGTACGCACGATGAGCACCCGCACGGACGACACCCGTCCCGCCGACCGTCCCGTCCCCGCGGCCCCTCGCACCGGCCCGCGCGCCCAGGCGGCCGCTCGGTTCCGCCAGGTGATGCAGGACCGCGAGCTGCTGCGCGCGCTCCGCGACCCGCGCGGCTGGCCCCGCGGCGTCGCCATGTGGATGACCGAGCGGGAGCACGCGACGTACAGCTTCGCCGCGCTCCGCATCACGCTCGGCTCCGTGATCCTGCTGGTGCTCGTCACCTGCTTCGCCGACCGGCACTACCTCTGGGGCGTCGGATCCCGGTTCATCGACCCCGAGGCGAGCCGCCGCGGGTGGCCCCCGTTCTTCGAGGGCATCTTCTCCAAGACCGACGCGACGCTGTTCGACCTCGCCTACCTCGCCCTGGCGGCGCTCGCGGTGCTGTTCACCCTCGGCTGGCGTTCGCGGATCGTGACGCCGTTCCTCCTGCTGCTGTGGATCAGCCTCTCCACCAACAGCACGCTGCTCAGCAACGGCGGCGACACCGTGCTGCGGCTCACGCTGTTCTTCGCCCTCTTCGCCGACCTGTCGCGGCACTTCTCGCTCGACGCCCTGCGCCGCCGCCGCGAGGCCGAGCCGGGCGCCCGGCGCCCGTCGTCCGCCGTGGTCGCGACGCGTCGCCTCGTGGCGCGGATCCCGCGGCTCGTGCCGGTGCTCCTGCACAACACCGCGCTGGTGCTGTCGGCGTACCAGATCATGCTCATCTACGTGAACTCCGCGTTCCTCAAGCTGCAGGGGGAGGAGTGGCGGGACGGCTCGGCCACCTACTACTCGCTCGTCATCGACGGGTACCGTCCGTGGCCGTGGATCAACGACCTCCTCGTGCAGTCGAGCATCGGCATCGCGCTGGCGAGCCTCGCCGCGGTGGCGTTCCAGGGCCTGTTCCCGCTGCTGATCCTCTGGCGGCCGACGCGCATCGTGGCGCTCGTGGTCATCACGGGCATGCACGTGATGATCGGCGTGCTGCTCGGCCTGTGGCCGTTCTCCCTCGCGATGATCGCGCTCGACTTCCTCTTCGTGCGCGACGCGACCTGGCGGGAGGGGTTCGCGCTCCTCGGGCGCTGGCGGTCGCGGACGCCCCGGCGGATGCGCGAGCGCGGGGGCGTGCACGGGCGCCGCGCCTCCGCTCCCTCCCCAGCCGCGTCCGTCGAGGCCCCGGCCGAGGCCTGACCGGCGGGCGGCGGGACGGTCGGGGGTGCCCGGTATCCTCGGGACCGTGGTCACCGCCCTGTATCGCCGTTACCGGCCAGAGAACTTCGTCGAGCTCATCGGCCAGACGCAGGTGACGGATCCGCTGCGCACGGCCCTCCGCACCAACCGCGTCAACCACGCGTACCTGTTCAGCGGGCCGCGCGGCTGCGGCAAGACCACGTCGGCCCGCATCCTGGCGCGCTGCCTCAACTGCGCCGAGGGGCCCACCGACACCCCGTGCGGCGTCTGCCCGAGCTGCGTCGAGCTCAGCCGCGACGGCAGCGGTTCGCTCGACGTGGTCGAGATCGACGCCGCGAGCCACAACGGCGTCGACGACGCACGCGACATCCGCGAGCGCGCGGTCTTCGCGCCGGCGCGCGACCGCTACAAGATCTTCATCCTCGACGAGGCGCACATGGTCACGCCGCAGGGCTTCAACGCGCTGCTGAAGATCGTGGAGGAGCCGCCGGAGCACGTGAAGTTCATCTTCGCCACCACGGAGCCCGACAAGGTCATCGGCACCATCCGCTCCCGCACGCACCACTACCCGTTCCGGCTCGTGCCGCCCGCGCAGATGCTCGACTACGTGGAGCACCTGTCCCGCGAGGAGAGCGTGCAGGTGGCGCCCGGCGTGCTGCCGCTCGTCGTCCGCGCCGGCGGGGGATCGGTGCGCGACACCCTGTCCCTGCTCGACCAGCTCATCGCGGGGTCGGAGGACGAGAGCGTCGAGTACGAGCGCGCCGTCGCGCTCCTCGGCTACACGCACGCGGCCCTGCTCGACGAGGTCATCGACGCGGTCGCCCGGCACGACGCGGCCGGCGCCTTCGCGGGAGTCGACCGGGTCATCCAGACCGGGCAGGATCCGCGCCGCTTCGTCGAGGACCTCCTCGAGCGCCTGCGCGACCTCATCATCGTGGGCGCCACGTCCGTCGAGGGCGCGGCCGCGGTGCTCCGCGGCACCCCGGAGGACGAGCTCGAGCGCATGCGCGCCCAGGCCGTCGCGTTCGGCGCCGTCGAGCTGTCGCGCGCCGCGGACGTGGTCAACGCCGCCCTCACCGAGATGACGGGCGCCACCTCGCCGCGCCTGCACCTCGAGCTGCTGGTCGCGCGCGTGCTCGTCCCCGCCAGCGACGACACGCACCGCGGCGCCCTGGCCCGCGTCGAGCGCCTCGAGCGCCGGGTGGGCGTCGCGGACTCGGGGGCGGATCCGGCTCCGGCCGCTGCCGCTGCCGCTGCCGCTGCCGCTGCCGCTGCCGCTGCCGCTGCGCCCGCACGCGCTGTCGCCTCCGCTCCCGCTGCCGCTCCAGTGCCAGCTCCGGCTCCGGCGCACTCGGCGGATCCCGTGCCGGCGGTCGACACCGCCCCGGCGCAGCCCGTCACGTCCGCGGACGAGGCGTCCGCGGCCGAGGCGCCCGCGGACGAGGCGCCCGCGACCCCGCAGGTCCGGGAGACCACCGAGGCCGTCGCCGCGCCGGCCGCCTCCACGCCGCCGGCATCTTCTTCCGCGACGCCCGCGACCACGCCGCCGGCATCCGCTCCCGCGACGCCCGCGCCCGTCGGCCCCATCACGTTCGAGCAGCTCCGCGACGCGTGGCCGTCGGTCGTCGAGGCGGTGGAGAAGGCGAAGCGCAGCGCGTGGCTCGTCGCCGTCACGGCCACGCCCCGTGCCCTGGCGGGCGACGTGCTCACCCTGTCCTTCGTCAGCGCCAACGACGCCGAGCGCTTCAAGGAGCGCGGCGTCCCGGGGCAGGGCGTCAGCGACATCCTCCGCACCGCCATCCTCGAGGTGCTCGGCCTCCGCGTGAAGTTCATCGCCCGCGTCGAGCCCCACGGCGGCACCCCGGCACCGTCCGGCACCCCGGCGCCGACCGGCACCCCGGCGCCGACGGGTGGGGCCGCCGGGCCCACGGCACCGACCCCGGCACCCGCGCCGGCAGCCGGTCCCCGGTCCGCGGCGGCCGCATCCGCACCGTCCGCGCGCGACGGCGAGGCCACCCCCGCGGCGAGGTCGACGCCGCCGGCAGCCGCCAACGCCCCTCGCGCCAAGACGTCGCCTCCCGCGAAGACCACGCCGGCCGGCGGCGGATGGGCCACCGTCGCCATCCCCACGTCCGACCCCGGCGCGAGCGATCCCGCTCACGACCGGCGTGCCCCCGCGGCGCGTCCGGAGCGCCCCGTGCCGCCCGTGCCGTCCACGCCGCCGTCGGCACCCGCCGCCGCGACCCCCGCGCCCCCCTCCCCGGCCGCCGCGACCACGACCGGTCCTGTTCGTCGCGGATCCGCGGTCGTCCCGGACGCGCACGTGCCCGACTTCGAGGAGCCGGAGCCGGACGAGTTCGGCCCCGCGGAGCCCGGCTGGGCCACCGGCGACGGCTCGCCCGACTCGGCCCCGCCGGTGTCGCGCCCGGCCCCGGCGGTCGCCGCGCCGTCGGCGCCCGCGCAGACGCGAGCGCCGTCCGCATCGACGACGGCGCCGGACGCGAGGGAGTCCACCGGTCCCGCATCCGCCCCCGCCGCGAAGACCGCCCCGCAGCGCTACGGCGAGTCCGTCGTCCGCGAGATCCTCCAGGCGAGCTTCATCGAGGAGAAGCCCGTCGAGCGCAAGGCCCGCCCCACCATCCGCCCCACAGGTCAGGACTAGCGCCGCATGTACGAGGGAATCGTCCAGGAGCTGATCGACGAGCTCGGCCGCCTGCCGGGCATCGGCCCGAAGTCCGCCCAGCGCATCGCGTTCCACATCCTCCAGACGGAGACGTTCGACGTGTCGCGCCTGGCCGAGGTGCTCACGGTGGTCCGCGACAAGGTGCGCTTCTGCGCCATCTGCGGCAACGTCAGCGAGGAGGAGACGTGCGGCATCTGCCGCGACCCCCGCCGCAGCCCCGCCACCATCTGCGTCGTGGAGGAGGCCAAGGACGTGGTCGCCATCGAGCGCACGCGCGAGTTCCGCGGGCTCTACCATGTCCTCGGCGGGGCCATCAGCCCCATCGACGGCATCGGACCGGACGACCTCCGCATCCGCCAGCTCATGCAGCGCCTCGCCGACGCCACCGTCACCGAGGTCATCATCGCCACCGACCCGAACCTGGAGGGCGAGGCGACCGCCACCTACCTCTCGCGGCTGCTCTCCACCTTCGACATCCGCGTCACCCGCCTCGCCTCCGGCCTCCCTGTCGGCGGCGACCTCGAGTACGCCGACGAGGTCACCCTCGGCCGTGCCTTCGAGGGCCGGCGCCTCGTGGGGGAGTGACCCGGCGCCCCTGCGTCATGCGGCGGATCCGCCGATGCCGCCCCCATATGATCGTGATCCGGGCCGCCCGCGCCCACCCGAGCCCCAGGAGTCGCCCGTGAGCCTCATCGTGCAGAAGTTCGGCGGATCGTCGGTCGCCGATGCCGAGAGCATCAAGCGCGTCGCGAAGCGCATCGTCGCCGCGCGGAAGGCCGGCAACGACGTGGTCGTCGCCGTCTCCGCGATGGGCGACTCGACGGACGAGCTGCTCGACCTGGCCCACGAGGTCACCCCCATCCCCGCTCCGCGCGAGCTCGACATGCTCCTCACCGCGGGCGAGCGCATCTCCATGGCGCTCCTCGCGATGGCCATCAAGAGCATGGGCTACGACGCGCGCTCCTTCACGGGCAGCCAGGCGGGCATGATCACCGACGCGCAGCACGGGGCCGCCCGCATCGTCGACGTCACGCCCGGCCGCGTCCGCGACGCGCTCGGCGAGGGCGCCATCGCCATCGTCGCGGGCTTCCAGGGCTTCAACCGCGGCACGGGCGACATCACCACCCTGGGCCGCGGCGGATCCGACACCACGGCGGTCGCGCTCGCGGCGGCCCTCGGCGCCGACGTCTGCGAGATCTACACCGACGTCGACGGCATCTTCACGGCCGACCCGCGCGTGGTGCCGCTCGCCCGCAAGATCGACCGCATCACGAGCGAGGAGATGCTCGAGCTCGCGGCGTCCGGCGCGAAGGTCCTCTACATCCGCGCCGTCGAGTACGCCCGCCGGCACGGCGTCCTGCTGCACGTCCGCTCCTCGTTCACGCACAACGAGGGCACCATCGTCTACAACCCCACGGATGGAGAGAATGTGGAAGAGCCCGTCATCGTCGGCGTCGCCGCCGACCTCAGCGAGGCCAAGGTCACGGTGGTCGGCGTCCCCGACGTACCGGGCAAGGCCGCGCAGATCTTCACCATCGTCGCCAAGACCGGCGCCAACATCGACATGATCGTGCAGAACGTGTCGGCCGCCGCCACGAGCCTCACGGACATCTCGTTCACCCTCCCGAAGTCCGACGCCCAGCGCGTGCTGACGGTGCTCGCGGCCGAGAAGGACGCCGTCGGGTTCACGGGCCTCCAGCACGACGACCAGATCGGCAAGCTCGCGCTCGTCGGCGCCGGCATGCGCACCAACGCCGGCGTCTCCGCGCAGCTCTTCACGGCGCTGTCCGACGCGGGCATCAACATCGAGATGATCTCCACCAGCGAGATCCGCATCTCGGTCGTCACGCGCGCCGACACCATCGACGAGGCCGTGCGCGTGGTCCACCACGCCTTCGGGCTCGACGCGGACGACGTCGCCGTCGTCCACGCCGGCACCGGCCGCTGACCCGCACGCCCGCGCACTGCAGGAGGAGACACCCGTGACCGACGCCACCCCCATCGGATCCGCCCCCGCCCCCGAGACCGCCGGCCTCCGCGTCGGCGTCGTCGGCGCCACCGGCCAGGTCGGCGCCGTGATGCGGCGCCTGCTCGAGGAGCGCGCGTTCCCGATCGCGGAGATCCGGTTCTTCGCCTCGGCGCGCTCGGCGGGCACCACGCTCCCGTTCGCGGGCCGCGAGGTGGTCGTGGAGGACGCGGCGACCGCGGATCCCACGGGCCTCGACATCGCGCTGTTCTCCGCGGGCGCCACCACGTCCCGGGCGCAGGCGCCGCGCTTCGCCGAGGCGGGCGTGCTCGTCATCGACAACTCGAGCGCCTGGCGCATGGACCCGGACGTCCCGCTCGTCGTCTCCGAGGTCAACCCGGAGGCCATCGCGGACGCGCGCCGCGGCATCATCGCGAACCCCAACTGCACCACCATGGCCGCGATGCCCGTCCTCAAGGTCCTGCACGAGGAGGCCGGCCTCACCCGCCTCGTGGTGAGCACCTACCAGGCCGTCTCCGGATCCGGCCTCGTCGGCGCCGAGGAGCTCGCGGGCCAGGCCGAAGCCGCGGTCGCCGCCGGCCCGGATGCGCTCCGCCGCCTCGTCCACGACGGCCGTGCGGTCGAGCTGCCCGAGCCCGCCGTCTACCAGCGCCCCATCGCCTTCGACGTCATCCCGCTCGCCGGCAGCATCGTCGACGACGGCCTGTTCGAGACCGACGAGGAGAAGAAGCTCCGCAATGAGAGCCGCAAGATCCTGGGGCTCCCCGACCTGCTCGTCAGCGGCACGTGCGTGCGCGTCCCCGTCTTCACCGGCCACTCGCTGTCGGTCAACGCCGAGTTCTCGTCGCCCCTCAGCGTCGCGCGCGCCACCGAGCTGCTGTCGACGGCGCCCGGCGTCGAGCTGTCCGACATCCCCACGCCTCTCCAGGCCGCCGGCACCGACCCCAGCTACGTCGGCCGGATCCGCGCGGACGAGGGCGCGCCCGAGGGCCGTGGACTCGCCCTCTTCATCAGCAACGACAACCTCCGCAAGGGCGCCGCGCTCAACGCCGTCCAGATCGCCGAGGTCGTCGCGGCACACCGCTGATCCCTCCCCAGCCGCGCTCGTGAGGGTCGCCGTACCACTCCCCGGGGCCCCCGAGGGGGCCCGAGAAGGCGGGCGTACACTGATCCGGTGAGCGATACAGCGGAACCGGTAGACGTCGTCCTCGTCGGCGGGGGCATCATGAGCGCCACGCTCGGCACCCTCATCAAGCAGCTCGAACCGGACTGGACCATCCAGATCTTCGAGCGCCTCGGCGAGGTCGCCATGGAGTCCAGCAACCCGTGGAACAACGCGGGCACCGGCCACGCGGCGCTCTGCGAGCTGAACTACACGCCGGAGAAGGACGGGAAGATCGAGATCGGGGCGGCGACCCGCATCAACGAGCAGTTCCAGCTCTCCCGCCAGTTCTGGGCCCACCTCGTCACCGCGGGCGCCGTGCCGGAGCCCAAGGAGTTCATCAACCCCACCCCGCACATGACCTTCGTGCGCGGCAAGGAGAACGCGGAGTACCTGCGCCGCCGCTTCGACGCCCTGCGCGCGCACCCCCTCTTCGAGGCCATGGAGTACACCGAGGACCCGGCCGTCATCCACTCCTGGGCCCCGCTCCTCGTGCTGCAGCGCGACAAGGACGAGGTCATCGCGGCCACGCGCTTCGAGGGCGGAACCGACGTCGACTTCGGCGCCCTCACGAACAAGCTCGTCGACTACCTCACCGAGCACGGCGCGGCCCTGCACCTCAACCACGAGGTCCGCAGCCTGTCGCAGGACCCGGACGGCAGCTGGCGCCTCCGCATCCGCAACGACGTCGGCCGGTCGACCGTGCAGGTGCACGCCAAGTTCGTCTTCATCGGCGCGGGCGGGGGAGCGCTGCCCCTCCTGCAGAAGTCGGGCATCCCCGAGATCAAGGGCTTCGGCGGCTTCCCCATCAGCGGCGAGTGGTACCGCACGGACGACCCGGAGATCGTCGCCAAGCACCGGGCCAAGGTCTACGGCAAGGCCGCCATCGGCTCCCCGCCCATGTCGGTCCCGCACCTCGACACGCGCGTCGTGGGAGGCGAGACCTCGCTCCTCTTCGGGCCCTACGCCGGCTTCAGCCCGCGCTTCCTCAAGAAGGGCTCGCTGCTCGACCTCTTCGCCTCCATCCGGCCGCACAACATCATCCCGATGCTCGCCGTCGCTAAGGACAACCTGGGCCTCATCAAGTACCTCGTGAGCCAGCTCATCGCCTCGAAGGAGACGAAGTTCGACGCGCTCCGGGAGTTCATGCCCACGGCCGACCCGAAGGACTGGTACCAGGTCACGGCCGGCCAGCGCGTGCAGGTCATGAAGAAGGACGCGCAGAAGGGCGGCGTGCTCCAGTTCGGCACCGAGGTCGTGGCGGCGGCCGACGGCAGCATCGCGGGCCTCCTCGGCGCGTCGCCCGGCGCCTCCACGGCGGTCCCGATCATGCTCGACGTGCTGGAGCGCTGCTTCCCGGAGCGCATGGACGGGTGGCGCAAGCCGCTGAAGCGCATGATCCCGAACTACGGCACGCTCGTCGCGTCAGACCCGAAGAAGACGCCGAAGATCATCCAGGAGACCACCGAGGTCCTCGAGCTCCAGCACTGAGCAGGGGGCGGTCGCGCCGCGTGCGGCCGCCCTCTCCCGCCTCCGTCCGCATCGCGTTCGAAAGTGTGTTCGAATGGGCGCATGAGATGGAGCGCGCAGAAGCTGTCGGACGCGAGCGCGGATGCACTGCCCGGCCTCGTGCGGTTGAGCAATTTCGTGCAGAGCGTCCGCACCCCGGAGTTCCAGGGCGTGACGTTCCACGAGGTGCTCGCCAAGTCGGCGTTGAACCGCGTGCCGGGGGAGTCGAAGGTCATGCCGTACGGGTGGACCATCAACCCGTACCGCGGCTGCACCCACGCCTGCGTCTACTGCTTCGCGCGCCCGACGCACGCCTACCTCGACCTCGACGGCGGCCGCGACTTCGACGACCAGATCGTCGTGAAGGTCAACGTCGCGGAGGTCCTCGCCCGCGAGCTCGCGAAGCCCACCTGGACCCGTGACGCCGTCGCGCTCGGCACCAACACCGACCCCTACCAGCGCGCCGAGGGCCGCTACGCGCTCATGCCCGGCATCATCGCGGCGCTCGCGTCCTCCGGCACGCCGCTGTCGATCCTCACCAAGGGCACGCTCCTCCGTCGTGACCTCCCGCTGCTGGCCGAGGCGTCGGCGACCGTCCCCGTCGACCTGGCGATGAGCATCGCCGTGCTCGACGACGACCTGCAGCAGTCCGTCGAGCCGGGCACGCCCACGACCGCGGCGCGTCTCGCGACCGTCACCGCGATCCGCGAGGCGGGTCTGGATTGCACGGTCTTCATGATGCCGATCCTGCCGATGCTCACCGACTCGGTCGAGCACCTCGACCACGCGCTCACGCGCATCCGCGAGGCCGGCGGCACGCGCGTCCTCTACTCGGCGCTGTACCTCAAGCCCGGCGTGAAGGAGTGGTACCTGGAGTGGCTCGAGCGCGAGCGCCCGGACCTGGTGGGCCGCTACCTGGACCTGTACGCGCGCGGCGCCTACGCCCCGCAGGCGTACCGGTCGTGGCTGAAGGCCCGCATGGACCCGCTGGTCCGGCGGCACGGGCTCGGCGGCGGCCGGGTGGACCCGCGCACGGGCGGCGTGCTCTCCCGGGCCGACGTCCCCGGCATCGAGGGCCAGGTCGCCCGGCCCGGAGCCGCGCGACCGGGGTGGAGCCAGGAGGGCGCGGACAGCCGTGCCACCACGTCCCGAGGGCGCGGGAGCTGGGCGACCGGAGCCGCCCTCGCGCCGGCGCCGGGGCCCCTGGTCGCGGCCGCGCTCCCCGCCGGGCCCGCGGGCACGCAGGCCACCCTCTTCTGAGCGGCGGCATCCGCGGCAGGGGCGGGCGGCGGCAGCGGTGTCCGCGGAGGGTCCGGGCCGCCGCCGAGCCGTGCGCGCTGGCTACAGTTCTCCCATGACCACCCTGCGGCTCCCCGGGGCGGGGCCGAGGTCCGCCGACGGGCGGGGGATCGCGCAGCCCGTCCGCGTCGCCGTGCTCATGGGCCAGGTGCCGGCGCTCGACGAGGTGTGCTCGATCCTCCGCGAGCGCGCCCCCGAGGTCGACGTGGTCGTCGGCACCACGGGCTGGCTGCAGCTCGTCCAGTCGCCGCGCTTCCCGACCGAGGTGGTCGTGCTCGACTACGAGCTCGCCGACGCGGTCAGCCTCGAGGGGCGCGTGCGGTCCTGCCGGGCCGCCGGGGCGAGCGTCGTCGTCCTCTCCCGTTCCGGGAGCCCGGAGGTGCGTCGCCGGGTGCTCGACTCCGGTGCCGCGGCGCTCCTCGCCGGCCCCGTGCCCGCCCGGGACATCGTCGCCGCCGTGCGCTCCGTGGTCGCGGCCGCCCGCACCGCCGTCCCCGCGCCGGAGCCGGCGCCCGCGTTCACGAGCCCGCGCCTCAGCCAGGGCGAGGAGCAGGCGCTCCGCCTCTACGTCACGGGCCGTTCGACGCTCGACGTGGCCGCCCAGATGAACGTGCAGTACGAGACCGCGAAGACCTACCTCCGGCGGGCCCGGGCCAAGTACCGTCTCGTGGGCCGCGCTGCCGGGCGCCGGGCGGACCTGATCGAACGGGCCGCCGAGGACGGCTACCTTCGGTAGATGGCCAAGCTCTACTTCCGATTCGGCGCGATGAACAGCGGCAAGAGCACCTCGATGCTGCAGGCCGCGTACAACTACGAGGAGCGCGGACAGCACGTCCTGCTCACGAAGCCCGTCATCGACACCAAGGGCGACCGCGACATCGTCTCCCGCCTCGGCGTCCGGCGTCCGGTCGACTTCCTGCTCGAGCCCGACGCGGACGTCTGGCAGGAGTTCGGGATCCACCGCGACCGCGTGCTGCAGGAGCTCGGCGGCCCCACCGCGTGCCTGCTCGTCGACGAGGCCCAGTTCCTCCGCGAGTCGCAGGTCGACGACCTGCTGCGCATCGCGATCCTGCAGGACGTGCCCGTCATCGCCTACGGGATCCGCACCGACTTCCAGACCGTCGCGTTCCCGGGGAGCCGTCGCCTGCTGGAGATCGCGCACAGCCTGGAGGAGATGAAGACCATCTGCCGCTGCGGACGCAAGGCCGTGTTCAACGCCCGCCAGGTGGGCGAGCGCTTCATCTTCGCCGGCGACCAGGTCGCGATCGACGGCGAGGACGTGACCTACATGTCGCTCTGCGGCGCGTGCTACCTGGCCGAGAGCGGGGGAGCGCTGTCGAGCGGCCGTCCGGTCGAGGCCGCGCCGGCGGGCTTCGGCTACGCGGCGGGACCGGACGCCGACTTCACCTGATCGGGGACCGCTCCGGCCGGACGCCGCGCCGCGGTCAGTCGCGCAGGTAGCGCAGCCCGCATGCCGTGAGCACGCCGGTGATGAGCAGGGTGGCCAACGGGACCAGGGCAGCGCAGACGTCGGGCATCGGGATCCGGACCTTCTCTTCGGGTGAGCGTTCGGTCGAGCGGGGCGCGGGTGGGTGGTCCGGCCCCCGCCGTCCACGCTAGCCTCCCTCCCCGCGGCTGCCCCGCCCCAGAAGACGGGGCACGAGGCGATGGACGACATCGGCACCCGAGGAGGTCGGACGACGGCTCCCGGCTGTGGGAGCATGGGCGGAGGTGCCGTCGGGGGGCACCGCACCGACGAGGGGGAGCGCCTGTGGAACTGCGTGAATACATCCGGATACTGCGACGTTCGTGGATCCTCATCCTTCTGGCGCTGCTGCTGGGGGTGGGGGCCGCTGCCGGCTACTCGCTCGCGCAGACGCCGGAGTACCGGGCATCCGCGAAGGTCTTCGTGTCGACGCAGTCCGCGGGCTCCGTGACGGACCTCAGCCAGGGCAACGCGTTCACGCAGCAGGCGGTGAAGAGCTACGCCGACGTCGTGTCCACGCCCGTCGTGCTGGAGCCGGTCATCGCGCAGCTGGGGCTGGACGAGACCGCCGAGACGCTGGCGCCGCGCATCTCGGCTTCCGCCGCGGCCGACACCGTCATCATCGAGATCGCGGCCGAGGACCAGCAGGCGGAGTCCGCCGCGTCCATCGCCAACGCGGTCGCGAAGAGCTTCTCCGACGTCGTCGGGCAGCTCACCGCGGAGAACACCGGCGGGCAGTCGCAGGTGAAGGTCACCACCCTGCAGGAGGCGCGGATCCCCGCCGCCCCCGTGTCGCCGCGCGTGCCGCTCAACCTCGCGCTGGGCGCGCTCGTGGGCCTCGCGCTCGGCATCGCCGTCTCGGTGCTCCGCTCCACCCTGGACACGCGCATCCGCGGCGAGCGGGACCTGCGGCTGGTCACGCACGCGCCCGTGCTCGGCGGCATCGCCTTCGACCCGAAGGCGAAGGAGCGTCCCCTCATCGTGCAGTCGGACCCGCGGAGCCCCCGGGCCGAGTCCTTCCGCAGCCTCCGCACGAACCTCCAGTTCCTCGACTTCGGCGGACGCGCGCGCAGCTTCGTGATCACGAGCGCGGTCGAGTCCGAGGGCAAGTCGACGACCACCGCCAACCTGGCCATCGCCCTCAGCGACGCCGGTGCCCGCGTCGCCGTGATCGACGCCGACCTCCGCCGTCCGAAGCTCGCGTCCTACCTCGGGCTCGAGGGAGCGGTCGGGCTCACCGACGTGCTGATCGGCCGCGCGACGCTCGCGGACGTGCTTCAGCCCTGGGGCAACCGCAACATGTTCGTCCTGCCCGCCGGCCAGATCCCGCCGAACCCGAGCGAGCTGCTCGGATCGCGCACCATGGTCACGCTGCTCAAGGAGCTCGAGGCGGAGTTCGACACCGTCCTCATCGACGCGCCGCCGCTCCTGCCCGTCACCGACAGCGCGGTGCTCTCCAAGAGCGCCGGCGGCGCGATCCTCGTCGTCTCCTCGGGTCGCGCGCACCGCGGCCAGGTGCACGCCGCAATCGAGTCGCTCAACAGCGTCGGCGCGGAGGTGCTGGGCGTCGTCCTCACCATGCTGCCCACGAAGGGCCCGGACGCGTACGGCTACGGCCAGTACGGGTACTCGTACGTCCGCCCCGAGGGCGCGGACGGCACCGCCCCCGCCCCCGCGTGACCGGCCGGCCGTCCGCCTCCGGGCGCGACGGCCGAGCCCGTGTCGTCGGGAGCAGCCCGGTGCGGGCCTGTACCATCCGCATGACACCACCGCTCCATTCCGCATCTCCCGCTGCGCGGAATCCGCGTCCGAGCTCCCCACCGGGGTCGGACCGCGGATCCCCGTCCGGACGCGGTCGGGGGTCGACCTCACGCGAGGCCGCATCCGCCGTCCGCTCGATGCCCGCGACACCGGGAGACACCATGTCGGCTCAGGCCGAGGCGCCGACGCGCCGCCCAGGAGGACGCTCCTCCGACCCCTGCGCCCGCCGATCCGAGGGAGCCGTCCGTGGCTAGGCCCTCGTCCGACAGCCGGAAGCCGATGGCGGTCACCGGCCGTCCCTCCCGCCGCCCTCGGTCGCTGTCCCGCCTGCTCCCCGGGGTCGGGGTGACGGCCGTGGTCGCCTTCCTGGTCATCGACCTGATCCTGGTCTCGGCCGCCGTCACCCGCACCGGCGGCGGCAGCGGCGCGGCCACCGGCGCCGCCGCGCCGACCCCGGAGGCCGCCGCGACGACCGAGTCCGCGCCGGAGCCCGCCGCTCCCGCTCCCGCACCCGCGCCGTCCGCCGCGCCGTCCGCCTCTCCGTCCGCGGCACCCGTCGCATCCGTCGCCGCCCCGACCGTGTTCCTCGCCGCGGGGAATGCCGACGTCGCCTGGCGTGCCACGGCCGGTTCCTGCACCGGCGAGGCCGCGCGGATCCAGACCACCATCGACCGGGGTCGCACCTGGGACACCCGCACGACGGACACCTTCGACGCACGGCGCGTGCTCGCGCTCTCGGTCACGGGCCCCGACGTGGGCAGCATCGTCGCCGATGTGAAGACCGCCTGCTCCCGCACGGCGCTGCAGAGCTTCACGGGCGGCGAGTTCTGGCGCGACGCGCCGGCGCTGACGACCACGACGGCCTACGTCGACCCCGCCCAGCCGGGCATCGTGCACCTCGCCCAGGGCCAGCGGGACGCCCCGTGCGGCGACGCGGTCCAGGTCGTCGACAGCGGCCAGGCCGCCGCGGTCCTCTGCGCATCGGGCGCCGTCCACGTGCGCTCGGGCGGCGGCGACTTCCGGCGCGTGGACGCGCCCGGCGTCCTCGCGCTCGCGCTCGGCCCGGACGGCATCCTCACGGCGGGCACCTCCGACTCCTGCCGCGGCACGAGCGTCGGTCGCATCGTGCCGGCGTCCGGCGCCGTCAGCGTCGCCGGCTGCGCCTCCGCCGTCCCCGCGAGCGGGGCGGTGGCCCTCTCGGCCGCGGGGCGCGACGTGTGGCTCCTGACGGGGGACGCCGTGAGCGTCTCCACCGACGGCGGGGGCACCTGGTGACCTCCTCCACGATCCGCTCCCGCCACGTCCGCCGCTCCCGACGTCCCTGGACGCGCCGCCGGATCCTCGCGGCCGTCGCCGCTGGCCTCGCTCTGCTCGTCGTCCTCTGGATCGCCTGGATCGCGGCCCGCGCCCTGCTCGCCCGCGCCGAGCTCGAGCAGGCGGTGCCGCTCGCGTCGTCGGTGCAGCGCGACCTCCTGGCCGGCGACCCCGCCGGCGCGGCGGCCGGCGTGGCGAAGCTGCGCGAGCACTCGTCGCGCGCCGTCGCCCTCACGTCGGATCCCGTCTGGGCCGCCACGGAGGTCGTCCCGGGCGTGGGCCCGAACCTCCGCGCCTTCCGGTCGGTCGCCGCGGTCGTCGACCACATCGGCGGCGAGGCCCTCCAGCCCGTGGTGGGCATCGCCGGCACCCTCGACCTCGGCAGCCTCACGCCGAAGGACGGGCGCATCGACCTGGACCCCATCATCGCGGCGCAGGAGCCGGTGCGGCAGGCGGACGACGCGCTCGACACCGCACTCCAGGACGTGACGGCGATCGACACGGGGTCGACCGTCGCGCCCGTCACCGACGCCGTGACCCGCCTGCGCAAGACGGTGACGTCCGCCGCCGAGACGCTCGCCATAGTGCGCCACGTCGCGGACCTGGCGCCGGCCATGCTCGGCGCGGACGGGAACCGCGACTACCTCCTCATGTTCCAGAACAACGCGGAGGTGCGCTCGACGGGCGGCATCCCCGGGGCTCTCGCGCTCCTGAAGACCGGAGACGGCGCGTTCTCGCTCGGCACGCAGGACTCCGCCCGCGCGTTCCCCCGCCTCGCCGAGCCCGCGCTCCCGCTGGATACGCAGACCGCGGGCCTCTACGGCACCATCACGGGTCGGTACATGCAGGACGTCACCCTCACGCCCGACTTCACCCAGGCCGCCCCGCTCGCCGCGGAGATGTGGCGCCTCAAGCACCGCGAGCCGGTCGACGGCGTCATCAGCATCGACCCGGTCGCGCTGTCCTACCTGCTCGAGGCGACGGGGCCGATCACGCTGCCGACCGGGGACGTCTTGCGCTCGGACGACGCCGTCGACCTGCTGCTCCACGACGTCTACCTCCGCTATCCGAATGCCGACGTGCAGGACGCGGTGTTCGCGAGCGTCGCGGAGGCGGTCTTCTCGAAGGTCTCCTCCGGCGACGTGAAGCCGGCCGCCCTCGTCTCCGCGCTCACCCGCGCCGCCGAGGAGCGCCGCATCCTCATCTGGAACGCGCGACCGGACGAGCAGGCGACGCTGGACGGCACCACGCTGCAGGGCTCGCTGCCGGCCGACAACAGCGAGTCGACGGTCTTCGGCGTGTTCCTCAACGACGCGACCGGCGCCAAGATGGACTACTTCCTCAAGCTCGCGACGTCGCAGGGCATGGCGATGTGCCGCGACGACGGCCGCCCGAACTACCGCACCGAGGTCACGCTCCGCTCCACGGCTCCCGCGGACGCGGCATCGCTCCCGTACGTCGTCACCGGCGGCGGGCAGTACGGTGTCCCACCGGGCGACGTCAAGACGCGCGTGGCCGTCTACGGGCCCCCGGGCACGATCCCCTTGAGCGTGCGCATCGACGACCAGGAGACGGGCTTCCAGCCCGAGATCGTGGGCGGGCGCGCCGTGGCGCAGGTCGAGGTGACGCTCGCGCCCGGTCAGGAGGTCCGCATTTCGGTGGACACCCTGGGGGACAAAAAGACCGACACGCCGCTCTCGATCGTGACGACGCCGGTGATCGACGCCACGGAAACGCAATTCCGCTCGCTCTCCTGCGACGGATCCCGGTAGTGTGGCGAGTGGGGGATTGACCGACGGCGGACCCGAGTCCGTCGAGTGCCCCCTTGCACCGCGCAATCTCACCCAGGGGGAACCACACATGCTCAAGAAGATCCTTGCCGGGGCGGCCATCGCGCTCGCCGCCACGTTCACCGTCTCCACCGCTGCCAACGCGGACCCGTACACGCCCGAGGGCGGCGTCACCGTCAGCGACGCGACCGTCGCTCCCGGCCAGAGCACCGTCCTCACCTTCGCGGACGGCTCCTTCGCGCCGAACAGCCCCGTCACCGTCACCATCACCGGTGAGGACGCGGCCAACGCCACGCTCGCCTCGTTCCGCACGGCCCCGATGGCCGTCACGTCGAACTCCATCACCAAGACGTCGAGCAACGCCGGCGGCCTCCGCGTCACCGTCACCCTGCCGGCCGGTTCCGCCTCGGGCTCCTACACGCTCGTCGGCACGGACGCCCAGGGCAACACCGTCTCCACGTCGATCTCGGTCGTCGCGGCAGCCGGCACCGGCACCTCCAACGGCACCGGTTCCGCCTCGGGCCTGCCCGTCACCGGCGGTCAGCTCCCCGTCGTCCTCATCTGGACCGGCGGCGGCCTGCTGCTCCTCGGCGCCGCGCTCGTGGTCGTGCTGACCACGGTCCGTCGCCAGCGTGGAACGGTCTGATCCACATCACGACACACATCGCCTGACTCCACGGAGCAGTGCGATGGAAGGCCCCGAGGCATAGCCTCGGGGCCTTCCGCCGTCTCCGGGCGCCCACCCCCAGTCCGGGGCCCATCCCGTCCCGGGGAGCGGTCGCGTGGACCGGACGCGGATAGCATCTCGATCGTGGGTTTACCCGACCCGCTGTCTGCCTGACGGCGCCGACCCGAAATCGCGCGCCGCGGACACCACCGCCCCGAGGCGATACCCGTCGTGCCCCCGCACGTCCGCCTCGGACGTACCCGAGAAGGCCACCCGAGATGCTCGCCAAGACCCTGGCGGGCGCGTTCGTCGCGCTCGTCATCACCGTTTCCGCTCCCCTCGCCGCCCAGGCCGAGAACTACGTGCCCACGGACTCGCTGCTCTCGTGCGGCGGCATGTCCGTCACCCCGGCGGCCGTCGCACCCGGCGAGGCCGTGACGATCAGCGGCGCGGCCGGATCGTTCGCCGCCGGCGAGACCGTCGCCCTCCGCCTCTCCGCCACCCCCGGCGCACCCGCCGCGGCAGGGGACCCCGCCGTCTCCGTCAGCGCGGCGGCCGACGGCTCCGTCATCGGCAGCCTGACGGTCCCGGCCACCGCGACCGGCACCTGGCGCGCCAACGAGGACGCGGCATCCGGCTCGCACTGGTGCGGACTCGTCTCGGTCGTCCCCGGCAGCACCGCCACCGCCTCGACCGGCTCGCTCCCCATCACGGGCGGCACGCTGCCGACCGGGCTCGCGGTCACGGCCGGCGGCCTGCTCCTCGCCGGCGCCGCGGCGGCCGGCATCGCCGCGTCGCGCCGAGGTCGCGCCTCCTGAGGCGCGACCGCATACGACCCCCGATGCGGGCGGCCCCGATCACGACCGGGGCCGCCGGCGTCGGCGCGTCCGCACCGCGATGGCCGCCGCGAGGGCCGCGCCGATGACGGCGCCCGCCCCGTTCTCGGCGACGTCCGAGAGGGAGGCCACCCGCGCGGGGAGGAACGCCCCCTGCGCGAGCTCGACGCACGCCGACAGCGCGGTGCCCGCGAGGGCGACCGCCCACCAGCGCCGCATCCCGAACGCGAGCACTCCGAGCATCCCCAGCGGCACGAACAGGGCGACGTTGGCGCCCTCCTCGATCATCGAGTAGCGGAAGGCCGGCACGCCGTGGAATTGCACGAAGCGCACCCCCCGCATGAGGAGCGGGTAGATCCCGCGGTCGACGCTGTCCGGCGTCAGCGTCACGAGCGCCACGAGGCCCACGTAGAGCGCGAGGAGCCCGCCGGCCTGGCGGTGCCGCCGGCGCATCAGCCGTCGTTCCCGCTCCACGCCCCAGGGCGACGGCGTGGCTCCGCCATCCGCCGACCGGCGTGGGGGAGCGGGGGCGGCGGGATCCATGTGGCGGCAGACTAGCAACGCCTCCTGGGGCCGGGGACGCCGCCTGCACGCATCCTCCGTCCCCCGTCGCATTCGGCTCGTACGTGCACTCATCACATTTCGGCCACGGGGAGCTGGGACCCTACCTGAGGCGGATGTCCGGCCTCGGCGCGCAGGTTAGATTCAGAGCATGAGGAAAACTGACCTGACCATCTCGACCCGGTTGGGCGCGTTCCTCGGACTCGTCGGCATGAGCACGATCGCCGGGGTGCTCGTCGCCGCGATGGTGACCCCCGCGATCGCCGTCTCGGGCATCGCCGCCAACAGCACCATCGGCGTGTTCGAGGACATCCCCGACAACCTGCAGATCGACAACCTCGCGCAGAAGACGGTGCTGTTCGCCAAGAAGGGCGACCAGCAGGTGCCCTTCGCCGAGTTCTTCTCGCAGGACCGCGAGGAGGTCCCGTGGGAGGCCGTCTCCCCGTACGCGAAGGACGCGGCCATCGCGACCGAGGACCCCCGCTACTACGAGCACGGCGGCGTCGACGTGCTGTCGGCCGCCCGCGCGCTCGCGCAGAACGTCCTCAACGACGAGGTGCAGTCCGGCGCCTCGACGATCACCATGCAGTACGTCCGCAACGTCCTGGTCCAGAAGGCCCAGAACATGGTCGACTCCTCCGACAAGGCGACGCAGGCCGCGGGCCGCAAGGCGTTCCAGGAGGCCACCCAGCCCGACATGCCCCGCAAGCTCAAGGAGATGCGGATGGCGATCGGGGTGGAGAAGAAGTACTCCAAGAACGAGATCCTCCTCGCCTACCTCAACATCGCGAACTTCGGCAGCCGCGTGTACGGCATCGAGTCCGCGGCGCGGTACTACTTCGACGTCTCGGCCGCCGACCTCACGCTCGACCAGGCCGCGACCCTCATCGCGACCGTCAACGCGCCGGAGATCTACAAGATCGACAACCCGGCGAACCTCGAGCGCAACAAGGCCCGCCGCGACCTCCTGCTGCGGAACATGCTCAAGGAGCAGAAGATCACGCAGGAGCAGTACGACGCGGCCGAGGCCACGCCGATCACGCCGAAGATCACGCCCTCCACGAGCGGCTGCATCCAGGCCGACCCCATCTCCGCCGCGTACTTCTGCGACTACGTGAAGAACGAGATCCTCACGAACAAGGAGTTCGGCGACACGGCGGCCGAGCGCGACGCGGTGCTCAAGCGCGGTGGCATGCAGGTCTACACGACGCTCGACCTCGACATCCAGGGCAACGCCGCGGAGCAGATGCGCAAGCAGGTGCCGGCGACGGCGCGCTTCACGAAGATCGGCGGATCCGTGGTCTCCCGCGAGGTGAAGACGGGTCGCATCATCGCGATGGCGCAGAACACCGACTACGGCGTCGCGGCCGACCAGCCCGGTGTCACCGAGATCAACTACTCGGCCGACAAGGCGCACGGCGGCTCCGCCGGCTTCCAGGTGGGCTCGACCTACAAGATCTTCACCCTGGTGGATTGGCTCAAGAGCGGGAAGTCGATCTACCAGACGGTCAACGCGTCCAAGACGCTCTGGTCGCAGAACGAGTTCACCGCGTGCGGGGGCCCGCTGGCCGGCAAGGCCTACCAGGTCACCAACGACACGAACACCGGTCCCACCTCGAACCAGACCGTCCTCGCGGCGACCGTGGCCTCGGTGAACTCGGCCTTCATCGCGATGGCGAGCCAGCTCGATCTGTGCGACATCAGCCAGACCGCGCGGGACATGGGGATCTACAACGCCGACGGTCGCGAGCTCTCGAGCGTCCCGTCCGACGTGGTGGGATCCGGCGCCAACAACGTGGCCCCGCTCCAGATGGCGACCGCCTTCGGCTCCGTCGCGAACCAGGGCACCATGTGCCCGCCGGTCGCGATCGACAAGGTCGTCCTCCCGGACGAGTCCGAGCTCGTGACCCCGAAGAGCGAGTGCGCGCAGGCCATGAGCCCCGAGGTCGCCAACACGGCCGCCTTCACGCTCAAGGCCGTGATGGGCGGCACCGGTGCGGCGTCGAACCCGCGCGACGGCACCGAGATCATGGGCAAGACGGGCACGACCGACCGATCGAAGGACACCTGGTTCGTCGGATCCTCGACCGAGGTCACGACGGCCGTGTGGGTCGGCAACGTGGAGGGCTTCGCGTCCATGCGCCGCAACGTCCTCAACGGGTCGGCCGCGGACAGCGCGCGTCACCGGATCTTCAAGCCGCTGCAGACCTTCATCGACGACCGCTACCCGGCCGAGGGCTTCCCCTCGCCGAGCAGCACGTTGACGAAGCGGCCCTATGTCGCGCCGAAGCCCCAGCCCACCCAGTCGGCCGCGCCCGAGGCGCCTCCGGCGCCGCCCGCCCCGCCCGCGGGGGAATGAGCCCGCGCTCGATGGGGAGCGCGCGCCGACGGCCGTCGCCTCCGGGCGGCGGCCGTCGTGCTGTGCGGCCGCCGGCCCCGGATCGAGCGCCTCGTAGACTGGACGACCGCCGATCCACCGACCCGGGAAGGCCCTCATGACCGGGACCCCGACGTCCGCACCCGCACGCCTGCGCACGCTCCTGCCGGGCATCGAGGGTCTGCGCGGCGTCGCCGCGGTCGCCGTGCTGCTGTACCACGTGCAGCGCCAGCTGGCCCGGCCGACGACCGACGTGCCGCTCGTCGGCGAGGTCGCCTTCTTCAGCCACGGCGTGACGCTGTTCTTCGTGCTGAGCGGCTTCCTGCTGTTCCTGCCGTTCGCACGTGCGCTCGTCGACGGCGGGCCGATGCCGCGGCTCTCCAGCTACGCCGCCAACCGCGCGCTCCGCGTGCTCCCCGGGTACGTCGTCGTGCTGCTGCTCGTGAGCCTCGTGCTGCGCGTCGCGATCCTGCCGCGGGAGACGCGCGACGACGGCATCTCGCTGGGCACGCTGGGCCCGGTCGACTCGGTCCTCAACGCGCTGCTGCTCCAGGGGTACAGCCCGCGCACGCTCCGGAGCGGCATCGAGGTCGCGTGGACGCTGGCGGTCGAGGTGTCCTTCTACGTCGTCCTGCCGGTGGTGGCGCTCCTCGCCGCGCGGCTGCTCCGAGGACGCGCGACGTGGATCCGCGCTCTCGCGCCGGCGGCGGCGCTCCTGCTGGTCGGCGTGGCCGGCAAGATCTGGTCGATGGCCGCGCAGGCGCCGCTCGGCCACCGCGGCCGGCTCGCGAGCGAGTGGGGAGTGACGTGGGAGGCGGTGGTGAACCGCAGCATCCTCGTGCACGCGGACCTCTTCGCCTACGGCATGGCGGCGGCCGTGGTCCTGCTCGCCCTGTCCGCCGACGAGAGCCTGCGCGACCGCGTCGCCCGCTGGCGCGTGCCGGTCGGGATCCTGGCGGCGGTGCTCATCGTGGTCGCGTCCGAGGCGCCCGTCGAGGCGTTCGAGGAGAGCGTCGTGGCGGCCTCCTGCGCCACGCTGCTGCTCCTCGTGGCGCTGCCGCGGCGCGGGGGATCCCTAGGCCCGGTGACGCGGGTCCTCGAGCTCCGGTGGATCGCCTGGCTCGGCACGATCTCGTTCAGCGTCTACCTGTGGCACCTACCGGTGATCCGGTTCCTCCGTCGCGCGGGCCTCGTGCTGCCGGACACGCTCGCCGGCTTCGCCCTGAACACGCTCGTGGTGGGGGCGGTGACGCTCGTGCTCTCGGCGGCGACGTACTACGCCATCGAGCGGCCGGCGCTGCGGCTGAAGCCCGGAGGGCGGTGACCCGCGACCGCATCGCCTGCTCGGACGACGAAGGGCCGCTCCCGGAGGAGCGGCCCTTCGTCGTGCTGCTGTTAATGCGGTGCCTCCGGAGGAGGCGGTGTGTCGGGGTAACAGGATTTGAACCTGCGACCTCTTCGTCCCGAACGAAGCGCGCTACCAAACTGCGCCACACCCCGATGGCCCGAGGACCGAGTTCTACGATACCCGATGTTCCGGGCTCCCGCGTACGCCTGGGCAGCGCGCGGCGGGCGGTCAGACCGCCGTGAGCGTGAGCAGCGTCGCCTCGGGGAAGCACGCGAACCGCACGGGCGCGTAGATCGAGGTGCCGAGGCCCGCGCTCACATGCAGGAAGGAGGCCCGGTCCGCGTGCGGCCAGACGCTCAGGCCCTTCACCTGGCGGCGCGGGATGTCGCAGTTGGTGACGAGCGCGCCGTAGCCGGGCACGCACACCTGGCCGCCGTGGGTGTGCCCGGCGAAGACCATGCGGGCGCCGTTGGTGACGAACGAGTCGAGCACCCGGCGGTAGGGCGCGTGCGCGACGCCGATGGAGACCACCGGAGCGCCCGAGGACCCCTGGTACGCCTCGCCGTCCTCGCGGAGCTCGTCGAGCGCCCCGGGGATCGCCTCCAGGCGATCGAAGTCGCGGTGCGGGTCGTCGACGCCGAAGAACTCGAGCAGCGTGCCGTTGACCTCGACGGCGCCCGCGGCGTTGTTGAGGTCGAGCCAGCCGAGCGAGGCGTAGAGGCGCTCGAGCCGGGGGAGGTCGAGGTCCGCCGGCCGCTGCGTGGCGTGCGTGTTGGCCGTGAAGTACTTCAGCGGGTTCTTCATCATCGGCCCGTAGTAGTCGTTCGATCCGTGCACGAAGACCCCGGGGACGCCGCGGAACGCCTCGAGCGTCTCCTCGACCGCGACGATGCCCTGCTCGTGGCCCGTGTTGTCGCCCGTGTCGACGACGAGGTCGGGCTTGAGCTCCGCGAGCTCGCGCACCCAGCGCTGCTTCTTGTGCTGCCACGGCGCCATGTGCATGTCCGAGAGGTGCAGCACGCGGATGGGGTCGGCGCCCACCGGCAGGACCGGCACCGTCACCTCCCGCAGCGTGAAGCGGCGGCGCTCGTAGAACGAGGCGTAGGCGAAGACCGCGGCGCCGGCCGCGACGACGCCGCCGGCCGTGCGGGCGATCGTGCCGACGACGCTCATCAGGTGCGCCCGACGAAGAGCGTCACGGGACCGCCGCTCTGCTGTCCGGCCGCGGGATCCGTGCGGGTCGCCTTGTTGACCTGGGAGCTGTCCTGCACCTGCTCCTGCGCCACGGTCACGTTGAAGCCGGCCGAGCGCAGGGTCTGGCGCGCGGCCGTCACGTCCTGCCCACGCACGTCCGGGACGGTGCCCGGGGTGCCCTGCGGCTGGCTCTGGTCGGGCCCGCTGCTGGTGAACACCGTGACGGTGGATCCGCGCGCGGCGTTGGCGCCGGCGCCCGGGTCGGACCCGGCGACCTGACCGGCGGGCACGTTCGCGGAGGCGCGCGCGCCGCCCTGGGCGAAGGACAGGCCCGCGCCCTCGATGGCGGACTGCGCGTCGGCGGGCGACATGCCCGACACGTCCGGTACCTGCACCGTCGGCGTGCGGGTGAGGTCCGCTGCCGGGCCGGGGAACGCGGAGCCCTTGTAGACGCCGTTGACGGCCTGCATGAACGGCTTCCACACGGCGAAGCGAGCGGTGGACATGAGCTGCCCGTTCGGCAGGTTGGTCTTGCGCTGCTGGATCTGCTGCCCCGAGGAGCTGCCCACCCAGATGGCCGTGGTGACCTCGGTGCTCGAGCCCACGAACCAGGTGTCCTTCGCCTTGTCGGTGGTTCCCGTCTTGCCGATGAGCGGCGTGCCGTCGTTGGTGTTACCCGCGGCGCCCGTGGCGCTCATGACGCCGGCGAGGGCGTACGCGGCGGTGTGGGCCACGTCGGGGCTCACTGTCTCACGGCAGTTCGCGGGCGGCGGGGCCACCTCGGTGTCGTCGGGGAGGACGACCTTGTCGATCATCACGGGCGTGCAGGTGGTGCCGTTGTTGGCGACCGTGGCATAGGCCGACGCCATGGTGAGCGGGGCGATGTTGTTGCCGCCCGAGCCGATGATGTCCGAGACGAAGTTCGACAGCTGCTTCTTGGGATCGGCCTGGTGGATGCCGATGTCCTTCGCCGTCTGCGCGATGCCGCACATGTCGAGCTCGGAGGCCATGGCCATGAACGCCGTGTTGGTGGAGTTCGCCGTGCCGGACATGACGGTCCGGTTCGACCCGGGGGCGGCGCCGTCGTTGGTGACGGTCAACGGCGGCGAGCCGAGCGTGCCGCCCGTGCACGAGTCGCGGAAGTCCTTGCCCGCCCAGGTGCCGTTCGAGGAGCGGACGACCTCGTTGACCGAGTGGCCCTCCTTCAGCCACTCGAGCAGGGTGACGAGCTTGTACGTCGATCCCACCTGGAAGCCGCCGGAGCCGCCGTAGTTCTTGTCGGTGTTGTAGTTGACGCTCGTCACGCCGCGCTGGTCGCCGTTGCCGTAGTCGGTGTTCTGCACCATGGCGATCACGCGGCCGGTCTTGGCCTCGACGCTGGTCATGGCGGATCCGACGTTGATGCTGTTCATGGTGGTGGGGATCTGCTTGCGCATGTCGTCCGTGGCCTTGGCCTGCAGGTCGAGGTTGAGCGTCGTGTAGATCTTGTAGCCGTTGCGGTTGAGGTTGCGGCGGGCCTCGTCGGCGCTGGCGCCGAACTCCTTCGAGTTCTCGACCGTGTACTTGACCGCGTCGCAGAAGTACGCGGCGCTGGAGGGCTGGGCGGCGTTGCAGCCGCTGACCGACGGCGTGATGACCGGCTTCACGGGCGTGGCGATCGCCTCGTCGTGCTGGGCTTGCGTGATGCTGTGGTGCTTCAGCATGTTGTCGATCAGGACGTCGCGTCGCGCCTGGTTCGCCTTGACGTTCTCGGGCTTGTCGATGCGGAGGGCGGTCGGGTAGTTCACCGTGGCAATGAGGCTGGCGGCCTGGGCGATGCTCAGGTCCTTGGCGTCGACGCCGTAGTAGTACCTCGCCGCGGACTGGACGCCGTACACGTTGCCGCCGAAGGTGGCGATGTTGAGGTATCCGAGCAGGATGTCGTTCTTCGAGAACTTCTTCTCCAGGCCGATCGCGAGCCGCATCTCCTTGAGCTTGCGGGCGGTCGACTCCTGGGTCGCCTCCTTGTAGGCCTTCTTGCCGGCGTCCGGATCCGTCTCGGCGAGCGCCTCCGCCTTCTGCACGAGCACGTTCTTCACGTACTGCATGGTGATGGTGCTGGCGCCCGACTCGACGCCGCCGCCGATCACGTTCTGGGCGAGGGCGCGGAAGGTCGACTTCACGTCGACGCCCGCATGCTCGTAGAAGCGGGGATCCTCGGTGTCGATCGCGGCCGCCTTGGCGTTGTCGGAGACCTCGTCCCAGCCCACCTCCTGGCGGTTCTGCGCGTAGAACTCGGCGAACTTGACCGGCTGGCCGCCCTGCGTGGCGTAGAGCTCGGTCTTCTGGGCGAGGTTGTCGATCTGCAGGTAGTCCGGCAGGTCGTCGAAGATGCCGATGGTGTCGTTGGCGGCGAGGCTCGTGACGGCGATGGCGGGGGTGACCATCGCGGCGACCAGGACGCCGGCGACGACGCTCATGCCGAGGACGCCCGTGAGCGCGGCGGCGACGCGGCCGGGCGTGTTCTTGGAAGCAGACATAGACTCCAGAGTACGGGAAGGGTGTATGGGAACCCGTGAGACCTGTGCGCCGGCCGCCCGCGCCCGTCCCGTCATGCATCCAGACCCGACCGGCAAGGAGCCGAGATGACCGCAACGCCCGGGCAGTGGGAGTACCTCACCACGCCGCTGATGATCCACAACACCGCCGCCATCCTCAACACCTGGGGCTCGCAGGGCTGGGAGCTCGTGCAGGTCGTCACCGGCCCCGAGGGCGGCCTCGTCGCGTACATGAAGCGTCCGGTCGCCGGCGCCGAGCACGGCGCCTGATGGGCGCCATCGCCGACCGGCTGGCCGAGCTCGGCATCGAGCTGCCCGCCGTCGCGGCGCCCGTCGCCGCGTACGTCCCCGCCGTCGTGCACGGCGGCCTCGTCTACACGAGCGGCCAGCTGCCCTTCGTCGACGGCGCGCTCGCCGCGACCGGCAAGGTCGGCGCCGAGGTGTCGGCCGAGGACGCGAAGGCGCACGCCCGCACCTGCGCGCTGAACGGGCTCGCGGCCGCGGCCGATGCCGCCGGCGGCCTGGACCGCATCGCGCGCGTCGTCAAGGTCACGGGCTTCGTCGCATCGGCCGAGGGCTTCACCGGCCAGCCGGGCGTGATCAACGGCGCGAGCGAGGTGCTGGGGGAGATCCTCGGCGACGCGGGGATCCACGCGCGCTCCGCCGTGGGCGTCGCCGAGCTGCCGCTCGGAGCGCCCGTCGAGGTCGAGCTCGTGGTGGCGCTCGTCGAGTAGCCGCCGCGCCGACGGACGCGAGGAGGGCAGGGTGCGCGCACCCTGCCCTCCTCGCGTCCCGCGACGTCCCGGCGTCAGCCCGCTGCCATGCGCTCGCTGATGACCTGCATCACCTGCGTGTCCGCGAGCGTGGTCGTGTCGCCGACCGCGCGTCCCTCGGCCACGTCGCGGAGGAGCCGGCGCATGATCTTGCCGGAGCGCGTCTTCGGCAGCTCCTGCACCACGAACACGCGCCGCGGCTTCGCGATGGCGCCGATCTGGTCGGCCACGTGCGTGCGGAGCACCTCGTTAGGGTCCTCGTCGCCGAGCGCGCTCGCCGAGGCCGTGCGGAGGATCACGAACGCGACGACCGCCTGTCCCGTCGCCTCGTCGGAGGCGCCCACCACCGCGGCCTCGGCCACGTAGGGGTGCGCGACCAGCGACGACTCGATCTCCGCGGTCGACAGGCGGTGGCCCGAGACGTTCATCACGTCGTCCACCCGGCCGAGGAGCCACACGTCGCCGTCCTCGTCGAGCCGGGCGCCGTCGCCCGCGAAGTACCGGTCGCCGAAGCGGTCCCAGTACGTCTCGCGGTACCGCTCCGGATCGCCCCAGATGCCGCGGAGCATGCCGGGCCACGGCTCGGTCACCACGAGCAGGCCGCTCTCGCCGGGGCCGACGGGCTCGCCGGCGTCGTCGACCACGGCGATGGAGATGCCCGGGAGGGGCGTCTGCGCGGAGCCGGGCTTGGTCGCGGTGATGCCGGGCAGCGGGGAGATCATGATCCCGCCGGTCTCCGTCTGCCACCACGTGTCGACCACGGGCACGTCGCCGCCGCCGATCACGTCGCGGTACCAGCGCCAGGCCTCCGGGTTGATGGGCTCGCCCACCGAGCCGAGCAGGCGGATGGAGGAGAGGTCCCGGGCGTCCGGGATGGCGCGGCCCGCCTTCATGAAGGAGCGGATGGCGGTGGGCGCCGCGTACAGGATCGTGACGCCGTGCTTCTCCACGATGTCCCACCAGCGACCCGGCTCCGGGGTGTCGGGGGTGCCCTCGTAGACGACCTGCGTGGCCCCGTTCGCGAGCGGGCCGTAGACGACGTAGCTGTGGCCGGTGATCCAGCCGACGTCGGCCGTGCACCAGTAGACGTCCGACTCGGGGTGCAGGTCGAAGACGTTGCGGTGCGTGTAGGCGGCCTGCGTCAGGTAGCCGCCGGACGTGTGCAGGATGCCCTTCGGCTTCCCCGTGGTGCCGCTCGTGTAGAGGATGAAGAGGGGGTGCTCGGCCTCGAACGCCTCCGCCTCGTGCTCCGGGTCGGCGGCGGCGACGCGCTCGTGCCACCAGAGGTCGCGGGCGTCGTCCCAGTCCACCTCGTTCTCGCCGCGCTTCACGACGAGGACGTGCTCCACGGATCCGGCGGATCCCACGAGCGCGGCGTCCACGGCGGGCTTGAGCGGGAAGACCTTGCCCTTGCGCCAGCCGCCGTCGGCCGTGATGACGACGCGGGCGGCGGCGTCGTCGATGCGCGCGCGGAGGCTCTCCGCGCTGAACCCGCCGAAGACGACGGAATGCACGGCGCCGATGCGCGCCACGGCGAGCATCGCGACCACGGCCTCCGGGGTCATCGGGAGGTAGATGGCGACCCGGTCGCCGGCCGTGACGCCGAGGCCGAGCAGGGCGTTCGCCGCGCGCTTGACCTCGGCGGTGAGGTCGGCGTAGGTGAGGTCGCGGGTGTCGCCCGGCTCGCCCTCCCAGTGCAGGGCGACGCGGTCGCCGTGCCCGGCGAGCACATGCCGGTCGAGGCAGTTGTAGGCGACGTTGAGCCGGCCCTCGGGGAACCACCGCGCGACGGGGGCGTCCGACCAGTCGAGCACCGTGTCGAACGGCGTCTCCCAGGTCACGAGCTCGCGGGCGCGGTCGGCCCAGAAGCCGAGCCGGTCCGCGGCCGCGGCCTCGGCGAGCGACTCGTCGGCGACGCGCGTGGCGCGGAACGCCTCGGTGGGCGGGTGCACGGGGCCGGGCTCGGGGACCTCAGGAGGGCGGGCGGGCGACCTCGTCCCCTCCTCGTCCTGTTCGCGCGCGGCGGTCGCCGGGTATCCGGGCTCGGTCGATTCGGGGTTCGTGGACATCGTCATCCTCTCCGCGCACCACGTTAGCGGTGCTCGAGCCGGTGCCGGCGGGTTCCGGGGGAGCGCCTTGCCCGGGAGACCGGTGTGGGAACGGCCAGAACACGCACAACCCTCCCGTGGCGGGAGGCGCCCGGCGTATGATCGGGGAAGTCGGGCCAAGTCCGACGTGTGACGACTGCAGGATTCCCCCGATCCGTCGTCACGTGGCGGCGCCCGTTCCCCCGATGGGCGCCGCCCCTCTCTACTCTCCCTCCCCTCTCCTCTTCCCTCCTCAGGCCTTTCCCTCCCCAGGCGCGGACGCGTGCCGGTGTCCCGAGGGACGCAGGACCGCCGCAGGCCGCGCGGTGCAGGTGCCTAGCCTCCGCGCATGGATGAGCAGCGGGGATCGAGGGGCGTCGGCGGGGTCGCGGTGCGGCGGGGACGGCGTGCAGGTCCGCCGGGCGGGCCGGCAGCCGAGGCGGTGTCCGGATGCGGGGCGGCGTCCGGGCTCGGGGAGACGACGGCCGCGGCCTTCGTCCCGCGACCCAGGCGGGTCCCGCCCGACGGCACCGCTCCCGGTGCCGCGCTGTACCGTCCGGGCGCGCGCACCGGACCGGACGCCGGGGCGGACGCCGGACCGGATGCCGGGGCGGGGCCGAGCGCGCTCGTGCCGGACCGCCCGCCCGGAGCGATCGCGGCGGTGGGGTCGCGTCATGCGCCGGACGCCTTCGGCGCGCTGGCCCGCCTCATCCGGGACCCCCGCACGACCGACGTCTTCGTCAACGGGGACGGAGAGGTGTGGGTCGACCGCGGTTCCGGCGCCGAGCGCCTCCCGGCCGTCGACCTCGGAGGCGAGCCCGCCGTGCGGGCGCTGGCCGTCCGCCTCGCCTCCGAGGGCGGTCGGCACCTCGACGAGGCGGCGCCCTGCGTCGACGTGCGCATCGGCGACGGCATGCGCGTCCACGCCGTCCTGCCGCCGGTGTCCACGCGCGGCACGCTGCTGTCCATCCGCCTCCCGGCCCGTGCGCGCCCGAGCATGGACGCGCTCGACGCCGCGGACGCGTTCCCGCCCGGCTGTCGCGCGCTCCTGGAGGAGGCCGTGCGCCGGCGCACCAACCTCCTCATCACGGGTGCCGGCGGCAGCGGGAAGACGACGCTGCTCGGCGCGCTGCTCGCGCGTGCGGACCCGCGGGAGCGCATCGTGCTCGTCGAGGACGTCGCGGAGCTCCGGATCCGACATCCCCACGTGGTGTCGCTCGAGGCGCGCCAGGCGAACATCGAGGGTGCCGGCGAGCTCCCGCTGCCCCGCCTCGTGCGGGAGGCATTGCGGATGCGGCCGGACCGCCTCGTGGTGGGGGAGTGCCGCGGCGGCGAGATCCGGGAGCTCCTCGGCGCCCTCAACACGGGGCACGACGGCGGGGCGGGGACCCTGCACGCCAACGGCATCGTCGACGTGCCGTCGCGGTTGGAGGCCCTCGGCGCACTGGCCGGCATGGATGCGGTCGCGGTCGCCCGGCAGGCGGTCAGCGCGATCGGGCTCGTGGTGCACCTGGCGCGCACGCCGTCCGGACGCCGTGTGGTCGGTGCCGGTCGGCTCACGACGGATCATGACGGGCGGCTCCGCGTCATGCCGGTCCGCTGGGAGGGCGGCGCCGCTCGTCCGGCCGTCGCGGTGGGTCACGACGCGGCGGGCGGAGGCGCGCCGTGATCGGGGCCGCCCTCGCGCGGCGGGTGCGGCGGAGCCGGGCCGCTGCGGGCGGCGCCGCCGTGGAGGAGGTCGAGGAGATCGCCGCGACGGTGCGTCGCCTGGCCGTGCTCCTCCGCGCCGGCCTGCATCCCGAGCGCGCGTGGCAGCAGCTCGCGCCGCCCGGTCCACGGCCGAGGCGGTCCGACGGCCTGGTGCAGGCGGTCGTGCGCGAGGTCGCGGTCGGGTCGCGGTCCCTCTGCCTGGCGGAGCGCATCGCCTGCGCCGCGTCCCGCGACGAGGCAGCCGGGCATGCCGACACCGCCCGGTCCTGGCGGGCGCTCGCGACGGCGCTCGAGGTGGCGGACCGCACGGGTGCTCCCCTCGCCGCGGCGCTCACGCGGCTCGCGGACGCCCTGGTGGCCGTCGGGCGCGTGCGGCGGGACGCGGGCACGGCGCTCGCCGGACCCGTCGCGACGGCGCGGACGGTGCTGCTCCTTCCGGCGGCGGGGCTCCTGCTCGCCGCCGGGCTCGGGTTCGATCCCCTGCGCATCCTCCTCACGACCGTGCCCGGTGCCGCCTGCCTCGTGGTCGGCGTTTCGCTGGTGGTCGTGGGCTGGCGCTGGAACGGCAAGCTGGTCCGGGCGGCCGTGCCCGGCGATCCCGCGCCCGGCCTGGTGCTCGACCTCGTGGCGACGGCCATGGCCGGAGGCTCGTCGGTCCCACGTGCCACGTCGGTGGTCCGCATCGCATGCGAACGGAACGGCCTGCCCGTCGGGTCGGACATCGAGCGCGTCCGCACGGTCGCGGCCGCAGCGGTCCGGACGGGAGCGCCCGTCGCGGTGCTCCTCCGCGGCGAGGCGGACCGCGCGCGCCGCGACGCGTCCACGTGGGCGGAACGGGCGGCCGCGCGGTTGGGAGCACGGCTGATGCTCCCCCTCGGAGCCTGCATCCTGCCCGCCTTCCTGGCGGTGGGCGTCGTCCCGATGCTCATGGCGGTCGTGTCCTCAACACTCGGACGGCGGTGACGGACTCCACCGTCCGCGGGCACGCGGATCAGCGCCCGCCTCGCCGGGGCATGGTGACCACGCGGCCGACGGACGGTCGTCATCAGGACGGCGCGAGCGGGAGCTCGGGCAGGGGAGGGCGAAGGACATGTCTCGGATCGAGGAGTGCGGTGGAGCGGTGGTCGTGGGGCGCGGGGAGCGCATGGAGGCGGGGGCGACGGGGGACGGGGAGCGTGCCGTCTGGCCGCTGGCGGCGACGTCGGCGGCATCGGGGTCAGCGTCCGCGGCCTCGGGCTTGTCCACGGGCCCGGGGCCGTCGGGGCGGGCGTCGGGCGGCGCTGGCGGCGCATCCGCCTGCCGCACGTGCAGGGGCGCATCAGGCCCTTCCGCCTCGTCGCGGGGGGCGATGCGCGTGGTGCGCGCGGCGCGGCGTGTCGTGCGCGCGTGCGTTAGCGAGGACGGCGGTGCGGCGACGGCGGAGTACGCCATCGCGACCATGGCCGCCGTCGCGTTCGCCGGGCTGCTCGTGGTCATCCTGCAGAGCGACGAGGTGCGGGGGATGCTCCTCGACCTCGTCCGGCGTGCCCTCACGTACGACCGATGAGCCGGGTCGCGTGTCCTCGATACCCGATCGGGCCGACGCGCGCCGGCGCGGACGGGGACATCGGAGCCGCGGCCGCGGAGCTCGCGGTGGTGCTCCCCGCTGTCGTGCTCGTCCTGGGCCTGTGCCTCGGAGCGGTGCAGACGGTGGGTCAGCAGGTGGCGCTCACCTCGGCTGCCGAGGAGGCGGCGCGGAGCCTCGGCCGGGGCGAGTCCTCGGGTACCGCGGCCGCGCGCATCGAGGGAGCCGCGTCCGGCGCCTCCTTCGAGGTCGAGCATCCGGGGCACGACGTCTGCGTCGACCTGTCGGCGCCCAGCCGATTCGCTCCCGCGGCCGCGGCCGGCATCGCCGTGCACGCGCGGGGGTGCGCGCGGTCGGAGGACCTCGATGAGGAGTGACGAGGACTCGGGGTCCGGCTCCGTGCTCGCGGTCGGCCTGCTCGGGGCGGTGACGGCTCTCGCGCTCGCCGCGGTGTCCGTCTCGGCGCTCCTGGTCGACCGGGCGATCGCATCGGGCGCGGCGGACTCCGCCGCGCTCGCTGCGGCGGACGCGGCCGCGGGGTACGTCAGCGGCCCGCCCTGCGACGCCGCGGGGGAGCTCATGGCCCCGCTGGGAGCCGAGCTCGTCGGATGCGCGGTGGACGGGACGACGGCCGACGTGCGGGTGCGCATCCCGCACCCTCCGTTCGGGGTGCCGATCAGCGCCCGGGCGAGGGCGGGGCAGCCCGAGGGCGATGCGGCCGGCGTGCCCGGGGCGACGCCGTGACCGTCCCCGCGCGCCTCAGCGACCGTCCGCGCCATCACGGAACCGCCGCACCAGCACGGCGCCGAACGCACCCGCGAGGAGCACCAGCGCGAACACCCCGAGGACCGGTCCCACGGCTGCATGGCAAGCGCCCGAGGGTCCGTGCGGGGCCCGGCGGACGCCGTGTCCGACCGTCTCCGGGATTAGGTGCACGGTCGGTGCTCGTGTGTATGGTGTGCCTTGTCGGGGACCCCGCCGCACGTCGCCCGGAGCGCATCCCGTGCCGGCACGCATCCCGCAACCCGGGCCGGAGACCGGCCCCCGCGAACGCATATATAAGGAGTCACGTGCCCGGCACGAAGAAGTTGGTCATCGTCGAGTCGCCGGCCAAGGCCAAGACCATCGGCCAGTACCTGGGCAGCGGCTACGAGGTGCAGGCGTCCGTCGGCCACATCCGCGACCTCATCGAGCCGAAGAACCTGCCGCCCGAGCTCAAGAAGGGCACGCTCGGCAAGTTCTCCGTCGACGTCGAGAACGGCTTCGAGCCGTACTACGTCGTGAGCGACCAGAAGAAGAAGACCGTGGCCGACCTCAAGCGCGCCCTGAAGGACGCCGACGAGCTCTTCCTCGCGACGGATGAGGACCGCGAGGGGGAGGCCATCGCCTGGCACCTCCTGCAGGTCCTCAAGCCCAAGGTGCCCGTGAAGCGGATGGTGTTCCACGAGATCACCAAGGAGGCCATCGAGCGCGCCCGCGACAGCACGCGCGACATCGACACGGCGCTCGTCGACGCCCAGGAGACCCGGCGCATCCTCGATCGCCTCTACGGCTACGAGGTGTCGCCCGTGCTGTGGCGCAAGGTCGGCCCGGGGCTGTCGGCGGGACGCGTGCAGTCCGCGGCCACGCGCCTCGTCGTCGACCGCGAGCGCGAGCGCCTCGCCTTCGTCACCGCCGCCTACTGGGACCTGACCGCGTCGCTGTCGCCGCTCCAGCAGGAGCTCCCGTTCGACGCCCGGCTCGTCCGCATCGACGGCGCCCGCATCGCCACCGGTCGCGACTTCGACGACAAGGGCGCGCTGAAGAACGACTCCCGGCCGCTCGATGCCGCGACCGCGGAGGCGCTCGCCGAGGCGCTGCGCGACCCGTCCGTCCCCCTGCGGGTGCAGAGCGTCGAGTCGAAGCCGTACACGCGACGGCCCGCGGCGCCCTTCACCACGTCCACGCTCCAGCAGGAGGCCGCCCGCAAGCTCCGCTTCTCCGCTCGCCAGACGATGAGCGTCGCCCAGTCGCTCTACGAGAACGGGTACATCACCTACATGCGCACCGACTCGCCCTCGCTCTCGCAGCAGGCGATCAATGCGGCGCGCAAGCAGGCCGCGGAGCTCTACGGCCCCGAGACGGTGCCGGACAAGCCGCGCCTCTACGCGGGCAAGAGCAAGAACGCGCAGGAGGCCCACGAGGCCGTGCGCCCGGCGGGGGAGACTTTCCGGACGCCGCAGCAGCTCGCGTCGACGCTCCGCGGCAACGACCACAAGCTCTACGACCTCATCTGGAAGCGCACCATCGCGTCGCAGATGGCGGACGCGAAGGGATCGACCGCGTCGGTCGTCATCGCGGCGGGCCCCACGTCCGCGGGCGAGGTCGCCGAGTTCGCCGCGTCGGGCACCGTCATCACCTTCCGCGGCTTCCTCGCCGCCTACGAGGAGGGTCGCGACGAGGATCGGCACGGCACCGCCGAGCCGCGCGAGGCGAAGCTGCCCGACCTGAAGAAGGGGCAGGACCTCCGTCTCGTCGACGTCGACGCCAAGGGCCACGAGACCAGCCCGCCGCCGCGCTACACGGAGGCGAGCCTCGTGAAGACGCTCGAGGAGCTCGGCATCGGGCGCCCGTCCACGTACGCGGCCATCATCTCCACCATCGTGGACCGCGGATACGTGACCCCTCGCGGCACGGCGCTCGTGCCCAACTGGATCGCCTTCTCGGTGGTGCGGCTGCTCGAGGAGTTCTTCACCGAGCTGGTGCAGTACGACTTCACCGCGGGCATGGAGAGCGACCTGGACCGCATCGCGGACGGCTCGGCCGAGCGCGTCGACTGGCTGAAGGGCTTCTACTACGGGAACGACTCCCACAAGGGCCTCCGTCCCACCATCGACAACCTCGGCGAGATCGACGCCCGGGAGATCAACTCCCTGCGCATCGCCGACGACATCACGCTACGCATCGGCAAGTACGGCCCGTACCTGGAGGTGCACGAGGAGGGCGCGGCGCCCGACGCGACGCCTCGTCGCGTCAACCTCCCCGAGGACCTCGCTCCCGACGAGCTCACGTCCGCCAAGGCGCGCGAGCTCATCGACGCGCCGGTCGTCAACGACCGCGTCATCGGCATCAATCCGGCGAACGGGAAGCAGGTCGTCGCGAAGGACGGTCGCTACGGCCCCTACGTGACCGAGCTCGATCCCGAGCCCGAGGAGACTCCGGCGGCTCCCGTCGACGGCGTCGACCCGGCGACGGGCGAGGTGCTCGAGACAGCTGCCGCGACGACCGCGGCGACGCCCGCCACGAAGGCGCCCGCCAAGAAGCCCGCCGCGAAGAAGGCAGCCGCGGTCAAGCCGCGCACGGCGTCCATCTTCAAGTCCATGGACCTCGCGACCGTCGACCTCGAGACGGCGCTCCGGCTCCTCGACCTGCCGCGCGTCGTCGGGGAGGACCCGGAGACCGCGACGCCCATCACTGCCCAGAACGGGAAGTACGGCCCGTACCTCAAGAAGGGCACGGACTCGCGGTCGCTCACGAGCGAGGAGCAGATCTTCGAGATCGACCTCCCGGGTGCCCTCGAGGTCTTCGCGCAGCCCAAGTACGGCGCACGCCGACCGTCGAGCGCGCTGAAGGAGTTCGACGCGGACCCGGTGAGCGGCAAGGGCATCAAGGTCAAGGACGGCCGCTTCGGCCCCTACGTCACCGACGGCGAGACCAACGCCACCATCCCGAAGAGCGAGTCCGTCGAGGACATCGACTTCGACCGGGCGGTCGAGCTGCTCGCGGACAAGCGGGCGAAGGGGCCGGCCAAGCCCAAGGCGAAGGCCAAGGCGCCCGCCAAGGCCAAGGCGAAGGCTCCCGCGAAGGCCAAGGCACCGGCAGCCGCGAAGTCGACCACGGCCGCGAAGTCGACCACGGCCGCGAAGTCGACCACCGCCGCCAAGACGACGTCGGCGACCCGATCGGCTGCCGCCACCAAGGCTGCTGCCACCCGGGCCGCGAACAGGGCCGCGGCCGCCGCGGCGGCATCCGACGCGACGTGACCGGCGTCTTCATCACCCTGGAGGGCGGCGACGGCGTGGGCAAGTCCACGCAGTCGGCGCTCCTGCGCACGTGGCTGGAGGAGCAGGGCCAGGAGGTCGTCCCCACGCGCGAGCCGGGCGGCACGGAGCTGGGGGCCGAGATCCGGGAGATCGTCCTCCATCGGCGGGGCCACATCGCCCCGCGAGCGGAAACGCTCCTCTACGCGGCCGACCGCGCGCACCACGTCGACGCGGTCGTGCGCCCCGCGCTCGAGCGCGGGGCCGTGGTGCTGCAGGACCGGTACCTCGATTCGTCCGTGGCCTACCAGGGCGCGGGCCGCGTCCTCGACGCCCGGGAGGTCCGGAGCCTGTCGCTCTGGGCGGCCGAGGGCCTCCTCCCGGACCTGACCGTGCTCCTCGACCTCGACCAGGCGTCCGCACGCGCGCGTCTCGATGCCGCCCGCACGCGGTTCGACCGGCTCGAGTCCGAGCGGGCCGACTTCCACGAGCGCGTGCGCCACGCGTTCCTCGCCCTCGCCGACGCCGAGCCCGACCGGTTCCTCGTCGTCGACGCGTCGTCGCCTCGCGAGGAGATCGCCGAGCGCATCCGCGCACGGGTCGCCGTGCTGCTCCGTGCGGGGGCCCCCGCGTGAGCGTCGTCGTCACCGCACCCGACGGGCGCGCCATCTGGGACGACCTCACCGGGCAGTCCGAGGCGGTGGCCCTCCTCGCCGCCGCGAGCAGCCCCCGCGCCACCGCCCGCGACGCCGCCGGCACCGCGCTGGCGCACTCCTGGCTCATCACCGGGCCGCCCGGGTCCGGCCGGTCGAACCTCGCCTACGCCTTCGCCACCGCGCTGCTCAGCGACGGCACGCCCGAGGGCGACGCGGCGACGGCCCGCCAGGTCGCCGCGCGCAGCCACCCCGACCTCGGCGTCCTCGCGACGGAGCGGGTCATCATCGCCATCGACGAGGTGCGCGCCCTGGTCACGTCGTCGCAGTACTCGCCGTCGGTCGGCCGCTACCGCGTCATGGTCGTCGAGGACGCCGACCGCATGACAGAGCGCACCTCCAACCTCCTGCTCAAGGCGCTCGAGGAGCCGCCGGAGCGCACCATCTGGATCCTCTGCGCCCCCAGCGAGGCCGACCTCATCCCCACGATCCGCTCGCGCGTGCGCAGCGTGCGGCTGCGGATCCCGTCCGTCGAGGACGTCGCCGCGCTCATCCAGCGCCGGGACGGCGTCGACCGGGCGACGGCCACCCGGGCAGCCCGCGAGGCGCAGAGCCACATCGGGATGGCGCACCGCCTCGCCACCGACGCCGAGGCGCGCGAGCGCCGCAGCCGCACGCTGGAGCTCGCCCTGGGGATCCGCACCGTCGGCGACGCCGTGCGAGCCGCCGGCGCCCTGCTGGAGCTGGCCGGTCAGGACGCGAAGGCGTTCACCGTCCAGCGCGACGCCGACGAGCGCGAGCGCGCGCTGCGCTCGCTCGGCGTGCAGGAGGGCGGGTCGATCCCCCCGCAGCTGCGCTCGCAGATCCGGCAGCTCGAGGAGGACCAGAAGCGGCGCGCCACGCGGAGCCTCCGCGACGGCATCGACCGGATCCTCGTCGACCTCATGTCCCTCCACCGCGACGTGCTGCTCCACCAGCTCGGCGCCGACCTGCCGGCCGTGAACGAGGCGATCGCACCGCGCATCGCCGAGGCGGCCGCCGCCGGATCCGCCGCCGCCTCCCTCGCCGTGCTCGACGCGGTCGCGGTCGCCCGACGGCGCATCGACGGCAACGTCTCGCCGGCCCTCGCGCTGGAGGCGATGCTGGTCTCCCTCACGCGCACGCGGACGGCGGGCCGGTCATGATGCGGCGCCCGCGTCCGATCGGGCCCCGCGACCGGGGAGCCCGCGCCCCGGGTCGGCGTCGGACCGCGCGTCGCGCTGCCACCGCGGTCGCCGCCCTCGTGATCGGCGTCCTCGTCCTCAGCGGCTGCGGCGCCTTCGGCATCCCCGCGCCCCGCAGCGCCACCTCCAGCCCCACGGCAGAGGAGGTCGCCCCCGATCTCGCGAGGTACTACGACCAGACGCTGCAGTGGTCGCCGTGCGAGGACGGCGCCCAGTGCACGACGGCCACGGCGCCCCTCGACTGGTCGGCTCCCGACCCCGCGAAGGACATCCAGCTCGCGCTCGTGCGGCACACGGCGCGCGGATCGGGCGAGCCACGCGGATCGCTGTTCGTCAACCCCGGCGGCCCCGGCGCGTCCGGCGTCGACTTCGTGAAGTCGGGCGTCGACTCCGCCACCTCGCGCGCTCTGCAGGACGGCTACGACATCGTCGGCTGGGATCCGCGCGGCGTCGGCGCCTCCACCGCGGTCGACTGCGTGGACGACCCCCAGCTCGACGCCCTGCTCTACCAGGAGACGGACGCCGCCCCCGGCAGCCCGCAGGCCGACGACGAGCTGACCCAGGCGTCGAAGGACTTCGCCGCCTCCTGCGCGTCACGCTCCGGGGACCTGCTCGAGTTCATCGACACCCGCAGCACGGCCCACGACCTCGACATGCTGCGGGCGCTCGTGGGCGATCCGCGGCTGAACTACCTCGGGTACTCGTACGGCACGAGCATCGGCGCCCAGTACGCCCAGGACTTCCCGGCGCACGTCGGACGCATGGTGCTCGACGGGGCGACGGATCCCGCCGCCAGCTCCTTCGACGTGGTGCTCGCGCAGACGACGGGCTTCCGCGACTCCTTCGAGGCCTACATGGCGGCCTGCCTGGCCGGGAGCGGCTGCCCGTTCAGCGGATCCGTCGACGACGGCATCGGCATGGTCGCGTCGCTCCTCACCACGCTCGACGAGAGCCCGGTGCGCGCCCGCGACGGGCGCCAGCTCGACCGTGCGGTCATGCGCAGCGCCATCGACTCGGCCCTGTACAGCGAGCGGCAGTGGCCCGCCCTCACGACGGCGTTCACGCAGGCGATGCAGGGGGATCCGTCGACCGCCTTCGCGCTCGCCGACAACTACTTCGGGCGGAACCCGGACGGCACCTACCGGGGCAACTACTTCGAGGCCTTCCTCGCCATCCAGTGCGTCGACCACCCCGTCGAGCGCGACCCGTCGGTGCTCGCGACCGAGGCACGCGAGATCCGCTCGGCGCAGGGCGAGCTCGCCGATCCCGACACCTCCCGCGACGCCGAGCCGGATCCCATCTGCGCCAACTGGCCGTACGCGGCCCGGCAGGCGCCGGCGCCCGTGACGGCCGAGGGCGCCGCGCCCATCGTCGTGGTCGGCACGACGGGGGACCCGGCCACGCCGTACTCCTGGGCCCAGGCGCTCGCGGGCCAGCTGTCGTCGGGCGTGCTCCTGACCTACCGCGGCGAGGGGCACATCGCCTACGACGAGCGCGATCCCTGCATCGTGGCGGCCGTGGACGGGTACCTGCTCGGCGGCGATCCGCCCGCGGACGGCACCACCTGCGGGTGACGGCGGAGCCGCTCGGTGGACGGGAGGCCCCTCGGCATCCGGTATGCTCTCTATTCGTGCCCGGTACTCGCTGAGTCCGGGCCGGGCCGCCTTAGCTCAGTCGGTAGAGCATCTCACTCGTAATGAGAAGGTCGTCAGTTCGATTCTGACAGGCGGCTCCACGCGCGTCATCGCGCACCCGCGCCCCATCCGCACCGTCCGCCGGGCGGCGATCCGCACCGGCATCCTGCCGGGCACCGGGTCCACGCGATCCGGCGGCTTCCCTCGCCGTCCCTCCCCAGGGAGGCGGACCTCCGGTTCCGCGGCGCAGGGCGGACGCAGGGGGAGCCCACCACGGCGCCGTCTAACATGGCCCCATGCGATCCGAAGCCGACGGCCCCGACGCCCCGCGCGCGGACCGCGGCGCGACGGCTCCCACCTCGCGGCGTGCCGCGCTCCGTCCCGGCCGCCGGCGCACCGGTCGGGTGACGGCCGTCGTGGCCGTCGTCGCGCTCCTCGCGGCGGGCGCCGTGGGCGCGGGAGCGGCCACCGGCCGGGCGGGCAGCGCCTCGGCGAGCGTCGCGGACACCGCGGACACCGCGGCCACCGCGGATCCCACGCCCACGCCGAGCCCCACGCCCTCGGTCGCCCCCGCGCGGCCGGCACCGGCGAGCCCGCCCGCCGCCCGCGACCTCCGCATGTGCTCCCTCTCCTCCCTCGCGCAGGACCCGCGGCTCGCCACCTTCGAAGGCCAGGTCCGCGACGCCGCGACCGGCCGCGTCCTGTTCGACCGGAACGGCGGCACGCCGGAGCGCACCGCGAGCGTCATGAAGGTCATCACCTCGGCCGCCGCCCTCGCCGCCCTCGGACCGGATCGGCGCATCACCACCAAGGTCGTGCGAGGCGCCGAGCCCGGCACCGTCGTGCTGGTCGGCGGCGGCGACCCCACTCTGTCGCGCCTCACGAGCGGCAGCTCCGTCTACCCCGGCGCGCCCCGCCTCAGCGACCTCGCGCAGCAGGTCCGCACGGCGTGGGCGGCGGATCCCGCCACTGCCGGCACCCCCATCACCCGCATCGTGCTGGACACGTCCCTGTTCTCCGGCGAGACCTGGGCTCCCTCGTGGGCCGCGACCGAACGGCAGGCCGGCTACTCCAGCTTCATGACGCCGCTCCAGCTCGACGCCGACCGCGCCGACCCGGGGGCCGTGGTGTCCGCCCGCAGCGAGGATCCGCTGGCGCGCGTCGGCAGCACGTTCCGCTCCATGCTGGGCGGATCCGCGCAGGTCACCCAGGGCACCGCCCCCGCGGGCGCCGCGGTGCTCGGCAAGGTCGAGTCGCAGCCGGTGTCGTCGCTCATCCAGACCGCCCTCATCAACTCGGACAACGTCCTCGCCGAGTCGCTCGCGCGCCTCGTGTCCATCGAGGTGGGCGCCGGGAGCACGCAGCAGTCGCTGGCCCAGGGCATCCCGAAGGCGCTGCAGGCGTACGGCCTCGACACGTCGAGCCTCACCATCGTCGACGGGCAGGGCCTCAGCCCCGACAACCGCGTGCCCCCGTCCCTGCTGGCCCAGCTCATGATCCAGGTCGACCAGCGGCAGAAGGCGCTCGGCTACCTGCACGACGGGCTGCCGGTCGCGGGCAAGACGGGCACCCTGGCCAGCCGCTTCACCGGGGACAGCGCCGTCGCGCGCGGGCACATCGTCGCCAAGACCGGCTGGATCGACACGGGCTACACGCTCGCGGGCATCATCGACGCGGCCGACGGCACCAAGCTCACCTTCGCCTTCTACGCGATCGGGAACGTGACGGGGAACGCGAAGGTCGCGCTCGACGCGCTCGCGGCCGGCGCGTACCGCTGCGGAGCGGACCTGGGGGACGAGTGACGCGCGGCCCGGTCCCGGGCGGCGGATCCACGGCATCGGGCATCGCCCGGGGAAGGAGCGGCGCATGAGCCGAGCGCTCTTCATCATCGACGTGCAGAACGACTTCACGGAGGGCGGCGCCCTGGGCGTCGACGGCGGCGGCGACGTCGCCCGCGGGATCACCCGCCTCCTCGCCGACGAGCCGTACCGGTACGACCACGTCTTCGCGTCGCGCGACTGGCATGAGGCCACGGGCGGCAACGGCGGGCACTTCGCGGCCGCGGGCACGGTGCCCGACTTCTCGACCACCTGGCCGGAGCACTGCGTGCAGGGCACGACGGGCGCGGAGTACCACCCGGATCTCGACGTGACGGCGGTCGACTTCCACCTCCGCAAGGGGCAGGGGGCTCCCGCCTACTCGATCTTCGAGGGCACCACGGAGGACGGCGTGCCGCTCGCGGACCTCCTCGTGCTCCACGACGTGACCGACATCGACGTGGCGGGCATCGCGACCGACTACTGCGTGCTCGCCTCGGCGCTCGACGCCGTGCACCAGGGGAAGCGGGTGCGCGTGCTCGCGGACCTGGTCGCGGGCGTCGCCCCGGCCACGAGCACCGCGGCTCTCGAGCGCCTGCGCGACGCGGGCGCGGAGATCGTGTCCGGTCCCGCCGACTGACGGGCACGCGCGCACGGGCACGCACGCACGCACGGGCGGCCGCACGCACAGGCAGCAGCACACGCACACGCACACGCACGACGCAGAAGCGAGGACAGCATGACCGCATCCACCCCGTCCGAGACCAACCTCCTGGCCGGCACGCCCACCGCGCTGCTGATCGGCGGCGACCGCGTCGACGCCGAGGGCGGCGCGAGGTTCGATGTGCGGGATCCCGCCACCGACGAGGTCATCGCCCGGGTCGCCGACGCCCGTCCGGCCGACGGCATGCGCGCGTTCGACGCCGCGGTGGACGCCGCGCGGGAGTGGGCCGCGACCGCGCCGCGCGTACGGGGCGAGATCCTGCGCCGGGCCTTCGACCTCCTGCAGGAGCGCAAGGACGAGTTCGCCCTCCTCATGACGCTGGAGATGGGCAAGCCGCTCGCCGAGTCGCTCGGCGAGGTGACGTACGGCGGCGAGTTCCTCCGCTGGTTCTCCGAGGAGGCCGTGCGCATCACGGGCCGCTACGGCGTCAACCCCGAGGGCACCGGTCGCATGATCGTGTCGCAGCACCCGGTCGGCCCGGTCCTCCTCATCACCCCGTGGAACTTCCCGCTCGCCATGGCGACCCGCAAGATCGCGCCGGCGCTCGCCGCGGGCTGCACCGTGGTGATCAAGCCGGCCGACCTCACGCCGCTCACCACGCTGCGCTTCGCCGAGCTGCTCGCCGAGGCGGGGCTGCCGGCGGGCGTGCTCAACGTGATCCCCACCACGGACGCCGCGGGCGTCACCGGTCCGCTCATCGCCGACCCGCGGCTGCGCAAGCTGAGCTTCACGGGATCGACGCCCGTCGGGCGCCAGCTCGGCGCGCAGGCGGCCGAGAACGTGCTGCGGGTGTCGCTCGAGCTCGGCGGCAACGCGCCGTTCGTGGTGTTCGAGGACGCGGACCTCGACAAGGCCGTGGAGGGCGCCATGGCGGCCAAGTTCCGCAACGTCGGGCAGGCGTGCACCGCCGCCAACCGCTTCATCGTGCAGGCCTCGATCGCCGACGCGTTCGCCGACCGCCTCCGGGAGCGCATCGACGCGATGCGGATCGGGCGCGGCACCGAGGAGGGCGTGACCGTGGGGCCGCTCATCGACGGCCGCGCCGTCGACAAGGCCGACCGGCTCGTGCGCGACGCCGTGGAGCGCGGGGCGGACGTGCGCGCGGGCGGCGAGCCCCGCGACGGCGCCGGGCACTTCTACCCGCCGACGCTCCTCACCGGGGTCGTCGAGGGCAGCGACATCCTGCGCGAGGAGATCTTCGGCCCGGTCGTCGCGATCGTGCCGTTCGACGACGAGGACGACGCCGTGCGCCTCGCCAACGACACCGAGTTCGGCCTCGTCTCGTACGTCTTCACGCGCGACCTCGCGCGCGGCCAGCGGATGATCGAGCGGCTCGAGACGGGCATGACGGGCCTCAACATGGGCGTCATCTCCAACGCGGCGGCGCCGTTCGGCGGCGTGAAGCAGTCCGGGCTCGGCCGCGAGGGCGGGCTCGAGGGCATCCACGAGTACCTGGACACGAAGTACACGCTCACGCCCGACCCGTTCGCCGGCTAGTGGCGCACGTCGTCGAGGTCACGGACCTCGCGGATCCGCGGCTCGCCGACTACAGCCACCGCACCGACGTCGCGCTCCGGAAGGCGGAGGGCGCGGGCCACGGGATCTACCTGGCGGAGTCGGCGCTCGTGCTGGAGCGGGCGCTGCGGGCGGGGCACGCGCCGCGGTCCGTGCTCGCGCTCGGCGGCACGGTCGATGAGGCGCTGGCGCTCGTGGGCGACCGGGACGTGCCCGTGTTCACGGGACCGGGGGAGCTGCTCGCGGAGCTCACCGGGTACGTGCTCCATCGCGGGGTCGTCGCGTCGCTCGACCGGCCGCCCCTGCGGTCGGTCGCGTCGCTGCTCGCGGACGCGCGGCGGGTCGTCGTGCTCGAGGACGTCGTGGACCCCACGAACGTCGGCGCCATCTTCCGTTCGGTCGGCGCGATCGGGGCGGACGCCGTGCTCGTGACGCCGCGCTGCACGGATCCCTTCTACCGTCGGGCCATCCGCGTGAGCATGGGCACCGTGCTGCAGGTGCCGTGGACCCGCGCGGGGGAGTGGCCGGAGACGCGCCAGGCGCTCGCCGACGCCGGCTTCCACGTCGCCGCGCTCGCCCTCACGCCGGATGCGGTCTCGCTGCGGGACTTCCGCGCCGACGCGCACGAGCGGCTCGCCATCGTGCTCGGCTCGGAGGGGCCGGGGCTCTCGGCGGAGGCGATCGCATCGGCCGACACGGTCGTCCGGATCCCGATGGCGCACGGCATCGACTCGCTGAACGTCGCCGCCGCCAGCGCGGTGGCGCTGTACGCGCTCACGGCGTCCCCGGCCAGCGCCTAGCCTGGCGTCAGCCACCAGGAGGTCCCGATGCCCGCACGATCCTCACGCCGCCGCCCCACGCGCCTCGCCGTCGTCTACCTCGTCCTCGCGGCGGCCGGCCTCGTGCTCACCTGGTCGGCGAACATCCGCGTGATGACGGAGGGCCGCGACTTCCTCGCCGACCTCGGCGCGGGCGGCCCGGCCGTGTCGTCGCTGTCGTGGGACCTGCTGATCGCCGCGGTCGCGAGCGTCACCTTCATCATCGTGGAGGGGCGCCGGCTCCGGATGCGGCGGGTGTGGATCTACGTGCTGCTCGCGCCGCTCGTGGCGTTCGCCGTCGCGCTGCCGGTGTTCCTCGCAGCGCGGGAGATGCACCTGGCCGCGGCGGGACGCCCGGAGACGACCTGAGCGCTACACCAGCAGCTGGTGCTTCGCGAGGTCGCGGTACAGCGGCGTCGAGACGACGAGCTCCGCGTGCGTGCCCGTGCCGACCACGCGGCCCTTCTCGACGACGACGATGAGGTCGCTGTCGACGACGGTCGAGAGCCGGTGCGCGATGACGATGAGGGTGCGGTGCTCGGCGACCGCGTCGATGGCCTTGCGGAGCAGCTGCTCGTTGAGGCCGTCGAGGCTGGACGTCGACTCGTCGAGCAGCAGGATCGGCGGCGCGGAGAGCAGGGTGCGCGCGATGGCGAGGCGCTGGCGCTCGCCGCCGGAGAGCATGATGCCGTCCTCGCCGACGGGCGCGTCGAGGCCGAGCTCGTTGCGGGCGAGCACCTCCGTGAGGTTGACGGCATGCAGGACCTTCACGCAGTCCTCGTCGGTCGCGTCGAACGCGGTGAGCGTGAGGTTCTCGCGCAGCGTGCCGGCGAGCACGGGGGCGTCCTGCTCGACGTAGCCGATCTGGCGGCGGAGGTCCTCGCGGTCGAGAGCCCGGATGTCGCGGCCGCCGACGCGCACGACGCCGGAGGTCGGGTCGTAGAAGCGCTCGATGAGCGCGAGGATCGTGCTCTTGCCCGCGCCTGACGGGCCGACGAGCGCGATCCGCGTGCCCCGCTCGGCACGGAAGCTGATGCCCTGGAGGACGCCGCCGCCGGTGCGGTCGGCGCCGGGTGCGGCGTCGTCGTCGGCGCCGGATCCGCTCGCGGAGGATGCGCCGTCCTCGCCGTCCTCGCCGTCCTCGCCGTCCTCGTCGTCGGCCGAGGCCGCCACCGGATAGGCGAACCGCACGTCCACGAGCTCCACGGCGGGCGCGTCGGCGCGGTCGTCCGCGGCGGGCGCGTCGTCGCGGAGGCGGCCGGCGAGCTCCGCGTCGCCGTCGGTCTCGACGGGCAGCTTCACGATCTCCTGGATCCGGCCGAGCGCGCCGAGCGCCTGGTTCACGGCGGTCACGGCGCCGAACGCCTGGCCGAGCGGCATGATCATGAGGAACAGGAAGAGGATGAACGCCACGAGGTCGCCCACCGCGATGGCACCCGACGCGACGCGGAACCCGCCCACGCCGACCACCACGAGGAACGACGCCTGCAGGGCGATGCCCGCGATCGGCACCACCACGGCCGACGCCTTCGCGACCTTGATGCCCATCTCCCACGCGCCCTCGGCGTCCTGCTCGATGGTGCGGATCTCGCGGTCGGTGGCGTTGCTCGCGCGCACGGTGCGGATCGCGCCGATGGCCCGCTCCACGCTCGCGGCCAGGTCGCCGACCTTGCGCTGCGCGCGCTGGCTGGCGACGCGGATCCGGCCGGAGAGGCCCACGACCGCGACGACCGAGACGGCGACGACCAGCACGGTGAGGCCGAGGAGCACCGGGTCGATGATGAACATCGCGATGATCGCGCCGAGGAACGTGACGGCGCCGCCGATCGCCTCGACGAGTCCCTGCGTGAGGACCGCGCGGAGGAGCGTGGTGTCGGAGCCGACGCGGGAGACCAGGTCGCCCGTGCGGCGCGTGTCGAACTCGGAGATGGGGAGGCGGAGGATGCGGCGCACGAGCGTGCGGCGCGACGAGAGGACGATGCCCTCGCCCATCCGCTGCAGCAGGTAGTGCTGGTAGCCGGAGAGGAGCCCGGACACGACGACGAGGCCGACGAGCGCCCACACGAGGGCGCCGAGCGCGCCGCCCGCCTGCACGACGCCCACCACGCGCTGCACGAGGAGCGGCTGGCCGAGGCTGGCGGCCGCGCCGAGCACGCTGAGCACGATGACGAAGGCCATCAGCCCGCGCTGCTCGAGGATGTAGGGCAGCAGCTCCGAGAAGCGCGCGCGGGGCCCGTCGTCGGCGGAGTCGCGGCGCGCGAACGGGTTGCGGGACCGGGCGCGCGGGGCGGCGGTGGAGGGGCGGGCGGTGCTCATGCGTGTTCTCCGGGGGTGGTGAGCGTGGTCGAGGCGGGCGGCCGCGGTCTCCCGCAGGGCGTCGTCGGCGGGGCCGGGGGCCCGGGATCGGGCGCGTCGCACCGCCTCCAGGACTCTACGCGCCGGGCGCCGGGGGTCCGCCGGGCGGGGGCGGACGCGCGCCGCGCATTCCCGCCCATGGTGGAAAAGCGCTCGGCTCCCTAGGCTTGCTGATCGTGCCCACCCCCGTCATCACCGCCGACCGCCTCGTGAAGAAGTACGGCGACCACGTCGCCGTCGACGGCCTCTCCTTCGAGGTCGCGCCCGGCGAGTCCTTCGGGCTCCTCGGCCCGAACGGCGCCGGCAAGTCCACGACCATGCGCATGATCGGCGCGGTCTCCTCGCGCACGGGCGGCACGCTCGACATCCTCGGGCTCGACCCCGACACGCACGGCCCCGAGATCCGCTCGCAGCTGGGCGTCGTGCCGCAGGCCGACAACCTCGACCTGGAGCTCAAGGCGCGCGACAACCTCATCGTCTACGGCCGCTACTTCGGGCTTCCGCGCAAGCAGGTCGCCGCGCGCGCCGACGAGCTGCTCGAGTTCGCGCAGCTGAGCGACCGCGCGGGCGCCAAGGTCGACGACCTCTCCGGCGGCATGAAGCGGCGCCTCACCATCGCGCGCGCCCTCATCAGCGACCCGCGGATCCTGCTGCTCGACGAGCCGACGACGGGCCTCGACCCGCAGGCCCGCCACATCCTCTGGGACCGCCTCTTCCGCCTCAAGGAGCAGGGCACGACGCTCGTGCTCACGACGCACTACATGGACGAGGCCGAGCAGCTGTGCGACCGGATCGTCGTGGTCGACGAGGGCCGGATCATGGCCGAGGGCTCGCCCGCGTCCCTCATCCGCGACCACTCCAGCCGCGAGGTGCTCGAGGTGCGCTTCGGCTCCGATCGCAACGAGTCCGCGTCGCGCGAGATCGCCGGGTACGGCGACCGCGTGGAGGTGCTGCCCGACCGCGTGCTCGTCTACGCGTCCGACGGCGAGGCCGTGCTCAGCCGGATCCTCGAGCAGGGCCTGAAGCCCATCACCACTCTCGTGCGCCGCTCCAGCCTCGAGGACGTCTTCCTCCGCCTCACGGGACGGAGCCTGGTCGAGTGAGCGTCGTCGACCGCAGCGCCGCCGCCGGGGGAGCGGCCGCCGACGGGCCCCGCGACGGCGCCGACGACCGGGCGCGCGCCCTCGCCGGCGGCGTCCGCCCGCGCCGCTTCGGCGGCTGGTACGCCGCCGAGCACCGCCTGCTCGGGATCCGCGCCTACCTCGGCACGGCCCTCGCCACCGGCATCGCGAGCCCGTACGTCTACCTCTACGCGCTCGGCGTCGGCCTCGCCACGGTCGTCGACCGCGGCACGGGCGCGAACCAGGCGCTCGGCGTCAGCTTCCTGGTGTTCGTCGCGCCCGCGCTCCTCGCGACGAGCGCCATGACGGTCGCGAGCGAGGAGTTCAGCTACCCGATCTTCGGCGGCTTCAAGTGGAACCCCGTGTTCCACGCCATGAACGCGTCGCCGCTCACGCCGGCCCAGATCGTCGACGGCCAGGTGATCGGCGTGGCGATCCGCATGGCGCCCACGTGCATCGCTTACTTCGCGTTCATGCTGCTCTTCGGCGCGGTGCCGCTCGGCACGGGCGTCCTCGCGATCGGCGCCGCCGTGCTCACCGGCATGGCCATCGGCGTGATGCTCATGGCCTACGTCGCGACCCTCACGCAGGACACCGGCCAGATCGCCATGGTGATGCGCTTCGTCATCACGCCGCTGTCGCTGTTCTCGGGCACGTTCTTCCCGCTCACGCAGTTCCCGATCTGGCTGCAGTGGATCGGCTGGATCTCGCCGCTCTGGCACGGCACCGAGCTCGGGCGGGTCGCCACCTACGGGATGCAGGAGCCGCTCTGGCTGACGCTCGCGCACGTCGCGTACCTGCTGCTCTGGCTCGCGGTGGGCTGGGCGCTGGCCCGCCGCGTCGCGACGAGGAGGCTCCGCGCATGACCGGATCCACGATGCCCGCGGACGCCCCCGCACCGGCCGCCCGCCGGAGCCGCGGCGGCCCCCGCGCGCTCTACGCCGGCAACGCTCGCTCGGTCCTCTCCCGCGGCCTGCTCGCCACGCGCAGCACCAACTGGACCGTCGTCCTCTCCGGCTTCTTCGAGCCCGTCTTCTACCTGCTCGCCATGGGCATCGGCCTCGGCTCGCTCGTGGGCGACGTGACCACGAGCACGGGCCAGCCGGTGCCGTACGCCGCCTACATCGCGCCCGCGCTCCTCGCCGTCTCGGCCATGAACGGCGCCGTCTACGACTCCACCTGGAACGTCTTCTTCAAGATGAACCACTCGAAGCTGTACCAGGGCATGCTCGCGACCTCGCTCGGCCCGCTCGACGTGGCCTTCGGCGAGATCTCGCTGGCGCTGCTGCGCGGCGTCGTCTACTCGTCGGGCTTCCTCGTCGTGATGCAGGTGCTCGGCTTGAATCTGTCGTGGTGGGCGATCCTCGCGCTGCCCTCGGTCGTGCTCGTGGCGCTGGCGTTCGCGAGCTTCGGCATGGCGGTGACGAGCTACATGAAGACGTTCCAGCAGATGGACTGGATCAACTTCATCCTGCTGCCCATGTTCCTGTTCTCGGCGACCTTCTACCCGCTGTCGGTCTACCCGGCGTGGATCCAGACGGTGATCCAGGCGCTGCCGCTCTGGCACGCGGTGGAGCTCGTGCGCGGCTTCACGACGGGCGCGATCTCGTTCGCGGTCGTCGGCCACGTGCTCTACTTCGCGGTGATGACGGCGATCGGCCTGGTCTTCACGACGCGGCGGCTGCGGATCCTGTTCCTCGACTGAGGCCGCTCGCCACCAGCCCGAGCCCGGCGCCGCCCATCACCACGGCCGCCGCGGCCATCGCGACCGGGTAGGCGGCGGGCTGGGCGTCCGGCGGGAGGAGGGCGAGCACCTGCGCCGTCACGACGGTCGCGAGGAGCGACGAGGCCGCCAGCACCGTCGACGTGAGCGACGAGACCCGGCCCATGGTGCCGACGGGCGCCTCCGCCTGGAGGATCGGGCCCTGGGAGACGAGGAACACGGCGAAGACGAGGCCCGCCAGCCCCATGAGGATCGCCGCGGGCAGGAACGCGCGCACGGTCGAGTAGGCCGCGTAGGTGAGGCCGAGGGCGACGAGCGCGGCCGGCAGCGCGCGCTCGGGACGGAGGCGGGCCACGAGCACGGGCGCCGTGAACGATCCGACGAGGCCGCCGACCGCGAACATGCCCGTCACCACGCCGTACTCGGCGGCCGTCAGCCCCATCGTGGTGAGGGCGACGAGGGCGAGGGTCGCGTTGTTGACCCCGAGGGTCACGCCGTAGGCGGCGAGGCCGGCCACGAGGATCCGGAGGCGCGGCGAGGCCTTCACGATCCGGATCCCGGCGGCCAGCTCCCCGCGGAACCGCGCGCGGGCGTTCGCGACTGCGCCGTGCGTGCCGCCGCCGCCCGCTCCCGCACCCGCTCCCGCCGGATCGCCGACCGCCGCCACGGCCCCGCGCTCCCGCACCGCGAGCACCAGCGCCGCCGACACGAGGAACGAGGCGGCGTCCATCACGATGGCGGGCTCCGGCCCCAGTGCCGCATAGACGGCCGGGCCCGCCATGGCCGAGAGGATCCCCACGCCCGTGCTCGCGAGCAGCGACCGGCCGGCGGCGGCGGCGCGGCGGTCCGCGGGCACGACCACCTGCACGAGGGCGGCGCGCGCCGGGTCGAAGAGCTGGGACGCGCAGCCGATGAGGAACTGGGTGGCGATGACCGTCCCGATCACCACGGGCACGGGTCCGGTCGCGGCGATCACCAGGAGCGGCACGAGGAGGGCGGCGCGCGCGAGGTCGGCCGCGATCATCACGCGGCGCGCGGGCCAGCGGTCGACGAGCACGCCCGCCACCGGCGCGAGCAGGAGCCGCGGCAGGCTCGTCGCCGCGACGACGGCGCCGATGTACAGCGGCAGGGCCGGGTCGCCGGGCGCGAGACCCGTGGCGAGCCACACCGTGACGGTCGCCGCCAGCACGTACTCGCCGAACGCGGAGAGCGCCTGCGCGAGCCAGATCAGCGAGAACGAGCGCGAGATCAGGAGCGGGCGGCGGGGGCCGGGCGCGCGCGGGTCGGGGTCGGGCACGGGCGACCTCCGATCCGTCGTCTCCTCCCCACGGTAGCGGCAGGCGCGTCGGCGCCCGGGCGGTGCCAGCGCGGCGGATCCGCTCGGTACCCTGGCGGGGAGCGCCACCCGGGCGCGTCCGGCCTGGCCGGGGGAGGCAGGTGCCCATGGGCCGCGTCGTGGTGCTCGGATCGCTCAACGTCGACCAGGTGGTGCGCGTCCCGCGGCACCCGCAGCCGGGGGAGACCCTGATGGGATCCGACCCCGAGCGCCTCTGGGGCGGCAAGGGCGCGAACCAGGCCGTCGCGGCGGCCGACGCGGGCGGCGAGGTCGCGATGGTCGGGGCCGTGGGTGACGACGCCGACGGATCCGCGTACCGCGCGCGCCTCGCCGACCGGGGCATCGACGTGTCCGGCCTCGTGACCGTGGAGGGCGCCACGACGGGCCTCGCGGTCATCGCGGTGGACGACGACGGGGAGAACACGATCATCGTCGCGCCCGGCGCCAACGGGCGCGTAGCGTCGGCCCACCTGCATCCGCTCGACGCGCTCGCCGCGGGCGACGTGCTGCTCGCGTCGCTCGAGCTGCCCCTCGACACCGTCGCCGAGGGCGTCCGTCGGGCGCATGCCGCGGGCGCCCGCGTCGTGCTCAATCTCGCGCCGTTCGCCGCGCTGCCCGCCGACGTCCTCGCGCTCGCGGATCCCGTGGTCGTCAACGAGCACGAGGCCGGGCTGCTGCGGGAGTCGGGCACGCGCGCGCCCGCGTCGCTGCTCGTCACCCTCGGCGCCGAGGGCGCGATGTGGGGCGATGTCGAGGTGCCCGCGTCGCGGGTCTCCCGCGTCGTCGACACCACGGGCGCCGGCGACGCGTTCTGCGGCGCGCTGGCCTCCGCGCTCGCCGCGGGCGCCGACCGCGAGGGCGCCCTGGTCGTGGCGGCGGACGCGGCCGCGGTCGTCGTGCAGCGGCAGGGCGCGCAGCCGGCGGACGACTGATCCCCGTGGCCGACGTGGCGCCGGATCCGCACGGGGCGACCGCGGCCGTCGTCGCGTTCATCCTCGCCCTCACGACGCCGCCATGGCCGGATGACGCGGCGGAGGCGGAGCGGATGCTGGCCCGCCTCGGCGTGCATCCGACGGGCGAGGTGGACGCGCACGGGGGCGGCTCCGAGCCGCGCGCCCTGGCCGGCGGCCCCGACACCGTCGACCACGTGAGCCTCGGCACCCACGAGGGCGCGGTCACGAGCACCCACTTCTCCCTGGCGCGCCACGGCGGCCCGCGGGATCCGCTCGTCCGCCGCGAGCACGACGCGCTCGTCGCGGCCCTCACCGCCGCCCTCGGCCCGTCCCGCTCGCCGATCGAGGGCCAGCCGAACCCCGTGGTGTGGGACGTCGGCGAGCTCGAGGTGGGTGTCCAGCTCTTCGACCGCGTCGACAGCAGCGTGATGGCGTGGGTGGAGCACCGCGAGCGGTCGGCGCGCGCGGAGGCGGCCGCCGGCGACGGACCGGTGCTCGACGCGCCGGCCGTCGCGCCCGCGGTCAGACCGGGCGCCGCCGACCCCGCCTGACCGCCCGACATCGGGCCGACAGCGGACAGACAGCGGGCCGACCGCCTCCCGGCTGCGCGGATCGCGGGAGCGCGCACCCCGCGCTTGCCCCCTGCACGGGGTCCATGAGATGCTCGACGCGTTGCGCTTCTTATGCGCATAAGTAGATCACCGGCTCGCGACGCGGGCGCTTCGTTCAAGGAGGAACACGTGAAGACATCCATGCGTCTGGGAGCGGTCGCGACCGTGCTGGCCGCCACCGTCGCGCTGACGGGCTGCGGCCGGTCCGCCGACGAGGGCTCCGGCGCCGCGGCCGCGACGACCCTCGGCTCCGCGCCCGCCACCGGCAAGGTCACGATGTGGGCGATGGGCGCCGAGGGCGAGGCCCTGCCCTCGTTCCTCAAGACCTTCGAGGACGCCAACCCGGGCGTCGAGGTCGACGTCACCGCGATCCCGTGGGACGCGGCGCACAACAAGATCCAGACGGCGATCGCCGGCGGCACGACGCCCGACATCGCCATGATGGGCACGACGTGGATGGCCGACTTCGCCGACGCCCTCACCACCGTGCCGACCGACGTCGACGCGAGCGGCGCCTTCCCGGGATCCCTCGCCACGAACACCGTCAAGGACCGCGCCGCGGGCATCCCCTGGTACGTCGACACCCGCGTGCTCTACTACCGCACCGACCTCGCGGCGAAGGCCGGCTGGACGAAGGCCCCCACCACCTGGGACGAGCTGAAGCAGATGGCGTCCGACATGCAGACGAAGGCGGGCGCTAAGCACGGCATCCGCCTCCCCGCCGGCAACGACGCCTTCCAGGGCACGCTCTGGATGCCGTGGTCGAACGGCGCCGAGATCGCCGACGGTGCGAAGTGGACCCTCGACACCCCCCAGATGCGCGAGGCGTACGAGTACTACGGCAGCTTCTTCGCCGACGGCATCGCCGACCCCGACGTCGACGTGTCCTCGGGCGCGCAGGAGTCGTCGTTCGTCGACGGATCCACCCCCATGCTCATCGAGGGCCCGTTCGAGATCGGCCAGCTGAAGAGCGTCGGCGGCGCGGACTTCGCCTCGAAGTTCACCACCGCGGTGCTGCCGTCCCAGGAGACCTCGGCGTCGTTCAGCGGCGGCGCCAACCTCGTCGTGTTCGACCAGGCGAAGAACCAGGACGCCGCGTGGAAGCTCGCCCGCTGGCTCGGCCAGCCCGAGACGCAGGCGGCCTGGTACGCGGCCACGGGCGACCTGCCCGCGCAGCAGTCCGCGTGGCAGGACCCGGCGCTCCAGGGCGACCCCACCCTCGCCGCGTTCGGCGAGCAGCTGAAGACGGCCAAGTCGGTGCCGGTGAGCACGAACTGGGTCAAGGTGGGATCCGCCGCGGACTCCGCGCTCGAGCGCATCCGCCGCGGCACCGCCAGCGTGCCCGACGCGCTCGCGAAGCTGCAGTCGGACGCCGACTCCATCGGCTCGGCGGAGTAGCCGTTGGCCATCACCGTCACGCGTGCGGCCGGGACCCGTCCCGGCCGCACCCGGTCCCCGCTCGTCGCCCGGCAGCGCCGTCGTCAGGCGCTCGTCGCCTGGGGCTTCTGCCTCCCGTTCGTGGCCGTGTTCGCGGTCTTCATGCTCGTGCCGCTCGTCAGCTCGTTCGCGATGTCGTTCACCGACTTCCGGGCGACCGACATCCGCTCGCCGTTCGCGATCGACTTCGTCGGCCTCGACCAGTACGCGAAGCTCTTCACGGACGCCACGTTCCTCCGCTCCATCGGGGTCACGGCCTTCTTCGTGGTCGTCGGGATCCCGGTGACGATGGTCATCGCGCTCGCGCTGGCCCTCGCGCTCAACTCGGGACGCGGCCGCATCGTCTCGTTCTTCCGGGTCGGGTTCTACGCGCCGGTCGTGACGAGCATCGTCGCGGTGTCGGTCGTGTGGCGCTACATCCTGCTGCCGGACGGGCTGCTCAACACAGCGCTCGCGGGCATCGGGATCACCGGCCCCAACTGGCTCAGCGACACCACGTGGGCGCTGCCCTCGCTCGTCGTGATGGCGGTGTGGCGGAACGTCGGCACGCTCATGATCATCTTCCTGGCCGGCCTCCAGGCCGTGCCCGAGGAGGTGCAGGAGGCGGCCGTGATGGACGGCGCGAGCCCGTGGCGCCGCCTCATCTCCGTCACGCTGCCGCTGCTCCGCCCGACGCTGCTGCTCGGATCCGTGCTCATCTCGGTCGGCTTCCTGCAGTTCTTCGAGGAGGCGTTCGTGATGACGCGCGGCGGCCCCCTCGACTCCACGCTGTCCGTCGCGTACTACACGTACCGGCAGTTCGGCTTCGGCGAGTACGGCCTCGCCTCCGCGGCGAGCTACGTCCTCTTCCTCGCCATCGCCCTGCTCAGCCTGCTGCAGTTCCGGCTGCTGCGGTCGAAGGACTGAAAGGCCCGCGCATGACCACCACCGCATCCGCCCCCGCCGCCGCGCCCGTCGTCGCCGACGCCGCGACCGGCACCCCGCCCCGCCGCCCCCGGCGCCGCACCGACCGCGGGCGTCGCGCCCGCGCGATCCTCTACCTCGTCCTCGCCGCCGCGCTCTGCGTCTGGCTGATCCCGTTCGTCTGGATGGCGCTCGGCAGCGTGAAGACGCAGGGCGAGATCCTGCAGCGCCCGCCCACGTGGTGGCCCGCCGATCCCGTCGCCGACAACTTCGCGCAGTGGTTCGGGCCGCTGCACTTCGGCACGTTCTTCTCCAACAGCCTCGTCGTCGCGCTCATCACGGTGCTCGGCAACCTCGTGTTCTGCTCGATGGTCGGCTACGCGCTCGCGAAGATGGAGTTCCCCGGCAAGCGGCTCCTGTTCCTCACCGTGATGGTGACGCTCATGGTGCCGGGCGTCGTCACGTTCGTGCCGCTGTTCGTCATGGTCTCGGGGCTCGGACTCGTGAACACGTACGCGGCGCTCATCCTCCCGTTCATCACGGCGCCCATCGGGGTGTTCCTCATGCGGCAGTTCATGCTCGGGATCCCCGAGGCGCTCATCGAGGCCGCCCGGCTCGACGGCGCGGGCGAGTTCCGCATCTTCGCCCGCATCGTGATGCCGCTGTGCGGGCCGCCGCTCGCGACCCTCGGCATCCTCACGTTCCTCGCCTCGTGGAACAACTTCCTCTGGCCGCTCGTCGCGGCCCAGAGCGAGCAGATGTACACGCTGCCGATCGCGCTGTCGCTGTACTCGACCGGGCAGAACGCGACCGACTACGGCCTGCTGCTCGCGGGATCCGTGCTCGTGATCGCGCCGATCCTCGCCCTGTTCGTGGTGCTGCAGCGCCACTTCATCCAGGGCGTCGCGACCGCCGGCCTCAAGTGACCCCCTCCCGCCTCCGACCGATGGAGACCCCCATGCCCCGCACGCAGCTCACCGCCCCCGACGGCACGCCGTTCCGCGACCTCGACGGCGACGGGGTGATGGCGCCCTACGAGGATCCGCGCCGGAGCCCCGAGGAGCGCACGGCCGACCTGGTGGGGCGCCTCAGCCTCGCCGAGAAGGCCGGCCTCATGTTCCAGACGGTGATCGAGGTCGGCGCCGACGGCGAGCTGAAGGAGGAGCCGGGCGCGATCTCCAAGTCCGGCACCACCGAGGTCGTGGTCGGCAAGGGCATGAACCACTTCAACGTGCACGAGATCCGCACCGCCCGGCAGGCGGCGCGCTGGAGCAACCGGCTGCAGGAGCTGGCGGAGTCGACGCCGCACGGCATCCCGGTGACCATCAGCACGGATCCGCGGCACGCCTTCGTCGAGAACGTCGGCGTCGCGTTCTCGGCGGGCCCGTTCTCGCAGTGGCCGGAGGCGCTGGGGCTCGCCGCGCTCGACGACGTCGACGCCATCCGCGCGTTCGCCGAGACCGCGCGGCAGGAGTACGTCGCGGTGGGGATCCGGGCGGCGCTGCACCCGCAGATCGACCTCGCCACCGAGCCGCGCTGGGGGCGCCAGGCGCAGTCGCTCGGGCACGACGCCGACCGGGTGGCCGAGTTCACGGCCGCGTACGTCCGCGGCTTCCAGGGCGAGGAGCTCGGATCCGCGAGCGTCGCCTGCACCACCAAGCACTTCCCGGGCGGCGGACCGCAGAAGGACGGCGAGGACGCGCACTTCCCCTACGGCCGCGAGCAGGTCTACCCGGGCGGCATGTTCGACTACCACCTGCGCCCCTTCCGCGAGGCGATCGCCCGCGGGACGGCCGCGATGATGCCCTACTACGGCATGCCCGAGGGGCTCGTGCGCGACGGCGAGGAGATCGAGCCCGTGGGCTTCGGGTTCAACCGGCAGGTCATCACGGGGATCCTCCGCGAGGAGCTCGGCTACGACGGCGTCGTGGTCACCGACTGGGAGCTCGTGAACGACAACCACGTGGGCGACCAGGTGCTCCCGGCGCGCGCCTGGGGCGTCGAGGAGCTGACGCCGCACGAGCGGATGCAGCGCATCATCGACGCCGGCTGCGACCAGTTCGGCGGCGAGGAGTGCGTGGACGTGCTGCTCGACCTCGTCGCGGACGGCCGGGTGACGGAGGCGCGCATCGACGAGTCGGTGCGGCGCCTGCTGCTCGTGAAGTTCCGCCTCGGGCTCTTCGACGACCCGTTCGTGGACGAGGACCAGGCCGAGCGCATCGTCGGCCGGGCCGACTTCCGCGAGCTCGGCTTCCGCGCGCAGGCCGCGTCCGTCACGGTGCTCGAGAACCGGGAGGTGGAGGGGCGCCCGGTGCTCCCGCTCCCGGTGGACGGGCCCCGGCTGCGCGTGCACGTCGAGGGCATGCGGCCGGAGGCGCTCGACGGCTGGGCGGATGCGGCGGCCGGTCCCGAGGACGCCGACCTCGCGATCGTGCGGCTCGGCGCGCCCTTCGAGCCGCGCTCCGACCTCTTCCTCGAGGCGTGGTTCCACCAGGGGTCGCTCGACTTCCCGCCCGGGCTCGTGCACCGGCTGCGGCGCATCGCCGACCGCTGCCCGCTCGTCGTGGTGGTGGACCTCGACCGGCCGGCGATCATGACGCCGCTCGTGCCGTTCGTCTCCGCGCTCGCCGTGGCCTACGGCAGCTCGGACGCGGCCGTCGTCGCGGCGCTCACCGGACGCATCGCGCCCGAGGGGCGGCTGCCGGTGGAGATCCCGCGGTCGATGGACGCGGTGCGCGCCTCGCGCGCGGACGTGCCCTCCGACTCCGGGGACCCCGTCTACCCGCTGCACCACGGCATCCGCATCCTCTGATCCCGACGGACGGGCGCGGCGATCCGGGCGGTCCGGTTCGCCCGCCTCCGTCGCGCTCGCCTACGCTTCCAGGAGAGAGGACGGTCGCATGAGCCCCCGGCGCCCCACGGTCTACGACGTCGCGGAACGCGCGAAGGTGTCCATCGCGACCGTGTCGTTCGCCTTCAGCCGGCCCGACCAGATCAGCGTCGCCACGCGCGAGCGCGTGCTCGAGACGGCGCGCGAGCTCGGCTACGTGCCGAGCGCGTCCGCCCGGGGACTGGCCCGGGGCCGCACGGGCGCGCTGGGGCTGCACTCCTTCGACCTCCTCATCGACCGGCCGCTGCAGCGCGAGCCCGCGACGCCGGCGGCCGACGATGCGCCGGCCGCGCGGGAGCCGTTCGCGCCCGGCCGCACCTTCATCCCCTGGGACGAGGCGGGCGAGATCGCGGCGGATCCCCGGGCCTTCCCGCTCTACGTCGACGAGGTCCGGCGCGGCTTCGAGCTCGAGTGCCGCGCGCACGACCGGCCCGTGATGCTCAGCCGCGGGAGCGACACCACCACCGCGGTCGCGGAGTCGGCCGGCCGCGTCGACGGCCTCGCGATCTTCCCCGGCCCGTCGGCGGCCGCGTCGCTGAAGCGGGTCTCGCTCCGCATGCCGATCGTGCTGTTCAGCTACCCGCCGGCCGACGACGGCCACCACCGGGTCACGTCCGACAACGCCGGGGGAGCGCGCGAGCTGGTGCGCCACCTGGTCGTCGATCACGGCATCACGGACACCGGCTTCGTGGGCGCCACGAGCGTCGGCGACTACCGGGAGCGGTTCGAGGGCTACCGGGAGGCGCTCGCGGAGCACGGGATCGAAGCGCCGGCCGAGGTTCTCGACGACACCGTGCTCGGCGAGGGATCCGGGTTCGCCGGGGTGGTCGCCGCCCTCCGCGCGGGCCGCCTGCCGCGCGCGCTCGTGTGCGCCAGCGACCAGCTCGCGCTCGCCCTCGTCGACCTGCTGCGGGCGGAGGGCGTGGCCGTGCCGGGCGACGTGGTCGTCACCGGCTTCGACGGGATCCTCGCGGGGCTGCTCTCCTCGCCGCGGCTCACGACGGTGCGGCAGCCGATGGAGGCGATGGGGCGCGCGGCCGCCCGCATCCTCATCGACACGACGAGCGCTCCCAACGCGTCCGATCCCGTCGCGCTGCGCCTCGGCACGAAGCTCGTGGTGCGCGAGAGCTGCGGCTGCCGGGGCTGACGCGGCGGGGGCCGACTGGCAGGCTGGGGGCATGGCCCCGGATCCCCGCCCCACCTTCCGCATGCAGGTGGAGGAGGCCCTCGGCGGGTTCGCCGGGATCGTCGGCTACCTGCTCTTCCAGGTCTCTCGCCGGACGGAGGTGCGCACCGAGGGCGACCGGGTGCTGGTGACCGTGTGCGCGATCGGCGCGGGCGTCTGCATCGTCGTCCTCACGGTGCTCGTGGTGCGGTCGGCGATCCGACGGCTGCGGATGCGCGCGGCACGCGACGCGGACGCCGCCGCGCGGCGGGACGAGACCGTGCGCCTGACGCCTGACGCCTGACGCCTGACGCCTGACGCCTGACGCCTGACACCTCGCGCGGTGGCGGCGCGGACCGTCCCGTTCAGACGGGCCGCAGCGCCCGGTGCTCGCCCGCGGGCAGCTCGACGCGCACGGCGTCGTGGGGGAGGACCTCGCCGCCGGTGACCACGACCGCCATCACACCGGACTTCCGCACGACGTTCCCGTGGGCGTCGCGCCCGAGGACGGCCTTCATCGTGCCCGCGCCGAGCCCGTCGATCTGGATGCAGGGGTTCCGGAGGCCCGTGACCTCCACCACCGCCTCGGCGCCCAGGTGCAGGCGCGTGCCGAGGGGCAGGTCGAGCAGCGGGACGCCCGCCGTGGTCACGTTCTCGCCGAGGTCGCCCGGCGCGACCGCAAAGCCCTGCTCGGCGAGCTCCGCGTGCAGCTCGGAGTGGACGAGGTGCACCTGGCGGAGGTTCGGCGCGTCCGGGTCGCGGCGCTTCCGCGAGAGGTGCTGCACCGTGGTGCCGGCGTGCGCGTCGCCCTCCACGCCGAGGCCGGCGAGGAGCGTGATCGAGGGGCGGAGGGGCTTGGAGAAGCGGTGCTGGTCGTCGCGCGCGACGGCGACGACCCGGGGCGCGGGGGACGGCTGCATGGGAGCGACGATATCGGCGCGGCGCGGATCCGGCGAGCCCGGTCGCGGGATCCGCCCGCGCGGGGCTCCCGCGGGGGCGCGCGGCCCGCTGGGTTCCGAGGCGGGGCGGAGGCGATCCGTCGGGCCTGATGAGCCCGTCGGTCCGCCTCCGCCCGCGTGGGTGGAACGCCTCCGGTCAGACCGCGTGGGCTCCGGCCGCAGGGCGCGTCTCGCCGTGCTCGCGCAGCACGAGGAGGGCCACGAACGAGATGGCCGAGGCGATGCTGAGGTAGACGCCGACGAGCATGACGCCGCCGCCTCCGACATCCCACAGCCAGGTGGCGATGAAGGGCGCCACGGCGCCGCCGACGATGCCCGCGAGGCTGAACGCGAGGGACGCGCCCGTGTAGCGGACGTCGGTGGCGAACATGGCCGGCAGCAGGGATCCGACCGCACCGTAGGCGAGGCCGATGAGCACGAACCCGAGGATGACGAACGTGAGCGTGCCCGGCAGGCCCGCGGCGAGCAGCGGATCCATCAGGAGGCCGAACACGACCATGCCGAGCGCGCTCCGGAGGACGACCGGGCGCGCGCCCATGCGCCCGGCGAGGACGCCGGAGACCACGATGGCGGCCGCGAAGAACACGACGCCCACGAGGAGCATGAGCAGGAAGTCGGTGCGCGCGAAGCCGAGGCCCGCGTGGAACGTGGACGCGTCGAACGGCTTGCCCGCCTTGGTGGCGGCGGCCTCCGCGGCCTCGGCCGTGAGCGGTGACGTGGCGTAGGTGACCGCGAACGTGGTCATCAGGTAGAACAGCGTGAACGTGGCGAGCAGGGCGAACGCCCCGAGGAGCAGCCCGCGCCAGCCCGTGCGGATGGTGCGACCGAGCGGCAGCCTGGAGGTCTCGCCGCGGTCGAGCACGGACTGGAACTCGGGCGCCTCGACGAGCTTGACGCGCACGTAGAGGCCCACGAGCACGAGGACCGCGCTCGCGATGAACGGGACGCGCCAGCCCCAGGCCTGGAGGTCGGCCGGGGAGAGCGTGAGCGACAGCACGAGGAACAGGCCGTTCGCGAGGATGAAGCCGACGGGCGCGCCGAGCTGCGGGAACGTGCCGAAGATGGCGCGCTTGCCCACCGGCGCGTTCTCGGTGGCGAGGAGCGCGGCACCGCCCCACTCGCCGCCGAGGCCGAGGCCCTGGACGAAGCGGAGCACCGCGAGGGCCGCGGGGGCCGCGATCTCCCAGCCCGGCGTGAGGCCGCTCGGGAGGCACCCGATGAGCACGGTCGCGATGCCCATGGTGAGCAGCGACGCGACGAGCGTGCGGGTGCGGCCGAAGCGGTCGCCGAAGTGGCCGAAGAGCACGGACCCGATGGGCCGGGCGAAGAAGGCGACGCCGAACACGGCGAGCGACTGCAGCTGCGCGACCGTGGGGTCGGCGTTCGCGAAGAACAGCGCGGGGAACACGAGCACGGCGGCGGTCGCGTAGACGTAGAAGTCGAAGAACTCGATGGAGGTGCCGACGAGGCTCGCGACCAGCACGCGCGAGCGCGGGTTGACGGGGGCGGCGAGGGGCGGGGCGGTGGCAGGGGCAGCGGACATGGCGGTGGCTTCCGTCGGTAGGGGCGGGGAGACGCCACGGATCGTGGCGCGCCGACGGTACCGGTGCTCCCCGCCCCTCCGTGCGGACGGTTCACATGACCGGAGTCAACTGACGTTCCCCGCGTAGTCGGCGTCGCGCGTCTCGCGGCTGATGACGAGCGCCACGAGGGTGATCGCCGCCATCGCGCTGAGGTACACGCCGACGAGCAGCACGTTCCCGTCGAGCAGCTGCCAGAGCGCCACGGCGATGAAGGGCGCGACCGCGGCGCCGAGGATGCTCGCGACGTTGTAGCTGATCGCGGATCCCGTGTAGCGCACGTTCGTCGGGAAGAGCTCCGGCAGCACCGCGCCCATTGGCCCGAACGTGAGGCCCATGAGCGTGAAGCCGATGATGAGCAGCGCCATGGTGCCGACGAAGCCGCCCGCGAACAAGGGCACGAAGAGCAGGCCGAACACGAGGATCCCGAGGGTCGTCGCGATGAGCATCTTGCGGCGGCCGTACCTCTCCGCGAGCGGACCCGAGACCATCGTGAAGACCCCGAAGAACACGACGCCCACGATGAGCATGAGCAGGAAGTCGTTGCGCGCGTAGCCGAGGCCCGCGGCGAACGTGTCGGCGTTGAAGGGCTTGCCGGCGGCGGTCGCGGCAGCCTCGGCGGTGGCCGCGTCGCGCGCGGTGGTGCCGTAGGTGAGGGTGAACGTCGTCATCAGGTAGAAGAGCGTGTACGTCGCCAGCATGATGAAGGTGCCGAGGATCAGCGGGCGCCAGCTCGTGACGAACACGCGCGCGACGGGCAGCTTGGCGACCTCGCCGGAGTCGACGACCTTCTGGAACGCCGGCGTCTCGATGAGCTTGAGGCGCACGTAGAGGCCCACGATCACGAGCACGGCGCTCGCGAGGAACGGCACGCGCCAGCCCCACGACTGGAACTGCTCGGGGGTGAGTCCGAGGCTCAGCGCGAGGAACACGCCGTTGGCGACGATGAAGCCGATGGGCGCGCCGAGCTGCGGGAACGTGCCGTAGATGGCGCGCTTCCCTGCGGGCGCGTTCTCGGTCGCGAGCAGCGCGGCGCCGCTCCACTCGCCGCCGAGGCCGAGGCCCTGGCCGAAGCGCATGATCACGAGGAGCGCGGGCGCCGCGACCTCCCAGCCGGGCGTGAGCGCGGTGGGCAGGCAGCCGATCAGCACGGTCGCGATGCCCATGGTGAGCAGCGACGCGACGAGCGTGCCCTTCCGGCCGATGCGGTCGCCGAAGTGGCCGAAGAGGATGGATCCGATGGGCCGGGCGATGAACGCGACGCCGAACACGGCGAACGACGCGAGCTGCGCGACGGTCGGGTCGTCGTTCGCGAAGAAGAGCGCGGGGAAGACGAGCACGGCGGCGGTCGCGTAGACGTAGAAGTCGTAGAACTCGATCGACGTGCCGATGAGGCTCGCGATGATGACGCGCGAGCGCGAGTTCCCGGCGGGCGGGGTGGATGCGGTGGTGGCGGCGGTGCGGGCCGCGGGGGTCGTGGACATGCGGGGAGACGGCTTTCGGCTGATGCGGCGTGAGCGGCGGGGGCGCGCGGAGGGGGCGGGCGCGCCGGTCGGGCGCGGGCGCCGGGTGCGGCGGAGTCGAGGGGGCCACTCGTGATGGCGGTGCTGAGTTTACGCCCCTGAGGAGATCCTGTGCGCGGGACCCTCGGCCGGGGCGGCGTCGGCCGGGGCGGCGTCGGCCGGGCGCGCGTCCGCCGCGGATCCGCGCCGCCGCCGCACGAGCCCCGACAGGTCGTGCGCCGAGAGCGACACCGCGAGCACCGAGGCGAGCACCAGGGCGAGGGCGGGCGCGCCGACCGCCCACGGGGCGCGCTCGGCGTAGGCGCTGCCCTCGCTGAGGATGAGGCCCCACTCGGGCGTCGGCCGGTCGGCGCCGAGGCCGAGGAAGCCGAGCGCGGCGAGCGTCAGGGCGATGCCGGGCAGGCGCAGCATCGCGTTCCGCACGACCGGGCCGACGACCGCGGGGAGGAGGTGGCCGAGGAGGATCCGCGCGCGTCCCACCCCGAGCAGCGGCAGGATCCGCACGTGCGGCTGCGCCCGCGCCTCCGTCATGAGCGCGCCGGCGTGCGCGGCGAGCGGCGCCCAGCTCACGGCCGCGACGGCGACGGCGGCGCCCCAGGTCGACGGCCCCTGGATCGCCGTGACGACGATGCCGGCGAGGATCGGCGGCGCGGCGTTCGCGACCTCGACGGGGCCCGTCGCCGCATGCGGCAGCAGCCCGAGCAGGAGGCCGATCGCGCAGCACGCGATCACCACGAGGAGCGCGGTGCCGAGCGTCGTGATCGCGCCGTGGCCGACGCGGCCGAGGAGGTCGCGGCCGCTCGCGTCGGCGCCGAACGGCAGCGCCCAGGACGGCGGCGCGAGGCGGCCGGACGCGGTGGCGTACGGATCCCGCGCGAGGCCCGCGACCACGACGAGCGCGAGGAGCGCCGCGGCGACGGCCGGGACCACGGCGTCGCGCCGACGGGCGGGGACGCGTGCGTCGGGGACGGGCAGGGAGCCGAGCCGGAGCGCGGGGCCGAGGAGCGCGCGCCGGAGGAGGCCCGCGAGGACGCCCGCCGCGACGGCGACCACGAGGAGCGCGAGCACGCCGGCCTGGAGCGCCGGCACGTCCTGGCTGCTCGCGGCGCCGAGGGTCGCGCGGCCGATGCCGGGGATCGCGAACACCTGCTCGACCGCGACGGCCCCGCCGGTGAGGCCCACGAGCACGAGCCCGACCTGGCCGAGCACCGACGGGAGCGCGCGGCGCAGCACCGCGAGGGTCGTGCGCGCGGGGGAGATGCCCGCCATGGCCCACGTGGCGACCCAGCGCTCGGCGGACGCGGCCTGGATCGCGTCGGCGACGAGCCGCCCGACGAGCCCGCCGCCGGGGATCCCGAGGGCGAGCGCCGGGAGCACCGCGTTCGCCGGACCGTCCCAGCCGGAGGGCGGCGCGGCGCGCAGCCACACGGCCACGACCACGAGCAGCGCGGTCGCGAGGAGGAACTCGGGCAGCGCGGTGAGAGCGGCGGCCACGGCCCCGGATCCGCGGGCGCGGCGGCCGCGCGTCGCGGCGAGGAGCGCGGGCGCGCACACGAGCGCCGCGATCCCGAGCACCACGGCGATCGCGAACGCCATGAGCGTGAGGGAGACGCCGAGCGCGTCGAGGGTGCCGGGCAGGACCGGGCGGCCGGAGATCCACGACGTGCCGAGGTCGCCGCGGACGACGCCCGCGAGCCAGTCGAGCGAGACCCGGAGCGGCCCGCGGTCGAGCCCGAGCTCGGCGCGGATCGATTCGAGGGCCTCCGGGGTCGCCTCGAGGTCGGCGTAGCGCGCGCGGAGGACCGTGTACTCGGGCGAGCGCCCGGAGAGCCACGGCAGCGCGCCGACGAGCGCCACGACGCCGCCGACGGCGACGACCCGGGACGCCCCGACGACGATCCGCTCGCGCGCCGCGCCCATCAGCCGTCGACGCGCGTGTCGGCGGTGATGAGCGCACGCTCGCGGGGATCGCGGACGGCGCCCGTCACCCCGGCGGCCTCGCCCTGGATCACGCGCTCGTGCAGCAGCGGCACGGCGGCGTCGTCGGCGAGCACGAGCGCCTCGACGCGCATGATCGCGGCCCGGCGGTCGGCGCCCGCCGGCAGCGCGGACGCGGCCGTGAGCGCCTGGTCGACCGCGGGGTCGCACTCCTGCGAGATGTTGAACGAGCCGGCGCACGCGAAGTCGCTGTAGAGGTACGCCGCGGGGTCGCCCGAGTCGAGCACGGTGGCGCGCGACAGGATGAAGGCGTCGAACTTCCCGGCCAGCGCGTCGGCCTCGATGTACTGGTACTCGCGCACGTCCTGCGTCACCCGGAAGCCGGCCGCCTCGAGCTGCTGCTCGAGCTGCACGGCGACCTCGGGGAGCTCGGCCCGATCGGTGAACGTGCCGAGGGTGATGGGCACGCCGTCCACCTTCGCGGGGGTCGCGCGGCCCGCGAGGGCGTCGCGGTAGGAGGCGCCGTCACGGAGGTCGGCGGCCCACGGGAGCGCCGGGCCGAGGAGCCCGGAAGCCTCGTCGGCGCGGCCCTCGTAGACGCTCGAGACGAGGGCGGCGCGGTCGACGGCGGCCTCGGCGGCGGCCCGCACGGCCGGATCCTGGAACGGGCCCGTCTTGGTGTTCAGGTACAGGGTGTTCGTGCGCGGCATGGGGACCTCGTGGATGAGCGCGGGATCCACCTGCGCGGCCTGGCCGACCGGGATCGCCTCGACCACGTCGGCGGTGCCCGTGCGGAGGGCGGCGGCGCGCGCGGTGCCGTCGGGCACGAAGCGCACGTCGATGCCGGGCGCCGCCGCGCGGCCGCCCCAGTAGTCGTCGAACCGGTCGAGCGTCGCCGACGAGGTGCCGTCGACCGCGGTGAGGCGGAACGGGCCCGTGCCGGTGCCGACGGGCGAGACCGTGCCGTCGGCCGCGTACGCGGAGGCCGCGAGGATCGCCAGCTGCGGGCTGGAGAGGCGCTGCGGCAGGAGCGGGTCGGCGGTCGCGGTGCGGACGACGAGCCGGTCGCCGTCCGCGGTCGCGGTGAGGTCGACGCCGTCGAGGATCCGCGGCTTCGGGCTCGCCTTCGCCGCGGCCGTGAGGGAGGCCGCGGCCTGCGCGGCCGTCAGGGTCGTGCCGTCGTGGAAGGGCACGTCGGGGCGGATGGCGAAGGTCCAGGTGCGGTCGTCGACGCGCGTCCACGCGGTGGCGAGCTGCGGCTGAGCCTCGCCGAGGTCGTCGAGGGTCACGAGCGTCTCGGCCGTGCTCCAGCGCGACAGCTTGAAGGCGTCGTCGCTGAGGGGGGTGAGGCCCGAGCGCGGCGGCTGCAGCATCGCGAGGCGGATGCGGCCGTCGCCGCCCGCGGATCCGTCGGCGGAGGACCCGGGGCTCGCGGCGAAGCAGCCGCTGAGGGCGAGCGTCGAGGCGGCGGCGAGCGCGAGGAGGCCGACGGAGCGGGCGCGGCGGCGGGAGCGGGCGGAGCGGATGGAGCGGGGGCGGCTAGCGGGCATGGGGTCCTTCGGCGGGGATGCGCTGTGCATCGGCGGGG
>NZ_LQXA01000040.1 GCF_001618005.1 Clavibacter tessellarius
GGACGCGGCGGACGCGGCGGACGGCGATCCTCCCGGGACGGTCCCACCCGGCTGCGCGAGAGTGGATCCCGAGCACGTCCGCCCGGCCCGCCGCGACAGAAGGACCCGCCCATGAACGACGCACCCGCGCTCGCCGCCACCGCGATCCCGAAGTCCGAGCACCCGCGCCCGCAGTCCACCCGGCCGGACTGGCTGGTCCTCAACGGCACGTGGTCCTTCGAGCGCGACCGCGGCGACTCCGGCCTCGAGCGCGGGCTGCTCGGTCGGGAGCTGGCGGAGGAGATCCTCGTGCCGTTCGCGCCGGAGTCCACCGCATCGGGCATCGGCGACGTCGACTTCCTCACGGCGGTCTGGTACCGCCGCACCGTACGGGTCCCCGCCGGCTGGAGCGGCCGTCGGGTCCTCCTCCACTTCGGCGCGGTCGACCACGACGCCACCGTGTGGGTCGGCGGCGAGGAGGTCGCGCGGCACCGCGGCGGCTTCACGTCGTTCACGGCCGACCTCGGCGTGCGGGCCGACGAGGAGGAGCTCGTGATCACGGTCCGCGCCCGCGACACCCGCGACGAGCCGCAGGCCCGCGGCAAGCAGGCCACCTGGTACGCGAACACCGAGTGCTTCTACACGCGCACGACCGGGATCTGGCAGACGGTGTGGCTGGAGCCGGTGCCCGAGGCCCACATCCGCCAGGCGCACATCGAGCCGCAGCTCGGCGACGCGTCCTTCACCGTCACGCCCGAGCTGTCACATCGCACGGCGGGCCTCCGGTTCGAGGCCGTGCTCCGGGACGCGGCCGGCGAGATCACGCGCGCGGCCGTGCCCGCCGGCCTCGGCGCCCGGGTCGTCCTGCGGATCCCTGCGGACCGCGTGCGCCCGTGGTCGCCGGAGGATCCGCACCTCTACGACATCGCGCTGCGCCTGGTCGACGGCACGGGCGACGACGCCCGGGTGGTCGACGAGGTCGCCTCCTACGGCGGCCTCCGCTCCATCGCGATCGACGGCCAGGACCTCCTCCTCAACGGCCGCCGCGTCTTCCAGCGCCTCGTGCTCGACCAGGGCTACTGGCCCGACACGCTGATGACCTCGCCCGATGACGCAGCGCTCGTCCGCGACATCGAGCTGTCGATGGCCGCGGGCTTCACCGGCGCGCGCCTGCACCAGAAGGTCTTCGAGGAGCGCTTCCTCTTCCACGCCGACCGGCTCGGCTACCTCGTGTGGGGCGAGTTCGGCGACTGGGGCGCGGGCGGCGGCCTCGGCAAGGACGCGCAGCAGCCGACGGCGTCGTTCATCACCCAGTGGATCGAGGCGGTCACCCGCGACCGCTCCCACCCGTCGATCGTCGGCTGGTGCCCGCTCAACGAGACGTACCAGCCGCTGCACGACCGCATCACCCAGCTCGACGACGTGACGGCCGGCATGTACCGGGCGACGAAGGCGGCGGATCCGTCGCGCCCCGTCCTCGACGCCTCCGGCTACTCCCACCGCGTGCCCGGCGCCGACGTCTACGACTCCCACTCCTACGAGCAGGATCCGGACGCGTTCCGCCGCGAGCAGGCCGGCCTCGCGGAGGGCCGCCCGTTCGTCAACGAGCTCAATGGTCGCGCGATGTCGGTGCCGTACGCGGGCCAGCCGTTCTTCGTCTCGGAGTACGGCGGCATCTGGTGGAACCCGGCCGAGGCCGACGCGGCGGCAGCGGCGGCCGCCGAGGACGACCCCGAGCGCGCCGTCTCGTGGGGCTACGGCGAGCGCGTCCGCACGGTGGAGGAGTGGCACGCCCGGTTCCGCGGCCTCACGGAGGTGCTGCTCGAGGATCCGCGCATGTTCGGCTACTGCTACACGCAGCTCACCGACACGTTCCAGGAGCAGAACGGCATCTACGACGCCCAGCGCCGGCCCAAGTTCGACATCGCGCGGATCCGTGAGGTGCAGGAGCGAAGGGCCGCGTACGAGATGCGGGACGACGCCTGACCCGCGACATGGACTTCCGAACACGTTCCGAATAAGATGACGGCATGTCCATCCTCCACGACGCCCGCACGACGATCCGTCGCTCGTCCGAGCTGAGCAAGCACTCGGCGGACGTGTTCGCGGAAGCGGAGGAGCACCCGGTCCAGGTGACGCGGCGCGACGGCGAGACCCTGGTGCTGATGTCCCAGAGCGCCGCGGACGCGCAGGCGCAGCTCCTCCAGCTCGCGGCCGACCTCATCACCGTCACCCTGGACGACGAGGGCTCGCTGGCCTCGCGCATGGCGCAGCGGTTCCCGTGGATGCTCGCCCTGTCGGCCGCCGACCGGGAGAGCTGCGCGCGCGAGCTCGTGGATGCCGCTCGAGCGTCCTTCTCCACCGGCCAGCCCCACCTCGCGATCGCCGAGCTCACCTCCTGGCGCGAGACCGCGACCGCCATCGCCGCCGGCCTGTCGCACTCGCCGGTCGAGTGGCTCGATCGTCCGCTGCCGGTCGAGCGCCCCTGACCGTGGCGAAGGATCCGCTGGTCCCGCGTCCCACGAAGAAGTCCGAGCACACGATCGTCTTCGCCTCCGAGAGCGCGCGGAAGGGGTGGCAGGACCTGGCGGCGACCATCCGCGGCCCGCTGGCGGACGCGTGGGACTTCCTCACCCGGACCCCGACGGAGCGCACGCCGACGAATTACCCGCTCAAGGGAGAGCTCGGCCTCGTCACCCGCGCCGGGCGAGACCACGTGCGCTGGCAGCACAAGCCCACCGCTCAAGGGGACGCCCGCATCTGGTTCTACGTCGAGGGGCAGACGGTCTTCCTCGAACAGGTCCACACGCGGCATCCGAACCAGACCAAGTAGGGCCGCTCACGACGAGAGCCCGCCCCCGCGATCCACATGGACCACGGGGGCGGGCTCTCGTCCGGAGCGAGGCCGCCTCACCTCCCGGCGAGGGACCCGCCGATCCCGCCGACGCTGAAGTACTTGTTCAGCAGGGCGAAGATCAGCACGGGCGGCAGCATCATGATGACCGCGACCGCCATCACCGAGCCCCAGTCGGCCGCGTTCTGCTGGAAGAACGTGTTGAGGCCGATGGGGAGGGTGTACTTCGTGAAGTCCTGCAGGAACAGGAGCGCGATCAGGTAGTCGTTCCAGGCCAGCAGGAACGAGAAGATCGCGGTCGAGAGGATGCCCGGCAGCGAGTTGCGGAGCACGACGCGCACGAAGCCGCCGAACACGCTCGCGCCGTCCATCCACGCCGCCTCCTCCAGGGTGATGGGGATGGAGTCGATGTACGCCGCCATCATCCAGATCGCGACCGACATGGTCGAGCCGATGTAGATGATCGCCACGCCCTGCAGCGTGTTGATGAGGCCCATCGCCGAGAAGGTGATGAACAGCGGGATCGCCGCCGTCACCACCGGCAGGGCCTGCACCACGAACAGCACGAGCGAGTACCCGGAGACGAGCCGCGACCGCGAGCGGCTGAGCACGTAGCCGGCCGGCGCCGCGATGACGACCGAGACGACCACGGTCACGAGCGCGACGAGCAGGCTGTTGCCGAGCCAGATCATCACGTCGGTGCCGCCGAGCACGCGCTCGAAGTTCTCGAGCGTGAACCCGGTCGCCGTCGAGTTCTGCCCCGGCTGGGTGGAGAGGAACAGCACCGCGAGGATCGGCGTGATCACCACGAGCGTGATCACCGCGATGAGCAGGAAGCGCCACCACTGGCCCTTCTGCTCGCGCTGCTTCGCGGAGGTCCGCTTGACGTCGCCGACGGTCGCCGAGGTGGCGCCGCCGACCGCGAGTGCCTGGCTCATTCGATGTCCGCCTTCTTGATCTGCCGGTACAGCAGCGTCGACACGAGGACGAGCACGGCCGTCATCATGAACGCGACCGCGGTGGCCGGTCCGGTCTGCAGGTTCTGGAACGCCTGCTGGTACGCCAGCACGATCAGCGACGTCGTCGCGTTCACGGGACCGCCCTGCGTGAGCAGGAAGATCGTCGGGAAGTCGTTGACGCAGAAGATCGTCATCAGCACCCAGCTGATGTACGTGGTGCGGGAGATGATCGGGAGGGTCACGCCGCGGAACGCCTGCCAGGCGCTCGCGCCGTCCATCTTCGCCGCCTCGTAGACGTTGGTGTCCACCGACGCGAGCGCCGAGGACATCATCATCAGCATGAACGGGAAGCTGATCCAGACCTTGAACACGCAGACCACGACCTGCGCGAGGAGCGGATCGCCGAGGAAGTTCGCGTCGGGGAACCCGAGCGTCGCCAGGATGATCGGCACCGGGCTCTGCGGCGTCGCCACCAGCCAGTTCCACGAGGTCGACGACACGACCACCGGCACGATCCACGGCAGGAGCAGCAGCACCTTGAAGAACCCGTTGGCCGGGATCCGGGTGCGCAGCAGCAGCGCGAGCGCGAGGCCCACGAGCCAGGAGCCGAAGACGCCCACGAGCGTGAAGACGATCGTGAAGACCGTCGCGTTGCGGAACGACTCCGAGGCCAGCACGCTCGCGTAGTTCTCGAACCCGACGAACGGCGTCTGCCACGGCAGCGTCGACGGCGTCCCCTTCTGCAGCGACTGCAGGAAGGAGTAGACGACGGGGTAGACGTTCAGCAGGATCAGCAGGATCAGCGACGGCAGCGCGAACAGCGCCAGCGTCGCGCCGGCCCGTCCGAGCGGCGTCTTCCCCGAGCCCTTGCGGGTCTCGCTCGGCCGCCGGCCGGAGCCGGCGACGCCCACGCCGCGGCGCGCCAGCCCGATCTTGTCGACGACGCTGGTGTCGCCGCGGGTGTCGCGCGTGTCCAACGCCATCAGGTCACCTCGCCCATGTCATGCCCTCCGGATGCGCGCGGCGTCACGCGCCCGCGTCCAGTTCCTTCTGCAGCTTCTCGAGGGCCTCGCGCGCCGTGACTGTGCCACCGAGGACCGACTGCGCGAACGAGATCGTCGGCTGCGTGCCGTCGACCTTGGTCACGTTCTGGAAGACGGTGTTCGAGCCGGGCGCGCCCCAGGTCTTCGAGATGGGCTGCCAGTCGCTGAGGATCTTCGTGGTGTTCGGGTCGTCCGCGTACGCCTCGTCGGCGATGGACTTGAGCGGCGGCAGGCCGATGCCGGTCTGCTTCGTCCAGAGCGACTTCATGTTCTGGTAGTAGTACGTGAGGAACGCCTCGCTGTTCTCCTGGCTGGGCGTCGACTTGTACATCATGATGTTGTTCGGGAAGTAGAGCGCGCCCTTCTCGCCGCCGGGGCCCACGAGCGGGTCGCCGACCACCATCTGCGCCGCCGTCTCGGGCGTCACGTTCGCGGGGGCGCCCGCGCCGTCCCAGAGCATGCCGAAGGTGCCGGCGTCCATCTGCTGGTACGCGTTGTCGGAGGTGTAGGTGGCGCTGCGGGGATCCACGTAGCCGTTCTTCACCATGCCGAGCACCCACTCGACGGCCTCGATGTTCTTGTCGGTGACGACGTCCGGGTTCTGGTCGCCGTCGAACAGGCCGCCGCCGTTGTTGATCATGTGGGCGACGATCTGGTGGAAGCCGGTGAAGGCGCCGGCGCCGGAGCGGGTGCCGTAGCCGTAGACGCCGATCTTCTTGAGCCCGGCGCACGCGGCCTCGTAGGAGTCCCAGTCGGTGGGCGCCTCGACGCCGGCCTTCTCGAGGAGGTCCTTGCGGTACCAGTACATGCGCATGTCGAGGTTGTACGGGACGGCCGCGTAGCCGTTGGCCGTCTTCAGCGTGTCGACGAGGCCCGGGAGGAAGTCGTCGTAGATCCCGTTGCCCTTCCACGTCTCGATGAGGTCGTCGGCGTACGCGATCTTGCCCTGCGACTCGAAGAGGAACGCGGTCGTGCCGCCGCCCGAGCTCACCGCGGGGCCGTTGTTGGCGGCGACCGCGGTCGAGAAGGTCTGCGTGAAGTTGGCCCACTGGACCTGCTGGTAGCTGACCTTGCCGAACCCGCTCGCGGGCTTGTACGCGGCGGAGATCACCTTGTCCTCGGTGAGGAACGCGGGCGCGCCCCAGGGCATGTTCCAGAACTTGAGGGGTGCGCCGGCGCCGCTGGCGCCTCCTCCGCCGCCGCTGCAGGCGGCGAGGAGGCCGACCGCCGCGGCGCCGACCCCCGCGCTGAGGAGGGATCGTCGGGTGAGGCCGTTGCCGAAGGCGCTCGTTGACTGCTGTGGCATTTCTGACTCCGTCGTCTCGTGGTGCTGTGTGTGGTGGGAGGGAAGGGGCTGGGTCTAGGGGCGCGCGTCGGCCGCGAGGGCGGGCGCGGCGGCGAGCAGGGCGCGGAGCTCGGCGACGTCGTCGGGTGCGCAGCGGCCGTGGGCGGCGTCGCGGGCGATCCGCAGCGCCGTGCGGTGGCCCGACTCGAAGACGACGGGCAGGTCCTCGCGGCCGGCCGGATCCGTGACGCTCGCGCGGCCGGGCGACGCCGAGCCGGGCGCGGGCAGGACCACGTGCGCGGCGCGGTCGCCGACGAGGATCCGGAACGTCGACCGTCCGTGGTCGTGGCCGGCGACGACGACGCTCACGACCACGTGGACGCCGGACGCGCTCGGCCCGGCGAGCATCAGGTGCTGAGGGGTCGCGACGACGGGGGCTAGCTCCGCGACGGGCGAGCCGAGCAGCGTCCCCGCGGTGAGCGCGAGCGCGCGGGCGGCCCCGCGCAGGTCCGCCGTGCCCGCGACCGCGGCGCGCGCCTCGAGGAGCGCGCCCGTAGCGGCGAAGCGGTGGATGCGCGGCGCGACCCGACGGACGGCCTCCGCGTGCCGCCACGGCACGTCGAGCACCACGGGGACGCCGGTCGCGATCAGCGCCGCGAGCGCGGCGTCGTCGGCCGCGCCGGGGTCGAGCACGAGGAGCGCGCGAGCGCCGTCCCGCGTGGCCTCGACCGCACGGGTCGCCCAGCCGGGTCCGCCGTCGAGCACGACGACCTCCCCGGCGTCGTCCGCGCGGCGGAAGGACTCGGGCAGCGAGGCGAGGGTCGCGGCGGCCGCAGCCCGGCGGATCGGGGTCGCGGTGGGGTCGACCCGCACGGCGAGGGAGCTCATGCGGCCAGCCCCGTGCGGCATCCGACGCCCGCGAGGGCGCGGCCGCCGGCGGAGGCGGCGGAGCGGATCAGCTCAGCGCACTGCTCGGCGATGGACGTCGCCAGGGCGAGGTCGGCGAGGAGCTCGTCGAGCGGCACGGGATCGGCGGTGCCGACGAGCACGTCGTGCACGTGCTCCCACTCGCCGACGTAGCCGTTGTCGGCGTACGGCCCCCACGTCGTCGCGCGGCGGGCGTCGGCGAGGGTGGCGGTGCTGGATCCGGCATGCACGTAGGAGAGGGAGAAGTCGACGTGGAGGGAGCGGTCGACGGCGACCGCGTCGAGCGTCCACTCGGGATCCCACGTCGCGCCGCCCACGCCGTGCACCTCGAGCACGCTCTCGCCGACCATCGCGACGATCTCGTAGCCCCAGGGGTCGAGGGTGCGCGCCGCGATCACGCGCGGCGGCGCGACCGGGAGCAGCTGGCGGGCGAGCGGCAGGTCGTGGATCGCGAGGCCGAGCACGCCGCCGGTGATGGCGGCCACGCGGGCCTCCAGGTCCGGGGCGCCGGGCGAGCGGGGCGCGGGCCGGCCGACGATCTCGGTGGCCGAGTCCTCGGAGTCGGGGTTCGGCGGGATCACGGCGGAGATGCGGACGGTGTGCGGGGCGTCGCCGGACGCGCGCCAGCCGTCGAGCGCGGCGGTCCAGGCGGCGTCGAAGGCGTGCATCGTGCCGACGACGACGGGTACGCCGTGCTCGACCGAGGCCCGGGCGATCGCCTCCCCCTCCTCGGCGGAGACGGCGAGCGGCTTCTCGCACAGCACCGCGCGCTTGCCGGCGCGGCACGCGGCGATGACCTGCTCCGCGTGGAAGCGGTTCGGGCTGCCGATCACGACGACGTCCACGGCCGGGTCGTCGATGAGCGCATCCGCGTCGGTCGAGTGGCGCGCGTCGACGCGGGCGGCGACGCGGCGGGCCACGTCCGGATCCACGTCCATCACGTGCACCACGCGGAACCTGTCAGCCATGCGCGCCAACGTCGGCAGGTGGATGGCCTGCCCGACCGGCCCGGCCCCGATGAGGCCGACCCCGAACACCACTTCGCTCACGACGCCCTCGTCCCTAGCTGATGACCCAGGACGAAAACTGACGACCTGTTTACGGTTGAGTCACTGTACGTCCCGCTTCGCGGACCGCACAAGGGGGAGGATCGACATCGTGACCGACACCCGCAGGCCGGCCCCGCCCTCGGGCACCCCCGAGAGCGTCGCCCGTGCTGATGAGGATGAGAGCGCGACCACGCTCGGGGGCCGTGTGACCGGCAACGCAGCGCGGGGGCGGTACTCGACCGGCGTCCGCCGCCGTGCCGAGATCGTCGACGCGGCCGTGCGCGTGTTCGGCATCCGCGGCTACGGTGCCGCGACGATCAAGGAGATCGCCGACGAGGTGGGCGTCTCCCCGGCCGCCGTGCTCCGTTACTTCACGAAGGAGGAGCTGCTCACCGAGGTGCTCCGCCAGTGGGACCGGCAGCAGCCGTTCGTCTCCGAGGCCGCGCCGGGCCTCCCCGCCATCCGCGCCTTCGTCGACCTGATGCGGTACCACGTGGAGCACCGCGGCTTCCTCGAGCTGTACCTGACCTTCGCGACCGAGGCGTCGGACGCGACGCATCCCGCGCAGGAGTACATCCGCACGCGGTACGCGCGGACGATCGCGCAGATCCGCCAGCGCATCGACGAAGCCGGCACGCTCGGGCAGGTGCCCGCGATGGACGAGGCGACGCTCGACTACGAGGCCGCCTGCTTCCTCGCGATCCTCGACGGCCTCGAGATCCAGTGGCTGCACAACCCGCGGATCGACCTGCCCGGCCTCGTGGGCGAGTACGTGGAGCAGTCGATCGCGCGGTGGCGGGCGGGGGCGAGGGCGGCCGTCCCGCCCGGTTCCGCGTCGTGGGAGTGACGCCGTCGGCGGAGCGGGCGCGCCGGCCGGACCGCGGCCCGCGCCTCGTGCGCGCCCTCTGGATCACGGGCTTCGCGATCGGCACCGTCAGCCACGTGCTCGACCTGGCGACGGCCGGGCTCGACGTCTACGCGGGGCACCCGCTCCCGCTGCGGGCGTTCTGGGTGTCGCTGACGGTCCTGGATCCGCTGGTCATCGCGCTGCTCGCGCTCCGGCGCCCTGCAGGGGTCGGGCTCGGCATCGCCGTGATCCTCGAGGACATCGCGGTCAACTGGTCGGTGATCGCGACGACCGGCGGCATCCCGGTGTGGGGTGCGGTCGACCAGACGCTGTTCGCGATCCTGGTGCTGTCCACCGCGCCCGTCCTCCTCCCTGGGCGGAGAGCGGGATGACGCCGTCGATCAGCGCGACCTCGACGACAGCGGCCCTACGGCTCCATGGCCTGACCCACGGCCGCGATCGCGTGCTCGATGCGGGATCGCATCGTCTCGATCGTGAGCGCGTCGGCGCCGTGCGCGGCGGCTCGCCGGGGAAGACCCGGCAGCGCTGACCGCAGCCGCTCCAGGAAGGTCCGCGCCGCAGGCGCACGGATGCCGAACATGTCGAGCGCGTCCGCGGTGGTGAACGAGTCCAGACTCGTCTCCCGGTCGCCGAGGAGCGCCAGCTGGTGGCGCTGACCGTCGCCGAGCGGCACCGGATTCACGTCGAAGGCAGGAGCGAGCGCCCAGGCGGTCCCCTCGCGCAGGAAGCCGTGGTTGCGCAGATGGTCGTCGAGATTCCCGACGAGCGCGCCGAACACGGCTCGTCTCCACAGCTCGGTCACGTCGGCACCGGCCACCTGCGCGAAGTCGACCACGTCGACCCAATCGCCTCCGTCACCGTCCGTCGCCTCGAGAGCGGTCATCGCGGACATGTAGGGGATGCGGACACCGTCGGCGCCGCGGTCGAAGCGCCTCAGGAACAGGACCGTGCGTCGGGTGCCGTCCACCGTGATCCGCTTCGTGTCGTGAGGCGGGACGTCGATCCCCACCTCGCCCATCACGTCGAGCACCGCAGCTTCCCACGCGATCACGTTCCATTCGTCACCGGTGGGCTTGGGGAACTTCGCCAGCCACAGGTCGGCGCCGATCCTGACGTTCGCCTTGGGGCGCGCGCCTCCCAGCGAGCCGGTCGCCCGGAAGAGACGACGGACTGCGGCATCATCGATCTCCGTCTCGCCGCGCTCGATCTGGTCAGCGACGTGGACGATCTCGGACAGATCGGCTTCCGCGGGGACCCCGCCGCCCGTCGCCACGGCGACACCGCCCTGCCAGAACCGGGTCGCCCCCTGTCGCCCCTCGTCGTTGACGCCGAACATCAGGGTCAGCTCATCGAGCGTGCGCCCGGCAGCGCGATTCTGCACCTTCCGACCCCAGGTGTCCGGCGCCGAGTCACTGAAGGGGTTCGCGGGAGCCAGCGCCTGAGCACCGGGGAAGAGGCCGAGGGCCGGCGAGAGCGCGAATGCGTCTCGCCGGCGCAGGTAGTCGGAGTCGTACTCGAACGACCCGGAGGTCCTGGTGCGGAAGATCCTCCCCGCGCGCACCTCCTCACGGCCGATCACGGTCGTCACGTCGTAGGCGTCAGCCACGCTTGCGCACCCGGACGCGTTCCGGCAGCTTCTCGTCGACCATCAGCCGGCCTCGCTCGGTACCGAACGGATCGGTGGCGGAGACCACGCCGTCCATGAGCCCCAGCACGCGCAGGATCCGGAGCGTGATCTCCAAGCTCGTCCCCTGCCCGTTCTCGAGCTTGCTGATGGTCTGCTGCGTCGTCCCGGCGCGCTCCGCGACCATCTTCGCCGTGAGACCCAGCAGCTTCCGCTGCGTAGCCAGGTTGCGCCCGACGATGCGCAGGGATCTCGTGATGGCGGGAGGCGTGGTCGGCATGGCAGCAGTTTAGGTCAAGCTGACTAGATCTTAAAGGGCTTGATGTCACGCAAGTTTGATGTCAGGCCACACTGACGCACTCCTTGCGGAAGGGGACGGCGCCTAGTGCGCGGCCACACCCTCCGGCAGCGCCTCCGCCGGACGGCGCACGAAGAACGACGCGGCGACGGCGGCGAGGGAGATGAAGCCGCCGATCATGAAGGCCGCCTGCACGCCGGCCGCCGTGGCCGTGACCTCGGACTGTCCGTCGGCGACGCCCGCGACGGTCGTCGTGGTGAGCACCGTGACGAACAGCGCCGTGCCCGCGGCGCCCGCGAGCTGCTGCATCGTCGAGACCGTCGCGCTGCCGTGCGAGTAGAGGCGCGGCGGCAGGGATCCGAGGGCCGAGGTGAGCAGCGGCGTGAACATGAACGCGAGGCCCGCGTTGAGCACCAGGTGCACCGCGATGACCCAGCCGATGGACGTGCCCTCGTGCAGCATCGTGGTCATGCCCCAGAGGGCGATGCTCACGACGACGGCACCGGGGATCACGAGCGGGCGCGGCCCGACGCGGTCGAACAGGCGGCCGACGATGGGCGACAGGATCGCCATGAGCGCGCCGCCGGGGAGCAGCAGCAGGCCGGTCTCGAGCGTGCCGAGCTCCAGCACGTTCTGCAGGTAGAGCGGCAGGACGATGAGGCTGCCGAACAGCGCCATCATGCTGACGCTCACCATGATCACGGCCACGACGAACGCGCGGCTGCGGAACGTGCGGAGGTCCATGAGGGCGCGGTCCTCGCGCTGCAGACCGATCTGGCGGGCGATGAACGCGGCGAGCGCGGCGACTCCGACGACGATCGGGATCCACAGCGGCAGGGGCGCGTTGCCCTCGGCGGACTCGCCCAGGCTCGAGAGGCCGAAGATCAGGCCGCCGAACGCGAGCGTGGAGAGCACGACGGAGAGGATGTCGAACGGGAGCTTCCGCGGGGTCGTGAGGTTCGTGATCTTCCAGAGTCCGAGCGAGAGCGCGATGACGGCGATGGGCAGCACGATCCAGAACATCCAGCGCCACGACAGCGAGCTGAGGATGAGGCCGGACACCGTCGGCCCGATGGCCGGGGCGACCGCGATGACGATGGAGATGACGCCCATGAGGCGGCCCCGGCGCGCGGCCGGCACGAGGTTGAGGACGGTCGTGAACAGCAGCGGCATCATGATGGCCGTGCCGCTGGCCTGCACGATGCGGCCGACGAGCAGCACGCCGAAGCCGGGCGCGATGGCGGCGATGAGCGTGCCGATCGAGAACAGCGTCATGGCGGCGCCGAAGACCTGGCGCGTGGTGAAGCGCTGCAGGATGAAGCCGGTCGCGGGGATCACGACCGCCATGGTGAGCATGAAGCCGGTCGTGAGCCACTGCGCGGTGGCGGTGGTGATGGACAGGTCGACCATGAGGCTCGGCAGGGCGACGCTCATGATCGTCTCGTTGAGGATGACGACGAACGCGGCGACCACGAGCAGGCCGATGACGAGCGGGGCGCCGTGCGGCAGGCGCTCGTCCTCGGGGGCGACGGGGCGGTCGGCGGCGGCGCGGCCGGCGGTGGGGACGGTCGCCTCGGAGGGCGGGGTGGCGTCGCGCCGGGTGTCGGCGGCGGGCGGCGTGCTCATGGGGATCTCCGGGAGTGGAAGGCGGGGCGCGCGCGACGGTGCGGGGCCGGGACGGTCTCGATGTCAGACTCGGACCATGTGGCAGTATATGACAGATTCGTCGGATCCGACCGGCGGGATGTTCGAGAGGCAGGCGACCGGATGGGCACGCTGAGCGACACGGCCACGACCACCGCGGGCACCGGCGCCGCGGGCCTCCGCGAACGGCGCCGCATGGCGACGACCACCGAGATCAGCGAGGCCGCGCTCGCGCTCTTCGAGGAGCGCGGCATGGCGGCCACCACCATCCACGACATCGCGCAGGCCGCGGGCGTCTCCGACCGCACCTGCTTCCGCTACTTCCCGAGCAAGGAGGAGTCGGTCCTCACCCTGCACCCGGTGTTCGACGCGCCGCTCGACGCCTGGCTCGCCGACGTCGACCGCGGATCCGCGCCGCTCCCCCAGCTCGAGGCCGTCTACGAGCGCGTGCTCGCCAGCCTCGACGGCGACCTCTCCGCCATCGCGCACCAGCAGCTGCGCGTGCGACGGCTCATGGCGGCCGAGCCGCAGCTGCGGTCGACGGCGGTGTCGCTCGACGCGGCGCGCTCGTGGGAGCTGGCCGAGAGGATCACGACGGCGTTCGGCGGACGCATCACCGCGCAGGAGGCGCGCCTCGTCACCGAGCTCGCGGGCGTCGCGGTGCGCGCGGCCTTCGACGAGTGGGCGGATGCGCGCACGGCCGGCCTCGACGCGACCCTGGTCGCCTCCCACGCGGCGGTGCGCCGTCGCCTCCGCGACATCGCGGGCAGCGGCGCGGCCTGAGGCGACCGAGGATCACCCGGCCGGACGACGGCCTCAGCCCGCCTCGCCCGCCGGGCGCTCGCGTCCGCGGGCGATTCTCGCCGCGCGGCTGCGGCGCATCGACACCCAGAGGAACACGAGGAGGCCCAGCACGATCGCGCCGGAGAGGATCTCGCGCGGGCCGATCGGCTGCCCCGTCCCCGCCAGCACGGCGAAGAGGACGACCCAGGCGACGGGGAAGACGGCCCCCGGCCACGCGTGCCGGCGGTTGGACAGGACGAACATGTGGACGAGCAGCATCGCGGCGAGACCCGCGTAGAGCAGCCAGCGGGGGGTGTCCTCGAGCAGGGAGGTCATGGTGCTCCTTCATCGGTAGTCGTTGCGGGTGGGGGTGGAATGGGGGGCACGGATCAGCCGTCGCCCTCACGGGAGAGAGCCCGCGCGGCCAGCAGGCCGGCGGCACCGCACCAGGCGACGAGGCCCGCCAGGCCCGCGAGGACGGTCGCGGGGCCCTCCGCGGCGATCGTCGCGGTGCTCATCGCCTTCAGGGCGAGCGTGCCGGGGAGGACGGCGAGGAGGACGTCGGCGGGGCCTCGGAGCGGGACCGGTCCCACCACCGTGAGCACCGAGACGGCGATCGGCAGCACCAGCACGACGAGCATGAAGACGGCCATCGCTGCGGCACCGCGCCGGAGGACCGTGGCGGTGAGGAAGACCAGCAGGACGACCGCCGCTGTCGTGAGGGTCGCCACGGCCGTGGCGACCAGGAGGGCGGAGACGGTCGCGGGCGAGGGCCCGTCCGCGATCAGGTGCACGGCGGCGAGCACGGCGGCGACGCCCAGCACCCCCAGCGCCCCCAGGGCCGTCGGCGCCACGGCGCGCGCCGAGAGCAGCCGGCCCCGCCGCGGCACGAGCGCCAGGGAGGTGAGGACCGTCCCGTCCGTCGTGTCCCGGCTGGCATTCCCGAGGACGGCGAGGGCGAAGGCGACCCCGAAGACCGTGGCCGCCAGCTCGATCGGCAGCGTGAGCACGAGCGCGGCGCCATCCGCGGTCGGATCGGCGAACGCGCCCGTGAAGGCGCGGGCGCCGGCCCCGGCCAGCAGCGCGAGCCCCGCCGCCCAGATCAGGCCGCCCCGCAGCGCTCCTCGCTGGACGCTGCGGTGCAGCTCCGCGGACGCGACGTGCGCCCAGCGCTGGCCGCGTGACGCGGTGGCGGTGGCGGTGGCGGTACCGTGCGACGCGCTCATGACGCGACCTCCCTCTCCGCGGTCGTGCCGGTGGTGGACAGGAAGACGTCCTCGAGCGACGTCCCCGGCGTGCTCAGGTGGCTGAGGCCCGCCCCGGACTCATACGCGATCTGCGCGACGCGCGTCGAGCCGACCCCGTGGACGATGACGCCGCGGCCCTCGCGCTGCGGCGGGAAGCCCGCGGCCATCAGAGCCTGGGCGAGGCGCTCCGGCGCGGGGGACTCGGCGTAGACGCGCGAGGACCCGTCGCCCCCCAGCTCGTCCAGGCGGCCCTCGCGGACGACGCGACCGTGGGCGAGGATCACGACGCGGTCGGCGACGAGCGACAGCTCGCTCATGAGGTGGGAGGACAGGAGGACGCAGCCGCCGCGGTCGGCGTGGATCCGCAGGAGGCCGCGCAGCCAGAGGACGCCGTTCGGGTCCAACCCGTTGACCGGCTCGTCGAGCACGAGGTTCCGGGGGTCGTCGACCAGCGCCAAGCCCATGCCCAGCCGTTGCTTCATGCCGAGCGAGTACGCCCCGATGCGCTTGCTCCCGACCTCCTCGAGGCCCACCATGCGGATGAGCTCCTCGGCGCGACCCCGGGGCCGGCCCTGCGTGCGACACGCGTAGTCCAGCAGTCCGCGCGCGGTCATGCGCGGCGGGAGCCCGTCCGCGGAGAGGAGAGCTCCCACCTGCGCTGCCGGGCGTCGCGCCTGGACGTGGCGCTCGCCGTCGATCCGGGCCTCGCCGGCGTCCGCACGGGTGAGGCCGAGGACGATGCGCATCGCGGTCGACTTGCCCGCTCCGTTGTGGCCGATGAACCCGGTGACCTCCCCGTCGCGCGCGCGGAGGGAGACGTCGTCGAGCACGGTGGTGCCGCCGTAGCTCTTGGAGACGTTCGCGATCTCGATCATCGTGCGGCCCTGGCCTCTCTCTTCGTGCGGGCGATGCGGGGGGACGCCTGCACGAGCGCGCGGGAGAGCGCGTGCAGGTCGGATTCGCGGCAGCGTGCCGCGGTGAGCCGCCGCGGCGAGCCCGCGTACATGCGGAGGGAGGCGAACGTCCACGTGCCGTCCGCCGACCCCGCCGGGCGGACCGATGCAACCGTGTGCACGGCGAGGGCCGAGACGAAGGTGCGCCGCTCCTGGACGACGTGCGAGGTGACGGCGACTTGGTCGGTCGCTGCGTCGAACGCGAGCCTCGACGCGAGCTGGCGGAACAGCGCGGAGGACAGCAGGATCACGCCCAGCCCGATGAGGACGCCGGCAGCGAGCGTGGTCCCGGCGGCCGTCGCGACGAGCGCGGCACCCGCACCGATGGAGCCCATGACCGCAGCGGTGACGCCGCTACGGACGACCGGGCCCGGCGTCACGAGCGAGGCCGCGGCCGCCGCCTGGTCGGGGAAGTGCTCGCGCAGGATCGCCGCGACGGTGGACCGCGGCAGGGTCGGGAGGATGAGGTTCGTGCCGAGCTGGGCACCGGAGTCCGTCGTCAGCAGCGAGAGCCGAGCGCGGCCCAGGACCTGCTCCAGGAGGTTGCGCTGCACGACGACCCCCGCCAGCGCGTGGGCGCTGATGTTCCGCTCGCGCGTCTCGATGAGCCCGTACCTGATCACCAGGTCGTGCGCCGGCGTCGTGCCCACGTGGAAGCCCCGGTACTGGACCGCCGTCGCGACGGTCGCGAGCGCGGCGACGACGACCGCGACGATCGCGGCCACCAGCACCGGGCTGATCCCGCCCGCAGCGTCAGCGAGCGGCACGTCGGCCCCGGCCGTCTGCAGCACTTCCCACACCGATGCCACGAGCGTGGGCGCGAGGACGACGAATCGCGCGTGCAGGAAGGTGACGGCGACGAGGTCGCGCCAGGAGGCCGCGTAGATCGTGCGCTCCCGGTCGTCGGGCCGGGCGGACGGGGGAGCGGGAACGGACGCGGGACCGGACGGCGCGTCACCGGCGACGGGCCGCACTCGAGCGAGGAGCGAGCGGTGCGTCGGCGCGTCGACCCCGCGGAAGACGATCCGGGTGGAGGCGTCACCTGCCTGCGTGACCGTGACCCGGTGCAGCCCGAAGATCCGCAGGGCCCAGGTGCTCTCGGTCTCGACCGCGGAGATCGAGCCCCACGGGAGGACGCGCGAGCGGGCGTCGATCACGCCCGACCACATCCGGACCTCGGTCCCCGTCACCTCGTAGCGCACGGTCGCCCAGCGGTAGACGGGCTCCATGAGCCGGTAGGCGCCGAGCGCGATCAGGAGCGGGATGACGAGGCGGCCGACCCACGGCTCGGCCTGCGGGACCCAGACGAGGGTCGCGAGGACCAGCGTCAGGTAGCTGGGGAGATGACCCGCGAGGTCCGCCGCCATGAACCGCGGCGAGTCGCGGAAGGTCGTCGCGTCGCGGTCAGGCCGCATCGCGGGGCTCCCACGTGCCCATCACGCGCCGACGCAGGGCCTCCGCCTCGCCCGGGAGGACGGGCCCGATCACGGGGCCGTCGCCGATGCAGACGAACCGCACGCGGACCATGCCGAACGCGCGGAGGAGCGGACCTTCGGCGATCTCCACGTTGAGGACCTGCGCGGTGGGCATCACGAGCGAGGTCCGGACGAACCGACCTCGGGCGATGTAGACGGCGTCCGCGGTGACCGTGTACGACCAGTTCGCGAGCCGCAGCGGGTTCAGGACGAGGACGTCCACGAGCGTGAGGACGGCGACGACGGGCACCGCGATCCATGCCGCGGTCTCGAGCGCGCCGCGACCCCCGAGCCACAGGACCAGGGGCAGGACGACGGCCAGGACGCCGACGGCGCCGAGGACCGAATGGGTGCTCCAGTAGAGGGCGGCGGATCGCGGGAGACGCGCGACGCCCGGCGACCCGGATGCCGGCAGCACCGAGCTGGGGTGGAGCGGGCGCGGATCGCGGCCGCCGTCGGCGGTCGGCTCGCCGTCCCCGGGCAGGTGCAGCGTGTCGTCCATGCCGAGGGTCACCTCCTGGTCGCTCTCGATGGCCACGGTACGTCGTCGGCACGCTGCTGGTGGTTGTGGTGGGAGACGGAGGCCCCCGGGTCGGCTGCGACCCGGGGGCGTCCGTCAGGGACTACAACCCGAGGATGTTGAGGATCAGCTCGATGATCGAGGAGACCGACAGGCCACGGGAGATCCACTTCTGCACCTGAGCCCAGTTGGACTGGACCCACTTGGCGACGGCGGCGACCTTGGAGGCGCCGTACTTCCATGCCTGGGCGAGGACCTTGGCGACGAATGACCACATATGCTGCTTCGCTTTCTTCTACGTGCATGATCGATGGACCGTCCAGACGCGTGCACAGGAGTCGACTCTGATTCCGGGTGGATCGGAATCCGACCCGGCGTGGTCACGAAGCTATTGAGGCCGGGCGCTCCGAGCTAAGCCCAGAGGTCTCGACTTCCGCAACGCGAGGCGCGCGAAGCGATACGAAAGTCTCGGATGCCCTGCCCCGGACGTCGTCGCCCAGCTCCTCGACGAAGTCCGCGAAGGCCTCCGCCGTGCCGACGACGCCGACCCGCTCGGCGATGCGGCCGGCGCGGAGGGCCGTGTGGTCAGCGCCCGCCCGGTGCGGCCGTTGCCGTCGGTGAAGCGGTGGGTCGTCTCGGACTGCGCATGCGCGATCGGCGAGAGCGTCGATCGCGTCCTCGGTCGCGCGCACATTCACGATGACGTCGAGGCCACCCGCGAGCCGTGGTGCATCAGCTCGGCGATCGCGAGGCGCTCAGGCGTGACGCGATCGCCCTCGATGCATGACGACGAGATGCTCTCCGATCGGATGAGCAGGTGGTTCAGGTGCTGGCCGCGCGTCCCGATCCGCTCATCGGCACGCGCCAGCGCGGCGAGGGCGTCGGTGATGTGCACGACAGCGGCATCATCGCCAGGGACGACTCGCGCCCCCTCACCCGAACGCGCGCCGCGACGCGATCTCCGCGCCCGCGACGAGCGCCCGGAGCTTCGCCCACGCCACGTCGGTCGCGACGAACTCGTAGCTCGCGAACGTGGAGAGGCCGCAGTCGGTGCCGGCGATCACGCGGGTCGGGTCGCCCACGGCGTCGACGACCGCGAGGATCCGGTCGGCGATGACCTGCGGGTGCTCCAGGTAGTTGGTGGTCACGTCCACGACGCCCGGGATGAGCACGGCACCGTCCGGCAGCGGGTGGGCGCGGAACGCGGGCGCCTCGTGCTGGTGCGCCGGGTTCCCGAGCGGGATGCTGAACGCGCCCACGTTCGCCCGGTACAGGTGCGGGAGCAGCACGTCGACGGGCACGTCGTCCTGGTGCGGGCCCTGCCAGTTGCCCCAGCACACGTGCAGGCGCACCTTCTCGCGCGGGATGTCGCGGATCGCGTGGTTGAGCGCATCCACGTGCAGGTCGACCGCGGCGAGGAACTCCTCGAGCGTGGCGTCGCCGAACTGGATCACGCGCTCCATCGCGAGGTCGGGCGCGTCGAGCTGGAGGGTGTGGCCGCGCGCGACGATCGCGTCGTACTCGAGCTTCAGCTGGTCGGCGAGCGCGAAGACGTAGGCGCGGTCGTCGCCGTAGTGCGGGTTCGCGGCGTCGAGCAGCAGGGTCGTGGAGACGATCCCCGGGGTCGCGGCGGAGAAGAACGTGCCGGCGGGGCGGAGGCCGCGGTCGGCCTGCACGGCGAGCTCGCGGTCGAAGCCGTCGAGGTCCTCGGTGATGCCCGCGAGCGTCGGGTCGTACGCGAGGAGGCCCTGCGCGACCGGCGGATCCCAGACCCGCGCCACGTCCGCCCCCTCCACGATCTGCTTCGCCTGGAACGCGGCGTAGTCGGGGAACTTCAGCGAGTCGAGCGTGGGCTTGCGGTGGCCCGCGCCGCCGAAGCCGTCGATCCGCTCGAGCACGTAGGTCGAGAAGCCGACGCGCGGCACCTCGCCGTCGTTCACGATGTCGAGGCCGGTCTCGAGCTGGCGGCGCACGGTGTCGGCGACGGACGACGCGGTGACCTCCGCGAGTTCGGCCGCGTCGAACGGGCGCCCCTGGTCGCGCGCGACGAGCAGGCGGGTCAGCTCCGGCGAGCGCGGCAGGCTGCCGGCGTGCGTGGTCGGGATGCGGTCGGTCATGCGGCTCCTCGGGGTGGGGCGTGGCGGTCGGGCGGGTGCGGTGGGGCGGGTCGGGTCGGGCGCGGTCGGCGCGGTCGTGCTCGGCGCGGTCGTGCTCGGCGCGACATCGCGACGCGGCGCGACGACGCGACGACGCGACGCGACGCGACGCGACGCGACCAGCCTGGCGGACGGCGCGCCCTGGCGCTCGCGGCGTCGCGACGGGTCCGTCACACCGCGACATGCGCGGGCCGATCCGCCGCCCGCGCGCCGGCCCGGGCCCGTGCATGTGGACGGTCGGGCGCCGATCCCCGCCCCGGTCCCTAGCCTCCATCCGGACGGCAGCGCTCCCGGCGCGCGACGAAGGAGATCGAGCATGCGGCGAGCGGTGGATCCGCACGACCTCCCCCTCGTCTGCGGCGTCGTCGCCCTCGGCTCCGCGTGCATCGCGACCGCTGTCCTCGCGGTCCTCACGGTGGGCGGGCTCCGGTTCCGGCAGCTGCTGCTCGCGGACCCGGCGGCGCGGCCCTCCCCCGCGAACCCCTGACACGCCGCCCCGACCGCCCCGCCCGGCCCGGCAGCGCGGCCGCTCGATCACGCGATGCGGATCAGCTTCCGGTTGGCGAACTCGTCCACCGCGTGCCGGCCCAGCTCGCGGCCCGAGCCCGAGCGCTTCACGCCGCCGAAGGGCAGCTCGGCGGCGTCGCCGAGCACGAGGTTCACCCAGACCATGCCGGCGTCGATGCCGTCGGCCACGCGCAGCGCCTGCTCCGGATCCGTCGTGTAGACGTAGGAGCCGAGGCCGAACGGGGTGTCGTTGGCGAGCGCCACCGCCTCCGCCTCGGAGGAGACGCGGTAGAGCGCGGCGACCGGACCGAAGAACTCCTCGCGGTAGGCGTCCATCTCGGGCGTCACGTCGGCGAGCACCGCGGGCGGGAACATGTTGCCGACGGGCTCGCCGCTCGCGAGCACGGTGGCGCCCTGGTCCACCGCGCGGGCCAGCTGCTCGGTGAGGCGCTCGGTGGCGGCGTGCGAGGCGAGCGGGCCGAGCAGGGTGCCGTCGGCCATCGGATCCGCGGGCTGGGCGGCCGTGAGCTCGGCCGTGAAGCGCGCGGCGAAGTCGTCGTAGAGGTGGTCGATCACGAGGAAGCGCTTGGCGCCGTTGCAGGACTGGCCGTTGTTGTCGAGGCGCGCGGCCACCGCATCCGCGACGACGGCGTCGAGGTCGTCGGTCGACAGCAGGATGAAGGGGTCGGATCCGCCCAGCTCGAGCACGACCTTCTTGAGGTGCCGGCCCGCGATCTCCGCGACGGCGGCGCCCGCCCGCTCGGATCCCGTGACGGAGACGCCCTGCACGCGCGGATCCGCGATGACACCCTCGATCTGCGCGTTCGTCGCCAGCACGCTCACGTAGACGCCCGGGTCGGCGCCGAGCTCCGCCGCCGCGTCCCGGTACATGCGCTCGATCGCCTCGGCCGACTCCGGGCACTGCGGCGCGTGCTTCAGCAGGATCGTGTTGCCGGTCACGATGGCGGGACCGGCGAACCGGGCCACCTGGTAGTACGGGAAGTTCCACGGCATGATCCCGAGCAGCACGCCGAGCCCCGAGCGGCGCACGAACGCCGATCCGGTGCCGTCGGCGAGCGCGATCGGCTCGTCGGCCAGGAAATCCTCGGCGCCACGGGCGTAGTAGCCGAGGATGTCGGCCGCGAAGTCGACCTCGCCGAGCGCCTGGTCGAGGGGCTTGCCCATCTCGCGCACGATGATCCGCGCCAGCTCGTCGCGGCGCTCCGTGTGCAGCTCGGCGACGCGGGCCACGAGCGCGGCGCGCTGGGCGACGGAGGTGCGGCGCGACCAGCCGCGGTACGCGCCCTCGGCGGCGGCGAGCGCGTCCTGCAGCTCCGGGTCGGTGATCTCGGGATGCTCGGCGACGGTCTCGCCGGTGGTCGGATCGGTGACGGCGTAGCTGCTCATGGGTGCTCCTCCTCGAGACCCCGCACGGGTGACGCGGGTGGGGCCCACGATATCGAGCGGGTGGCCGCGCGACAGGGCGTCGGGTCCGCGGGACGACGCTCGAAACCTCACGCGGCGTCGGCTTTGCACGGATGGCCGTCCCCGTCAACGCCTTGAGGAGCGACCGCCGGTCGTGGCACCGTCGTGGCGGGGCCGGGGATCCGCGCCCCGGGTCCGCTCGAGGAGCGGGCGGTCGGATCGGCCCCCGTCATCCGATGGGACACGAGGCGTCCACCGCTCGTATACCGGGTGAGCGCACGATGGGGGCGCGGTGCGGACGTCTCGGGGGCGCGCACCGCGTATCCGAGGGGAGTCGATGGGCGAGGCACGGGAGACCGACCGCGGCCGGATGCTGCGCCCCGGCCAGCCGCTGGGCCTCGGACTGGACGCCCGCGTCGACGAGTTCCTCGAGCTCCTGCTGAGCTGCCCGCTCGAGGACGTGCATCCGGCCGGCCGGGACTGGCTGCGCATGCGCTACGCGGAGGTCGTGCCCCTGGTGCTGCCGTACGCCCTCGCGTCCGTCGAGCACGGCCGACCGCTGCCGCCCGCGTGCCTCGACGCCCTCCGCGAGGACGCCGGGCGGAACGCCACGCGGACGGACGTCGAGCTGTCCGTCGCCCTCCGCGCCGCGCTCCCCGCGCTCCGGGTCTTCGCGCTCGTGATGCACGCCGCCGCCGCCGAACGGCGCGGCGTGCTCATCGTCGCCATGGCCCGCGCATCGCACGTCGCCCACGAGCTCTGCACGTGCTGGGTGGAGTCGTGGATGGGGCACCGCTCGCGCGTGGCGGCGGCATCGCGCGCGGTGGTCGCGGATCCTCCGCGTGCCGACGAGGACGTCGAGCTCGACCTGGTCGCGCGCGCCCCCGACCTCGACCACGTGCAGGAGCGGATGCTCGCGCTCACCGCGCACGGGATGTCCAACGACGAGATCGCGCGCGCCACCTCCTACAGCCGGCAGGCCGTCGCCTGGCACCTCGGCCGGCTGATGCGCACATGGAACGCGCCGAACCGCACGGCGCTGGTGTCGGTCGCGTTCGTGCGCGGGGTGATCCGCACGCGGCGCGCCCACCGCATCCACCGCGCCGAGCCGCCGCTCATGATCGAGGACGGGACGACGGACGCCCCGCCATCCCGAGGGGATGACGGGGCGCCGACGGAGCCGTGACGGGGATCAGCCGCCGTTGATGCTGATGACGTTGCCGTTCTTCACGCTGTTGCCGAGGACGCCCCAGTTGAGGAACCCGCCGTCGCCGTTGTTCGTGACCTTGCCCGGTCCGTTGAACCAGTAGATGACGTAGCTGCCGCCCTTGATGGCGATCGGCTTCGCGTCGGCGATGGCGCCCTCCACGTAGATGTCCTGGTTCTTGTTCACCACGGCGACCGTGAGGCGGTCGGGGTTGCCGGCGTTGTAGTAGCCGACGTCGAGGGCGGCCTGGACGGCGCCGTTGCGGTCGCGCTGGTCGTTCACGGCGACGTTGATCGCGTTGACGATCGCGACCGGGTCGAGCGTGACGCTGCCGGTGATGGGGCTGGTGGCGGCGCTGGTCTTGGGGTCGGGCGCGGGGGCCTCCGCGGCCAGGGCGGGAGCCGCCGCGAAGCCGCCGAGGGCGGCGATCATGCCGCCTCCGAGGGCTGCGGTGGCGGCGATGCGGGTGGTCGTCGACGTGAGCTTGCTCATGGGTCTGTTCCTCTTCCTCAGGATCATGGATCGTTCGAGCGGTGCGTGTCGGTGGTGCTGACGAGGAAGAGAGTGCAGGGCGGGAGGGCGGAGCGCACGGGATCCGGGCGGTCGTTGGTCGGTCGTCCAACTCCTCACAGGTGGTTGGCTTCTGGGCACGGACGACGGCGAGGAGCAGGACCGATGACGAAGTGGCTGATCTCCTTCCCGAGCGGGGAGATGGACGTGCCGGACGGCGAGTGGCAGGCGGTGGTGGAGGAGTCGCACGCGGTCGTGCGGGAGGCGAAGGCCGAAGGCGTGTGGGTGTTCGGCGGCGGGATCGACGGGACCGTCCCGCCCGTGCGGGTGGCGGCCGACGGATCCGTGTCCCCGGGCGCACACCCGGGGACGGGCCGGCTGGAGGGCGGCTACGCGGTCCTCGACCTGCCGACCCGGGAGGCCGCGTACGCGTGGGCAGCGCGGATGGCGGCCGCGTGCCGGTGCGCCCAGGAGGTGCGCGCGTTCGGGGACGACCCGGAGAGCTGAGGTCAGCGGCCGGAGCGCCGGTCGGTGCGACGGGCACGCCGCTAGCGTCGGGGCATGGACGACGGACGGGACGCGGGGCTGGGGGACGCCGTCGCCGACCTCCTCGGGCGGCCGGTGGCCGCGCTGGTGGACGTGCGCCGGGAGCCGCTGGAGTACGACGCGTTCCTCGCGCACCGGGCCGTGACGCGGGTCCGCGGGCAGGCGGTGCTCGCGGCGGGCGGCGCGCGGGTGCCGTGGTCGCTCGTCGAGAAGCGGACGGAGGGGCCGCACCTCGCCGTCCCGTACCTCGTGGCGAACGGCGCGCGGGAGCTGGCCGCCTACCGGTCGGGGCTGCTCGGCGGGCTGCCGCCGGGGATCCGGGCGCCGCGCGCGCATGGGGCGGCTCGCGACGCGGACGGCGGCGTGACCCTGTGGCTCGAGGAGGTGCGGCACCGGGGCGCGCGCCCGCTGGACCGGGCCGCGCTGCTCGACGCCGCGGAGGCGCTGGGTGCGCTCGGCGGGCGGTGGCTCGGGCGGCCGCCGGAGGATCCGTGGCTCTTCACGGGCTGGATCGACCGGCACGCGCAGCCCGAGGCGGCCGCCGCCGGCGCGCGGGCTCTCGCCGCTCCCGGACCGCGTGCGGCCGCGGCGCTCGGTGAGCGGATCCCCGCCGCCGCCAGCCTCCTCGCGCATCAGGACCGCGTGCGCGCGGCGCTCGAGGCGCTGCCGCGGACGCTCTGCCACCACGACGCGACCGGCGCGAACGTGTTCGTCGACGGCGGCGGCATCGTGCTCATCGATTGGGAGTCGGTGGGGCCGGGCCCGGTCGGCGCCGACCTCGCGTCGCTGCTGTTCTCCTCGGTGCGGCGGGGCGATGCGTCGGTCGTCAACATGTCCTCGGTGCTCGACGAGGCGGTCGACCTCTTCATCGTGCTGGTCACGGAGTACTTCGTGGTGCGCGGGTCCCGCGTGCTCTGGCTCGGGTACGCCACCACGCTCATCTACG
>NZ_LQXA01000041.1 GCF_001618005.1 Clavibacter tessellarius
CCGCCACGCCGAGGGGATCCGCGCGGCGGGCGGATCCGTGCCGCCGGACGCCGTGCGCCACGGCCTCGACGCCGCCATCGCGCTGCGCTGGAAGCTCGCGGCCGACCTCGTGGTCGCGCTCGACGCCGGATCCGCGATGCGCCGCGGCAGCCTGCCGGACGAACCGCCGGAGCGCGCGCAGGCGGAGCTGACGGCGCTGCTCGACCTGCTGCTCGCGTCGGTGGGGCGCGTGCTCGGCTGACGCGCCCTCGCGTCGGCCGGACGGCGCCCGCCCGCCCGCCCGCATACGCTCGCGGCATGCCCACCCGGATCCGCCCCGCCGCCGCCCATGACCTCGCCGCGCTGCAGGGGATCGAGGACCGGGCCGACCGGATCCTCGTGGAGCTGCTCAGCCCCGCCGCGTGGTGGCCCGCGCCGACCGGGGCGGAGCGCGCGGCCGAACACGGGTTCCTGCTGGTCGCGGAGGACGCGGCCGCGGACGCGCCCGCCCTCGTCGGCTTCGCGCACGTCCTCGAGGCCGACGGCCTCGCGCACCTGGAGCAGGTGGCCGTGCCGCCCGAGCACGGGCGCCGGGGCCACGGTGGAGCGCTCGTGGAGGCGGCGGCCGAGGAGGCGCGGCGGCGCGGGCATCGGCGGATCACGCTGCGCACCTTCGCCGACGTGCCCTGGAACGCGCCCGCCTACGCCCGCGCCGGGTTCGTGGAGGAGCCGCCGGCGACGCCGTTCCACCTGGGCCTCGTGGAGACGGAGGCGGGGCTCGGGCTCGACCTGGTCGGGCGACGGATCCAGATGGGGCGCGCGCTGGGCTGACGGGTGGCAGGGACGGCGCTCGCGACGGGGCCCGACCCGCGAGCCCGCGACGCCCGAGTGGAACGCTGGACGCGTGATCGACGCTGCCGACCTGACGCTCCCCGAGGGCGACCGCCGGCGTCTCATCGTCTGGGCAGCGGCATGCGCGGCGCGGCTCCTGCCGGTCTTCTCCGCCGAGCGCCCGGACGACGGCCGGCTGCGGGACGCCCTCGACGGAGCCGCCGCCTTCGCGGGCGGGACGCTCGGGGTCGGCGTGATGCGCACGCTCGCCTTCGGCTGCCACGCCGCGGCCCGCGACGCCGAGTCCGCGGAGGCGACGGCGGTCGCCCGAGCCGTCGGACAAGCGGCGGCCGTGGCGCACATGGCGGGGCACAGCCGCGAGATCCCGCGGTACACGCGGAAGGCGCTGGCGGGCGAGCAGCTCGTCGCGGAGCTGGAGCGGCAGCGCGCGAGCGTGCCCGCGGGCTTCGCGGCGTACGTCTTCGGCTGAGCCGCGCGCATCCGCCGCCCGTCCTTGCGCGCGGTGCGCGCATCGGCCACGGTGGAGGCATGTCGTCGAGATGAGCACCGGCTCCCGCTCCGCTCCCATCCCACCCGCGCCCGGCGGATCCCGCTCGGCGCGCTTCGACGACAGGACCCCGCATGCCCGCTCACCCCGCGCCCACCGTCCGCGCCTACTCCCCCGCCGACGAGACCGGCTGGCTCCGCTGCCGGGCGCTCTCGTTCCTCGACACGCAGTACTTCGACTACGCGCTGGCCTCGCGCCCGGATCCGGCCGAACCGTCCGTCGCGCTCGTCGCCGAGGACCCGGACGGCACGATCGTCGGGGTCCTCGACATCGGCGTCGAGGGTGCCCTCGCGACCATCGACGCGATCGCCGTCCACCCCGACCACCGGGGCCGACGCATCGCCACGACCCTCCTCGAGGCGGCTCTCCCGCTCCTCGCCGGGACGGGCGCCACCGAGCTCGACGCCTGGACCCGCGAGGATCCGGCCGCGAACGCGTGGTACCGCCGCGTCGGCTTCGTCGAGGAGACCCGCTACCTGCACGTCTACGTGGGCGAGGGTGACGACACGACCGGCTTCACGACCCCCGACGGCCTCGGCCGGCCGGTGCAGGCGCTCCTCCATGCGCCGATCGAGCGCGAGGCGGAGCTGCGGGCGCGGTTCCGGCGCGTGCACGTGTGCCGGCGTTACGTGCAGCCGCTGGAGTGAGTTCAGGTGGGCTACGAAGGCACAGCGCCGTCGACGATGCAGGCCTCGATCGTCCCTCCGCATGGCGCGCGCGAATACCACATCTGCCACATGCGCCGTGCGCGGTCGACCCGGGCAATCCGTGCCCTTAGCGTGATCTATAGATCGATATCCGATTGCGGCCGAACGATCGCGTGGAACTGGCGAGAGGCCTCCTGCCGTGCGACTGGTCGCGCGGCCGGGAGATAGCCGGAAGAGTGATGAGCTCGAAGGATGAGGGGAATCATGGGAAATAACACGAATCGCATGTCACGAACTGTTCGGGCAGCAGCGATGACGGCGGGCCTCATCGGTCTGTTGAGTGGATCCGGGCTCGTGGTCGCCACATCGGCCTCTGCGGCGGATGGGGCGACGATTGTGGGAACCGAGACCGCTGCCGCTGGTCGGACCATCATCCTCCGCCAAGGTACTTATGACGGTGTCGCCGGCTTCGGTTGGACCAAAACCCAAAAGCGTCACGCGATCTTCAGCAAGAACTCAATCGGCTTTGTCTTGAAGAATCCGGATGGCGGGGTCGACGAGGGGGAAGATAGGCGCTACACAGCTTACGCGAATGAAATCACGTGCACTGACGAAGAGAGCTGCACGGTTACGGACTCCCGAGAAGTCGGAGTGGTCAACAAAGCCGTCGGAAAGAGCGATTGGTATGGCGTCGCTCTGGGCGGTGAAGAGGTCGGCATAATCACGGCGTACTGCCTGAACCCGGACGGAGCGCTTGCCTGCCCCTCCTGGGTCGACCTCGCGATCGGAGTGAAGAAGCCGTCCACGACTCGCCTCTCCGAGGGATCGCCCACCTCCACCTCCACCTCGTGGTCGTATGAGCCGATGTCCATCGGGCAGGACGTCCCGTGACGGTCGACGGAGACGTGTTCGTCGACTCGATCCGCGCGCGCTTCTCGGCGAACCCGGGTCTGGTCCCGCGGAAGTCATGGGTGGCCGGCCAGGCTCGCGCGGACGGCTCCGCCGTGATCCTGTACCGGGCATCCCACTCCCCCCCCAGGTCGTCGGTCGACGCTGGATGCTCGAGGACCTCGCCAAGTGCTTCTCGCCGAACGACGCGCAGAGCCTGGCATCTGCGGTATTCGCCAACGAGATCGGCGACCCCGACGGCCCGACCGTCTCGCTGGCCGTCGACTGGGCGGACGGACTCGTCGACGAGCCCTCGGCCGTGGGGTGGGTCGTGAACAGGTGGACCGGCGCCGACGGATGCCCCCCCCCGCCCCGCGTGGCGGTGGACCGACGCTCAGCGCGAGCGGCGGAGGGCGACGGCGAACAGGATCGAGAGGGTCACGGAGACGGCAGCACCGATGAGCATCACGACCCCGAGGGCGCCGTTCCCCTCCGTGCCGTCCGCCGCCATGAGCGCCAGCACCCCGACCGCGACCTGCGCGACCGCGAGCGCCGCGAAGGCCACGATCATCACGCGCTGCGTCGTGCGGATCCGGCGCGACCCGGCCGCCGACGACCTCTGCTCCTGCATCGGGCCCCCTGCCGATCCGCGCGCGCCGGTGCATCCACGGCGTGCGTCCCCTAGGGTCCCAGCATGCCCGTCCTCCTCGACCTCGACGACACCCTCGTCGATCGCTCGGGCGCCTTCGCGCGCTGGGCGGCCGAGGCCGTGCCCGCGTGGGGCGGCGACGCCGGGGACGAGGAGTGGCTGCTCCACGCCGACGGCCGCGGACGCACGCCCCGCGAGGTGCTCGCGCAGCGGATCGTCGACCGGTTCCCCGCGGCCGGCTCCGACGTCGACGGCCTGGTCGCCACGCTGCGCCGCGAGGTCGTGGCGCGGAACGACTGCTACCCGGGCGTCGTCGCACGGCTGCGGGAGCTCGGCGATCTCGGGGAGTCGCTCGTCGTCGTGACCAACGGCGACGCGTGGCAGCAGCGGGCCACGATCGACCGCACCGGGCTCGCCGACCTCGTGACCGGCAGCGTGATCTCAGGCGCGCTGGGCGTGAAGAAGCCCGATGCGCGGATCTTCGCGGCCGCCCGCGAGATCGCCGGACCGGGGCGCACCACCTGGATGGTCGGCGACGACATCGAGGCCGACATGGCCGGGGGCCGCGCGGTGGGCCTCGCGACGGCGTGGGTGACGCACGGACGCCCCTGGACGCCCGCCTGGTCGCCGACGCTCCAGGGTCAGGACCCCGCCGACGTGCTCGCCGCGGTGGCCCGCGCGATCCGCGCCGCCGCCTGACCGGATCCGCCCCTACCGCCCCCGCGCCGCCCGCCCGCGCCACAGCAGCCACACGAAGTACGGCGTGCCGACGAGGGCCGTCACGAGGCCGGCGCCGAGCTGGGCCGGGGCGATCACGGTGCGGCCGAGCAGGTCGGCGAGGGTCACGAGCGCGGCGCCCAGGAGGATCGCGACGGGCACCACGCGCGCGTGCCGCGAGCCGACGAGCGCGCGGGCCGCGTGCGGTGCGACCAGGCCGACGAACCCGATCACGCCCACGGCCGCGACGGCCGTCGCCGTGAGCACGACGGCGATCGAGAGGGCGAGCAGGCGCGCGCGGCCGAGCGAGACGCCGAGGAGGCGCGGGGTGTCGTCGTCGAGGGCGACCAGGTCGAGCATCCGGTGCCGCGGGGCCGCGAGCGCCACGCTGAGCACGAGCGCGACGAGCACGGGCAGGGCGTCGTCGAAGCCGCGGCCGTAGGTGGATCCGGAGAGCCAGGTGAGCGCCTTCGCCGCGTTGAAGGGGTCGGTGAGCACGATGATCAGGCTGATGGCCGCGGCCGTGCCCGCCGAGACGCCGACGCCGATGAGCACCAGCCGGTTCTGCGGGAAGCCGCCGCGCGCGGCCAGCCCGAACACGACGCCGGCGGCCGCGAGCGCGCCGAGCCCGGCCGCGCCGGCGATGCCCCAGCCGGCCGCGAGCGGCACGCTCGTCACGAACAGCACCGCGCCGAGGCCCGCGCCGCCGGAGACGCCGAGGATCGCCGGGTCCGCCAGCGGGTTGCGTGTCACGGCCTGCACGAGCACGCCGGCGAGCGCGAGCGCCGCGCCCGCGAGCACGGCGGCGAGCACGCGGGGCACGCGGGTGTCGAGCACGTAGCTGACGATGGGGCCGGCGGTGCCGCGGATCCCGTTGACGACGTCGCCGAGGAGCAGCTTCGCGTCGCCGAGGAGCACGGCCGCGACGAGCAACGCGGCGAGCACGGCCACGAGCGCGCCGACCACGAGCGCGACGCGGCCGCGGGTGACGACGCCGCGCCGCTCGGTCGGCGCGGGCGCCGCGCTGTCGCGGGTGCGCACGGCCAGCACGACGAGCACGACCGCGCCGATGAGGGACGTGACGAGGCCGGTCGGCACGGCCACCGACGCCTCGGCGCCGACGACCGCGCGCAGCAGCACGTCGGCGAGCAGCACGACGGCGGCGCCCATCAGCCCGGCGACGGGGATGAACACCCACGAGCGGCGGACGCCCGGGACGAGCCGGCGCAGCGGCCGCGCGAACGCGGGCGCGTAGAGGCCGACGAAGCCGATGGGGCCGGCGACGGTCACGGCCGCGGCGGAGAGCAGCACGGCGGCGAGCACGGCGACCACGCGGGTCGCCCGCACGTCGACGCCGAGGCTGCGGGCGGCGTCGTCGCCGAGCCCGAGCGCGTCGAGGCGGCGCGTGAGGAGGAGGAGCAGGACGAGCGCGACCACCACGACGGGCGCCATCTGCGCGACCGCGTCGAAGCCGTTCTGGCCGATGCCACCCTGGCCCCAGCGGTAGAGGCCGCCGGTCCGCTGCGGGAACAGGAGGAGGAGCGCGCTGGTCACGGATCCGAGGCCGAGCGCGAGCGCGCTGCCCGCGAGCACGAGGCGCACGGTGCCGGATCCGAGGCCCGAGACCGCGAGCACGACCGCCGCCGCGACGAGCCCGCCGACGAACGCGACGCCCGCGCCCGCGATCACCGGGAGCGTGAGCCCTGTCACGCCCGCGACCGCGAGGGCCGCGTAGGCGCCCGCGTTCACCGCGAGCGTGTCGGGCGAGGCGAGCACGTTGCGGCTCACCGTCTGGAGCGCGGCGCCGGCCGCGCCGAGGGCGAGTCCCACGAGGATCCCGGCCGCCATGCGCGGCAGCCGCGACGCGACCACGACGGACGCGTCGCCCGGCGTCGCGCGGCCGAGGAGCGCCTCCCCCACCTCACGGGGTCCGACCGCGGCGGTGCCCTGGGTGACGTCGACCACCGCGAGCACCGCCACGACGAGCACCAGCAGGCCGACGACCGCGATCGCCCGCACCGGGATCCGCCCGGCCCCGTCGGCGCGCACGACGGCGGCGAGCGACGGGACGGGGGCCGGCATCGCCGACTCGGCCGGACGCGCGGGAGGCGCGTCGGCCGGCGGGGGCGCGGTGCGGGCGGGAGCGGTCATCGGATGGGGAGGGCGGGTCGGGCGCGCCGGGTCAGCCGGCGAGGGTGGAGACGAGCGCCTTCGCGTACGCCGTCATGGAGGCGGGGCCGCCGAACACCCAGATGCCCTCGGGCATGCGGTGCACGTCGCCGGCCTTCACGAACGGGAGCGACTGCCAGACGGCGTTGCCGGCGAGGTTCGACGCGAACGGGTCGTCGCCCTGCGAGGAGTTCGAGTTGTAGAGGAACTGCACGTCGCCGACCTTGGTGAGGCCCTCCACGTCGGTGGATCCGAGGCCGTAGGCGGGGTCGACCTCGCCGGTCCACGCGTTCTCGAGGCCGAGCTCGGCGGTCACGTCGCCGACCAGCGAGCCCTTCCCGAACGGGCGGATGGCGACCTGGCCGGCGTCCACGTACGCGTCCGCGAACAGGAACTTCGAGCCCGCGAGCCCCGCCGCGTCGAGCTTCGCCTTGGCGTCGGTGACGGCCTGGTCGTACGCGCCGATGACCTGCGTCGCCTTGTCCTCGGTGCCGGTCGCCTTCGCGATGAGCTCGAGGTTGTCCTCGCTCTGCTGGATCTGCTTCGTGCCGTCCGCCGACTTCACCTGGAGCACGGGCGCGATGGCCTTGAGCTGGGTGACGGCGTCCGCGGGCAGGTCGTCGGTCGCGACGATGAGGTCGGGCGCGAGCGACGCGATGGTCTCCACGCTCGGCTCGCCGCGCGTGCCGATGTCGGCGGGCTCGTTCACGAGCGGGACGGCGGACGACCAGGCGCCGTAGCCCTTCACGTCGGCGACGCCGACCGGATCCACGCCCAGCGACACGAGGTTCTCCACGACGTTCCACTCGGTGCCGACGACCTTCTTCGCGGGCCCGTCGAGCGTGACCGCGGCACCGGTGCCGTCCGTGAGGGTGATCTCCTGCCCGGCCGGCTTCGCGCCGGTGTCCGTCGAGGCCTCCTCCGTGGTGCCGCATGCGGTCAGCGTGAGCGCTGTCGCGGCGGCGAGGGCGGTCATCGCCAGGGTGCGTCGTCTCGTGATCACGGGTGGAGCCTCTCGTTCCTGTGGTGGTGGCGGGCGACCGCGCGGGTGCGCAGGCTGCCCGTCGTCGGGTCCGCGTGGACCTCGACGGGGATGCCGTAGACCTCGGTGAGGAGGTCGGGGGTCAGCACCTCGGTAGGGGTGCCGGTCTTGACGATCCGGCCGTCGGAGAGCAGCGCGACGGTGTCGGCGAGCGCGGCGGCCTGATCGAGGTCGTGGAGGACGACGCCGACGGCGATGCGGCCGTCGTCGGCGAGGTCGCGCACCAGGTCGAGGAGCTCCACCTGGTAGCGGAGGTCGAGGTACGTCGTGGGCTCGTCGAGGAGCAGCACGCCCGTCTCCTGGGCGAGGCAGCTGGCGAGCCAGACGCGCTGGAGCTGGCCGCCGGAGAGCTGGTCGACGCCGCGGTCGGCGAGGGGGACGAGGCCGGTGAGGTCGAGGGCGCGATCCACGGCGGCGCGGCCCTCGGGATCCGCCCCGCCGAACCGGCCGCGGTGCGGGTAGCGGCCGAACTCGACGACGTCGCGCACGCTCAGGCCGCCGGGCGTCGGCCGGCCCTGCGTGAGGAGCGCGACGCGGCGGGCGAAGCGGCGGAGGGAGAGTTCGAGGGCGTCGGTCTCTGTCTCGGCCTCCTCCTCGACCAGCGCGAGGGATCCGGAGCGCGCCGCCTGGAGCCTGGCCATGGTGCGCAGGAGGGTCGACTTGCCGCTGCCGTTGGGGCCGACGAGCACGGTGACGCAGCCGGGCCGGAGCTCCAGGTCGGCGCCGTGCACGACCGCCGTGTCCCCGTACGCGACGGTGATGTCGCGGGCCGCGAGGGCGGATCCCGGCGTCGCCGCGCGCGTCCCCTCCCGCTCCGCCGCGGGCTCGGCGGCGCGCGGGATCGGGACGGTCGAGGCGGCGGAGGTCACGATAGGTGAGGTTAGCCTAACCTCAGCCGTAGCGACAAGCCGTGATGGTCGGGAGACCGTCGGCACATCGGCCGCACGCCTCCGGGTGGCGGGCGGTCAGCCGAAGCGGGCCATCATCCGCGTCGGATCCGCGAGCGGCACGAACCCGCTCTGCGCGTACAGGTCGTGCGCGTCCGACGTCGAGAGCAGGATCCGGGCGAGGCCGAGCGGCTCCAGGTCGGCGATCACGCCGGACACCAGCATCCGCCCGACGCCCCGGCCGCGGATCTCAGGCGCCACGAACACGTCGCAGAGCCAGGCGAAGGTGACGCCGTCCGTGACCACGCGCGCGTAGGCGACCTGCTCGCCCGTCTCCGTGTCGTGGACGCCGTAGTTGCGCGACCCGTCGATCGCCGCGTCCTGGGTCGCACGGCTACGACCGATCGCCCAGTAGGCCTGCTCGCTCAGCCAGCGGTGGACGCGCGCGCGGTCGATCCTGTCGGTGTCGGACGTGACGGCGAAGCTCGCGGGCATGCTCCGACGCTAGCGACAGGCGTCGGTCGGACGCTGGTCGGATCAGCCGGTCGGGTCGGCCGCGCCGAGCCGGTGCGCGCCGCGCAGCCAGCGGACGAGATCGTCGGGGGTCGCGTCGGCGGCGTCGGGAAGCGGATCCGCACTCGCCAGCGCGTGCGCGATCCCGCCCGGCGCGCTCCCCAGCACCGCATCGAGCAGCGCGTCGCCGCGGAGGCCGGCCTCGCCGAGGAGCGCGACCTCGCGCGCGTGGAGCCCCAGCGGCTGGTCGCCGTTGCCGAAGTCGGTGCCGTAGGCGACGCGGCCGCCGAGCCCCCGGTACCGCCGGGCGTTGTCGAGGGCCGCAGCGAGGTCGGCGCCCTCGTGGATGGCGAGGGTCGAGATCCAGAGCACGTCGCGGGCGGCCGACTCCCGGAGCGCGCGGTCGTCGAGCCGCTCGGTCCACGGCACGTGCACGAGCGCATCGGCCCCCGCGCGGACCGCACGCATCGCCTGCCCTGCGCCCTCGGCGTGCACGGCGGCCCGCAGCCCGGCGGCCTGCGCGGCCTCGATGAGCGCGACCAGCACGTCGTCCGTCAGGAGCGGGCCGCCGTCGTGGAGCACGATCTTGAGCACCCCGGATCCGCCGGCCCTCGCCTCCGCGACCGCCCGGGGCGCGTCCTCCGCGCGGGCCACCTCGCGCACGGCGGCGGCAGGCGCCCACGGCCGATCCGACGGGTAACCCCCGACGGCGGTGTGGAACGGACCCGCATAGTGGACGGCCACGCCGCCGGGAGGGCAGGCCGCGATGCGAGCGATCTCCGCCGGATCCCACCCGAGATCCACCACCGACGTGACGGGCGACGCGGCGAGCGCCGCGTGGTCCACCAGGCCGAGGTGCACGTGCCGGTCGTGGACGCCGTCGCTGATGGCCAGGTCGAGGCGACCGAGCACGGGCTCCCCCGGGTCGGCCAGCGCGACGGCGCCGCCGGAGATCCGCACCGCGACCTCCCGGTGCCGGCGCTCGAGCCGCAGCTCGCGGACGCGCCAGACGCCGTCCGCGGGGGCGGGCCGGCGGGCCGGGCGGGAGGGGATCATGGGGCGAGCGTAGGCCGCGGCCGCACCGCCCCCGAACGCGGCGGCGACGTGCGGGACGGATCCGCGCCCCCGCCGCATGTGCAGGAGCCGACCGGCCGGATCCGCGGGCGCCGTACCCTCGTGCGACCGCCCGTCGATCCGCACCGCGAGGTCCCATGCCGTCCGTCCCGCTCCCGCACGCCGCCCGGCGCCCCGCGCGCCCTGCACGCTCGGGCCCGCCCCGGCCCGCCGCGCCGGATCCGCGACCGGGCCACGCCACGGGAGCCCGCGGATCGTGCTGAGCAGCCCGGACCGCGACGACGACCTCCTCCAGGAGCGCCTCCGCGCGCTGCACGACACGTGGCCGGGCGATCCCGCCGACGACGACCCGCTGCACGACGCGCGTCGGCAGGCCGAGGCCGGAGCGCCGCCGCGCCTCATCGACCTGGTCGCCCCCGTGTGCCGTGCGATCGGCCGCCGCCTCGGGGCCAGCGCCACGGGCCTGCCCCTGCCGCCCGCCGCGACGCCACGCGCCGCGACGCCAGCAGCCGACGACGATGCCGCGGGCACCGAGACCACCGCCGCCCCGTCCGCCTCGGCTCCTGCCGCGGATGCGCGCGACGCCCCCGGCACCGACCTCCCCCGCTGACACCCGCCCCGCCACCCCGTGCCATCCCTGCATCCCGCACGACCCACGCATCCCGCACGACCCGCGACGCCGCAGCGCCTCCCACCGCGCGCGCGTCGCTACCGTGTACCCGTGCCCTCCGACCCCGCCCACCGGACCGCTTCCGAGATCGCGCTCCCACCCGCGCCCGCATCAGCGCCCGGGCCCGCGTCGAGGCGCTGCACCGAGGGGCCCCGCGCATGAGGCGCCCGGACGCCGCCCCCACCATCCACGACGTCGCCGCGCGCGCCGGCGTCTCCAAGTCGGTCGTGTCCCGCGCGCTCTCCGGCTCCCCCGGCGTCGCCGCCGCCACGCAGGTGACCGTCCGCGCCGCCGCCGACGAGATCGGCTACGTGCCGAACGCCCACGCGCGCGGCATGTCCGCGCATCGCACGCACACGCTCGGGGTGCTGGTGCGCGACGCGTCCACCCCGTTCTACGGGCACCTGCTCACGGCCCTGCAGCAGCGTGCATCCGAGCGCGGGTACCGCGTCGTCACGGCCACGGGCTTCGGCGCCTTCGACGTGCAGGAGGAGCGCAAGGCCCTCGAGACGCTGGTGTCGCTGCGGGTGGAGGGCCTCGTCGTCTGCAGCGGCGCGCTGCCGGTGGAGGACATCCTGCCCTCGGCCCGCCGGATCCCCACGGTCGTCGCCGGCCGCCCCGAGGTCGACCCGGCGCTCAGCAGCGTCTACTGCGACGAGACCACGGGCGGACACGGCCTCGCCGACCACGTGGCGTCGCTCGGCCACCGCCGGATCGCCGTCGTGACCCTCAGCCCGCGCCTCTCGCTCACCATCTCGGCGCGCACGCACGCGATGCTCGACCGGCTCCGCGCACTGGGCCTCGACGCGGTGCACGTGCGCGCGGACGACCACGCCGACGGCCACCTGGACGGCGCGGACGGCGTCGCCCAGGCGCTCGTGGACGCGGGCGGGATCACGGCCGTCATGGCGCCGAGCGACGTCTGGGCCCTCGCGATCCTCGACGGCCTCGGCCGTCGCGGCGTCACCGCCCCCGACGGCATCTCCGTCACCGGGTACGACGGCCTGCCGCCCTTCACGAGCGAGCTGCTGGGCTTCACGTCGTGGCGCCAGCCGATCCCGGTGATCGGCACGCTCGCGGTCGACGCCGTGGTGGACCGCATCGACGGCACCGTCTCGGGCACCTGCCACACGGCGGTCGACGGCGAGCTGATCCCGGGACGCACGGCTGTCCGCGTCCGCGGCTGATCCGTCGCGGTTCCGCGTCGGGCGTCGCGGTCGACGCCGCGAGAGGGTGGCGCACACCCACGGGATCCGCGGAGGGAGGAGGTGGATGACCGTGCACGACGATCCCGACGCGCTCCGGCCGCCCGCCCCCGTCTTCCATCCCGGCTTCCCCCTCCCGGTCGCCGACTACCGCGCGCTCCGCGACCTCCTCGCCGCCGACGCGACCCTCCCGTCCGAGCTCGTGGTCGCGCACTCGCGCGGCGCCCTCACGGCGCTCGGCGGGCCGACGAGCACGCGCGAGCGCCTCGTGCTGCTGGCGCCGAGCGTGCCGCGGCGGCGCCCCGCGGAACCCCTCCTGCGGGCGGCCTCGCGGGCGACGGCCCGGATCCCCGTGGTCCGCGGCGTCGTCTCCCACGCCCTCCGGCGCGCGGCCTTCCGCCGTTACGGGCTCCGCGCGCCGACGGGAGCGCCGCTGGACCTCGACGCCGTCGCCGACCGTCTCCGCCGCGCACCCGCGCCCGCCCGCGGGCCGAGGTCGATCGTCGTGGTCGTCGCGCGGGCGGACCGCCGATACGACGACCAGCTCCGTCTGGCACGGCATCTCGGCGCGCGCGTCGTCCACGCGCCCGGAGGCCACCTCTTCCCGCTCACGCACCCCGCGGCCACGGCTGCGCTCATCGCCGCTGCCGTCTGACCGCGACCGTCCGAGATCCGGGGTCCGCCTCCGCGGCGCTGGGACCGCGTCACGGCCGGCGTCAGCCGGCCGCCGCACCCGCCGTCCATCCCCCGTTCACCTCGCGGACTTCCCCGCCGACCGCGGATGTGGCACCGTGTCCGTCGCGGTGGGAACGTTCCCATCGCCCGGACCGCACTGCAGGAGGATCCGCATGGACCACGACGACCCGAACGCCTTCGACATCGCCGAACCCGACGTCGCCCCCGCCGCGGCCGGCCGCGTCGACATGCGCCCGTCGCTGCTCCCCCGCGACGACAGCGACCCCTACCGCTACGGGATCTTCCTGCGCCCCGACCCGCGCACCTGCCGCGCCGTCACCGCGGTCACCGACCAGCTCCGCGCGCAGTACGGCCTCGTCTCCGCGGGCGCCTTCCCGCCGCACGCCACCCTCATCGGCAGCCAGCCGTTCGGGCACGACGAGGCCCGGGTGATCGAGGCGGTCACCGAGCTCCTCGCCGACCGTCCCGCGTTCCCGGTGCACAACGCCGGCGTCCGCGAGCAGGGGTTCGGCTTCGTCTACGACGTCGACGAGCGGCCCGACGGCTCGCAGAACGCCGAGCTCCTGGCCCTCGCGGCCGACATCGACCGCGTCGTCGCCCCGTTCCGCCGACCGATGAACTCGCCCGAGCAGCACACCTTCGACCCCGCGCGCTTCCGCGCCCACCTCTCGCTCGCCTCGCACGACCTCTGCGTGCGCCCGGATCTGCACGACGAGGTCGGCGACTTCATCCGCGGGCTCGAGCAGCCCGTGCCCGAGGGCTTCCTGGGCGACACGGTGATCATGTACCGCACGGCGAGCCCCGACTGGTCGGGCCGCTGGTGGACGACGCTCACCTGGGAGCACGTGCGCACCTGGACCCTCGGCGGCACGGCGCGCTGATCCGGCGCCCTCCGCTGTCCCCGCGGCGCACCGCGGAGGCGCCGGTGCCCCCGATCGGCCTCGCGACGCGCGAGGATGGACGGGAGGCACGAGGGGGATCCATGCGCACGACCGTCTACACCAGCACCGCCACGCGGGACCTGACCGACGACGACCTGGCGGAGCTCCTGCGCCAGTGCGTCCGCAACAACGAGCGGTCCGGGCTCACCGGCATGCTCCTGCACCGGGACGGCCGCTTCATGCAGGTGCTCGAGGGGCCCGACGACGCGGTGCGGGACGTGTTCTCCGTCATCGCCGCCGACACCCGGCACTCCGAGGTCCGCCTGCTGCTCGACGAGCCCATCGCCGAGCGGGCCTTCCCGGCCTGGAAGATGGCGTTCCGCACGGTCGACGACGCGATGGTCGCCCGCCTCGAGGGCTACGACGACTTCCTCGACCGCCCGGCGGAGGCGGCCGCCCGCCCCGACGCGCCGTCGCGGGCCCGCTGGCTCCTGGAGTGGTTCCGCTCGCACCCGGTCTGATCCTGCTCGCCGCGCGCGGCATGACGCTCACGCGGCTCAACGCGATCGTCGGAGTCAGCCAGGCGAACCTGTCGGTTCTGAAGGACGACCGGGCGCGGGCGGTGCGCTACTCCACGATCGTGGCGGTGTGCCGCGCGCTCGAGTGCGAGATCGGCGAGCTGCTGGTGCTGGATCCGCCGTCGTCGTGATGCGCGCAGCGGCGGCCGGTGCGTCAGCCGCGCAGCGCCGCCAGCGCCTTCTGCACCCGGCGGGCGCGGGTCTCCTCCGTCTTCGCCTCGCCGATCGGATCCACGAGCGCCCGCTGCCGGCTCGACGACAGGGCGGCGAACGCCTCGGCCAGGGCGGGCTCCGCGGCGAGGGCGGCGGCGACCTCCTCGGGGAGCACGGCCTCGCGCGGCACGGCGTCGAGCTCGATCGTGACCTCGACCTCGTCGTCGGCGGCGATCCCCGAGGCGGCGCGATGCGCGGCGCTCAGCGGCAGCAGGTGCTGCCCGCCCATGGTGCCGACGGTCGTGCGGTAGGAGTACCCCGCGACGGTCACGACCACGGCCGGCCGCTTCCCGGCGCCCAGCTCCTCGAGCGCCTCGGGCGGCACGGGCAGCCCCGTCGCGTTCACGCGGGCCTGCAGGACGCGTGTGCGGAAGGTGGGCATGGCGGTTCCTCGGTGAGCGGGCGGCGCGGCGCGGCTCGCCGGCTATGGCCCCGAGGATAGGACCTGAGGATCCGCCCGCGTCGAGACGGCGACCGTGAACTTCGCGTTCCGTCCCGCCTCGCGGGTCGGCCCGACGAGCCGCGTGAGCTGCGGCCGGTAGCCGAGCGGGCTGTTGTAGACGGTCCAGAGCTCGCCGCCCGGGCGCAGCATGCGAGCGGCGGACCGGAAGAGGCGCTCGGCGAGGCCGGCGTGCACGGTCGCGCCCGTGTGGAACGGCGGGTTGAGGAGCACGAGGTCGGCGGATCCGTCGGGCACGGTCGATCCCGCGTCGTCGCGCACCACGGTCACCCGCTCCCCCAGCCCGTTCGCGGCGACGGTGGCGCGGGCCGACGCGACGGCGGCCCACGACTGGTCCGTCGCGATCACGCGCAGGTCCGGCCGGGCGAGCGCGACCGCCGAAGCGAGGACGCCGGTGCCGCAGCCGAGGTCGACCGCGGTGCGCGCGTCGGGCAGGAGGTCCGGCAGGAAGGACAGGAGGAAGCGCGTGCCGATGTCGATGCGCGCACCCGCGAAGGCGGCGCCGTGCGCGCGCACCTCGAGGCCGAGGTCGGGGTGCGACTCGCGGCGCGGGAAGGCGTCGGCCGCGGCGTCGCGGACGGGCCCGCGCGCCACGAGCACGCGCGACTTCTGCCGCGCGCGCGTCGCGTGCACGTCGCCGAAGCGCCGGCGGAGCACGTCGGTCATCGCGGGCGCCATGTGCTTGATCCGCCCGCCCGCGAGCACGGTGACGTCGTCCGCCGCCGTGCGCGCGACCGCACCGGCCCACTCGTCGAGCGCGTCGAGGCTGCGCGGCAGGCGGGCGACGACGACCCGTGCGCCGGCCGCGAGGGCGTCGTCGAGCCCGTGGTGCGCGAACGCGGTCGTCTCGCCGAGGTCGCGGGCGTTGAGGTCGAGCGCCGTCTCGGAGACGAGGGCGTCCTGGTGCACGCGGATCCGCATCGGATCCGCCGCCCCGGCCCGCCGGAGCGCCGCGGCGGCCCCGAGCGCCAGGGCGCCGTACTGGTCGCCGATCACCACGACCTCGTCGGCCGCGAGGGGCCGACCGGCCGCGGCCGCGTCGGCGAGGAGCGCCAGCAGCTCGTCGAGGAGCAGGCGATCCGCGGCGTCGGCCGCGAAGAGGTTCTCGGCCTCGACGTCGGGCCGGCGCCGGAGCGCGCCCAGGTCGAGGAGGTCGTCGGCGGCGGTCGTTGCGGATCCCGTGGCGTCGGTCACCGCGCGTCGCGCCCGCCGGCGTCCCGGTCGTCGCCGGGGCGGGCCAGCGCCGCGCGGTACAGCACGACCTCGGTCTGCCGCGAGGGGCGCACGCCCGCGCGCAGCGACACCACGTCGCCGTCGCCGCGGGCCGCGAACACGCGGCGGCCGGGCCGGGAGAGCAGCTCGTCCGCGAGCGCGGACTCGAGCTGGCGCACGCGGCCGCGGAGCTCGGACACCTGGTTCTCCAGCTCGAGGATCCGGGCGATCCCCTCCAGGCTCACGCCCTCCGCGCCCAGCCGGGCGACCTCCCGCAGCTGCACGATGTCGCGCATCGAGTAGCGGCGGCTTCTCCCGGCCGTGCGGGTGGGCGACACGAGCCCGAGGCGGTCGTACTGCCGGAGCGTCTGCGGGTGCATGCCCGAGAGCTCCGCCGCCACGGAGATCACGAAGACGGGGGCGTCCTCGTCCATCGCGTCGCGGGGATCCACGTCAGCTCCTGGCCCGCTCGATGAGGTCGGCGCGCGGGTCCTCGACGGGACCCGAGCTGGCGAACGCGTCGAGCGCCACGCGCTGCGCGTCGGTGAGGCGCGACGGCACCGCGACCTCGATGCGCGCGAGCAGGTCGCCCGTGCCCTTCGCGGTCGTGACGCCGCGGCCCTTGACCCGCAGCACCTTGCCGCTGGACGTGCCGGGCGTGACCTTGAGCCGCACCGGGTCGCCCCCGAGCGTCGGCACCTCGATGGTCGCGCCGAGCGCGGCCTCGGGGAACGTCACGGGCACGTTGACCCGCAGGTTCAGCCCGTCGCGCTCGAACACGGGGTGCGGTCGCACGTGGACCGTGAGGATGATGTCGCCCGCCGCGCCGCCGTCGCCCGACGGCTCGCCCTTGCCGGCGAGCCGGATCTTCTGCCCGTCGGTGACCCCGGCCGGCACGCGCACCGTGAGGGGGCGGCCGTCGGAGTCCTGCAGGCGCACGACGTCGCCCTGCACGGCGGTGAGGAAGTCGATCGTGGTGGACGCCGTCACGTCGCGACCCTTGGTGGGTGCGCCGTAGCCGCGGTAGCCGCCGGTCGACTGGCCGAAGCCGCCGTTGCCGAACATGCCGCCGAGGATGTCCTCGAACCCGCCCTGGCTGTACTGCGGCTGGCCGGATCCGAACCCGGCCGCACGACGCCCGCGGCCGCCGGCCTGCTGGCCGAACATGCCGCCGAACACGTCCTCGAAGCCGCCGCCCTGCGCACCGGCGCCGGGCGCGCTGAAGCGAGCGCCGGATCCCATCGCGCGCATCTGGTCGTACTCGCGGCGCTGCTCCTTGTCGGACAGCACGGCGTTGGCCTCGCTGATCTCCTTGAAGCGCGCCTCGGCCGACGGATCCGGGTTGCTGTCCGGGTGGTACTGCCGCGCGAGCTTGCGGTAGGCCTTCTTCAGGTCGGCCTCCGAGACGTCCTTGGACACTCCGAGGACCTTGTAGAAGTCCTTGTCGAACCAGTCCTGGCTGGCCATCAGACGCCTCCCTTCTTCTTCTCGTGGTGGGGGCCGCACGACCCGGTCCGGGCGCCCGCGCGTGCGGACGCCCGGACCGAGGTGGGTGCAGCCGGATCGATGCTGCGGTTGATGGCGCTACTCCGGCTTGTCGACGACGACCTTCGCGGCCCGCAGCAGCGTCTCGCCGATGTAGTAGCCACTCTCGACGACGTCCGCCACGGTGTCCACCTGGACCTCGGGGTTCGGCTTCTGGAAGATCGCCTCGTGCACCTGCGGGTCGAAGGCGTCGCCCACGGCGCCGACCTTCACCAGCCCGATGCGCTCCACGTTCGTCCGCAGCTTGGCGACGATCGCGGTGAGCGGTCCGCCCTCCGCGAGGTCGCCGTGCTTCTCGGCGCGGTCGAGGTCGTCGAGCACCGGGAGGATGCCCTTGACCACGTCGCCGACCGCGCGCTGGCGCTCGATCTCGCGGTTCGCCTCGGTGCGCTTGCGGTAGTTGGCGTACTCGGCGGTGACGCGCTTCAGGTCCGCGAGGTGCTCGGAGTCGCCCTCGACGGGCTCCGCCCGGGTCTGCTCGATGAGGTCCTGGAGCTCCTCGTCCATGGCGTCGGTCGTCTCGACGTCGGGGCCCTCGGCCTCGACGAACGCGCCGTCCACGCCGGGGACGGAGGCCGCGTCGGCCGCCTGATCCGCCGTGGCGTCAGACCCGGCCGGGGCCGCGGGGGCCGACTGCTCGGCCCCCTCGTCCTCGGGCGTGGCGTCCTCGGGCACGCGGCCCTCGCCGTTCGCGGTGTCCTCGGTCATCGGTCGGTCTTCTTGTCCTGCTCGTCCTCGTCCACGACCTCGGCGTCGACGATGTCCTCGTCGTCCTTCTTCGCCTCGGGCGCGCCCTCCGGGGTCTGGCCCGCGGCCTGCTCCTGCTGACCCTGCGCGTAGATGGCCTCGCCGAGCTTGGTCTGGCTCGCGGAGAGCTTGTCGAACGCGGTCTTGACCGCGGCCTCGTCGTCGCCCGCGAGGGCGCTCTTCAGGCCGTCGACGTCGCCCTGGACCTCGGACTTGACGTCCTCGGGGAGCTTGTCGTCGTTCTCCTTGATGAGCTTGTCGATCGAGTAGGCGAGCTGCTCCGCGTTGTTGCGGACCTCGGCCTGCTCGCGGCGCGTCTTGTCCTCCGCCGCGTGCTCCTCGGCCTCGCGCACCATGCGCTCGATGTCCTCCTTCGCGAGCGAGGATCCGCCCGTGATGGTCATCGACTGCTCCTTGCCGGTGCCCTTGTCCTTGGCGGACACGTGCACGATGCCGTTGGCGTCGATGTCGAAGGTGACCTCGACCTGCGGGATCCCGCGGGGCGCCGGCGCGATGCCGGTGAGCTCGAAGGTTCCGAGGTTCTTGTTGTCGCGGGTGAACTCGCGCTCGCCCTGGAAGACCTGGATCGCCACGGACGGCTGGTTGTCGTCGGCCGTGGTGAAGGTCTCGCTGCGCTTGGTGGGGATGGCCGTGTTGCGCTCGATGAGCTTGGTCATGATGCCGCCCTTGGTCTCGATGCCGAGGCTCAGGGGGGTGACGTCGATGAGCAGGACGTCCTTGCGCTCGCCCTTCAGCACGCCGGCCTGGAGCGCGGCGCCGACGGCGACGACCTCGTCCGGGTTGACGCCCTTGTTGGGCTCCTTGCCGCCCGTGAGCTTCTTCACGAGGTCGACGACGGCGGGCATGCGGGTGGATCCGCCGACGAGGACCACGTGGGCCACGTCGCCGACCGAGACGCCGGCCTCGCGGATGACGTCCTCGAAGGGCTTGCGGGTGCGCTCGAGCAGGTCGTTCGTCAGCTCCTCGAACTTGGCTCGGGTGAGCGTCTCGTCGAGGTTGGCCGGGCCGTTCTCCGTGAGGGAGAGGTACGGCAGCTGGATGCTCGTGCTGGTGGAGGAGCTGAGCTCCTTCTTCGCCTGCTCCGCGGCCTCCTTGAGGCGCTGCTTGGCGATCTTGTCGTTCGAGACGTCGACGCCCGTCGACTCCTTGAAGCGCTTGACGAGGTGGTCGACGATGCGCTGGTCCCAGTCGTCGCCGCCGAGGCGGTTGTCGCCCGCGGTGGAGCGGACCTGGATGGTGCTGAAGTCGTCGTCCTTGCCCACCTCGAGGAGGGAGACGTCGAACGTGCCGCCGCCGAGGTCGAAGACGAGGATGAGCTCGTCCTCCTTGCCCCGGTCGAGGCCGTAGGCGAGGGCCGCCGCGGTGGGCTCGTTGATGATGCGGAGCACGTTGAGGCCCGCGATCTCGCCGGCCTCCTTCGTGGCCTGGCGCTCGGCGTCGTTGAAGTACGCGGGGACGGTGATGACCGCGTCGGTCACCGAATCGCCGAGGTACTGCTCGGCGTCGCGCTTGAGCTTGCCGAGGATGCGGGCGGACAGCTCCTGCGACGTGTACTTCTTGTCGTCGATGCCGACGGTCCAGTCGGTGCCCATGTGGCGCTTGACCGACGAGATGGTGCGGTCGACGTTGGTGACGTTCTGGCGCTTGGCGGTCTCGCCCACCAGCACCTCGCCGTCCTTGGTGAACGCGACGACGGACGGCGTGGTGCGCGCGCCCTCGGCGTTGGCGATGACGGTGGGCTCCCCGCCCTCCAGGACCGAGACCACCGAGTTGGTGGTACCCAGGTCGATTCCTACTGCACGAGCCATGGGGTGTTCTCCTTCTGTTGCCGCGGCGCCCGGATCACGGGGTCGCTTCGTGGGTGACGCGGGTGTCCCGCGGAGTCTCGCTCGCGGTGCCGCTTCGTCAGCGGCGTGCTACTTGAGCCGCGATGACTCAACTCTACCGGAGCCCCAGCCGGCGTCAAGTCGGATCCGCCGAACCTGAGCGCAGGCGGCTCAACTCCCAGGAGGGGGCGGATCAGGTCACGTTCGCATCACGGACCCATCGAGTTCGGGAGGGGTGCCGAATGCCCTGTCGACTCCAACCGGCGGCCGCTCGGCCGCCCCGACCGAAGGACCCATCATGCGCACCATCTCGAAGTCCCTCCTGGGCCTCACCACCGCCGGCTTCCTCGTCGTCGGCCTCGCCGCCTGCTCCACGCCGCCGCAGTCCGCGGACTCCGGCTCCTCGTCGAAGCCCGCCGCGACCGCGACGACCGAGGCGAACCCGACCGCTCTCGCCACGATCCCGAAGCTCACCGGCGTCGACACCAAGGTCACGCTCGACTCCGGCTTCACCGGCGCCCTCACGACCCTGGGCCTGACCCCCGGCGTCATCGGCACCGCGACCCTCGACGGCGCCACCGGCACCCTCGCGTTCCCCATCACCGGCGGCAACGTGAAGTACTTCGACCCGCAGCAGTCCTACCGCCCCTACGTCCAGGGCGAGATCGACCACTCCGGCTCCGGCATCAGCCTCACCGCCGGCTCGACCGTCGTGAAGCTCACCGACTTCGTCATCGACCCCGGCACCAGCCGCCTCACCGGCTCGGTCCAGGTCGGCGACGGCGAGGTCATGAAGGACGTCTACATCTTCAACCTCGACGGCACGACCCTGAAGCCCCTCGCGATGGAGGGCGACAAGGCCGTCCTCGAGGGCACCACGGTCAAGATCAGCCCCGACGCCGCATCGCTGCTGAACAGCACCTTCAAGACCGACGCCGTCACCGACAAGCTCGTCGTCGGCATCGCCAAGATCACCGTCAACACCAAGTAGCACCCACCCGG
>NZ_LQXA01000042.1 GCF_001618005.1 Clavibacter tessellarius
CGGCACCCGACGCGTGCGTGAGCACGGCGCTCACGTGGGTGTCGACGGTGACGGGGATCGCGCGCGCCTCCGGGTCGGACGCGGGGTCGGGAGAGGCGGATGCGGGCGGGGAGGCCGGGCGGGAGCCGCGTCGGCGCGACGCCGGTGCCCCGGCGCCGGCCGCAGGCGCGTCGGGCGCGGGCGGACGCGGGACCCGGGGCCGGTCGAAGCCCTCGGGCCGCTTCACTCGAGCGGCCGGGGGGACGCGGCGGGCTCGGTCGGGCGCGCCAGCGCGTCGACCACCTGCGGGATGATCCGGTACACGTCGCCGCAGCTGAGCGTCACGACGAGGTCGCCGTCCCGCGCGATCTCCGCGACGCGGTCGGCGGCCTCCTGCCAGTCGGGCAGGTAGTCGACGCGGGCGGCGTCCGCGAACCGCTCCGTCACGAGCGCACCGGTGACGCCGGGGATCGGGTCCTCGCGTGCGCCGAAGACGTCGAGCACGATGGTGTGGTCGGCGAGCTCCTCGTAGACGCGCGCGAAGTCGCCCGCCATCAGCTGCGTGCGGCTGTAGAGGTGCGGCTGGTGCACGGCGATGATGCGGCCCGCCCCGACGACGGTCCGCGCGGCGGAGAGCGCGGCGCGCACCTCGGTCGGGTGGTGCGCGTAGTCGTCGTAGACGCTCACGCCACGGACCTCCGCGTGCAGCTCGAAGCGACGGCCGGTGCCGGAGAAGCCGGCGAGGCCCGCGATCGCGTCGTCGGGATCCACGCCGAGGCCGACGAGCACGGCGTACGCGCCGGCCGCGTTGATCGCGTTGTGGCGGCCGGGGACGCGGAGCGCGGCGCGGCGGGACACGCCCTCGTGGGTGATCGTGAAGGCGACGGGGCCGTCGGTGACGATGTCGGAGATCCGGACGTCGGCGTCCGGGTCCTCGCCGAACGTGACGATGCGGCCCTCGATGCGGTCGGTGACGCGCCGCGCGCCCGGGTCGTCGCTGGAGATCACGACGAGCTCGGATGCCGCGCTCGCGAACCGGACGAAGGCGTCGTCGAACGCCTCGTGCGAGCCGTAGTGGTCGAGGTGGTCGGCGTCGACGTTGGTGATGAGGGCGACGGCCGTGTCGTAGAGGAGGAAGGAGCCGTCGGACTCGTCGGCCTCGACGACGAAGAGCTCCTCGGATCCGGGGGCGCTGGAGACGCCGAGGCCGCCGATCACGCCGCCGTTGACGAACGAGGGGTCGCGGCCGGCCTCGAGCAGCGCCGTGACGATCATGCCGGTGGAGGTGGTCTTGCCGTGCGCGCCCGCGACCGCGACGAGGCGCTGGCCGCTGATGAGCCAGGCGAGCGCCTGCGAGCGGTGCAGGATCGGCAGGCCGCGCTCCTTCGCGAGCACGTACTCGGGGTTGTCCTGCCAGAGCGCGCCCGTGACGACGAGCGCCTCGGCGTCGCCCACGTGCGCGGCGTCGTGGCCGACGTGGATCTCGGCGCCGAGCTCCCGGAGCGCCTGCACGGCGTCGGAGTCGCGCGAGTCGGATCCGGTGACGCGGTGGCCCGCGGCGAGGAACAGGCGCGCGATGCCGCTCATGCCGGACCCGCCGATGCCCACGAAGTGGACGCGGCCGAGCTCGGTCGGGATGTCCATGGTCAGGTCGGGTGCGATCACGTGCGGTCTCCTCGGGAGGGTGGGAAGCGGGGCGGGCGGCGGCGCGGTCAGCGCGGGGAGGCGACCCGGGACGGGCGGCCGTCGGCGGAGTCGCGCACGAGGTCGGCCATGCGGGCGGCGCCATCGCGGCCGCCCACGGACGCGGCGGCCTCGGACATGCGCGCGAGCGCCGCCGGATCGGACAGGAGCGGGAGCACGTGCGCGAGCACCCAGTCGGGCGTGAAGTCGGCGTCGTCCACGACGATGCCGCCGCCCGCCGCGACGACGCCGCGGACGTTGACCGCCTGCTCGCCGTTGCCGACCGGGTACGGCACGTAGACCGCGGGGAGGCCCACGGCCGTGAGCTCCGAGAGCGCGCCGGCGCCCGCGCGCGAGACGACGAGGTCGGCCGCGGCGATGGCGAGCTCCATCCGGTCGGAGTAGCCGACCACGTGGTAGCGCTCGACCCCCGGATCGGTGAACTCCTGCGCGCCGCCGACGATGTGCAGGATCTGCGCACCGGTCGCCGTGATGCGCTCGGCCACCTGCACCACCGTCCGGTTGAGGCTGCGGGCGCCCGTGGATCCGCCGGTGACGAGGAGCGTCGGCCGGTCGGCGTCGAGGCCGAGCTCGGCGCGCGCGGCGTCGCGGACGGCGGCCCGGTCGAGGGTGGCGATCTCGCGCCGGAGCGGCATGCCGACGACCTGCGCGCGCGGTCCGAGCGCGGTGCCCGGGAACGTGATGCCGACGGCGGTGGCCACGCGGGCGCCCAGGCGGTTGGCGAGGCCGGGCGACGCGTTGGCCTCGTGCACGACGACGGGGACGCGGGAGCGGCGTGCGGCGAGGTACGCGGGCGCGGCCGCGTAGCCGCCGAAGCCCACGACCACGTCGACGCGGCGCTCGGCGATCATCCGGCGGATCTGCCCGACGGCGCGCGCGAACGCGGGCGCGAAGGCGACGGCGGCCCGGTCCGCCCGGCGCGGGAAGGGCAGCCGGGCGATGGTGAGCAGCTCGTAGCCGCGGGCCGGGACGAGGCGCGCCTCGAGGCCCTCGCGCGTGCCGAGCACGAGGATCGTCGACTCCGGCTCGCGCGCCCGCAGCTCGTCGGCGACCGCGAGCAGCGGGTTGACGTGCCCCGCGGTGCCGCCGCCGGCCAGCAGGTAGACCGTCACGAGCGCATGCCGATCACGGCCGGGATGACGTCCGGCGACTCCTCCGTCGTGGGCCTCCGGGCGAAGCCGAGCACGATGCCCATCGCGACGAGCGTCGTCACGAGCGACGATCCACCCGACGACACGAACGGCAGGGGCACGCCGAGCACCGGGAGCAGGTTCAGCACCACGCCGATGTTCACGAAGGCCTGCACGATGATCCAGGTCATGACGGCGCCCGTGGCGACGCGCGCGAACGTGTCGGTGTTCGCGCGGATCACGCGGATGAACCCGATGGCGAGCACCACGAACAGGAGGATGACGACGATCGCGCCGATGAGGCCGAGCTCCTCGCCGATGATGGCGAAGATGTAGTCGTTGTCGGCCTCGGGCAGCCACATCCACTTGGCCTTCGAGTTGCCGAGCCCCACGCCGAAGACGCCGCCCGCGGCCAGCGCGTACAGGCCGTGCGTGGACTGCCAGCAGCCGCCCGCGTAGTCGCACTGGCCGGTGAGGAACTCGGTGACGCGGCGCATGCGGCTGTCGCTGATGACGGTCATGAGCACCGCGAGCACGGAGCCGATCGTGAGCATGAGCGTGAGCTTGCCCATCGGGATCCCCGCGAAGAACAGGGCTCCCAGCACGATGCTCGCCATGATGATGACCGTCCCGAGGTCGCCGCCGAGCGCGACGAGGCCCACGGCCCCGCCCGCGACCGGGAGCACGGGGATGAGGATGTGCGGCCAGGTGCGCAGCAGGTGGCGCTTCCTCGACAGGATGAAGCCCAGCCAGATGACGAGCCCCACCTTGATGAGCTCGGCGGGCTGGAACGTGGTGCCGGCGATGCGGATCCAGCCGACGTTCTCGCCGACCTTCACGCCCATGGGGCCGAACACGAGCAGCTGCACGGCGGACGCGGCCAGCAGCAGGACCCACGCCCAGCGCTTCCAGAACATGGGCGGCACGAGCGAGACGAGCAGCATGAGCGGCACCCCGATGAGCGCGAACATGCCCTGCTTGAGGAAGATGCCGAAGAAGCCGCCGCCGGCGACGAAGGAGTCGATGCTCGACGACGACAGCACCATCACGAGGCCGAAGACCACGAGGAAGAGCGTCGTGCCGAGCAGGAGGAAGTAGGCGCCGCTCTCCGCGTGGAAGGCGCGGCCGAGGCTGATCCGCGCGGCGAGCCCGCGGCGCTGCGTGCCCTCCTGCGCGTCGTCGGCGGGTGCGGACGGGGTGCGCGGGCCGCGGGGGCCCGACGCGTCAGCCGCGCGAGGGGTCCGCGTCGTTCTCGGGGGCAGTGTCATCCGCCGCACCTCCCAGGTGGTGGTCGACCGCGGCGCGGAATCGGCGCCCGCGGTCGGCGTAGTCGGTGAATTGGTCCATGGATGCCGCCGCCGGGGCCAGCAGGACGGTGTCGCCCTGCTCTGCCACGCCCGCCGCGAGCCGCACCGCGGCCCGCATGACGTCCCCAGTGTCGCTCTCGGCCACCTCGAGGACCGTCACGTCGGGCGCGTGTCGCGCGAATGCCGCGAGCACCTCGGCGCGTTCGGCGCCGATCACCACGGCGGCGCGCAGCCGGGCGGCGTGGGCGCGGATCAGCTCGTCGAGCTCGACGCCCTTGAGCAGGCCGCCGACGACCCAGACCACCGACGGGAAGGCGGCGAGCGACGCGGACGCCGCGTGCGGGTTCGTCGCCTTGGAGTCGTCGACGAACGCGACGCCGTCCCGCTCCCCGACGCGCTCGATCCGGTGGCTGTCGAGCTCGAAGCGCTGCAGGGCCTGGCGCACGACCGCGGGCGAGACGCCGTAGGAGCGCGCGAGCGCGGCCGCCGCGAGGATGTTCTGCACGATGTGCGGCGCGGCCAGGCCCACCGCGCGCAGCTCGTCGAGCGTGGTCAGCTCGAGCGCGCTCGTGAAGCGCTCCTCGAGGAACGCGCGGTCGCAGAGGATCCCGTCGACGATGCCGAGGTCGCTCGGGCCGGGCGCGTCGAGGCCGAAGCCGATGGCGCGCGCGCCGTCCTGCACGTCGGCGTCGCGGAGCGCGTCCTCGGTGGCGCGGTCGGCGCGGTTGTAGACGCAGGCGACCCGCGTGTCCGCGTAGACCCGGCCCTTCGCGGCGGCGTACGCCTGCCGGGATCCGTGCCACTCGAGGTGGTCGTCAGCCAGGTTGAGGAACGCGCTCGCGTACGGGCGCACCTCGCGCATGTAGTGCAGCTGGTGGCTGGACAGCTCCACCACGAGCACGTCGAAGCCGTCCGGGTGGCGCACGACGTCGAGCACGGGCAGGCCGATGTTGCCGCACGGGACCGCGCGCACGCCGCCCTCCTGCAGGAGCGCGGCGGTGAGCTGCGTGGTCGTGGTCTTGCCGTTGGTGCCGGTGATGGTGATCCACTCGGCGGGCGTCCCGGTCTTGTCGCGCACGCGCCAGGCCAGCTCGATGTCGCCCCACAGCGGGATGCCCGCCTCGAGCGCCCATGCGGGCAGCGGATGGGTGGGCGCGTAGCCGGGCGAGACGACGACGAGCTCGGGCGCGAACTCCGCGAGCTCCGCGGGGACGGGCTCCTCCTCGGTCGGCCGCACGAGGCGCCCGCCGATGACCTCGAGCAGCGCCAGGCGCTCGGGCGACGCGTCGGAGGCGACCACGAGCACGTCCGCGCCGAGCTCCACGAGGGTGTCCGCGACCGAGAAGCCCGTGCGGCCGAGACCGAGGACGGCGACGCGGAGGCCGCTCCAGTCGTCGTGCCAGCTGTGCAGGGAGTCGGGGCGCGCGAACGCCGGATCGTCGTCGAGGGGAGCGTCCGTCATCTCTACTGCGTGATCCATTCCAGGTAGAAGGTGCCGACGCCGGCCGCGACCAGCAGGCCGGCGATGATCCAGAAGCGCACGACGACCGTGACCTCCGCCCACCCCTTCAGCTCGAAGTGGTGGTGGAGCGGGCTCATGAGGAAGATGCGCTTGCCGTGCGTGAGCTTGAAGTAGATGCGCTGCAGGATCACCGAGCCCGCGACGATCACGAACAGGCCGCCGATGAAGACGAGCAGCAGCTCCGTGCGGCTGAGGATGGCCAGGGCCGCGAGCGCGCCGCCGAGGCCGAGGGATCCGGTGTCGCCCATGAAGATCTGCGCGGGCGACGTGTTCCACCAGAGGAAGCCGATGAGGGCGCCGACGATGGAGGCCGCGATGATCGCGAGGTCGAGCGGGCTCGCCACCTCGTAGCAGCGGTACTCGTTCTGGTAGCTGGAGACGCTGTCGCACGACTGGTTGAACTGCCAGAAGCCGATGATGACGTAGGAGCCGATCGAGAAGATCGACGCGCCCGCGGCCAGGCCGTCGAGGCCGTCGGCCACGTTCACGCCGTTCGAGGTGCTCGCGACGATGAGGCAGATCCACACGATGAACAGCGCCGTGCCGATGACCGCGCCGAGCGCCATGAAGTCGAGCGGCAGGTCGCGGAACAGGCTGATGGCGGTCGATGCCGGCGTGAGGCCGGAGACCGGGTCGCGCAGCGTGATGGCGAGCACGGCGAACACCGCGGCGACGAGCACCTGGCCGGCGACCTTCTGCCAGCCGCCCAGCCCGAGCGACTGCTGCTTGCGCGTCTTCAGGTAGTCGTCGAGGAAGCCGACGAAGCCGAGGCCCACCATCATGAACACGACCAGCAGGCCCGACGGCGTCACGGGGTCGAAGCGGATGCCGTCCCACGTGAGCAGGTGCCCCGCGAAGTACCCGAGCACGCTCGCCAGGATGATGACGATGCCGCCCATGGTGGCCGTGCCGCGCTTCGTGTGGTGCGTCTGCGGGCCGTCGTCGCGGATGAACTGGCCCCACTGCAGCCGGTGGAACAGCTTGATGAACAGCGGCGTGAGGAAGAGCGTGAAGGCGAGCGAGAAGGCGCCCGCGAAGAGGAGGGCTACCACGAGTGCTTCTCCCCCAGCTCGTCGCCGAGGAAGCGCAGCCCGGCCGAGTTCGACGACTTGACGAGCACGAGGTCGCCCTCGCGGAGGATCCGGTCGAGGATCTCGCGGGCCTCGTCGACGTCCTCGGCGAAGATCGACTCGCCGTCCCACGAGCCCTGCGCGATGGCCTCGAGGTGCAGGCGGCGCGCGGCGCGGCCGACCACGACGAGCTGCCCGATGTTGAGGCGCACCGCGAGGAGGCCCACGCGGTCGTGCTCCTCCTCGGAGAACTCGCCGAGCTCGCTCATCTCGCCGAGGACGGCGACCGTGCGCTGGTCCGGGCCCTTGATCTGCGCGAGCGTGCGGAGCGCCGCCGCCATGGAGTCGGGGCTCGCGTTGTAGGCGTCGTTGATCACGGTGACGCCGTTGCCGCCGAGCACCTCCATGCGCCAGCGCTCGGCGCGCTGCACGGTCTGCAGCGCGGAGACGATGGCGTCGCCGTCGACGCCGAGCGCCCAGGCGCCCGCCGCCGCGGCCATCGCGTTCGTGACGTGGTGCTCGCCGAGCACGCGGAAGGACACGGGCCGCGCGGATCCGTCGGGCAGGTGCAGGGTGAAGGTCGTGCCCGCGGCGGACGCGACGATGTCGGTCGCGCGCACCGCGGCGCGCGCGTCCCGCCCGAACCACAGCACGGGCGCGTCGGTCTTGTCGCTCATGGAGGACACGCGCGGGTCGTCGGCGTTGAGCACGGCCGTGTCCTCGGGCAGGAGGTCCTGGACCATCTCGGTCTTGGTGCGCAGGGTCTGCTCGATGCCGCCGAAGCCGCCCGCGTGCGCGAGCCCCACGGTGAGCACGATGCCGACGTCGGGCTTCGCCATGCGCACGAGGCGCGTGATCTCGCCGGGCCCGCTCGCGCCCATCTCCGCGACGAGGAAGCGCGTGGTGCGGGTGACCTTGAGCATCGTGAGCGGCGCGCCGACCTCGTTGTTGAAGGACGCGACGGGGGACACGGTCTCCCCCTGCGTGGCGAGGATCGCGTGCAGCAGGTTCTTGGTGGTGGTCTTGCCGTTCGAGCCGGTGACCGCGACCATGCGCAGGCCGCCGAGCGCGCGCACGCGGGCGACGACCTCGCGCGCGAGCACGCCGAGCGCGTCCACGACATCGGGCACGAGCACCTGGGGCACGGGCAGGTCGAGCTCCCGCTCGACGAGCAGCAGGGCCGCGCCGGCCTCGACGGCGTGCGGCGCGAAGAGGTGGCCGTCGGTCTCCTCGCCGGGCTTGGCGACGAAGATCCCGCCGGGCTCGATGAGCCGGCTGTCGGTGTCCACCGCTCCGTCCACGACGGTCTGCGGGGTGGCGTCGCCGCGCAGCAGGAGGCGGCCGCCGACCGCGTCGGCGATCTCGGCGAGGGTGAGGGCGATCATGTCAGCTCCAGCCTGCGTCGCGGAGGGCCGCGCGCGCGTCGTCACGGGCGGAGAACGGGATCTTGCGCCCGGCCACCTCGTGGTAGTCCTCGTGCCCGGGTCCGGCGACGAGGATGGTGTCCCCCTCGCGCACCAGCGACACCGCGGTGCGGATCGCGGTGGCGGGGTCGGGCACCTCGTGGATCTCGCGGTCGGGCACCGCCGCACGCGCCCCCGCGATGAGCGAGGCCCGGATCGACGCCGGGTCCTCGTAGCGCGGGTGGTAGTCGGTGATGACCACGACGTCGGCGAGGCGGGCCGCGATCGCGCCCATCTCGGCCCGCTTCGTGGTGTCGCGGTCGCCGTCGGCGCCGAAGACCATCACGAGCTTGCCGGGCGTGAACGGGCGCAGCGCCTGCAGCGTCTGCTCGAACGCGTCGGGCGTGTGTCCGTAGTCCACGAAGAAGAGGGGACCGGTCTCGCCCGACACGCGCTCGGCGCGACCGGGGATGTAGGCCCGGATGCCGCCGTCGCGGTCGAGCACCTGCGCGACCGCGTCGAGGTCGTAGCCCGACTCGACGAGCATGACGATGGCCAGGCCCGCGTTCGCGGCCATGAACCACCCGGGCACGGGGACGCGCGAGACGAGGACGCGGTTGTCGGGCCCCTCGAGGCGGAAGCCGGTCGAGTCAGGCGTCTGCTCGAGGACCGTCACGGTCCAGTCGGCCTCGACGCCGGGCTTCGAGGAGATCGTGGTGATGGGGATGCGGGAGCCGTCGACGATGCGCTGCCCCCACTCCGTGTCGAGCGACACCACGCCGCGGCGGGCGCGGTCGGGGTCGAAGAAGGCGGCCTTCGCGTCGAAGTACTCCTCGAAGTCGGCGTAGTCGTCGAGGTGGTCGTGGCTGAGGTTGATGAAGGCGGCCACGTCGAACACGAGCCCGTCCACCCGGTGGCGCGACAGCGCCTGGGCGGAGACCTCGATCGTGACGGCGCGGACCTCGGCCTCGCGCATCCGCGCGAGGAGCGCGTGCAGCTCGCTCGCCTCGGGCGTGGTGAGCCGGCTCGTGATGCTCTCCTCCCCGATCCGGCGCTCGGCCGTGGAGGTGAGCCCAGTGACGACGCCGAGCTGGCGGAGCAGCCCGTCGAGCAGGTAGACCACGCTCGTCTTGCCGTTCGTGCCCGTGACGCCGTAGAGCGTCGCCGGGTCCTCCGCGGAGCGGTGGACCCACGCCGCGATGTCGCCGAGGGCCGCCCGCGGGTCGGGGGTGAGGATCACGGGGAGGCCGGACCCCTGCGCGTCGGCCAGCCCGTCGGGGTCGGTCAGCACCGCGACCGCGCCGCTCGCCGCCGCCGCCGCCGCGAAGCGGGCCCCGTGGGCGCGCGCGCCGCGGAGGCCGACGTAGAGGTCCCCCGGCTGGACGTCGTCGGTCGACAGCGTCACGCCGGTGACCTCCACGTCATCCACGTCGCCGACGACGTCGAGCGCGAAGTCGCGCACGAGGCCGGACAGCGACCGCGCGACGGGATGCTCGGGGCGGAGGGCGGGGGTGGCAGGGGAGGTCATCGCCCTCATCTCTCAGTAGGTCGTCGGGAGGTTCGGGGACGGCACGGTGGAGGGGGGCACCCGGTAGGTCTTCAGGACCTGGGACATGATCTTCTGGAAGACCGGGGCCGCGGCCGCCGAGGACTTTATGGTATCCGGATTGGCGAGGCTGATCGACACGACGTACTGGGGGTCCTCGGCCGGAGCCATGCCGGCGATCGAGACCAGGTAGTTCTTGCCGTACTTCCCGTCCGCCTCGGCGACCTGCGCCGTGCCGGACTTCGCGGCCACCCGGTAGCCCGGGATCGTCAGGTCCTTCGAGAGGTGCCCGCTGGTGACGACCGTCTCGAGCATGTTGACCGTGGAGTCGGCGGCCTGGGGCGAGATCACCTGCGAGCCCTCGGCCGACGGCTGGTGCGTCACCGTGCCGTCGGGCTGCTTGCAGCCGGACACGAGCGACAGCGGCAGCTTCACGCCGTGGTTGCCGATGGTCTGGTAGATGCTCGCGACCTGGAGCGCCGTCGTCGTGAGGCCCTGGCCGAACATGGTCGCGTAGTTCGTCTGCGGGTCCCACTGCTGCCACGGGCGCACGAGGCCGCTGCTCTCGCCCGGGAAGCCGATGGCCGTCTTCTCCCCCACGCCGAACGCCTTGAGGTAGTCGTAGCGCTCCGCGGGCGAGAGGCGCTCGCCGAGCGTCGAGATGCCCGTGTTGGAGGAGTCCATGAGGACGCCCGCGAGCGTGAAGCGCAGGTCGGGGTGCACGTAGCTGTCGCTGAGGTTCACGTTCGGCCGCGTGAACGTGTAGGGCGCCACCACGCGGGTGCCGGCGTCGGCCTTGCCCGAGTCGAGGAGACCCGCCGCCGTCACGGCCTTGAGCGTGGACCCGGGCTCGAACGCCAGGCTGAACGCCCGGCTCCCCCGGTCGTCCGGCTTCGTCGCCGCGACGTTGTTGGGGTCGACGGACGGGTACTCGGCGACCGCGAGGACCTTGCCGGTCTTGATCTCGACGATGGTGGCGTGCCCGTAGTCGGCGCCGACCTTGACGGCCTGCTCCGCCACAGCGGTCTGCGCGAAGTACTCGAGGTCGGTGTCGATGTTCGTCATCACGTCGCTGCCGTCCTTGGCCGGCTTCTGCGTGACGGTGCTCCCCGCGATGGCCACGCCGTCGGCGCCGCGCTCGTACGTCTGCGACCCGTCCTCGGCGGCGAGGCAGCTGTCGTACTCCTGCTCGAGGCCGGCCTTCACGCTGCCGTCGCCCGCGATGTAGCCGAGGACGCTGCCCGCGATCTGCCCGTTCGGGTACGTGCGGCTGGACACGGGCTGGAAGTAGATCCACGGGATCTTGAGGCCCCGCACCTTGAGGTAGGCGTCCACGTCGAGGCCCTTGGTCACGTAGGCGAAGAGGGACTTGGGGTCCTTGGCCAGCGCGCCCGTGATGATCCCGTGGATCTCCTCGGGCTTCTGCCCCGTGATGGCGGCGAGCTGGGCCTCCGCCTCGGCGAGCGTCACGGCCTCCTTGGCGGGCTTCCCGTCGGCTCCGGTCACGGTGCGGGTGAAGTCGCCGGCCTTCGACGGGTCCATCGTCACGTCGTAGCGCAGCACGCTGCTCGCGAGCACGTTGCCCTCGGCGTCGAAGATGCTGCCGCGCACGCCGGGGAGGGGCTGCTCGATGGCGCGCTTGCCGAGCGCGGCCTCGTTCAGCTCCGTGGCCTGGACCACCTGGATGTCGATGAGCTTGACCACGAACACCCCGATGACCGCGAGGATCGCGATGAGGGAGAAGGCGATGCGCCGTCGGTTCGAGATCGTGCTCACTCGGGGATTCCTCTCGGTGCCTGCGGTGCGGTGCTGTGCTCCGTCGGAGCGGTGTCGTGCGGGGGTCGCGCGCCCTCGGCGGGACGTGCGATCAGCGGGTCTTCGGGGTCGGGATCGCCGTGGCCGACGCTAGCCCCGAGGTCGCGCCGTCGGCGGGAGGCGCGCTCGGGGTCCCGGCGGTCACACCGCCGGTGGCCTCGGCCGAGCCGGGGATGGCGGAGCCGGGGTCGACGGCGGCTCCCGCGTCGGGCGACGTCGCCGCCTTCAGCGCCGCGGCCCTCTTCGCGGGGTCGGCCTCGATGGTCAGCGGCACCCCCGCGAGCAGCGAGTTGCCGATGAGCGTGTCCGCGGTGAGCGCCGTCGTGGCGCCGTCCTTCGCCTGCGGCGTGCCCTGGACGGTGCCGTCCAGCGAGAGGAACGAGGGCGAGGCGCTGGCGACCATGCCGAGCGCCTGGGCGTTGCGCGCGAGGTTCTGCGGCGAGGACAGCCGGTCGACGTCCTCCGTGAGCGCCTGGTGCGTGCGGTCGAGCTCCCTCTGCTGCTGCTGCAGCGACGAGATGGCGTAGGCACCGTCGGACAGCCCGATGGACAGCATGAGCTGGGCGAGCAGGAGGACGAACAGGCCGCCCACCACGATCAGGGCGTAGACCGTGCGCGGACGGGCGCGGCGCTGGTCGCGCGTGGCGACCACCTCGATGTGACGGGGCGCGGGCTCGGCGGACGGCCGGATCCGGGGACGCGCGGTCGCGCGTGCTGCATCGGTCATGCGTGTCGCCTCCTGGCTCGTTCGGCGGCGCGCAACCGGACGGATGCGGCGCGGGGGTTGCGGGCGATCTCGTCCTGGTCCGCGAGCTCGGCTCCGCGAACCAGGAGCTTGAGCTCGGGACGGTGCTCGGGCAGCTCCACCGGCAGGCCGACCGGCGCGGTGCTCGTCGACCGCGCGCGCAGCTCGCGCTTCACGATGCGGTCCTCGAGCGACTGGTAGGACTCGACGACCACGCGGCCGCCGACGGCCAGCCGGTCGACGGCGGCGGGCATGGCGCGCGCCAGGACGCTGAGCTCCTGGTTGACCTCGATGCGCAGCGCCTGGAAGACGCGCTTGGCCGGGTGGCCGGCCCGCTGCACCGCCGCGGGCGTCGCCTGCTGGATGATCTCCACCAACCGCGCCGAGGTCGTGATGGGCTCCACCTCGCGCGCCTGGACGATGCGGCTGGCGTAGCGCGGGGCGAGCTTCTCCTCGCCGTAGTCGTAGAAGATGCGGCGCAGCTCGAGCTCGTCGTACTCGGCGACCACCTGCGCGGCCGTCAGGCCCGCCGTGCCGTCCATGCGCATGTCGAGCGGCGCGTCCTGGGAGTACGAGAAGCCGCGCTCCACGCGGTCGAGCTGCAGCGATGAGACCCCGAGGTCGAAGAAGACGCCCTGCACCTCGCCGATGCCGAGACGGTCGAGCGCGCTCCCGATCCCGTCGTAGACGGTGTGCACGAGGTGGACCCGGTCGCCGAACCGCGCGAGCCGCTCCCTTGCGATGGCGAGGGCATCCGGGTCGCGGTCGAGGCCCACGAGACGCAGGCCGGGGAGCGCGTCGAGGAACGCCTCCGAGTGCCCGGCCATGCCGAGCGTGGCGTCGACCAGCACGGCGCCCTCCTCCTGGAGGGCCGGTGCGAGCAGCTCGAGGCAGCGCTCCAGCAGCACGGGGGTGTGGATGTCGTCGAGTGCCATGGCATCCCGATGCCCTGTCCGCGGCTCCTGATCCCCATCCGTCCCGACCTGCCACCGGGGAAGTGCGGCAGGGCGTCGGACGGCTGGGAGTCAGGGGCCGGGGTCAGAACAGGCCGGGGATCACCTCCTCCGCGGTGTCGGCGAACGCGCTCTCGTTGGCGGTGAGGTACTCGTCCCACGTGGCCGCGTCCCAGATCTCGACGCGGCTTCCCGCGCCGATGACCGCGAGCTCGCGGTCGAGGCCCGCGTAGGTGCGGAGGGCCTGCGGGATCGTGATGCGGTGCTGCTTGTCCGGCGTCTCGGCGTTCGCCCCGGACAGGAAGACGCGCATGTAGTCGCGCGCCTGCTTGCTCGCGAGCGGGGCCTGGCGCATGCGGTCGTGCAGCTCCTCGAACTCGCGCGTCGTGAACACGTAGATGCACCGGTCCTGGCCGCGCGTCATCACGACGCCGCCCTCGAGCTCGTCGCGGAACTTCGCGGGGAGGATGAGCCGCCCCTTGTCGTCGAGACGAGGCGAGTGGGTGCCGAGGAACACACCGACACCCCCTGTCTCTCCGGCCGTGGTTCAGGACTTGCTCCACTTTACTCCACAGCCCTCCACCCACCGCTAGGCGGCGCGCGTGAATGTCCGGTTCGCGACCGTGGTTCCCGCTGAACCAGCGGGATCCACGACGGGGAGGGATGTGGAGGGCGAATGCCCGCACGGCGCGCCGCGGGAGCACGACGACGCCCCCGGCCGCGCGGCGAGGCGCGATCGGGGGCGTCAGGGAGCCCGGTGGAGGGCGTAGGGGACGAGAGAAGGGGCCGGCCCCGGGTGCGGGGCCGGCCCCTTCGGGTCGGGTGGAGGGAGGTGGAGGACCCCCGCTCAGGGAGGCGTCAGTCCTGACCGCCCTGGCGCTTCTCCCAGCGCTCGTTGACGCGGTCCATGAAGGAGGACGAGCTGCGCTTGGCGGACGGCCGACGCGCGGCGCCCGGCGAGCCGGCGGAGGGCATGGACTCCGAGGAGCCGCCCCGCGGGCTGAAGATGAGGAGCGCCCCGACCATCATGACGGCGAAGCCGAGGACGCCGATGATGGCCAGCTTGGTGATGACGCCCGCGGCCAGGGCGGCGATGCCCAGCACGATGACGAGCACTCCCACGACGACCAGGGTGTAGTTCGGTCTGCTGCGACGGCCGCTGACGGTCGCCACGAAGTCTGCGTCGTTGTGATAGAGGCTTCGCTCCATCTCCTCCAGCAGGCGCTGCTCTTGCTCGGAAAGCGGCATCATGTTCCCCTCAGGCTCGGGACGACGCGTCGATGTTCACCTGTGGATTCTAGCTCCCCACCCCTGGCTAGGCTAGGCGGGTGCCCGAAAGCGACCGCCTCGTCAGCCACGTCCAGACCCGCCTCGACGACTTCCTGGCAGCGCAGGCGGCGGGGCTCCGGGAGATCAGCCCGGATCTGACGCCCGTCCACGAGTTCTCCGCGGATCTGCTGAGAGGCGGCAAGAGGTTCCGGGCGCAGTTCTGCTACTGGGGCTGGCGCTCGGTCATCGACCTCGAGCCCTCCCCCGCCGGACGCCCTCCGGGCGCGGAGCGACCGGGCTACCGGGCGGTCGTCGGCGTCGCCGCCGGCCTCGAGGTGTTCCACGCCGCGGCGCTCGTCCACGACGACATCATCGACCGGTCCGACACCCGGCGGGGGCGGCCCGCCGCGCACCGCCGCCTCGAGGCGCTGCACGCCTCCCGCGGGTGGGGCGGATCCTCCGCCGCCTTCGGCGAGGCCGGCGCGATCCTCCTCGGCGACCTCCTCCTCGGGTGGAGCGACGAGCTCCTCATCGACTCGCTGCTGGCGCTGGCGGACGGATCCGCGGCCCGCGCCACCCGCGCCGAGCTGGCGACCATGCGCACGCAGGTCACTCTGGGCCAGTACCTCGACGTCCTGGAGGAGGTGGCGTGGCCCACCGTCGACGAGGACGAGACGCTGGCCCGGGCGCACAACGTGGTCGTCTACAAGTCGGCGAAGTACAGCATCGAGGCGCCGCTGGTCGTCGGGGCGAGCCTGGCCGGCGCATCACCCGAGCAGGTCGCCGCGCTCCGGGCCGTCGGCCTGCCCCTCGGCATCGCCTTCCAGCTGCGCGACGACGTGCTCGGGGTCTACGGCGACAGCGCGGTGACGGGCAAGCCGAGCGGCGACGACCTCCGGGAGGGCAAGCGCACCGTGCTCGTGGCGCTCGCCCGGCGACGGCTGCCCGACGGAGTGCGGCGCACCGTGGACGCGCTGCTCGGCGACCCGGAGCTCGACGACGAGCAGATCCGCGTGCTGCAGTCCATCCTCCGGGAGAGCGGCGCGCTCGACGAGGTCGAGGGGATGATCTCCCGCAACGTGCGGGAGTCCCTCGCCGCCCTGCGCGACGCCCCCATCTCGCCGCGGGCGCGCAACCAGCTGGAGCTGCTCGTGGACAGCGTCACCCGCCGCGTCACCTGACGGCGGACGCACGGCGTCCGCGGGTCAGCGAATCAGGCGCTCGCCTGCGCGACGCGCCGGACCTCGGCCTTGCGCCCGGCCAGCAGGGCGTCGATCGGCGCGGCGCCCAGGCTCGGCTCCTCGGTGAGGAGCCAGTCCATCGCCTCGTCGTCGTCGAAGCCGTTGTCCCCGAGGACGATGATCGTGCCGCGCAGCTCGGACAGCGGCTCGCCGTCGCGAAGGAAGACCGCGGGGACCTTCAGCACACCGTCGAGGCGGACGGCCAGCAGCCTCCGGTCCTCGATGAGCCGGCGCACGCGGCTGACGGTGAGACCCAGGAGGTCGACGAGATCGGGGACGGTCAACCACTCACGGTCGGCATAGGGCTCGTTCACGTGTCACATGCTGGCACGCCCGGAGCGGGAGCGGCCACCGCGGCGGGCGCTCCGGGCTCCCGGCGTCCACCATCGACCGGCCCGGGAACTGCCTATCCGCCGAATGCGCGTGTCGCTGATCACTCCAGTCACATCCATCACTTATGTGCACTCCGTGCGCGTTGCGTGTTAACGTGGAACACCTGCATCAGGGAATCGTGCACGACGGCCGGAGTAGACCAACATGCCCATGACCGACCCCACCCCTCCTCGCGACCCCCGCCGGTCCTCGGACACCTCCACCGGCCGGACGGCCACCCGCCGCTCCAAGGCGCTGCTGGCCACCATGCCCATCGTGCTGGTGGGGTCGCTCGCGGTGAGCCTCGGCATGGCGTCGCCCGCCGAGGCGGCTCCCGTCAAGCGGGTGCCCAAGGCCAAGTCCGGCCCCTCGCAGACCAAGCTGCCGACCGTCGCGGCGCCCGCCGCCGCCCCGGCCGCCGCGCCCATGGCCGCCACCCCCTCCTCCTACGTGGTCGAGCAGGGCGATACGGTCTCGAGCATCGCGGGGCGCTTCGGCATCTCCACGGCATCCGTCCTCGCGCAGAACGGACTCGGCTGGAAGACGACCATCTTCCCCGGGCAGACGCTCACCCTCGGCGGATCCGGCACCTCCTCGACGACGTCGAGCCCGGCCTCCGCGCCCACGGCAGCCGGCTCCCGCTACACCGTGGTCGCGGGCGACACCGTGACCGGCATCGCCGGCAAGCACGGCGTCTCGACGTCGGCCGTCCTGTCGGCCAACGGGCTGCAGTCCACGAGCAGGATCTTCCCGGGGAACCAGCTGACGATCCCCGGCGGCTCCGCGCAGGCCGCGGCGACCGCCCCCAGCGCCTCGCCCGCCGCCAAGTCCGGGCTGAGCGGCACCTACACGATCGCCACCGGCGACACCCTGCACAGCATCGCGCAGGACGCGGGCGTCACCGTGCAGGACCTGCTCAACGCCAACGGCCTCAACTGGTCGAGCATCATCTACGCGGGCAGCAAGCTGACCATCCCGAACGCCTCCGCGTCGGCCGTCCAGGTCGCCTCGCTGCACGGGACGACGATCATGACGGACGAGATGCGCACCAACGCCCGCATCATCGTCTCGGAGGGGCGGAAGGCGGGAGTCAACGACTACGGCCTGGTCATCGCGCTGGCCACCGCCGCGCAGGAGTCCACGCTCCGCAACCTCGACTGGGGCGACCGCGACTCCATCGGCCTGTTCCAGCAGCGCCCGAGCCAGGGCTGGGGCCAGCCCGCGCAGCTCCACGACCCGCACTACGCGGCGCGCGCGTTCTTCGGCGGCCCCGTCAACCCGAACCCCGGCACCACGCGCGGCCTCCTCGACACCCCCGGATGGAAGTCGATGACCGTCACGCAGGCCGCGCAGGCGGTGCAGTACTCGGCCTACCCCGACGCGTACGCGAAGTGGGAGGCGTCGGCCTGGGCCTGGATGGACGAGATCGGCTGACGCAGGCCGCCGTGCGGATCCGCGCCGCGTCGCTCCGGTGTGCCGGGGAGGCCCGGGCATCGGCCATCCCTAGAATCATCCAGTGACCTCCAGCCCGACCGACCCCATGATCGGCCGTCTCCTCGACGGCCGGTACCAGGTCAGATCCCGCATCGCGCGCGGCGGCATGGCCACGGTCTACGTGGCCACCGACCTCCGCCTCGAGCGGCGCGTCGCCGTGAAGGTCATGCACGGTCACCTCGCGGACGACAGCGCGTTCCGCGACCGGTTCATCCAGGAGGCGCGCTCGGCCGCGCGGCTCGCGCACCCGAACGTCGTCAACGTCTTCGACCAGGGCCAGGACTCGGACATGGCGTACCTCGTCATGGAGTACCTGCCCGGCATGACGCTGCGCGAGCTCCTGCAGGAGTACGAGCGGCTGACGCCCGAGCAGACCCTCGACATCCTCGAGGCCGTGCTCTCCGGGCTCGCCGCGGCGCACAAGGCCGGCATCGTCCACCGGGACCTGAAGCCCGAGAACGTGCTGCTCGCGGACGACGGGCGCATCAAGATCGGCGACTTCGGCCTGGCGCGCGCCGTCAGCGCCAACACCGCGACGGGGCAGGCCCTGCTCGGCACGATCGCGTACCTCTCCCCCGAGCTCGTCACCCGTGGCATCGCGGACACCCGCAGCGACATCTACGCCGTCGGCATCATGATGTACGAGATGCTCGCGGGCGAGCAGCCGTTCAAGGGCGAGCAGCCCATGCAGATCGCCTACCAGCACGCCAACGACCAGGTGCCGACGCCGAGCACGACGAACCCGTCGGTGCCCGTGGAGCTCGACGAGCTCGTGCTGTGGGCCACGGCACGGGATCCGGAGCAGCGTCCCCGCGATGCGCGCGCGCTCCTGGACGAGCTCTACGCCGTCCAGAACCGCCTCGACGCGCGGTCCGGCGATCCCGCTCCGCTCCAGCGCACCGTCGTCTTCCCCAGCGCCCCGGCGCTGCCGCCCGTCACGACCGGCGAGACGCAGGTCGTGGGCGGCCCGCCCGTGCTGATGCGCGAGGAGGGCGAGCGCACGCAGCCCGACTCCGTGGTCGCTCTCGCGGCCGCCGGCTCGCGGCGCCGCTCGCGCGGGTGGGTCCTGGCCCTCCTCGTCGTCATGCTCGCCGCCCTCGCGGGCGGGACGGGCTGGTACTACGGTCAGGGCCCCGGCGCGCAGGTGCCCGTCCCCCGAGTGACGGCCATGGCCGTCGACGACGCGGCGGGCACCCTGCAGGGCCAGGGCTTCGTCGTGGCGCGCGCGGAGGAGCCGAGCGTCGACGTGGAGGTGGGGCACGTCATCCGCAGCGTCCCGGCCTCGGGCACCCCCGTCGACCAGGGATCCACCGTCACCGTCTACGCCTCCACGGGGCCGCGGCTCCTCCCCGTTCCCGAGGTCGTCGGCGCGGCGGAGGCCGACGCGCGCACCCGCCTGGAGGGGGTCCCCTTCGTCGTCCAGGAGGCGGTGGTCCGGCAGTACGGCGACGCCGCCGAGGGCACGGTCATCCAGGTGCTCGACGCCTCCGGAGCGCCCATCGGCGCGCAGTACCCCGAGCGGCAGGCGGTGACCCTGGTGGTCGCCGCCGGGAAGATCCCCCAGATCAACGGACGCTCGGTCGACCAGGCGAAGGCGACGCTGGCCCAGGCCGGGCTCGTCGGCGAGCCGGGCAAGCAGAGCTTCAGCGACGACGTCGACAAGGGCGAGGTCATCTCCGTCTACGCGCTCGACCAGAACCCGGTGCGCTCCGGCGCCGGCGGCGCTCCCGGCAGCAAGGTGGGCCTCGAGATCTCCAAGGGCCCCGACCTCGTCGCCGTCCCCGCGGTCGTCGGGCTCACGCGGGACGAGGCGAAGGCCGCGCTCGACAAGGCGGGCTTCAAGTACGCCTACTCGGCCTTCTGGGACGCGCTGCCCAACGGCATCACCCGGGTCGCGTCGGCGAGCCCGGAGGCGCAGGCGCTCGCCCGCCGCGGCTCGACGATCAACCTCGGCATCACCGCATCCGGCTAGCCGGGGGCCGCAGCTGCCGACGCTCGCACACGCGCCGGAGACGAGGATGCCCCGTCGCCATCGTGGGCGGCGGGGCATCGTCGTGCGGGAGCGGTCAGCCGCGCGCGGCGGCCAGCTCCTCGGCGACCAGGAACGCGAGCTCGAGGCTCTGCATGTGGTTGAGGCGCGGGTCGCACAGCGACTCATAGCGCGTGGCGAGCGTCGCCTCGTCGATGTGCTCGGATCCGCCGAGGCACTCGGTGACGTCGTCGCCCGTGAGCTCGATGTGGATGCCGCCCGGGTGCGTGCCCGCCGCGCGGTGGGCCTGGAAGAAGCCCTGCACCTCGTCCACCACGTCGTCGAAGCGCCGCGTCTTGTAGCCGGTGGGCGTGGTGAGCCCGTTGCCGTGCATGGGATCCGTGACCCACAGCGGGTTGGCGTCGGACGCCTTGACGGCCTCGAGCAGGGGCGGCAGCGCGTCGCGGATGCGCCCCGCGCCCATGCGCGTGATGAAGGTGAGGCGACCGGGCTCGCGGTCCGGGTCGAGCTTCTCGATGAGCTCGTGCACGGTCTCGGGCGTCGTCGACGGGCCGAGCTTGACGCCCAGGGGGTTGCGGACGCGGGACAGGAAGTCGACGTGCGCGCCGTCGAGGTCGCGGGTGCGCTCCCCGATCCAGATGAAGTGCGCCGACGTGTTGTACGGCGTGCCGGTGCGCGAGTCGATGCGGGTCATGGGCCGCTCGTAGTCCATGAGGAGGCCCTCGTGGCCGGTGTAGAACTCGACGCGCTTGAGGTCGTCGAAGTCGGCGCCGGCGGCCTCCATGAACTTGATGGCGCGGTCGATGTCGCGGGCGAGGTGCTCGTAGCGCTGGTTCGCGGGGTTCGCGGCGAAGCCCCTGTTCCAGCTGTGCACCTCGCGGAGGTCGGCGAAGCCGCCCTGCGTGAAGGCGCGGATGAGGTTCAGCGTGCTGGCGGCCGTGTGGTACCCCTTCACGAGGCGCGCGGGATCCGCCGCGCGCGACTCGGGCGTGAAATCGTAGCCGTTCACGATGTCGCCGCGGTACGCCGGCAGCGTGAGGTCGCCGCGCGTCTCGGAGTCGCTCGAGCGCGGCTTCGCGAACTGGCCGGCCATGCGGCCCATCTTCACGACGGGCATCGCCGCGCCGTACGTGAGGACGACCGCCATCTGGAGGACGGTCTTCACGCGGTTGCGGATCTGGTCGGCCGTGGCGCCCGCGAAGGTCTCGGCGCAGTCGCCGCCCTGGAGGAGGAACGCGCGGCCGTCGGCTGCCGCGGCGAGGCGGCTGCGCAGCTGGTCGACCTCGCCCGCGAAGACGAGCGGCGGGAGCAGGGCGATCTCGGCGCTGGCGGCGTGCACGGCCGCGGCGTCGGGCCAGGCCGGCTGCTGCTTGACCTCGAGCGTGCGCCAGTGGTCGAGGCCCGCGAGGACGTCGGGGTGGGCGGGGACGAGGTGCTCTGAGGCCACGGTGGGATCCCGGTTCGTGTCGTGCGCGTGTGCGCGGTGGAGGCGGTGCGGGAGACGGTCAGCGGGCCGCGCTCGCGCGCTTCTCCTTGACCGAGGTCGCATAGACGTCGACGTACTCCTGGCCGCTCAGCCTCGAGAGCTCGTACATGATCTCGTCGGTGATGGAGCGGAGGATGAAGCGGTCTCCCTCGAGGCCGGCGAACCTACTGAAATCTAGCGGCTCGCCGATGACCACACCAATCCGGCGGACCTTGGGGATGCGCGTGCCGATGGGCATGACCTTCTCCGTGTCGATCATGGCGATCGGGACGACCGGGACCTCGCCCTCGAGGATCATGCGGGCGACGCCCGTGCGCCCGCGGTACATCTTGCCGTCGGGGCTGCGGGTGCCCTCGGGGTAGATGCCGAGCATCCGGCCCTCGGCGAGCACGCGGAGGCCCGTGTTGAGCGACGCCTCGGACGCCTTCCCGCCGGAGCGGTCGATGGGGAGCATGCCGGTGGCCGTGAAGAACATCTTCGTGGCCCAGCCCTTGAGGCCGGTGCCCGTGAAGTAGTCGCTCTTGGCGAGGAAGACGAGGTTGCGGTCCACCAGCAGCGGCAGGAACACCGAGTCGATGAACGAGAGGTGGTTGCTCGCGAGGATGACGCCGCCCTTGGCGGGGATGTTCTCGAGACCGGTGACCCAGGGGCGGAACGTGCTCCGCAGGAGGGGTCCGGCGACCAGGTTCTTCATGAACCAGTAGAACATCGGGTGGCCACCTTCCGGGCGGGGTCGGGATCCAGCATAGCCAGCGGGGGCCGCGTCGGCCGCCGGGCCTCCGAGGCGAGGACGGCGCGGGTCAGGCCCCGTGGCGCAGCGCGGCAGCGTGCAGGCGCGCGAGGTCGGCCGCGCCCACGACGCCCGCGTCGTTCACGAGCTCGGCGATGCGGAACTCGGGCTCCGGGTGGTAGCCGCGCGCCGGCAGGTGCGACAGGTAGGCCTCGCGGATGGGGTCGAGCAGCAGGTCGCCGGCCTGCGCCACGCCGCCGCCGATGACGAACATCTGCGGGTCGAGGATCGCGCCGATGCTCGCCGCGGCCTCCCCGAGCCAGGAGCCGAGGCGCCGCAGGGCCGCGAGGGCACCCGGATCGCCCGCCTGGATCAGGTCGCTGACGTCGTGCCCGTTGAGCGTGCCGACCTCGCGGCGGCGCGCGGCGAGGCCGTCGCCGTGGGTGCCGCCGAGGTCGGCGAGCTCGTTGGCGGTGCGGAGGAGGGCGCGGCCGGATCCGTACTGCTCGATGCAGCCGCGCGCGCCGCAGCCGCACGGCAGGCCGTCGGGCACGACGCGCATGTGGCCGAGCTCGGCGCCGGCGCCGAAGCCGCCGCGGAAGAGGCGGTCGTCGGCCACGATCGCGCCGCCGACGCCCGTGCCGATGGTGAGGGTCACCATGTCGCTCACGAGGCGTCCGGCGCCGTAGCGGAACTCCGCCCAACCGGCGGCGTTGGCGTCGTTCTCGATGACGATGGGGAGGTCGATGCGGCGCCGCAGCCGCTCGCGCACGGGCTCGTTGCGCCAGTTGATGTTCGGGGCGTAGTAGACGGTGGACTGCGCGGCGTCGATGAAGCCCGCGGCGGCGACGCCCACGGCGACCGCATCCGGGTGCTCGGCGCGGAGGCCCTCGACCATGGCCACGACCGCCTCGACGATGGCATCGGGGCTGCTCGCCTCGGTGGGCGTGCGGGCCTCGGCCGCGATGGCGCCGAGCTCGTCGACCACCGCTCCCGCGATCTTCGTCCCGCCGATGTCGATCCCGATTGCATGCACGTGGCGGGCCCTTCCGTTGTTCTCGCCTGACGATCCTACCGACGCCCCGGACGCCCCCGTCCGGGGACGCGCGCCCGGAGACCCCGCGCAGATACTGTGGGAACATCCATTTCCGGTACCGAGGGAGTTGCCGTGGAACAGCACATCATGCCCGCCGCCGTCGAGGCGCGGCCCGACGACAACGTCACCGACGTCCTGGTGCACCGCGTGAGGACGAGCCCCGACGCTCCGCTGTTCGCGCTGCCGGACGGGGACGGCTGGCGCGACGTCACGGCGCGCGAGTTCCACGCCCAGGTGGTCGCCCTCGCGAAGGGGCTCGTCGCCTCGGGCATCGAGCCGGGTGAGCGCATCGGCATGATGTGCCGCACGCGCTACGAGTGGACCCTCGTCGACTTCGCGGTCTTCTTCGCGGGCGCCGTCCTCGTCCCCGTGTACGAGACGTCCTCCCCCGGCCAGGTGCACTGGAACCTGCAGGACTCCGGCAGCGTCGCCGTGATCCTCGAGTCGGCGGAGCACTTCTCCCGCTTCGACGAGGTGCACCCGGACCTCCCCGACGTGCGCCGCGTGTGGCAGATCGACCTCGGCGACCTCGACAAGCTCGCCGAGCGGGGCGTCGACGTGCCGGACGCGGAGATCGAGCGGCGACGGAACCTCGCGGTCGGCTCCGACATGGCGACCCTCATCTACACGTCCGGGACGACGGGCCGGCCGAAGGGCTGCATCCTCACGCACGCCAACTTCGTGGAGCTCGCCCGCAATGCCGAGGTCGCCATGGAGGAGGTCGTGCGGGTCGGCGCGTCGACGCTCCTGTTCATCACGACCGCGCACGTCTTCGCCCGGTTCATCTCGATCCTCAACGTGCAGGCGGGCGTGAAGACCGGGCACCAGGCCGACACGACGCAGCTGCTGCCCGCGCTCGCGTCCTTCAAACCGACGTTCCTCCTCGCCGTGCCGCGCGTGTTCGAGAAGGTCTACAACTCCTCCGAGCAGAAGGCGGAGGGAGCCGGCCGCGGCAAGGTGTTCCGGAAGGCCGCCGAGGTCGCGTACGCGCACTCCGTGGCGGTCGACGCCGGGCGCGTGCCCTTCGCGCTGAAGGCCCAGTACAGGCTCTTCGACGCGCTCGTGTACTCCAAGATCCGACAGGCGATGGGCGGGCGCGTGCGCTTCGCGGTGAGCGGATCCGCACCCCTCGGCCTCCGCCTCGGGCACTTCTACCGGTCGCTCGGCCTCACGATCCTCGAGGGCTACGGCCTCACGGAGACCACGGCGCCCGTCAGCGTGAACCTCGTGAAGGGCTTCCGCATCGGCACGGTCGGCCCGGCGCTGCCCGGCGTCGCGACGCGGATCACCGACGAGGGCGAGATCGAGGTCAAGGGCGTCAACGTCTTCGACGGCTACTGGCAGGACGAGGAGGCGACGGCGGAGGTCTTCGACGACGGCTGGTTCCGCACGGGCGACCTCGGCAGCTACGACGCCGACGGCTACCTGACGATCACGGGCCGCAAGAAGGAGATCATCGTGACCGCCGGCGGCAAGAACGTGGCGCCCGCCGCGCTCGAGGACCCGATCCGCGCGAACCCGCTCGTCGGGCAGGTCGTGGTGGCGGGCGACCGGCGGCCGTTCATCTCGGCGCTCATCACGCTGGACCCCGAGATGCTCAAGGTGTGGCTGGCGAACAACGGCCAGGACCCGGCGCTGACGCTCGAGCAGGCGTCGCAGAACCCGGCCGTGCTCGCCGAGGTGCAGCGGGCGGTCGACGCGGCGAACGCGACGGTGTCGCGCGCGGAGTCGATCCGGAAGTTCGTCGTGCTGCCGGTGGAGCTGACGGAGGCGGCCGGGCACCTGACGCCGAAGCTCAGCATCAAGCGCCAGGTGGTGCTCGACGCGTTCGCCGACGTGATCACGCGGATCTACGAGGCAGCGCCGACGACCGAGGGGCACTCGCTGGTGCACTGACCGGCGTCGTCGGCCCGCGCGAGCGCGCGGGTCGACGGATCGGCGCGGGTCAGAACCAGCCGGACTCGCGGACCTGCTTCATGGCCTCGCGGCGGCGCTGCTTGTCGAGCCGGTCGAGGTACACCAGGCCGTCGAGGTGGTCGACCTCGTGCTGGAAGGCCTGGGCGAGCACGCCCGTGCCCTCGAGGCGCACCGGCTCCCCGTCGAGGTCGATGCCGCTGATCACGGCCTCGGGGTGGCGCATCGTGGGGAACCAGAGGCCCGGCACGGAGAGGCAGCCCTCGTCCACGAGCACGGCCTCGCCGCGCAGCTCCTCGATGACCGGGTTGAGGATGTAGCCGAAGGACGGCCCCACGTTGTAGCTGAAGGCCCGGAGGTTCACGCCGATCTGGGCGGCGGCCACGCCGGCGCGGCCGTCCGGCCGCACGCTGTCGAGGAGGTCCTCGACCAGGGCGCGCACGCCCTCGTCGATCTCGTGGATCTCCGAGGAGACGGTCTTCAGCACCGGATCGCCGAAGAGGCGGATCTGTCGTTCAGTCATTCTCTGCTTCCGTGGGTCCTGCGGGCCGGCGGTCAGGGTCGATCGGCGCCCGCGGGCGCGAGGCCCGCTCCATTCTCGCGTGCCCAGTCGGACACGGCCGACTCGGCGGCCAGCAGCGCGTTCTCGACGACCTCGGTGACGGCCGGGTGCGGCCAGTACTGCGCGCGGGCGAGGCCCGTGACGCGGTGGCCGAGGCTCGCGGCCGTCAGCAGCGGCTGGATCAGCGCCGCGGAGTCCGAGCCGATGATGTGCGCGCCGAGGAGCGTGCCGCCGTCGCGCGGATCCACCACGAGCTTGCAGAACGACGTCGTGTCCTCGAGGGCCCAGCCCCAGGCCGTGGACGAGTAGGGCTGCTCGATCGTGACGACGGGCCCCGCCGCGCGCGCCTCCGCCTCCGTCAGGCCGAACGAGCCGATCTGCGGGCGCGAGAAGACCGCCTGCGGGACGGGCCCGGGAGCGCCGCCGGTGAGGTCGTCCGGGTGCAGCAGGTTGTGCTGCACCACGCGCGCCTGGTGGTTGGCCACGTGCTTGAGCTGGTGCTCGGCGCTGATGTCGCCGAGCGCGAACACGCCGGGCACGGGCTCGCCGCCGGCGAGCACGCGCTGCCGGTCGTCGACCACGATGCGGCCGTCCGCGTGCAGGTCGTAGCCGGCGTTCGCGACCGCCAGCGTGTCGGTGTTGGGGATGCGGCCGAGCGCGACGAGCACGGCCTCCGTCTCGACCAGGTGCCCGGACGCCAGGCGCGAGCGGAGCACGTCGCCGTCGCGCTCGATCTCCTCCACCTCGCAGTCGGTGATGACGTCCCACTGCGTGCGCGCGAGCGTCGTGAAGCGCGTGGACACGTCCTCGTCGAGGTTGCCGAGCAGGTGCGAGGACCGGGCGACCTGGGTCACGCGCACGCCCAGGTGGCTGAAGACGTGCGCGAACTCGGCGGCGACGTAGCCGCCGCCCACGATGAGGAGCGACGCGGGCAGCTCGGCGATGCGCATGATGGAGTCGGAGTCGTGGATCGCCGGGTCCGGCGCGTACACGGCCGCCAGCGGGCGGGGTCGGGACCCCGCGGCGAGCACGACGCGGTCCGCCAGGATCCGCTGCCCGCTCGCCGACACGAGCACGCCCGGCGCCTCGAAGCCCACGCTCTCGCGCAGCAGCGTCACGTTCTCCATGCCGCTCTCGCGCCACTCGCGTCCGCCCTCGCTGATGGCGTCGACGCGGCCGAACACGCGCGCGGCGATGGCCGGCCAGTCGACGGCGTCGACCGACGCGCGGATGCCGAGCGCCGCGCCGTCGCGGGCCGCGGCGGCGACGTCGGCCACGTGCACGAGCATCTTCGTGGGGATGCAGCCCGCGTTGAGGCAGGTGCCCCCGAAGTGCTCCCCGTCGTCGACGAGGAGCACGCGCTGGTCGGCGAAGCGCTCGTCGACGATGGAGTTGCCGGATCCGGCCCCCACGATCACGAGGTCGTAGCGCTCGTCCTGCATCCGGTCCGTGTCGGTCATCCCGTGCCTCACTCCTCGATCTCGACGACGACGAGCAGGTCGCCCGCGTCGACCTGCTGCGTGGTCGGCACCGCGAGGCGCGCGACGCGTCCCGCGACGGGCGACGTGATGGCCGCCTCCATCTTCATGGCCTCGATGGACGCCACCGGCTGACCGGCCACCACCCGGTCGCCCGGCTCGACCTTGAGCGTCACGACGCCGGAGAACGGCGCGGACACGTGGCCGGGACGCGACGCGTCCCCCTTCTCGGCGACGGCGGTCGTGACGGCGATGCCGCGGTCCCGCACGAAGACGGGCCGCAGCTGTCCGTTCATCACGGCGAGGAGCGTGCGCATGCCCGACGCGTCGGCGTCTCCCACGGCCTCGAGGCCGATGAGCACGTCGACGCCCCGGCTGATCCGCACGACGTGCTCCCGGCCCTGGCGCAACCCGTAGAGGTAGTCCTCCGTGTCGACCACGGACAGGTCGCCGAACAGCCCCCGGATGGTCTCGAACTGCTCCGTCGGCTGCGGGAAGAGCAGGCGGTTCAGCGCCCGCCGGCGGTCCGCGCCGGGCATCTCGAGCGCGCGCCGGTCGTCGTCGGAGAGCGGCGTGATCCCGATGCGCACGTCGCGGCCCCGCAGCACGCGCGTGCGGAAGGGCTCCGGCCAACCGCCCGGCAGGTCGCCCAGCTCGCCCGCCATGAAGCCGATGACGGAGTCCGGGATGTCGTAGTCGCCGGGGTTCCGCTCGAAGTCGGCCGGGTCGGCCTTCGCCGCCGCCAGCTGGAGCGCGAGGTCGCCGACCACCTTCGACGACGGCGTGACCTTCGGGATGCGGCCGAGGATCCGGTCGGCCGCGGCGTACATGTCCTCGATGAGCTCGAAGTCGTCGGCGAGCCCGAGCGCGATGGCCTGCTGCCGCAGGTTGGAGAGCTGGCCGCCGGGGATCTCGTGCCGGTACACGCGCCCGGTCGGGCCGGGCAGCCCGGACTCGAAGGGCCGGTACATGCGCCGGACCGCCTCCCAGTAGGGCTCGAGGTCGCTCACCGCATCGAGGGAGAGGCCGGTGTCGCGCTCCGTGTGCGCGAGCGCGGCGACGAGGGCGGACGCGGACGGCTGGCTCGTGGTGCCCGACATGGGCGCGCTCGCGACGTCGACCGCGTCGGCCCCGGCGCGGCTGGCGGCGAGCAGCGTGGCGAGCTGTCCGCCCGCCGTGTCGTGGGTGTGCACGTGCACGGGCAGCTCGAACTCCCGGCGCAGCGCCGTGACGAGCCGCTCGGCGGCGGCCGGCCGGAGGAGGCCCGCCATGTCCTTGATCGCGAGGACGTGCGCCCCGGCGGCGACGCTGCGCTCCGCGAGCCGCAGGTAGTGGTCGAGCGTGTAGAGGTCCTCAGCTGGGTCGAGCAGGTTCCCCGTGTAGCAGAGCGCGACCTCCGCGACCGTGGTGCCGGTGGCGAGCACGGCGTCGATGGCGGGGCGCATCCGCTCGACGTCGTTGAGCGCGTCGAAGATCCGGAACACGTCCACTCCCGTGGCCGCGGCCTCCTCGACGAACGCGTCGGTGACCTCGGCCGGGTACGGGGTGTAGCCGACCGTGTTGGCGCCGCGCAGCAGCATCTGGATCGCGACGTTGGGCAGGGCCTCGCGGAGCGACGCCAGGCGCTCCCACGGGTCCTCGCCGAGGAAGCGGAGGGCCACGTCGTAGGTGGCGCCGCCCCAGGCCTCGACCGACAGCAGCTCGGGCGTCATGCGCGCCACGTACGGCGCGACGGCCACGAGGTCGCGCGTGCGGACGCGCGTCGCGAGCAGCGACTGGTGCGCGTCGCGGAACGTCGTCTCGGTGACCGCGAGGGCCGTCTGCGCACGGAGCGCCGCGGCGAAGCCCGCGGGACCGAGCTCGAGCAGGCGCTGGCGGGATCCGGCGGGCGCGGGCCGCCGCAGGTCGAGCGCGGGCAGCTTGTCGGCCGGTCGCGGCGTGCCGGGCCGCGGGCCGTTCGGCTGGTTCACCGTCACGTCGGCCAGCCAGTTGAGGATCTTCGTCCCGCGGTCCTGGGAGACGTTGCTCCGCACGAGCCCCGGCCGCTCGTCGATGAAGGACGTGCTGAGATCGCCCGCCTGGAACTGCGGGTCGTCGAGCACGGCCTGGAGGAAGGGGATGTTGGTGGAGACCCCGCGGATCCGGAACTCGGCGAGGGCCCGCTTCGCGCGCGTCACCGCCGACGGGAAGTCGCGGCCGCGGCACGTGAGCTTGGCGAGGAGGGAGTCGAAGTGCGGGCTGATCTGCGCCCCGGTGGCGACCGTGCCGCCGTCGATGCGGATGCCGCCGCCGCCCGGCGAGCGGTAGGACGTGATCTTCCCCGTGTCGGGCCGGAAGCCCTGCGCCGGGTCCTCCGTGGTGATGCGGCACTGCAGCGCCGCGCCGCGCAGCACGATGTCCCCCTGGTGCAGACGGAGGTCGGCGAGCGTCTCCCCCGCGGCGATGCGCATCTGCGACTGCACGAGGTCGACGTCGGTGACCTCCTCGGTGACCGTGTGCTCGACCTGGATGCGCGGGTTCATCTCGATGAAGACGTGCTGGCCCTTCCGCGGGCCGTCCGTGTCGAGCAGGAACTCGACGGTCCCCGCGTTGACGTAGCCGATGCTCCGCGCGAACGCGACGGCGTGCGCGTGCATCGCGTCGCGGATCCCCGGGTCGAGGTCGGGCGCGGGCGCGATCTCCACGACCTTCTGGTGGCGGCGCTGCACCGAGCAGTCGCGCTCGAAGAGGTGGACGGTCTCCCCCGTCGCGTCGGCCAGGATCTGCACCTCGATGTGCCGGGGCCGCAGCACCGCCTGCTCGAGGAACATGGTGGGGTCCCCGAAGGCGCTGTCCGCCTCGCGCATGGCGGCGCGCAGCGCCTCCTCGAGGTCCTCCGGGCGCTCGACCCGGCGCATGCCGCGTCCGCCGCCGCCCGCCACGGCCTTCGCGAAGATCGGGAAGCCGATCGCCTCCGCCTGCTCGAGCAGCAGGGCGACGTCGGTCGACGGCGGCGTCGACGCGAGGACGGGGACGCCCGCCGCGGTCGCGTGCTCCTTGGCCGTGACCTTGTTGCCGGCCATCTCCAGCACGTCCGAGCCGGGTCCGATGAAGACGATGCCGGCCGCGGCGGCCGCCCGTGCCAGCCCGGGGTTCTCGGACAGGAAGCCGTAGCCCGGGTAGATGGCGTCGGCGCCCGACTCGACGGCCACCCGGATGATCTCGTCGACGTCGAGGTACGCCCGGACCGGGTGCCCCTCCTCGCCGATGAGGTACGCCTCGTCCGCCTTGAGCCGGTGCAGGGAGCCACGGTCCTCGTGCGGGTACACGGCCACGGTACGGGCGCCCAGCTCGACGGCGGCGCGGAACGCCCGGATCGCGATCTCCCCCCGGTTGGCGACGAGGATCTTCGTGAACATGGCGGGCCTCTCGTCGGCAGGGCTTCGGGGGCGACGCGTTTAGGTTCTCCCAGAGTATCGACGGTAGCCTCTCCCTCGTGCATGTACTGAGCGTCAGCTCCCTCAAGGGGGGCGTGGGAAAGACCACAGTGACCCTGGGACTGGCGTCCGCCGCCTTCTCCCGCGGCTTGAGGACCCTCGTGGTCGACCTCGACCCGCAAGCCGACGTCTCGACGGGCATGGACATCCAGGTCGCCGGCCACCTCAACGTCGCCGACGTGCTCGCCTCCCCCAAGGAGAAGATCGTCCGCGCGGCCATCGCGCCGAGCGGCTGGACCAAGGGCCGCACGGGCACCATCGACGTCATGATCGGCAGCCCGTCCGCCATCAACTTCGACGGGCCGCACCCGAGCATCCGCGACATCTGGAAGCTCGAGGAGGCCCTCGCCAACGTCGAGGCCGACTACGACCTCGTGCTCATCGACTGCGCTCCCTCGCTCAACGCCCTCACGCGCACCGCCTGGGCCGCGAGCGACCGCGTCACCGTCGTCACCGAGCCCGGCCTCTTCTCCGTCGCGGCCGCCGACCGCGCGTTGCGCGCCATCGAGGAGATCCGCCGCGGCCTCTCGCCGCGCCTGCAGCCGCTCGGCATCATCGTCAACCGCGCACGCGTCCAGTCGCTCGAGCACCAGTTCCGCATCAAGGAGCTCCGCGACATGTTCGGTCCCCTCGTGCTCAGCCCCCAGCTGCCCGAGCGCACATCGCTCCAGCAGGCGCAGGGTGCGGCCAAGCCGCTGCACGTGTGGCCCGGCGAGAGCGCGCAGGAGATGGCGCGCAACTTCGACCAGCTGCTCGAGCGCATCATGCGCACGGCGAAGATCGGCGACTACGCGGAGAACGCCGCACGCTGACCCGCTCGCTCCCGGATCGCCGCTCCTCGTCGAGGGGCGGCGTTCGTCGTCCGGGCGGCCGGGCGGCCTCGGCCACGCCGCCCCCCCCCCGTCCAACCGGAGCGTCGAGCGGCCGGACGCGAGCACGGCGTGACGCCCCGCGGCGGATGGCGCGCGGGAGGAGCGGCCTCCCGGAGCGGAAGCCGGCGCGGGAGCCGGCGCGGGAGCCGGCGCGGAGCGGACGCTCGGGTCTAGGAGGCCCGGACGGCGCGACGGGCGGCGAGCTCGTCGGTGGGGTCGACAGTCTGCGTGTCGATCTCGACGAGGGAGTGCTCGACCTCGCGGAGCACCTTGCCCACCGCGATGCCGAAGACGCCCTGGCCGCGGCTCACGAGGTCGATGACCTCGTCGTTGCTGGTGCAGAGGTAGACGCTGGCGCCGTCGCTCATGAGCGTCGTCTGGGCGAGGTCGACGACGCCGGACTCGCGGAGCTGGTTCACCGCGGTGCGGATCTGCTGCAGCGAGATGCCCGTGTCGAGGAGGCGCTTGACGAGCTTGAGGACGAGGATGTCGCGGAAGCCGTACAGGCGCTGCGTGCCGGAGCCGGAGGCCCCGCGGACGGTGGGCTCGACGAGGCCGGTGCGGGCCCAGTAGTCGAGCTGGCGGTAGGTGATCCCGGCGGCGCGGGCGGCGACGGCACCGCGGTAGCCGGCGCTCGCGTCCATCTCGGGGAGGCCGTCGGTGAAGAGCAGACCGAGGTCGTAGCGCCCGGAGTCCGGGGTGGAGTCGCTCATCGTTCTGCCTTCCACCCCCCCAGCGCGGGTCCCGGAGGGGAGCGTGCGCTGATGCGGGTCGGTTCGTCGGGGTCGTGCTCTCACGGTAGCGGGGCCCACGGGCCCGAGCAACGACATCCGGCCTGAGCGCCCGGCGTGTCGTCCCGGCCCGCCCCGCGCCCCCATCGGGGGCGCCTGTCGGCCGGCGCCGCTCGGATCCTCCCGACGGACGGGCGTCCCGAGCGGACACGCCAGTCTACGGGCCGGGGCGGTCCGCGCGCGCCCCGTCGGAGGAGGAGGAGCGCCGATGCGGGACGCCGCGGGATGCCCGCAGCGATCTCCGGGGGCGCTCAGGAGGAGAGGCGGCCCAGAGCCGAGCGGATGAGGCTGCCGCGCACCACCTCGAGCTGCGTCGCGATCTCGCGCGCGAGCTCGGCGGCGTGCGCCCGGCTCGACGCGTCCCGGCGCCGGGAGACCGGCACGAGCGCCGACTCGATGAGGCTCAGCTCGCGCTCCGCTGCCTGGCGGAAGCCGCGGAGGTGGCGGGGCTCGATGCCCGTGCGCTGCAGCTCGACGAGCGCGCGCATGACCTGCACCGCCTCCTCGCCGTAGACCTCGGCCGGCACGAGCACGCCCGCGGTGATCGCGTCGCCGAGGAGCGGGGCCGTCGCGCCGGACTCGCGCACGAGCTCGGCGCGGTTGAAGCGCCGCTCCTGGTCGAGCATGGAGGCGGCGGGCGCGGTGGCCGCGCCGGGGAGCGCGGGCGACAGGCCGGCGTCGAGGTCGCGCAGGTAGGAGCGGATGACCTTCAGCGGGAGGTAGTGGTCGCGCTGCATGCCGAGCACCGTGCGGAGGCGCTCGACGTCGGCCGGGCTGAACTTGCGGTAGCCGGACTCCGTGCGGGAGGGCTGCACGAGGCCCTGCTCCTCGAGGAAGCGGAGCTTGCTGTTGGTGAGGTCGGGGAACTCCGGCGTGAGCCGCGCGAGCACCTGCCCGATGCTGAGGAGTCCGGGGGTGCGGGCGGGCGTCGACCGGGCGGCGGACGCCGGCACTACTCGATCGTCCGGCCGACGAGGTCGGCGCGCGAGGCGTAGAACGTGAGGCGGAACTTGCCGACCTGGACCTCGGCGCCGTCCTGCAGCAGGGCCGTGTCGATGCGGACGCCGTCGAAGTACGTGCCGTTCAGCGAGCCGAGGTCCTTGACCTGGAACGTGGTGCCCTCGCGCACGAACTCCGCGTGACGACGCGAGACGGTGACGTCGTCGAGGAAGATGTCGGCGTCCGGGTGGCGCCCCGCGACGGTGACGTCGGCGTCGAGGAGGAAGCGCGCGCCCTGGTTCGGTCCGCGGCGGACCACGAGGAGCGCGGATCCGGACGGGAGCGCCGTGACGGCGTCCTTCTCGTCCGCGGAGACTCCGCCGTCGAGGCCCGCGAGCGCGGCCCCCAGCTCGTCCCGGAAGGTGGCCGTGGTGTCCGTGCTCGTGTACTGCTCGGGCACGCGCGTGGCGCCGTGACCCTCTTCGCGTGCATCCATGGTCGTACCTCCTGTGACCTCACAGCGTAACGGATCGGACACGCTCGGGACCACGCCGGGATGGCCCCGGCGCCACCCCGACCGGGTGTCACCGGGTGGTGCCGCGGGCGTCGTCGCCGAGGTCGCCGGAGCGCGTGACGTCGGCCTCGAGGGCCTGCGCCGGCGCCTTCTGGGCGGCCCCGTGCTCGGTGCCCATGCTCTTCTCGTCGAACGGGTCGCCGCCGCCGAGGACGAGGGCCACGCGGTCGGCGTCGATGCCGCGGGTCCAGGTGCCGATGAGGATGGTCGCGACCGCGTTGCCGGTGAAGTTCGTGAGGGCGCGCGCCTCCGACATGAAGCGGTCGATGCCCACGATGAGGCCGACGCCGTCCACCAGATCGGGGCGGTGCGACTGGAGGCCGCCGGCCAGCGTCGCGAGGCCGGCGCCCGTGACGCCCGCGGCGCCCTTCGACGCGATGATCATGAACACCAGCAGCGAGACCTGCTCGCCGAGCGCCAGCGGGCTGCCCAGCGCGCTCGCGATGAAGAGCGACGCCATCGTGAGGTAGATGGCCGTGCCGTCGAGGTTGAACGAGTAGCCCGTGGGGACGGTGATCCCGACGACGGGCTTCGAGACGCCGACGTGCTCCATCTTCGCGATGAGGCGGGGCAGCGCGACCTCGGACGACGAGGTCGAGACGATGAGGAGGTACTCGCGGCCGAGGTACCGCATCAGCTTGAAGATGCTGACCCGGGCGACGAACCAGAGCAGCGTGCCCAGCACCACGACGATGAAGAGCGCGCACGTGATGTAGAAGCCGATCATGAGCGTCGCGAGGCTGATGACCGCCTGGAACCCGGTGGCCCCGACGACCGCCGCGATGGCGCCGAACGCGCCGATCGGGGCGACCCACATGACCATGCTGAGGATCCGGAACACCAGGATCTGGATGTTGCGGATGCCCTCCAGCACCGGCTCGCCGCGCGTGCCGAGCTGCTGCAGCGCGAAGCCGACGAGGAGCGCCACGAACAGGGTCTGCAGGATGCTGCCCGAGGTGAGCGACGACAGCAGCGACGTGGGGATGATCGAGAGGAGGAAGTCCTTCTCGCCCGTCGCCTCGGTCGAGCCCTCCGGCGCCCGCAGGCCCCGGAGGTCGAGGCCCTCGCCCGGGTGGATGAGGTTGCCGACCACCATGCCGATCGCGAGCGCGAACGTCGACATGACGATGAAGTACAGGAGCGCGAGCCCGCCGACGCGGCCGACCGTGGCGGCCTTCGCGACCGAGCCGACGCCGAGCACGATGGTGCAGAAGATGATGGGCGCGATCATCATCTTGATGAGCGCGACGAACGCGTCGCCGACGGGCTTGAGGGCCACGCCCGCCTCGGGGGCGACGAGCCCGACCGTGACGCCGAGGATCACCGCCACGATGACGGCGATGTAGAGGTAGTGCTGGCGGTCCAGGCGGCGGAGCGCGGCGATCGGGTTGGTCATGGGACGTCCTTGTCTCGTGAGCGGGGCAGGGCACGGGGTGCGCGGCGCCGGGTACCCGTCAGGATCGCGCAGGCGCGGCCGACCCCCGGCGTTGTGTTCATAATGTTCCTGCCGGGGTGACCGCCGCGGAGGCGAGGAGGCGGCATGGCGGAGCGCGCGCTCCCCGCACGCCCGGGCCGGACGAGACGCCGGCGCCCCGCGCTCCCCCGCGGCATCGCCGCGCGGCTCCTCGTGGTCCAGCTCGCCGTGCTCCTCGTGGTGGCGGTGGCGGCCACCGCGGCCCTCTGGTCGGACTCCCGCCAGCGTGCGGAGCAGGCGGCGGCCGACCGCAGCCTCGCCGTCGCGACGACGGTGGCCGACTCGCCGCGGGTGGCGGAGGGGCTGGCGTCCGCGGATCCGACGGCGGCGCTCCTCGACTACTCGCTCGACGTGACGCGCGACACGGGCGTGGACTTCGTCACGATCATGGACCGCGACACCGTCCGCGTCACGCACCCCGATCCCGACCAGATCGGCCGGCGCTACCTCGGCACGACCGGGCCCGCGCTCGCCGGACGTCCGCTGACCGAGACCTTCACCGGAACGCTGGGCCCCAGCGTGCGCGCCGTCGTCCCCGTGCGGGACGCGGCGGGCGGGATCGTCGGGCTCGTGTCCGCGGGCGTGACCGTCGAGCGCGTCTCCGAGGTGCTGGGCGCGCGGCTGCCGGGGCTCCTCGGGACGGTCGGTGCGCTCGCGCTGCTGCTCGCCGCGGGCGCGGTCCTCCTCAGCAGGTCGCTCGAGCGGACGACGTGGGGTCTCGGCCCCGAGGAGATGGCGCGGATGCTCGCCTACTACGAGTCGGTGCTTCACTCCGTGGGCGAGGGCATCGTGCTCGTGGACCGCGACCGGCGGCTCGTGCTGCACAACGACCAGGCGGCCGAGCTCCTCGACCTCGACGTGGATCCGACCGCCGGGCCCGTCGAGGTCGCCGCGCTCGGGCTGCCCGCGCCCCTCGAGCGGCTGCTCGCCGGCGGGACGACGGCCGACGAGGTCGTGCACCTGCCCTCCGGCCGGGTCCTCGTCGTGACGCAGCGCCCCGCGCTGCCGACGGGCCGCACCGGCAGCGCCGCCCGGCTCGGGACGGTGACGACGCTCCGGGACCGGACGGAGGTCCAGCGTCTGTCGGGCGAGGTCGCGACGCTGCGGACGCTCTCGGACGCCATGCGGGCGCAGACGCACGAGTTCGCGAACCGGCTGCACACGATCGTGTCGCTCATCGAGCTGGAGCGTCCGCGGGAGGCGCTCGCCCTCGCGGCGTCGGAGCTCGAGACCGACCGGCGGGCCGCGGCGGGGGGCCTCGCCGAGGGCGCGGATCCGGTCGTCCAGGCGCTCGTGCGCGGGAAGACGGCGCAGGCGGCGGAGCGCGGCGTCGAGCTCGCCGTGCGCGTCGCGGACGGCACGGGCGCCCCGGGCGTCGCTCCCGCCGACCTCGTGACCATCGTGGGGAACCTGGTCGACAACGCCATCGACGCGGCCGCCGATCCGTCGCGCGCCACCGCGCGCGGCGACGACCGGGGTCGCGTGGAGCTCGCGCTGGCGCGGACGGACGACGGCGCGCTCCTCGTCGAGGTCGCGGACGACGGGCCCGGCGTCGATCCCGCGGTGCGTCCGCGCGTGCTCGAGTTCGGGGTGACCACGAAGCCGGACGCCGGGGCGCCGCGCGGGGTGGGCCTCGCGCTCGTCGCGCGCACGGCCGAGCGGCTCGGCGGCACGGTCGAGGTGGGCGACGCCGACGCGCGGCTGGGCGGCGCCCGGTTCCGGGTCGTGCTGCCGGCGGATCCGCGGGCGGGGCGGGGCGACGGCGGGTCGTCCGCGGCCCGCGCGGGCGACGACGACGCGACGGGGGTGCGCACGTGATCCGCGTGCTGGTCGTCGACGACGACGCGCTCACCGCGGAGGCGCACGCGGCGTACGCCGGCCGGCTCGACGGGTTCGAGGTCGTCGGCGTGGCCCACACGGGCGGCGAGGCGCTGCGCCTCATCGCCGAGGCCGGGCCCGACGGCATCGACCTCGTGCTCCTCGACATGACGCTCCCCGACATGCACGGGCTCGAGGTGTGCCGCCGGCTGCGCGCCGCGGGCTGGGCGACCGACGTGGTCGCGGTGACGGCGGTGCGCGACCAGGCCGTGGTGCGCAGCTCCGTCACCGCCGGCATCGTGCAGTACCTCATCAAGCCCTTCACGTTCGCGGCGTTCGCCGAGAAGATGGCGGCCTACGTCGGGTACCGCGAGGGCCTCGACGCCGGGAGCGGCAGCACGACGCAGCTCCAGGTCGACCGGGCGCTCGCCGCGCTGCGCTCCCCCGCGACGGACGCCCGGCTGCCGAAGGGGATGTCGGCGGAGACGCTCGACCTCGTGCGCGGCATCGCCCGGGGTTCCGGCTCGGCCGCCGAGCGCCCCGCGGACGGCGTCTCGGCGGCGGAGGTGTCGTCCGTGCTCGACGTCTCCCGGGTGACCGCCCGGCGCTACCTGGAGTACCTCGCGGACGTCGGCCAGGTGGAGCGCGTGCCGCGGTACGGGACGCCCGGCCGGCCGGAGCTCGGCTACCGCTGGACCGGCTGAGGCACGGTACGGCACGAGGCCCCGGGGCGCGACCCCGGGGCGGGATCCGCCCGCACCCGTGACGATGTCGGCGCCCCGTGCGAGTCTCGGGGAATGAGACGCACGATCCTCCCGCCGTACCTGCTGACCCGCCTCGCCGAGGCCGACCCGGACCGCATGTCCGCCGCGCGCCAGGCCGCGCGCCGCGCCCTCCGCGACCAGGGGCCGCTCATCCACGAGCGGCGGGGACCGGGCGCCGCACCCGACGCGTCGGCGCTCGCCGACCGCGACCCCTCCGGGATCCACCGCACGATCTCCGACGCGGGGAACCGCGAGGTGCTGCCCGGCCGCACCGTGCGGGTCGAGGACGCGCCCGACACGGGCGACAGGGAGGTGGACGAGGCGTACGCCGGGCTCGGCGCCACCTACTCCCTCTTCTCCGAGGTCTACGGCCGGGAGTCGCTGGATGACCGCGGCCTGCCGCTGCTCGCGACGGTGCACTACGGCGAGGAGTACGACAACGCGTTCTGGGACGGCACCCGCATGGTCTTCGGCGACGGCGACGGCGAGGTCTTCGCGCCGTTCACGCGCTCGCTCACGGTCATCGGCCACGAGCTGACCCACGGGGTCACCGAGCTCACGCTGGGCCTCGTCTACCAGGGCCAGTCGGGCGCGCTCAACGAGTCGATCTCCGACGTGTTCGGCGTGCTCGTGGAGCAGCACGCGCTCGGGCAGACCGCGGACGAGGCCACCTGGCTCGTCGGGGCGGAGCTGTTCCTCGACCGGTCGACGGGCGTCGCGCTCCGCTCGATGCGCGCTCCCGGCACCGCGTACGACGACGACGTGCTCGGGAAGGATCCGCAGCCCGGCCATCTCGACGACTACGTGGAGACCGCGGAGGACAACGGCGGCGTCCACATCAACTCCGGGATCCCGAACCGCGCCTTCTTCCTCGCGGCCAGCGGCATCGGGGGCACGGCCTGGGAGGGCGCCGGCCGCGTCTGGTACGACGTCATCGAGACCGGCTCCGTGCGCCCCGACGCTGACTTCGCCGCCTTCGCCCGGGCCACGGTCGACGCGGCGTCCGCGCGGTACGGTGAGGGCGCGTCCGAGGTCGCCGCGGTCCAGGCGGCGTGGGAGGGCGTCGGGATCGAGGTCTAGGTGGAGATCGCCGTGTCGCGCACGGGCGGGATGGCGGGCATGACCCGCACCTGGTCGGTGCGCGTGGACGACGGCGCCGACGAGCTGGCCGGCTGGAGCGCGCTCGTCGACGCCTGCCCGTGGGACGAGCCCGCCGCGCCCACCCCGGGCGCCGATCGCTTCGTCTACCTCGTGCGCGCGGGCGACCGCGAGGCGCGCCTCGGCGAGGCCGCGGTGGACGGCCCATGGCGTCGGCTCGTCGACCGGGTGCGCGACGCGTCCCGTGAGAACCTCGGAGGATGACGCCGCCTCCCGCCCCCGACGACCGCTACGGACAGGACGTGCTCGCCGCCGGCTGGCGCGGGCCCGCGAAGAAGGCGCCCCGGCCGCAGGACGCGACGCGCGACCTCGTGGTCGAGGAGCTGTCCACCGGGTTCTGCGGCGCGATCGTCCGGGTCGAGTCCGGCATGGTCGTGCTCGAGGACTACAAGCGGAAGCAGCGCACGTTCCCGCTCGGCGGGTCCTTCCTGCTCGAGGGCGAGCCCGTCGCCCTGCGCGTGCCCCGCGCCGCGCCCGCCGGCCCCGCGCGCACGGCGTCCGGATCCCTCGCGGTCGCCGACGCCAAGGCCCGCGTCGCGCTCCCGAGCCGGATCTTCGTGGAGGGCCGGCACGACGCCGAGCTCGTGGAGAAGGTGTGGGGCGAGGATCTCCGCATCGAGGGCGTCGTCGTCGAGTATCTCGAAGGCGTCGACCACCTCGACGAGGAGCTCGACCGCTTCCGCCCGGGCAAGGGCCGCCGCGTGGGCGTGCTCGTCGACCACCTGGTGCCGGGATCCAAGGAGAGCCGCATCGCCGAGGCCGTCGCCCGCGGGCCGCACCGCGCGCACGCGCTCGTGGTCGGCCACCCCTACGTCGACGTGTGGCAGTCGGTGAAGCCCGGGCGGCTGGGCCTCCGCGAGTGGCCCGTCATCCCGCGGAGCGTCGAGTGGAAGCACGGGATCTGCGCCGCGCTCGGATGGCCGCACGCGGAGCAGGCCGACATCGCGCGGGCGTGGCAGCGGATCCTCGGCCAGGTGCGCTCGTACCAGGACCTCGAGCCCGCGCTCCTCGGCCGGGTCGAGCAGCTCATCGACTTCGTGACGGATCCCGCGGGGCGGTAGCCCCCTCCGCCCGCCCCGCGGCGTGCCCCGCGCCCCGCGGCGTGCCCCGTGCCCCGCGGCTCAGGCGGGCGCGGCCGCGGTCTCGCCCGTGCGCAGGCGGACCGGGAGCACCACGTCCGCGGCCGCGCGCCCCGCGAGCAGCTCGCCCACCATGCGCCCCGCGTGCAGGCCGCGGTCGTGCAGCGGCTGCTCCACGGTGGTGAGGCGGCGGCCGAGCCAGGGCAGGTCGGCGCCGTCGAAGCCCGTGACCGTGAGGTCCTCCGGCACGCGGAGACCGCGCGCGGCGGCCGCCTGCAGGGCGCTCGCGGCGAGCATGTCGTTCTGCGCGAGGATCGCCGTGGGGGGCGACGGCAGGTCGAGCAGCACGCCCGCCGCGGCCTCGCCCGCGTCGAGGTCACGTCCGCCGGCCTCCACGCGGACCGCGTCGGGGAAGACGCTGCGCGCCGCGCGGAGGCGCTCGCGGATGGTGCGGTTGACGATCTCCTCGAGGCCCTGGCCGACGGGCACGACCGGTCCGGGCGGGCCGTCCTCCTCGATGCGCGTCGTGCGCATCAGCACGCCGACGCGGCGGTGGCCGAGCGCGCGGACGTGCCGCGCGAGCTCGCCCATACCGCGGGCGTCGTCGATGTCGACCACGGCGACGCCGTCGCCGTGCGGCCCCTCGACGCCGACGATGGGGATGCGGCGCGCACGGAGGCCCGGCAGGAGCGCGTCGACCTCCTCGCCGCGGGTGAGGAAGACGACGGCGTCGACGGGCATGCCCTCGAGCAGCGGCGCGGCCCCGGCGTGCGGCTCGCGGCGGCCGGGCAGGAGCAGCTGCCCCACGTCGAGCTCGTCGAGCGCCTCCGAGAGGCCCGCCATGGTCGCGAGGGCGACGGGGTTCTGGAACGCGCGCCGGATGCTGCCCGCCACCACGACGCCGACGATGCCCGAGCGCCCGCTCTTGAGCGAGCGGGCCATCGGATCCGGGCCCGCGTAGCCGAGCTCCGCGGCGGCGCGCAGGATCCGGGCGCGCGTGGCCGGCGTGATGGACCCGGTGCTGCGGTACGCGAGGGACGCCGTGGAGGTCGAGACCCCCGCGAGGGCGGCGACGTCGGCGAGCGTCACGGAGCTGCGGGGTGAGTTCCTCCTCATGCCGCTCACCTTATTGACGGCCCGCTCCCCGGCGCGCACGTTCGCCCTCGGGGAGCCGGATCGCAACGTTCCGTTCACGTCCGGGCCACCAGCGGGCCGCACCATCGAAACGATGCGATCCGCATCGTCCCCCGAGCAGAAGGACACCCGACCCGTGATCCCCCGCCGTCACCTCCTCGCCCTCGCCGCCGCCGCGTCCGCCGCCGTCGCGCTCGCCGGCTGCGCGCCCACCACGAGCAGCGAGGCCCAGGCCCAGAACCACGCCGTGACCGACGCCTCGGGCAGCGCCCGCGTCTTCATCTCCGGCGACACCAACGTCAAGGCCCTCTGGGACGACGGGATCATCCCCGCGTTCGAGAAGGCGAACCCCGGCGCCTCCGTCACCACGACCCTCGACCTCCACGGCGAGCACGACGCCCAGACCATGGCGACGCTCACGAGCTCGGTGCAGGGCGGATCCGACCCCGGCTATGACCTCATCGACGCGGGCTTCACGGCGGCCGCCGGCACCGGCGGGCTCCTCGCGCCCGTCTCCGCCGGCACCATCCCGAACCTCGCCACCGTGCCCGACGCGACCGTGCAGGCCGGCGGCGGCTTCGGGATCCCCTACCGCGCGTCCTCGGTGCTCCTCGCCTACGACTCCACCAAGGTGTCGACGCCGCCGAAGACCCTCGACGAGCTGCTGTCGTGGATCACCGCGAACCCGGGCGAGTTCGCCTACAACTCGCCCGCGACGGGCGGCTCGGGCAGCGCGTTCGTCACGACCGTGCTCGACTCCCACCTCGACGACGCCACGCGGGAGAAGATGACGACCGGCTACGACCAGTCGCTCGAGGGCGCGTGGGACGCCGGCTTCGACCAGCTGAAGAGCCTCGACCCCGCCATGTACCAGGGCGGGGTGTACCCGAACGGCAACAACCAGGTGCTCGACCTGCTCGGCACGGGCGCCATCGAGATGGCCCCCGTCTGGAGCGACCAGGTCATCACCGCGCAGAAGTCCGGCACGCTGCCCTCCACGGTGAAGTACGCGCAGATCTCGAACCCCTCCTTCACCGGCCACGCGTCCTTCCTCGGCATCCCGAAGACGGCCGCGCACGCGGACGTCGCCCAGAAGCTGGCCGACTACGTGCTCTCCGCGGAGGGCCAGGCCGTCGTCGCGAGCACCATCGCGGGCTACCCCGTGATCGCGCTCGACCAGGTGCCGGAGGACCTCAAGGCCCAGTTCGCGTCCGCCGACCCGACCGAGCTGCGCCCCGGCTACAACAGCAAGATGGCGTCGGACATGGCGAACCTCTGGGACCAGAAGGTGCCCGGCCAGTGACGGCGATCCGGCAGTCGGCCCCCGCCGCGCCGGTCGCCCCCGCACGGCGCGCGACCCGGGTGTCCCCGGGCGCGCGCCGCGCCGGCATCGGCCTCGCGCTCGCCCTCCCGCCCGCGCTGCTGCTCGCGGTGTTCGTCGGGATCCCGGTGGTGCTCGCCATCGGGTTCAGCCTCGGCCACACCGGCGGGCTCAACAGCACCATCGCGTCCATCGGCCTCGGCACGCGGACCGCGACCGACTGGTGGGGCACGCTCGACGCGTACGCGGACGTGTTCCAGGACCCGCGCTTCCTGCGCGACCTCGGCGTGACCGTCGTCGTCACGGTGGTCTCCACTGCCATCGTGATCGCGCTGGCCCTGGCGATCTCGCTCAACCTCCGCCTCCGCGGCGGCCGGCTCGCGACGCTCTTCGCGGGGCTCGCGGTCATCCCGCTGTTCATCCCCGTCGTCATCGCGTCGTGGGCGATCCTCACCTTCTACTCGGGCGACGGGTTCGTGCGCACGGTCTTCGCGCTCATCGGCCTCGAGGGGCCGACGTGGGGCTACACGACGGTCGCGGTGGTCATCGGATCCGTCTGGACGAGCCTCCCCTTCGCCACGCTCATGGCCACCTCGGGCGTGCAGGGCATCCCCGACGCCATGATCGAGGCGGCGCGCGACGCCGGCGCGTCCACCTGGGCGATCGTCACCCGCGTGCTCGTGCCGCTCGCCGCCATCCCGCTCGTCATCGCGACGACCTTCACGGCGATCGGCGTGCTCGGCTCCTTCACGGTGCCGTACTTCACGGGACCGAACGCGCCCAGCATGCTCGGCGTCGACATCTCGAAGTACTTCACGGGCTTCAACCACCCGCAGCAGTCCATCGTCATGGCCATCGTGGTGTTCGTCCTGGCGTCGGGGATCGCGTTCCTCTACGTGCGGGCGAACTTCCGCTCCGCGAAGGCGGAGGGCCGGGTCTGATGCGCGCGCTCCTCTCCGCCCGCGGCGGGGTCCAGGCCGCGCTCTTCGCGGTCGTCGCCGTCTTCGTCCTCGGGCCGCTGCTGTGGCTCGCGGCGCACGCGTTCGCGACCTCGTGGGACTACCCGAGCCTCCTCCCCGCCGGCCTCACCCTCGACTGGTGGCAGGTCGTGTTCTCGGACGCCGAGCTCGGCGCGGCCGTCCGCAACTCGCTGTACTTCGCGCCCATCACGGTGCTGGTCTCGGCGCTCGTGTGCCTGCCGGCCGCCTACGCGTTCTCGCGGTTCCAGTTCCCCGGGCGGCGGATCCTGCTGGTGGGCCTCTTCGCGACCAACGCGTTCCCCAAGATGGGCCTCTTCGTCTCGATGGCGTCGCTCTTCTACGGGCTGCACCTGATGAACACGGTGACGGGCATCGTCATCGTGCAGCTCATCGGCACCGTGGTCTTCATGACCTGGATCCCGGCCGCCGCGTTCAGCGCCGTGCCGCGCTCCCTCGAGGAGGCCGCGCGCGACGCGGGCGCCGGACGCGTGCGGACCTTCCTGCACGTGACGCTGCCGCTCGCGCTGCCCGGGATCCTCGTCGCCGTGCTCATGTCGTTCCTCGCCGCGTTCGACGAGGCCCAGGGCACGTACCTCGTGGGGGCACCGGTCTACATGACGATGCCGACCGAGATGTACTCGCTGGTCCTCAACCACCCGGTGCAGGTCGCCGCGGTGTTCTCGATCCTCCTCTCCCTGCCCTCCGTCGCCCTCCTCCTGCTCGCCCGCCGCCACATCATGGGCGGGCGTCTGGCCGAGGGCTTCCAGATCCGTTAGGCCGGTCATGTCCGCATCCGCATCCCCCACCACGGCGACAGCGCCGCTCCCCCACGACGACGGCACGGGCACGCGTCCGGCGTCGGGCCTCGTCGTCGCCGGCCTCTCCAAGGACCTCGGCGGCCGCACCATCGTCGACGACCTCCACCTCGACGTCGCGCGCGGCGAGCTCGTCGCGCTCCTCGGCCCGTCCGGCTGCGGCAAGACCACGACGCTCCGGATGATCGCCGGGTTCCTCGAGCCCGACCGCGGCTCCGTCGTGATCGGCGGCCGCGACGTGACCGCGTCCGGCCCCGACAAGCGGCCGAGCGCGATGGTGTTCCAGAACTACGCGCTGTGGCCGCACCTCACGGTCTTCAAGAACGTCGCCTTCCCGCTGACGCTCCGGAAGCTGCCGAAGGACGAGATCGCCCGTCGGGTGATGGCCGCCCTCGAGACCGTGAACCTCGCGCACCACGCGCACTCGCGTCCCGCGCACATCTCGGGCGGTGAGCAGCAGCGCGCGGCCCTGGCCCGCGCCATCGTGCAGGAGCCCGACCTGCTGCTCCTCGACGAGCCGCTGTCGAACCTCGACGCGAAGCTGCGCGTGAAGGTGCGCGAGGAGATCCGCGACATCCAGCAGCGCCTGGGGATCACGACCGTCATGGTCACGCACGACCAGGACGAGGCGCTCGCCATCTCCGACCGCGTCGCCGTGATGCACCAGGGCCGCATCGAGCAGGTGTCGGCCCCGACCGAGCTGTACGCGCACCCGCGGACGCTCGTGGTGGCGTCGTTCATCGGCAGCATGAACCTGCTGCCCGCGCCGCGCCTGTCGGGCACGACGCCGGAGACGGTCGGCGCCGAGGCACCCGTCGCCTTCGCGCCCACCTCCGCCGACCCCGACGTGTGGGCGGTGCGTCCCGAGCACGTCGCCTTCGCGCCGCGCGGTCCGCGCTCGGAGGCGGACGCGACCTCCGTCGTGGTGCGCCGAGTCCTCCCGCACGGCCACTTCCAGGAGCTCGTGCTCGACGCGGGCGGCGTGGAAGTGCGTGCCCTCACGACCGGCGTCGCGCCCTCCGTGGGCGACGGCGGCACCGTGACGCTCCGGGACGTCCGGCACTATCGCGGCGGCACGCTCGTGGGATCGACGGCCAGCACGCCGGCGTCGACCGCGACGACGGCATCGGACGAGATCCGATGACGACCGCGACCGCCCACCGCGGCGACTCCTCCCGGCACCGCGAGAACACGCTCGCCGCGATCCGCTCGGCCGCGGAGTCCGGCGCGACGACCGTCGAGGTCGACGTGCAGGTCACGCGCGACGGCGAGGTCGTGCTCGTGCACGACGCGACGCTCGAGCGCCTGTGGGGCCTCGACGCGCGCGTCGCGGACGTGGACGCGGCCGTCGTCCGCGATCTCGGCGGCGGCGACCTGCGGATCCCGCTCCTCGCCGAGGCGCTCGAGCTGCTCGCGGGCACCGACGTGGAGCTCGTCATCGACATGGCGTCGCCGGATCCCGCCGCCGCCGCCCACGCGGTCGTCGCCCGGGCGCCGCGCACGCCGCGCGTCGCCTGGTGCGGGCACCTCGGCGGCATGCGGGTCATCCGCTCGCTCGACGCCGACGCCGTGATCTGGCTGCCCTGGGCCGACGCCGTGCCGCCGACCGCGGGCGAGCTCGCGGAGCTCCGGCCCGCCGTCGTCAACATGCCGCACCTCCTCGTGGGCCGCGCGCTCGTCGAGGCGGTGCACGCCCAGGGCGCCCGCGTCGCGGCGTGGACGGTCGACGCGCCCGAGCAGATGGCGTGGCTCGCCTCCATCGGGGTGGACGCCATCACCACGAACCGGCTGCCGCTCCTCCTCGAGGTGCTCGCGCGCAGCGAGGCCGGTGCCGCGGAGGCCGGGTCGCCCGCCGCCGAGCGGATCCGGGCCCGCGCCGTCGCGCGCGACCTCGCCGGGTGGGCCGTGCAGCGCGTCCGCTCGCACGAGGTGGGCGACGTGGACACCAAGGCCAACCCCGCCGATCACGTGACCGAGATCGACCGCGCCGTCGAGCGCGACGTGCGCGACGTGATCGGCGCGCAGTTCCCGCACCACGTGCTGGTCGGCGAGGAGTACGGCGGCGAGGCCGTGCCCGGCCGCCCGTGCTGGTACCTCGACCCCGTCGACGGCACCGCGAACCTCGCCAACGGCGTGCCCTGGACGAGCTTCTCGCTCGCGCTCGTCGTGGACGGGACGCCCGTCGTGGGGATCGTCGCGGATCCGTGGCGCGGCACGGTCGTGGAAGCCGCCGCGGGCGAGGGCGCCTGGTGCGACGGGGAACGCATCGACCTCGCGGCGACGCCGCACGGGGTCGCGCCCGACGCCGATCCGCTGCGGGGCCGCATGGTGAGCACGGAGCTCGCCGGGCACGCGCCGTGGCCGGGGATGCTGCCGCTGCTCGCGGCGCTCGCCGACCGGTTCTGCACGATGCGGGTCATGGGATCCGGCACGCTCACGGTCGCGGGCATCGCGCTCGGGCACGGCGCGGGCGCGGTGATCGGGTCCTTCGGGCCGGTCGACCACCTCGCGGCGACGCTCATCGTGCGCGAGGCGGGCGGCGTGGTGCTCGACGCGGACGGCGACGACACGCTGTTCCCCGCGTCCGGCGGCGTGCTGGCGGCGCGCGACCGGCCGACCGCGGAGGCGCTGCACGCCCTCTGGCGGGCCGGGATCACGGACGCCCTGACGGCTGCCGTGCCGGCGCCGCCGCTCGCGGCCCTGGCGGGCTGAGCCGCTAGTCCGCGTCGCGGTCCGCGCGCGCGTCGAGCAGCGCGCGGATCCGACCGGGCCCCGTCACGCGCGCGCCGAGCCCCTCGACGCGCGCGACGAGCCCGCGGTCCGCCGTGACGACGACGACCTCGCGTCCGGCGTCGCGGGCCGCCCCGACGACGCGCACGATCTCCGCGTCGCCGTCGGCCGGGGCGGCGACCACGGCCACGCCGGGCGCGCGCAGGGTGGGCTCGGCCGGATCCGCGACGGGTGCCGCGGGAAGCGACGCGCCGCGCCCCTGCCCCTCCACGACCGCGACGACGTCCGGCCACCGCACGGCGCCGGGCAGGCCGAGGTCGTCCGCGGGCAGGCCGTCGCGCGCGAGCAGGTCGAGCCCGGCGAGGAGACGGGACGTGGATCCCGCCCGGTCGCGCCACCACCCGTCGGGCCGGGAGCCGAGGAGGTTCGCGGTGTCGACCACGAGCGTCACGTCCCGCGCGAGCTCCCCGCGCAGCATCGGCCAGGATCCGCCGAAGCCCGGGTGCAGCGGCAGCGCGTCGACCTCGTCGACGGGCACCCAGCGCAGCTCGATGCTCTCCGCGTCCGCGACGCGGGGCGCGAAGGGCCGGAGGACGCGCGCGGTGACGGTCGTGTAGCTCCAGAAGCCGAGGTCGAGCACGGTCGCGAGCAGCGGGCGGATCCCCGCCGGCGGCACGCCCGCCTCCTCCGCCGACTCGCGCGCGGCTCCGTCGACGGCGGATTCGCCCGCGTGGCGGGCGCCTCCGGGCAACCCCCACGTGCCGCCGTGGTGGCTCCAGGCGACCCGGTGCTGCAGGAGCACGCCGCGGTCGGGATCGTGCACGAGCAGGCCCGCCGCCCCGAACGCGCCCCAGTAGCGCTGGCCCTCGGGGCTCTCGACCCAGGCGTCGCCGCTGTCTCGGGGCACCCCGCGCGGGGGCTCGGGCGGGCGCTCGGCGGTCATGGCCCCACCATCTCACGCGCTCCTTCGATAGCGTCGGGGCATGTCGTGCATCAGGTTCACCACCGCCGCGCAGCTCGAGGCCCTGCACCGGACCGCGCCCGCCGTCCTCACCGCGGAGGAGGCCGCCGCGCTGCATCCCGCGCCCGAGGTCACCCCCAGCAAGATCCGCCGCCTGCGCCTGCTCGCCGAGCACCGCGACCCCAAGGTGCGCGAGAGCGTCGCCAGCAGCCGCCACGCGCCGCTCGACGTGCAGCACGCGCTCGCGCACGACGCCGACGAGGGCGTCCGCGCCTGCCTCGCGCGCAACCCGGTCGCGCCCGCCGAGGTGCTGACGGTGCTCGTGGGCGACACCTCGGAGCGCGTGCGCTCCTGGCTCGCCGTCAACGACGCGACACCGCCGGCAGCGGTCGCGCTGCTCGAGTGCGACGAGTCCCCCGCCGTCCGCGACCTGCTGCTCTGGCGCGAGGCCCACATCGAGCGCCCCGCGGAGCCGGAGCCCGCCGAGGTCGTCGCCCGCTGACGACGCCCGCCGAGCGGGGCTCCGGGTCAGGCGCGCCCCTCCGCCACGTCGCGCGCCTTCGCCGTGCTGCGGCGGTCGCCCGGGTAGTGCACGGGCCGCATGCCGAGCACGATCTTGCCGCGCGCGTGCCGACGCTCCAGGTCGTCGAACGCGTCCTGTACCTCCGCGAGCGGGTAGAAGCCGGACACGAGCACGTCGACCTCGCGCTTGGCGGCGAGCTCCGCGACCGTGGCGAGCGTGCGCGAGCGGTGCACGTCGTCCTCCTCGACGGGCGGCAGCACGGCCTCGAGCTCGAGCTCCCGGCGGTCGTCGCTCGAGCTGAAGCGCTTGCCCGCGACACCCAGCTCCTCGGCCACGTGCTCGCCGCCGCCGAAGTTGTCGACGAAGCCCTGCACGCCGTTCGGGGCCGCCTTCCGGATCCGGTCGGCGAGGCCGTCGCCGTAGACGACGGGCGTGACGCCGATCTGGCGCAGGTAGTCGAAGTTGCGCTCGCCGCACGTCCCGATGACCCGGGCGCCGCGCCGCATCGCGAGCTGCGCCTGGATGCTGCCGACGCCGCCGGCCGCCGCGGTGACGACGAGGGTGTCGCCCTCGCCCACCGTGACGGCGTGCAGCACGTCGTGCGCCACGAGTCCGGCGAGGAACAGGCCGCCCGCGATCTCCCACGGGAGCTGCGCGGGCTTCAGCACGAGGTTGCCCGCGGGCACGACCACGTGCGTCGCGTGCGCGGCCATGACCGTGTGGCCGAGGACGTCCTGCCCCTTCTTGAACCGGGTCACGCCCTCGCCGACGGCCGCGATGCAGCCGGCGAAGTCGCTGCCCTGCCCGTTGGGGAACGCGGTCGGCACCTCGTCGGGGAACCGGCCCTGGCGGATGTACGCCTCGATGTGGTTGATGCCCGCCGCGAACACCTCCACGAGGACCTCGCCGGGTCCGGGCGACGGACGCGGGACGTCGACGACCTCGAGGACGTCGACGCCGCCGAAGGACCCGAACTGCACCTGCTGGGTGGTGGATCTCGATGAAGGGCTCATGCGCGTCATCCTGCCGTCCCCGGCCGCGGCGCGCGAGGGCGCGGAGGCGATCGTGAGACTCGCGTTCGTAGACTGGATGCGGCCGGGCAGCCTCGAGTCGGCCGCGATCGGAGTGCCGTGCAGAGGATCCTCGGTGCCGTGCGCCTCATCGCCGCGGTGGTGGGCGCGATCGCGCTCGCCGGGGACCTCGACTACGTGCAGGGTTTCACGAGCTTCGCGACGGCCAACTGGTTCAGCTACTTCACGACGCAGAGCGGCATGGCCGGGGTCGTCGTGCTCGCCGCCTCCGGCGTGCACGCCCTCCGCGGCGGGGTCGAGCCGCGCCTGATGGCGGCCGTCCGCGCGATCGTCGTCAGCTACATGGTGGTCTCCGGCGTCGTGTTCGGGCTCATCGTGCTGGAGTCGAGCGCGCAGTCCTACCACGTCGAGGTGCCGTGGTCGAGCCGGCTCCTGCACTTCGTGCTGCCGGCCTACGCGCTCCTCGACTGGACCCTCGCACCCGGTCGCCCGCGCGTCCCCTGGCCGGCCGTGGGCTGGGCGATGGCGTACCCGGTGGCGTGGTGCGCGTTCACGGAGGTGCGCGGGCCGCGCGTCGGCTGGTACCCGTACTTCTTCATGGACCCGGCGCAGGTCGGCGTGCCGCTCGGCATCGCGGCCTGGTTCGCGCTCGTGGCGGGGGTGCTCGCGGCGATCACGGCCGTGGTCGTCGCGCTCAGCCGGATCCGGCCGGCGGACGTGCCCTCGGCGCACGGACGGACGGCATCGCGCGACCGCGGGGCCGACGGGACGGCGGACGCCCCGGCCGACCCCGGTCGCGCCGACGCCCCGGCGGAGCACGACGGGTCGCCCGACGACGCGTCCGACCCGGCCCGGCGCCGCCGTGCGAGCATCGGACGGTGACCCTCCCCGACGCGCGACCGCCCGGCGATGCCGGTCCGAGCGGCCACGGCCTCGAGCTGCGCTGGCCGACCGTCATGACGCGCGACGGCGATCCGGAGGCGGTCGTCGTCGACGTGGTGAACGAAGGGGACGCGCGCTGGATCCCGACGGGCGAGTCGCTGCTCGCCTTCGGCGCCATCACGGCCCCGGGCGCGCCACCGCCGGGGATCGCGTTCGCGTTCGCGGGAGGCCCGCGGCGTGCGGTGGCGCTCGACCCCGGCGATCGCACGCGCGTCCCCGTCTCGATCCCCGACGGCGACTGGGCGGAGCTGGAGCCCGGCCCGCACGACGTGCACGCGGTCCTGATCAGCCCGCACGTCCGCGCCGCCGAGCCTCTCCGCGTGACGATCACGGCGGAGATGATCGCGCGCCGGTGCGCCGCCGTCGCGCGGGTGCCGCGGCACGACGCCGACGCCGTGCGTCGCTCCCGCGAGGCGACCATCGCGTGGCTGCGGGCGCGGACCGCCGCGGGCGACGCGCTCGTGGCGCTCGCCGGGGAGCTCGCCCGGGCGGCGTCCGCCGCGGACGCCGTGGCCCGGATCCGCGCGCTGCTCGACACCGACGAGTCGACGGCGCAGCTCCTGCTGGGCACGCCCCTGGACATGCTCCTGCCCTCCGCCGTCGCGGCCGGCCGACGCGAGCTCGCCGACGCCGAGGAGCGTCGCGACGCGTCGTCGCGGGCCGCCGACGCCTCCGGTCCCGCCTAGGGCGCCGGGGTCGCGCTGCCGTCGGGCGCGGGCGTCTGCGTGGCCGTGCCGTCCGCGACGAGCGCCGGATCGGCGAAGGGCGCGAGCGTCCGCAGCGCCGCCTCGCGCAGGGTCGCGTCGTCCATCCGCGCGACCCGCTCGGCGGCCTGGGCCCCGACCTCGGCCATGAGGACGGGCTCGCCCGTGATCGGCAGCAGGTTGTACCAGCGGGTGTGGCTGCCGCCCGCGTCGTGCGAGGTCCAGACGGTGGCGGTCGTCGACCAGAACGGCTCGCGGAATCGCAGCCACACGCGGTCGGCGCGGCCGGCCCCGAGCGCCCGGATGGCCGTGTCGTGCGAAGCGGGGAGCGCCGGGTCGAAGGCGATGGCGCCCTCCTGCAGCACGCCGAGCGGGACCGTGACGACCACGCGGTCGACGGAGAGCGACTCACCCGATCCCAGGCGGATGCCCACGCGCCCGTTCCCGTAGGAGATGCGCGAGACGGTGGACTCGCGGAGCACGTCGATCCGCTGGTCGCGCAGGAGGTGCTGCACGAGACCCGCGAACCCGCCGGTGACGGCGACGTTGGCGACCGGCACGGGCTCGTCGAGGCCGTGGGCCGCGGACAGGTCGCCGGGCGCCGCGCCGTGCGCGATGGCGACGTCGGTGGCGAGGAGGCCCGCGAGGCGCGAGGCCGGCGAGGCCGCTCCGCCCTCGATCGCGAGAGCGTCGCCGCCGGTGGCGAGGAGGGCGGCGGACACGCTCGCATCGGCCGACCGGGTGCGCGCCCAGGTGCGCGCGGCGGCGAGGGCGTCGGATCCGGCGGTCGAGGGCTCGAGCACCTTCCCGTCGGGGCCGCGGTCCTCGGCCACGAGCGCGAGCCCGTAGCGGGAGAGGCCCGCCGCCTCGACGGCGTCGCGGAGGGCGCCGTCGGGGTCGGCGGCGATCCAGAGCGCGCCGAGCTCCGCGGGCTGGGGCCAGTCGGGTCCGGTGACCGCCCGGATCCGGCCGCCGAGGTCCGCGCGCGCCTCGACGAGGACGACGTCGTGTCCCGCGTCGCGGAGGGCGCGGGCGGCGGCCGCGCCCGCGATGCCGGCGCCGACGACGGCGATCCGCTCGGATCCGGCGCCCGCCCGCTGGACCTCGGCGGCGGCACGCAGCCCGGACGCGTGCGCGCCGGCGACCGTGCCCGGACGGTCCGCGCTCGTGGCCTCGCCCGCGAAGAAGAGGCGGTCGGCCACGGGACGGGCGAGCGCATCGCGGTCGGCCGAGGTCGCGCCCGGACGCAGGTAGCTGCCGGCCCCGCGCGCGAAGGGATCGCCCGACCAGTCGGAGCGCGCGAAGGCGACGGGCTCGGGCACGCCCGCCGCGGTGATCGTCGGCGTGGGGCCGGGGGTCGACGTGCCGGGCGGCGTGGCCGGGGGCGTCGCGGGGGCGGGGGTCGTCCGCGTGCACGCCGCGAGCCCGAGGAGCGAGAGCCCCGACGCGGAGGCGGCGAGGAGGGTGCGGCGGGAGATCGACATGCTCCGGTCAGCGTACCGGGGAGCCGTCGCCTAGGGTCGGGGCATGCCCATCGACGACGCGCCGGCCCCGCTCCCCGGCGGCCAGGCGGCCGTCCGGGTCGACAGCTGGCTGTGGGCCGTGCGCGTCTACAAGACGAGGTCGCAGGCGACGGCCGCGTGCCGGGCGGGCCACGTGCGCGTCGGCGACGAGCGCGCGAAGGCCTCGCAGGCGGTCCGGCCGGGCGACGGGGTGCGGGTGCGCGTCGCGGGCGCCGAGCGGATCCTCGTCGTGCGCCGCACGCTCGTGAAGCGCGTCGGTCCCGCCGTCGCGGCCGAGGCGATGACCGACCTCACTCCCCCGCCGCCGCCCCGGGACGCCGCGCCGGCGACCGTCGTGCGCGACCGCGGCGCCGGGCGGCCGACGAAGCGCGACCGGCGCGACATCGAGCGGCTGCGCGATCCCGAGGGCATGCGCGGACGCTGATCCCGTGACGTCCGCACGCCCGTCCGGCGCAGCCGCGGCTCCCGCGACGGACGGACCGGTCCCGCGTCAGAGCCCGGCGGCGGCGACGCGGCGCGCGTGCGCGAGCTCGCCGAGGATCCGCTGCCGCAGCGCGTTCGACCGCTCGGCGAACCCGCGCTGCTCCGCCGCGTAGCGCGCCTTGCCCGCGGGCTCCTCGATCCGCACGGCCTCGAGCCCCAGTGCCGAGACGTCGTACGGGCTCGCGCGCATGTCGAGGGAGCGGATGTCCCGGGCCAGCTCGAACGCGTCGAGCAGCACCTCCCCGGCGACGAGCGGGCCGAGCTTCGTCGCCCACTTGTAGACGTCCATCCCGGCGTGCAGGCAGCCGGGCTGCTCGAGGTCGGGCTGCGTCTCGCGGGTCGGCGCCAGGGCGTTCCGCGGCACGGCCTCGGGCGTGAAGAAGCGGAACGCGTCGATGTGGGTGCAGGCCAGCCGGTGCGTCTCGACGACCTCGTCGGTCGCGGCGGATCCGAGGCGCAGCGGCAGCCGCTCGTGCCGCTGCTCACCCGGCCCCACCCTGTAGACCATGGCCCACTCGTGCAGGCCGAAGCAGGAGAAGCGGCCGGGGCGGGCGGCGGTGCGGGAGAGGATCCGCTCGACGAAGGAGGCGGTGGACCCGCGCGCCTCGAGGTACGAGGACGCGTCCACGCGGACGCCGCCGTCCGTCGCGTCGTCGGCCGCGGCGTACCAGCGCCAGGCCGCGCGCTCCTCGCCCGCCGCGCCCGCGAGCACGACGCCCGCGCCCGGATGCCAGCGGCGCAGCAGCGACGGCTTGTGCGGGTAGTAGGTGAAGAGGAAGTCGTCCACCTCGTGCGTGCGGCCCGCGAGGCGGCGCTCGCGGAAGCCCGCGGAGAAGGCGTCGGCGCGCTCCCCGTGGCGGTCGGCCCGGTCGCGCCAGTCCGCCGGGTCGAGGATCGCGGGGGCGGCGCGCTCCCCCGCGCCGGTCGCCGGATCCGCCGCGGGCGCGGGCAGGAGGTCGGCGGCGGGGATCACCCGTCGAGGCTACCCGCGGCGGGCGCGCGATCCGGCGACGACGGGTCGGGGATCCCGCCCGCCGGGGAGCCGCGGGTGGATAGCATTGGCGCATGGATGACGACTCCCCTCTCACGCCTCCCGGCGTCGCCGGCTACACGATCACCGAGATCGTCGAGAGCGAATCGGGCGGCGAGCCCCTGTTCATCTCCGCGATCCTCCTCGACGGCGAGCACGTCGCCAACTGGATCTCGACCGACCTCGACGAGGACGACGGCATCGTCGCCGACATCGACCACGCGTTCGGCGGCCCGGCCACCGACCGCATGTTCCGCCAGGCCGCGGCGATCTTCCCGGACGCCGTGCTGTCCGAGATCCTCCCCGAGCTCGTCAGCTTCCTCTGGGTCGTGGCCGACGTCGCGGGCGTCGCCGACGACCAGGACCTCGACTTCGAGGCCGCCATCCGCATCGTCGCGGCCGAGGGCGACCTCGACGCGCAGGACCGCGACCTGCTCGGCCGCCTCGAGGGCCTGAAGCGCATCGACTGAACCGCCGTCTCCGAGCGCGCCGTCCGCATCGCGGGCGGCGCGCTCCTGCGTGGGCCGCGGGTGTGGAGGGGCCGGGCGCCCCGTGCTCCGGAGGCCTAACGTGGGCCTCCCGTCTCGATCCTCGCCGCGGCCTCGCCCGCGGCCCCGAGGCGCGGGGCGCCCACGGCGCATCATGAGCGCCGGACAGCCGGCGCCCCACGGGAAGAGGCCGACCACCGCATGATCAACGAGACGCTCATCGACACGCCGCCCCAGCTGTGGCGCACCTCGGAGCTGGTCGACAACGCCCGGCGCTACGTCGACGGCGTCGACGACCGCACGCCCGACCGTCTCTTCCTCGCCCTGAACACGCTCACGCTCGTGCTCGCCCGGTCGGGCCGGGCGGCGCAGGCGTCCGCGCTGCTCGACCGCGGCATCCAGGCGGCCGACCGGCTGATGCGCACGGACCCGGACGCGATCCGCTTCGGCATCGAATGCGTCATCAACCACGCCGACCTCCTGCGGTACTCCGGTGAGCCGCGCGCCGCGATCGCGCTCCTCCGGGAGGTCCACGAGCTGTCGAGCGGCCGGCAGCCGGATCGCCCGGAGATCCGGGGCGTGGACCTCGTGCGCGGCCGGGACGCGAGCCCGGCGGTGCTCGGCGGGGCCATGTTCATGCTGCGGCTGCGCAGCCGGATCTCGCTGCTGAAGACGCTCGTCGCCGTCGGCGACGAGCGGGAGGCGCTCGCGTTCGCGCGGCGCGCGGCCGAGGAGAGCGGCGACAGCGGTGGCCCGCTGCTCGACGTGGCGCTCGACTACGTCGCCGGGCTCGACGACGCGCCCCCCGCCGCACCGAGCGCGTCGGCGCCCGCCACGGCCCTCCAGGTCTGCCAGCTGATCCGCACCCGGTCCCGGCTCGGACTTCCCGTCCTCCCCGTCGAGGAGTTCGACGCCGCCGTCGACCGCGTCGTCGCGAGCACGACGCTGCACAACCCGCGCACGCCGATCCTGTGGCGGGTGGCCCACGCCCGTGCGGCGGGTCTCGACGGGCGGGTCGAGCAGCACCTGGGCGCCATGGGCGACGCGTGCGTCGCCGCCGGCGACAGGCGCCTGCACGAGCGCGCCCTGGTGTTCGCCGGACGGGAGGCCGGGGACGCGCGTGCGCTCTTCCCGGATCCGCGCCCGGACGCCCGGGAGCTCGACGCGCTCGCCGGCGCCTTCACCCGCTGCGTCGACGGGGTCGCCGCGCCGCTCGCTCCCGCCGTCTGAGGGCCCTCACCTGGCCCCGCGGGCCGGGCCCCGCTCACCGGGCCCCGCCCGCCCGGACGCGCGCGGGGCTCCGGCGTACGGTCGATGCATGAGCGACTCCGACATCGATCCCCTGTCCACCGTCCAGGGCGCCCCGGGCGTCACGCAGTCCATGCCGGGTGAGGCCGACTCCGACTCCGCCGTCGGCGGCACGGTCCCCGACGGCGAGTCCATCCAGCACGTCGACGACGACGAGGCTCCCGGCGACGGCGGCCTCTCCAGCGGCGGCGACTCGCTCGGCTCCGACGAGGACGCGGCCGACACCGCGTCCGGCGCGGGCGACGCGCCCACGGACCTGCCCGCCTGATCCACCGCCCCCCCCGAGGGCCCGCCGCGATGCGTCGCGGCGGGCCCTCGCGCGCGCGGCGGCCTCGGCCCGGTGTCAGCCCGCGGCGGGCCCGAGCAGCGTCAGCCGCTCGCGGAGGAGCGCTCGCACGGCGTACGGATCGGCGACGCTGAGCCGGCCCTCCTCCGAGACCCCGTCGCGGAGCACGAGCGGCAGGACGGACCGGCGGACGACGAGCGCCCCGCGGTTGCGGCCGCGCTCCACGCGCTCGACGGGGTGGGCGAGCGCGTCGTCCGGCACCACGACCACAGCCGCCGCGAAGCGGACCCCCGCCGAGGCCGCGAGCGACCGGGCCGCGCCGACCAGCCACGTGACGGGCGCGTCGCCCGGCGCGAGGGCACCGTCGGGATCCGGTGAGACGGGCTGCAGCTCGCCGCGCACGAGCTGGACGTCCGTGCCCCAGTCCTCGGAGCTGAGCGCGAAGAGGCCCGCGGGGGCGAGCACGACGTGGTCGACCTTTCCCGCGCCGTCGAGCGGCCGCACGTCGTGGAAGATCGTGGCGCCCATGCCGAGCGACGCCGCGGCGCGTGCCGTCGCCTCCTCGGCCAGGGCCTTCGCGAGCAGCCAGCGGACGTCGCGCGGGGCGCGGCGCACGAGCTCGGGCGACCAGGGATCCACGCCGAGGTCGGCGCCCGGCGCGACGCCCTGCCACGCCGCCACGCGGTCGAGGTAGTGGGCGCGGGCGAGCGCGCCGGCGACGCCGTGGACCGCGGCGCCGAGACGCGTGCCGGATCCGGGTGCGGGCGCGTACCCGGCGTCGTCCGGGCCGAGCGGGTCGTCGTCCGCGGTCGCCGGACGGCCCTGTCCGCGGTCGTACGCGGCACGGTCGGCGGGCTCCCCCACCAGCTCCCACGCGCGCTGCACCGCGTGGAAGAGGTGCGCCTCGCCGCCCGTGTCCGGATGCGTGGCGCGCACCAGCCGGCGGTACGCGGCGCGGACGGTCGCGGTGTCGGCCGCGGGATCCACCCCGAGCACCTCGTACGGCGTGCGGTCGGCGGGGCTCCCCGCGCGGCTCACTCGGCGGGAGAGGCGGACGCGTCGGCTGCGGCCTGGTCGGCGACCTCCGCCTCCCACGGCGCCGGAATGCCGTAGTAGCGCTCGAGGAAGTCCTGCACCCGCGCCTGGCGCTCGTCGGCCGGCACCTCGGGGAACGAGCCGTCGTTGAGGCAGAAGAAGTCCTGCGAGCGGCGCTTGAGGAGGCCGGGGAGGAGATCCAGACCGGCGCGCGACGTGGTGTCGACGTAGGCGACCTTCGCGTTCTCCTGCTGCACCGCCCGGGCCGTCATCTGCGCGTAGTAGTGGTACAGCGAGTTGGTGACCGAGATGTCGGTGCTGGAGCGGAAGCGGCTGAGCTGCGTGCGGTGGAAGTCCTCCGCGAACTCCTGCTCGAGCTCCAGCAGCACGCTCTTGCGCAGCGGCGTGGCCGCGTGCTCGAGGTGGCGGGTGATGAGGCGGCCGAAGCGCTCCATGAGGAGCCGGCGGTTGACGCGCGCCGAGTTCTCGAAGCCGCTGCGGTCGCTGTCGTTGTCGCCCAGGCCGATGCGCGTGGACGCCTCGATGAACTTCGTGATGCCGCCGGGCGAGAAGAACATGCCGGGCTGCACGGGACGGCCGAAGAACATGTCGTCGTTCGAGTAGAGGAAGTGCTCGCTGAGCCCCGGGATGTGCTGGAGCTGCGACTCGACGGCCTGCGAGTTGTGCGTGGGCAGCGCGGCGGGATCCGTGAAGAACTCCTCGCTGCGCACGAACGTGACGCCGGGGTGCTCGGCGAGCCAGGCCGGCTTCGGCGAGTCGGTGACGATGAAGATCCGGCGCACCCACGGTGCGAACAGGTAGACGGAGCGCAGCGCGTACTTGAGCTCGTCGATCTGGCGGAAGCGCGCCTCGGAGTCGTCGCCCTCGCCGACCACGACGTCCTTCATCCGCTCGGCGCGGCGCTTCTGGAACTCGGGGTCGTTGCCGTCGACCCAGGAGAAGACCATGTCGATGTCGAAGGTGATGTCGGACGCCTGCGCGTCGAACATGCCCCGGAGCGTCTTCCACTCGTGGCCGTACATCTCGACCGTGGTGGGCACGACCTCGGCGGCGGGGAGGATCTCGCGCGTGAGCGAGTTCTCGACCGGCCACACGATGGTCTCGCCCTCGAAGCGGAAGAACTGCAGCTCGACCGCGGTGGACGCCCCGTACGCGAGGAGGCCGTCCGGCTCGATGCGCGGGCGGTAGAGGCGGAAGATCCCGGCCTCGGGGTTGTCGGTGAGGCGGCCGTCGGCGACGAGGAGCGGCGGGCGGCGGCGGCCGTCGACGGTCTTGGCGTAGAGCGGCTCGTCGGCGCACGCGGTCACGAGCGCGCGCACCACGGTGTCGCGGTTCTGCACGTCGATGGCGATGACGGGGCGCTCGTCGTTGCCGCGGATGAGCCAGAAGTCGATGCCGGTCGCGAGCAGCGCGTCCCGGATGAAGAGGAGGTCGGTCACGAGCGCCTGGTGCGGCGTGAGCGTGCGGTTGACCAGCGTGGCGAGGCCCTTGCGGATGACGACGTCGGGGCGGTGGTGCGTGGTCGGCCACGTGGCGGGCGCGGGGGCGACCGCGTCGTCCTGGCGGGAGTACTCCTCCTCGCTGGTGGCCGGATCGACCGTCGGCTCGAGCGCCACGTTGAACTGCCGTGCGCTGCCCGCCATGGATCATCCCCTTGGTGCTTCTCGTGTGCCGATGCGTGCGCCTGACCCGACGGGTGGCGACGGATCATCCTACCGAGCGGTGGACCGCGCCCCCGGTCGGGAGCCTCCCGCGGACGGTGCGGTCAGCGCGGCGGCGCGGCTCCGGGCAGGGCCGGACGCGGCGACCCGTCGGCGTCCCGCCCGAGCCGCGCATGCAGGAGGAGGACGAGCGCCGTGCCGGAGAGCACGCCGTCGAGGATCCCGGCGGGCAGCAGGAACACCATGAGCACGAGCGTGACGACGCAGAGGATCGCGGCGAGCGCGAGGCCCCAGAGCCGGTCGCGCCAGAGGCCGACGCCCGCGGTGATCCGGAGGGCCGCGAAGATCCCGCTCATCGCCATCATCGGGTAGAGGTTCTCGCGGAGGTAGGCGAGGGCGAAGACGTCGGCGTGGTCAGTGATCGTCGCCTGCGGGATGCCGAGCGCGAGCAGGACGACGAGGCCCACGGCGACCAGGCCCTCCATCAGCGCGCCCTGCACGAGGAGCAGCACGGCCGCGGCGCGGAGCTCGCGGCGCGGACGGCTGGCGCGGGCGGTGGTGCGGTTGCTCATGGTCTCCCCGGGGTCGGTGCGAGCGTGGCAGCCCGGTCCGGCGCCGGCAAGTCGGGGCGCCGGTTCGGGGGCGCGGCCCGGCGGATGCGAGGATCGCTGTCACACGCCCGACGCACGACCGCCCTCCGACGAGGACGCGGCCGCCGACCGGGACGCCCGGGAGGAGACCCATGGACCAGCCGACCGTCCGCTCCGTCCTCCCCGCCCGCACGCGGGACGACCTCGCCGCGCTCGGCCCGGCCGTCGCGGCGCTCGCCGGCGGGTCCGGGATCTTCGCGGAGCCGCATCCGCACCTCACCGGCCTCGTTGACCTGCAGACGCTCGGCTGGGAGCCGCTCCTCGTGACGGACGCGGGGCTCGAGATCGCCGCGACCTGCACCATCGCGCAGGTCGCCGGCATCGCGCCGCGCGACGGCTGGCACGCGCACCCCCTCTTCTTCCAGGCGTGCACGGCGCTGTTCGGGTCCACGGAGATCTGGCGCGTCGCGACCGTGGGCGGCAACATCTGCTCGGCCCTGCCCGCGGGGCCGATGACCGCGCTCGCCGCCGCCCTCGACGCCGAGGCGCTCGTCTGGCGCGCCGCCGCGGACGGCTCCCCCGCGCACGACGAGCGGATGCCCGTGGGCGCGCTCGTGACGGGCGACCGCACGACGGCGCTGCGTCCGGGCGACGTGCTGCGCTCGATCCACGTGCCCGCCGCGTCGCTCCGGGCGCGCACGGCGTTCCGGAAGATCGCGCTGTCGCCCATCGGCCGCTCCGGGGCGGTCGTGATCGGCCGGCTCGACGAGGACGGCGCGTTCACGCTCGCGGTGACGGGCGCGACGCTCCGGCCCGAGGTGCTGCGCTACGGATCCCTGCCCGCGGGCGACGCGCTCGCGGACGACGTGCGGGCGATCGGATCCTGGTTCACCGACGCGCACGGCGCCGCCGACTGGCGCCGGGCCGTGAGCGCGCTGCTCGCGGAGGAGATCCGCGCCGAGCTGGCGGGCGACGCGGCGGGATCCGGCGACGGCCCGCCCTCCGGCGAGCGCGGCACCCCGCTCGTCGCCGCGGCCACGACGACGGCGGGAGCGCGCGCATGGGCATGACCGTGGACGGCCGCGAGGTCCCCGGCGAGCCCGCTCCCGGGCAGAGCCTCCGCACCTGGCTGCGCGAGCATGAGGTGTTCAGCGTGAAGAAGGGCTGCGACTCCGGCGACTGCGGCGCCTGCACGGTGCTCGTCGACGGGGACGCCGTGCACTCGTGCATCCTCCCGGCGTTCCGGGCCGCGGGCCGCGTCGTCACGACGGCGGCGGGGCTCGGGACGCCGGGCGACCTGCATCCGGTGCAGCGGGCCTTCGTGGAGGCGGCGGGCTTCCAGTGCGGGTTCTGCACGCCCGGCATCGTGGTCACCGCGTCGACGCTGGAGCCGGATGCGCTCGACGACCTCCCGCGGCTGATGAAGAGCAGCCTGTGCCGCTGCACGGGGTACCGGGCGATCGACGAGGCGATCCGCGGGGCGCACTCGCGCGAAGGCGACGCCGACGCCCCGCACGAGCACGAGCACGGGGCCGGCTGCGGCGGGCGGCCCGCGGGACTCGGCCCCGTGCGGGCGACCCGATCGGCGCGGCCGACCGGATCCACCGCCGAGGCCGTCGCCCGCGAGGCCGAGCGCGCGCAGACCGGCCGCGTCGGCACGTCCCTGCGCGCCCCCGCGAGCGAGCGCGTCGTGAGCGGGCTCGAGCCGTACACGCTCGACGTCGCCGTCCCCGGCCTCCTGCACGCGAGCCTCGTGCGGAGCCCCCACCCGCACGCGCGCATCCGCTCCATCGACGCCACCGAGGCCCTCGCGCTGCCCGGCGTGCACGCCGTGCTCACCCACGAGGACTCGCCCGCGACCCTCTACTCGTCCGCCCGGCACGAGGACCGGTTCGACGACCCCGACGACAGCCGCGTGTTCGACGACGTCGTGCGGTTCCGCGGGCAGCGCGTCGCCGCCGTGATCGCGGACTCGGTCGGGATCGCCGAGGCCGCCGTGCGCCTGGTGCGGGTGGACTACGAGCCGCTGCCGCACGTGCTCGATCCCGACCTCGCCCGGCGGCCCGGCGCCCCGCTGGTGCACGGCGACAAGGACCCGGCCGTCTCCCGCATCGCGGACCCGCGGCGGAACGTCGTCGCGGAGATGCACGGCGAGCACGGCGACGTGGCCGCCGGCCTCGCCCGGGCCGACGAGGTCGTCTCCGGCACCTGGTCGACGCAGCGCGTGGCGCACACGCACCTCGAGACGCACGCGACCGTCGGCTGGATGGAGGAGGGCCGCCTCGTCCTCCGCACCAGCTCGCAGGTCCCGTTCCTGGTGCAGCGCGAGATCTGCCGCCTGTTCGAGCTCGAGCCGGAGCGCGTGCGCGTCTTCACGGCGCGCGTGGGCGGCGGGTTCGGCGGCAAGCAGGAGATCCTCACCGAGGACGTCGTGGCGCTCGCCGTGCTGGCGACCGGCCGCCCGGTGCAGCTCGAGTTCACGCGCTCCGACGAGTTCACCCTCTCCCCCGCGCGGCACCCGATGCGGGTGGGCGTGACGGTCGGCGCGACCGCGGACGGCCTGCTCACGGCCCTCGCGGTCGACGTGCTCTCCGACACGGGCGCGTACGGCAACCACGGGCCCGGCGTGATGTTCCACGGCTGCAACGAGTCGATCACCCTCTACCGCGTGCCGGCGAAGCGCGTCGACGCGCAGGCCGTCTACACGAACAACCTGCCGTCGGGCGCGTTCCGCGGCTACGGCCTCGGGCAGGTGATCTTCGCGATCGAGTCCGCGCTCGACGAGCTCGCCCGGCGCCTCGGCATCTCGGGCTTCGAGATCCGGCGGCGGAACGCGGTCGTGCCGGGCGACCCGCTGATCATCACGCACGCCGAGGGCCCCGACCTCGGCTTCGGCGGCAGCTACGGGCTCGACCAGTGCCTCGACCTCGCCGAGGCGGCGCTCCGCGACGGCGGCGGGGATCCGGTGCCGACGGGCGACCGCTGGCTCGTGGGCGAGGGCATGGCCGCCGCGATGATCGCGACCATGCCGCCGCGCGGGCACTTCGCCGACGTCACGGTCGCGCTGGCGGCGGACGGCACGGTGACCGTGTCCGTGGGCACGGCCGAGTTCGGCAACGGCACCACGACCGTGCACGCGCAGCTCGCCGCGACCGCGCTGGGGACGACGCCCGACCGGATCCGCATCCGGCAGTCCGACACCGACGTCACACGCTACGACACGGGCGCGTTCGGGTCCGCGGGCACGGTCGTCGCCGGGAAGGCCGTGCACCGGGCCGCGACCGCGCTCGCCGACCTGCTGCGGGAGGCCGCCTCGGCGCGCACGGGGATCCCCGGCGCCGCCTTCGCGCTCACGCCCGACGCGCTCGTGGCGGGCGCCGTCGCGGTCCGCGTCGCCGACCTGGTGGGCCCCGACGGCCTCGCGGCCGAGGCGCACGAGGACGGCGCGCTGCGGTCGCTCGCGTTCAACGTGCACGCGTTCCGGGTGGCGGTGGATCCGGCGACCGGCGAGGTGCGCATCCTCCGGTCCGTGCAGGCCGTGGACGCGGGCACCGTCATCAACCCGGCGCAGCTGCGCGGCCAGGTCGAGGGCGGCACGGCGCAGGCGCTCGGCACCGCGATGTTCGAGGAGGTCGTGCACGACGGCGAGGGGCGGATCCTCACCGATGTGCTGCGGAACTACCACATCCCCCAGCTCGCCGACCTGCCCCGGACCGAGGTGCTGTTCGCCGACACGCACGACGAGCTCGGGCCGCTCGGCGCGAAGTCGATGAGCGAGGCGCCCTACAACCCGGTCGCGCCGGCGCTCGCGAACGCGGTGCGGGACGCCATCGGGATCCGGCCGTACGACCTGCCGATGTCGCGCGACCGCGTGTGGCGGCTCCTTCACGGCGGCGGCCCGCAGCCCGCGTTCGACAGCCCGACGACGCTCGGGGAGCGCGGGACGCGGGAGTCCTGATCCTGAAGCGCCAGCGGCGGGCGGGCGCGGCGGGTCAGGCCACGGACCGCGCGCGTCGACGCTGGGCGAGCACGACCGCCCGGCCGACGACGCCCACCGCCAGCACCCCGATCCCCGCCGCGATCGACGACACGGGCAGCGTCGCCACCAGCACCAGACAGCCCGCGACGCCGAGCACCTGCATCGCCCGCGGGTAGCGCCGATCGACCCGCCCCTGCGTGAAGGCGGCCGCGTTGGCGACCACGTAGTACAGCAGCACGCCGAAGGACGAGAAGCCGACGACGCCGCGGAGGTCCACCGTGAGCACGAGCGCGACGACGACCACGGCCACCGCGATCTCCGCCCGCTGCGGCACCCGGTACCGCGGGTGCACGACGGCCAGCGCGCGCGGCAGGTCGCCCTCGCGGGCCATCGCGAGCGACGTGCGCCCGATCCCGGCGAGGAGCGCGAGCAGGGCGCCGAGGCACGCCGCGGCCGCGCCGATCCCGACGACGGGGACCGCCCACGTCCACCCCGCGGCGCGCACCACGTCGGCGAGCGGCGCGGTGGATCCGGCGAGCCGCGCCTGCCCGAGCACCCCGAGGAGCGTCACGGCGACGAGCGCGTAGACGACGAGCGCGCTGCTGAGCGCGAGAAGGATCGCGCGGGGGATGGTGCGGGCCGGATCCCGCACCTCCTCCCCCATGGTCGCGATGCGCGCGTATCCCGCGAAGGCGAAGAACAGGAGGCCGGCGGATTGGAGGACGCCGTAGGGGGTCGTGTCGACGACGCCCGCGATCGGGCCGACGCCGGGTCCCGCGGCACCCGCCCCGCCCGTGACGGGGCCCGCGACCAGAACGAGGGCGATCACCGCGAGGACCACCGCGATGATCACACGGGCGAGCCGCGCCGTGCGGGTCACGCCGAGGCAGCCGACGACCGCGAGCGCGGCCACGGCGAGCGCCGCGACGGGCCGCTGCCACACCGCGGGCACGGCGTAGGCGGCGAAGGTCAGGGCCATGGCCGCGCAGCTCGCGGTCTTGCCGATCACGAACGACCAGCCCGCGAGGAAGCCCGGCCACTCCCCCAGGCGCTCGCGGCCGTAGAGGTACGAGCCCCCGGACGACGGGTAGCGGGCGGCGAGCTGCGCCGACGCGGTGGCGTTGCAGAACGCGACGACGGCGGCGATGGCGAGTCCGAGCAGGAGGCCGCCGCCAGCCGCGCGGGCCGCCGCGGGCATGACGGCGAAGATCCCCGCGCCGATCATCGCGCCGAGGCCGAGCACGGTGGCGTCGACGAGCCCGAGGCGCCGGGCGAGGCCGGGCTGGGCGGGTGGCGCGGATCCGGCGGCGGATGCGGCGGTCATCCGGGCTCCCCGTGGATCGGCCCGGTCGTGGTCGTGAGCGGCGCCCCCGCGGTGCCCGCGCGCGCCGCGAGCACCTCCGCGAGGATCGAGACGGCCGTCTCCTCGGGCGTCGACGCGCCGATGTCGAGGCCGATGGGCGACCGCAGCCGCGCGAGCTCCTCCGCGCCGAGGCCCTCCTCCACGAGCAGCGCACGGCGGCGCACGTCGGTGACGCGGGATCCCATCGCCCCCACGAAGGCGACCGGGAGGCGGAGGGCGGCGACCAGGAGCGGCACGTCGAAGCGGTCGTCGTGGGTGAGCACGCAGATCACGGTGCGGGCGTCGACCTCGGTGCGGGCCAGGTACTCGTCGGGCCACTCCGCGACGACCTCGTGGGCCGACGGGAAGCGGGCGCGGGTCGCGAACGCGGGCCGGGCGTCGCACACCGTGACGCGGTAGCCGAGCAGCGCGGCCGCGTCCGCGAGGGCGGCCGAGAAGTCGACGGCGCCGAACACGAGCATCCGGGGCGGGGGCGCAGCCACCACGTGGAGGACGCGCCGCGGGCCGTCGGCGCAGGCGACCTCCGCGGTGCCGGAGCGGCCGGCGGCGAGGCGGGCGGCGAGCCCGGCGCGGATCCGGCGGGCGGGCTCGGATCCGACGGCCACGTCGACGGCGGGGTCGGGGGCGGCCGTGATCCACGTGCCGAGGGCGGGGCCGTCGAGCACGAGCGCGAGCGACGCCGCACGACCGGCGCGCGCGTCCTCGAGCGCGGCCCGCACCGGAGCCGGGACCGGCGACCGCGGGTCGCCCGCGGGGTCGAGCGCGACGACGACCACGCCGATCCGCCCCCCGCACGTGAGGCCGACCTGGAACGCGTCGTCGTCGCTGACGCCGAACGCGGTGAGCCGGGGCACGCCGTCCGCGAGGACCGCCTCCGCCACCTCCACGACCGCGCCCTCGACGCAGCCGCCGGAGATGGATCCGATGACCCGGCCGGTGTCGTCGACCGCCATCGCGGTCCCGGCCGTGCGCGGCGCGCTGCCGAGCACGTCGGTGACGCACGCGACGGCGAGACGCCGTCCGTCGGCGAGGGCGTCGAGCACCTCGGCGGCGATCTCGAGCACGGCACCTCCCGGGTGGCGGGGCTGAGGGGCGGACGGGACTGGGGAGCGGACGGGATCTGAGGAGCGGACGGACGACGGGAGCGGATGCCCGCGGCCGCACCCAGCCTCCCACGCGCCGGTGGAGGGATCGCGTCCCCGCCGCGCGCAGCGCGCTACCGTGACGCGATCACCAGCCCGCTCGTCCGGAGGAAGCCCCGTGTCCGATGCCCCCCGCCCGTCCGACACCCGTCAGGGCCACGCCCGACCCAGCTTCGGCCTCTGGTTGGAGACCGCGCCGGCGGGCGTGCTGACGGCCGCCTTCATCCCCGTCTTCTTCCTCATCGCCGGGGGCTGCCGCCTCGCCTTCGCGCGCCCCCTCCCCTTCGTGCCGGACGGTCCGCTCGGCCTGATCGTCCTCGCGGCCATCAGCATCGCGGCCGCCTCCACTGTCCCGAAGGCGCGGGACGCGCAGCAGCGGGCGCGACCCGGTGGCCGCATCACCGTGGACGTCTGGCGCGCCGTCTCCAACAGCCGCCTGCCGGACGACGCGGACCCCGCGGTGTGGCGCTCCCCCGTGGAGCAGTACGCGGCCGCCTTCCGCACCGGGCAGGAGAACCTCCCGAAGGCCCTCCTCGGCCTCGTGATCCTCGTCCTCGTCGGCTTCTTCATCCAGTTCGTCCCGTCCCCCCACGGGACGGCAGGCTGGTGCGCCCTCGTCATCGCGGTCGTGCTCGGGATCGCGATCCTCGTCCGACGGCGCCAGCTGCCGCCGCGCATCGACGCGGTCCTCGCGCAGCTCGCGGAGCTCGAGGCGCGCCGCGCGGACCCGCTCGACTGATCCGACGCCCGCCGCCCCACCCCCGAAGGACTCCCCGTGCCCGAAGCCCCTCATCCGCCCGTGCGCGGTCGTCTCGTCCGCCGCAGCTTCGGCCTCTGGTTCGAGACCGCGCCCCGCGGAGCGCTGATCGCCGTCGGCATCCCGTCGTGCTTCGTCCTCGTCGAGGGCATCCGCATCACCTCAGGGAGACCCCTGCCCATCGTCCCTGCCGGGACGCTCGGACTCGTGTGCGTGGCCGCGTTCAGCGTCGCCATCGGCGTCCTCTTCGGACTGGTGCGCGACTGGCAGCAGGAATATCGACCGATCGGGAGGATCACCGTCGACGTGTGGAAGGCCGTGTCCACCGGCCGACTGCCGGACGACGCGGATCCCGCGGCCTGGCGGCCCGCGGTGGAGTGGTACGCGTCGGAGTTCGGCCGCGCGAACGCGAGTCCCGCGAAGCTCATCGGCGCCCTCGCCATCTTCCCGATCGGCGGCCTCCTCGCCTTCCCGCACGCCTCGTTCGGCTGGATCCTGCTGGCCGTGGCCGTCTGGCTCGGCATCGTGATCCTCCTCAAGCACCGCCGCGTGCCGCGGCGCCTCGACGCGCTGTTCGCGCAGCTCGCAGAGCGCGAGGCGCGTCGCGCGGACTCCATCGACTGATCCCCGTTCGTCCGCCGGGCTCTGAGGCCTCGGACGATCGGCTTTCACGCACTGCGACGGGCCGGCAGCGTACCGGCATCCTCGCCGCGCGGGCCCTCGTCGATGGGGTGGGAGCGGATGTCGGGGGGTCTCCCTCGATGCCGTGCGCGCATCCGCCGCGCAGGACGAGGAGGTTCCCATGACCCCGACCGCACCCGCGCAGCCCGAGCCGTTTTTCCGCCGACTCCGACGGGCCTGGTACCACGCCCCGTTCCTCCTGCGGGCGTTCGCGTTCGCGCTCCTGGTGTACGCGTGGCTGTGGGTCATCGACCTCGACCAGCCGCCCCAGGAGGCGGGCAGCGGGATCGTCCGGGCCGTCGTGGCCATCGTCGCCGGGCTGGCCGTGGCGGGCGCGCGTCTCGTCACCCGCCTGTACCACCCCGGGGCGCCCACGCCGGTCGAGGTGTCGGAGGCCGCGGAGGACGGCGAGCTGCCGCAGGGAGCGGATCGGGTCGCGTGGCAGGGCGCGCTCGACCGCCGTCGTCGTGAGATCCGCCAGGAGGCGTGGGCCCTCCTGCCCGTCGGCCTGCTCCTCCTGGTCGGCCTCGCCTTCCTGCCGCAGCGCGCGGGCAGCAGCCTGCCCCTCGGGATCGTCGTGCTCCTCGCGGTGTTCGTCCCCTACGCCACCTGGCTGTTCGTGTCGCGCCCGCGTCGCCGCGACAGCGTCGACGCCCTGCTCATCCCGCTGCAGGAGCAGTCGCGCCGAGACGACGAGGAGCGCGCCGGCTGGGCACCGCCCGCACCCGACGACCGGATTCCCCCGGCTGCTGGATGAGCTCGTCACGCTGCCGCGCGAACCGCGCGTCCGACCGGCGCACGACCGTGACCGGCCCGACGTCCTCCGCGCACGACCGGCTCCGGCGCGCCCGCCGCCGGGTCGCCGACGCCCCCGCGATCGTCCCCGGGATGGGCGTCGCCGTGGCCTTCGCCGTGGTCATGACCTGCTCGCGGGTCGCGTTCGGCCGCGAGGCGAGCGTCGAGCGGTTCCTCGCGACCCTCACCGTCGGCGCGTTCGCCGGCCTCGTCCTCACGTTCGTCATCGCTCGCCGACGCCGCGCGGCACCCTCCCGCATGAGGTGGATCGACGTCTCCGAGGCGATCGACGACGGCCGCCTGCCCGCCGGCGCCGACGCGGACTCCTGGCGGTGGCTGCTGCTCCGCCGACGCGAGGTCCACGACCAGCTCGGTGGACCGTGGGCGGTGCTGGTCGCGGCGGTCCTCCTCGTCGGCACCGTCGCCGTGGGCGCGCTCGGCGGATCGCCCCTCGCGTGGACGCTCCCGGCCGTGATCGCCGTCGCGGTGGCGGGCATGGCCGCGATCCGACGCCGCCGGCTCGCGCGCATCGACGCCCTCCTCCAGCCGCTGCTCGACGGCGACGCGGACCCGTCCTCGCCGAACGGGCCGTGACGACGTCCGCCCGCCCGACGCGGCGGCCAAGGGTCACCGCTTCCTGAGCGCCGGCGAGCCCTCCGGCGTGTCGGGGCGCGCGGCCCGTCCTTCGGCCGAGCATCGACCGGGCGCCCGATCCCGCCCGACGCGCACGCACCGTGCCCGCGGGATCCCGCCTCCCTGCACCGCCGCGCACCAGCCGAGCGAACGGATCCGCATGAGCGACCACCGGACCACCAGCACCCCCGCGGCCCCCGCCTCCCCGGGGCGCCGCACCGTCCACCGCGGCCACGTCCTCCACATCACGGGATCCCCGCTCGTGCAGGACGCCCGCCGGCACCTCGTGTCCGTCCCCGACGGCGCGCTCGCGGTCGACGACGCCGGCCGGATCGCGTGGGTCGGCCCCTACCGCGAGCTCCCGGCCGCCTTCGCCGACGCCCCCGTGCACGGCGACGCGTCCGACTTCCTGCTCCCCGGCTTCGTCGACGCGCACGTGCACTTCCCGCAGACCTACACGACGAGCGCGCACGGCGGCGGCCAGCTCCTCGAGTGGCTCGACTCCTGCGTGTTCCCCTCCGAGGCGCGCCTCGAGGACGAGGGCTTCGCGCGCATGATCGCGCACGACTTCACCCGGCGCCGGATCATGGCGGGCACGACGAGCGCGTTGGTCTTCGGCTCCGCGTTCCCGCACGCGCAGGACGCCCTGTTCGAGGCCTCCCGGGACGCGGGCCTGCGGCTCGTGAGCGGTCGCGGGATCCAGACGGTCGGCTCCGGCCCCGCCACCCCGCTCCTCACCTCGGAGGAGGACGCGATCGCGCTGTCGTGTGCCGAGATCGACCGCTGGCACGCCGTCGACACGGGCGACGCGACGACGGCGACGCTCCAGGTCGCGATCGTGCCGCGCTTCAGCCTCTCGGTCACGCCGACGACGCTCCGCGGCCTCGGCGAGCTGTACGACGTGGCGCGCGGTGAGGGCGTGCACTTCCACTCGCACCTCAACGAGAACGACCGGCCCGGCACGGGCGAGATCGCCGCCGTCCGGCAGGTCTACGGCACCGAGACCTACCTCGACACCTACGACGGTCTCTTCCTGCCCGGGTCGGAGCGGGGCGGATCCAGCCTCCTCGGCCGGCGCAGCGTGTTCGCCCACGCGGTGCACTGCCAGGACTCCGAGCTCGCGCGCCTCGCGGAGACGGGCAGCAGCATCGCGCACTGCCCGACGTCGCAGCAGTTCCTCGGCTCCGGCACCATGCCGTGGCGGCGCACGATCGCGTCGGGCGTCAACGTGGCGATCGGATCCGACGTGGGCGCCGGCGACGAGTGGCTCGTCTCGCGCGTGCTCAACGACGCGTTCAAGGTGCACCTCTCGGAGCCCGGCGACGCGGGCGTGGAGATCGACGCCGCCGAGCTCCTCTTCACCGGAACGCTCGCGGGCGCTCGCGCCCTCGACATGGAGGAGCGCTACGGCAACCTCGACGTGGGCAAGGACGCCGACTTCCTCCGCGTCACGCCGGACCGCTGGGAGCCGCTCGCGCGGACGCTCGAGCACGGGATCCGCGCGGACGACGACGCCCGCGCCACCGACCAGATCCTGTTCACCCTGCTGATGGGGCTCCGCGAGCCGGCCATCGCGGGCGTGTTCGTGCAGGGGCGGCGGGTGTCGGCGGGCTGACGGCGCTCAGCCGGGGCACGGCCGGCGCACGGCCGGTCAGCCGCGGCCGGCGTCGCGCTCGCGTGCCTCCCGCAGCCGCAGTCGCGCGCGGTGCGCCACCACGAGGAGGGCCAGCCACGCGAGCGCGAGCAGCCAGCCGGCGATCACGTCGGTGAGCCAGTGGTGCCCGAGGTAGACCCGGCTGAGGCTCACGGAGGCGGCGAACGCGATGGCCATGACGTAGGTGAGCACGCGCGTCGCCCGCCGCACCTGCCGGAGCACGAGGAGGTACGCGACGATGCCTGCGACCACGCTGGCGTTGAGCGTGTGGCCCGAGGGGAACGACGGCGACGTCTCGTAGGGCGGCACGGCGTCGGCGCGCGGCGGGCGGTCGCGGCCGACGAGCTCCTTGCCGACCTCGGTCATGGCGAGGGATCCCGCGCCCGCGGTGAGGCCGAGCACGACCGGCACCCACTGGCGGCGGCGGACCGCGAGGACCGCGATCACCGCGACGCCCATGATCGGCACGGCGTAGACGCCCGCGGCCTCCGTGAAGACGGTGACGGCCGTGTCGAGCCACGGCGAGCGCGCGCCCATGGCGAGGTGCAGCACGGGCTCGTCGAGGAGGGCGACGCTGTCGTCGTCGATCACCGCGACGTAGAGGCCCGCGAAGAGGCTCGTGGCGGCGGTGATGACGAGCAGGCCGAGGACGAGGACGACGGCGAAGGTGCCGGTCGGGCCGACGCGGGTCGCGACGCCCGTCGCGGTGCGGGCGACGCGCCCCGGCGGCCGGGTGGTGCGCCGACGCGGGGGCACGCGGTCCCCGGTGGCGGCGGGGCGGGTCACCCGTGGACGAGCGCGGAGGACGGCACGCGGTCGCGTCGGCGCGCGGCGGCGGCGATGAGGCCGGCCGTGCCCGCGATGACGCCGATCACGAACGTCGCGACCGCGCCCATGAGGCCCATGAGCACGATCCCGAAGGCGCCGGCGCCCTCGTCGAGCTGTCCGACCCCGTCGCGCGTCGCCCAGGCCGCGAGCACGGCGAGGCCCAGGGCGAGGACCAGCGCGACGATCGTGGTCCCCACGAGATACCAGCCCCAGCCGGCGCCGCGGGCTCGGGCGGCGACGAGCACGACGGCCGCGAGGATCACGAGCACCGGCACGCCGAGCGTCAGGGTGAGGGCGAGGGCGAATGCGGTGTCGGAGTCCATCCGTCGAGCGTAGGCCGCGCGCCCGGGGAGGGCGAGGGACGGCGGGGCCGCGGCGGCGTGGGGCGCGCTCCTAGCATGGGCGGATGGCGGAGGCGGGATCAGCGGGCGCGACCGACGACCGGCGGCCGGGCACGCGCATCGCGGGCGTCGTGCTCGCCGGCGGCGCCGGCACCCGCTTCGGCGGCCCCAAGGCGCTCGCGACGCATCCCGACGGCACGCCCTGGCTCGCGACCGCGATCCGCGCGCTCGCCCACGCCGGCTGCGACCCCGTGCTCGTCGTGCTCGGGGCGTCGGCGGACGCGGCCGAGGCGCTGCTCGGGACGCGGCCCGAGGCCGCGAGCGCGATCATCGTGCGCGCCGACGACTGGGCCGGCGGCATGTCCGCCTCCCTGCGCGCGGCGCTCCGGGCCGCCACGGCGCTCGATCCGACGCCCGTCGCGCTCGCCGTCGTCCCGGTCGACGTCCCCGACCTCGAGGCGGCCACCGTCCGCCGCGTGCTCGACGCGGCGCCCGTGGATCCGGCGACGCTCCGGCAGGCGGTCTTCCGCGGCCGCCCCGGCCATCCCGCCCTGATCGGCCGCGCCCACTGGATGCCGCTCGCTGACGTGCTGCGCGGCGACGCGGGCGCCCGCGCGTACCTCTCCGCGCACGACGCGCGGCTCGTCGAGGCGGCCGACCTCAGCTCGGGCGCGGACGTCGACCGGCGCCCCTGAGCGGCACCCGACCGCCGGGACGATCCGCTCGCCGCCGCACCGCGCGGCGGTACGGTGGCCACGCGCGTCCCGACCCCCGAGCGGTCCGCGCATCCCGCGGCGCCCACGAGCCGCCGCGGGACCGATCCAGCACAGGAGCGACCATGCCCTTCGACGACGAGTTCCCGACCGCCGCGGAGCCCCCCTCCGGCGCGGAACGATCGTCGCGGCCGGGGATCGCGCGACACGGGCGGCTGCGCGCACCGAGCGCCGCGCGGCACGTCGCCCTCGTCCTCACCGCGACCGTCGCCGTGCTCGCGGTCAGCGCCGTGTCCGTCGCGGCGATCGCGGCGTGGGAGCTGAGCCGAACCGTCTCGGCGAACTCCGTCGACATCTCCGACGGCGCCGCCATCCCGCCGGCGCTCGGCGGGCTCGACGGGAGCGCGGACATCCTCCTCGTCGGCAGCGACAGCCGAGACGGACAGGGCGATGGGTACGGCGACCCGAAGGTCGTGGGCACAGGGCGCCTCAACGACGCGAACGTCCTCGTGCACGTCAGCGCCGATCACACGCGGGCGACGGCCATCTCCTTCCCGCGCGACATGCTCGTCGACATCCCCGCCTGCAAGGGCGAGGACGGGAAGCCGGACGTGCCGGGATCGACGCACGTCATGCTCAACACCGCGCTCAGCCGCGGCGGGCTCGGCTGCGTCGTGCGCACCATCAAGAGCATCACGGGGATCGACATCCCCTACGCCGGCGTCGTGCAGTTCAGCGGCGTCGAAGCGGTGTCCGAAGCCGTGGGCGGAGTCCCCGTGTGCCTGGCCAAGCCCATCCACGACAAGGACACGAGCCTCGACCTCCCGGCCGGCATCAACGTCATCCACGGTCACGAAGCTGCCGAGTTCCTGCGGACGCGACACGGCGTCGGCGACGGGAGCGACCTGGACCGCATCAGCAACCAGCAGGTGTTCCTGGGGGCGCTCGTCCGCACGGTGACGAGCAGCGACACCCTGACGAACCCCGCGAAGGTCTATGGGATCGCCCGCGCCGTCGTGGAGAACATGACGCTGTCGACCTCCATGGACAGCGCCACCGCGATCGCGTCGATCGCCCTCACCGTCAAGGGCATCCCCACCGACCGCTTCACGTTCGTGCAGTACCCGAGCGTGCGCCGCACCGACGGCCGGGTCGACCCGGACGCGCAGGCCGGCGCCCAGCTCATCAGCGCGGTCACGTCGGACTCCGACTTCAGCCTCGCGCCCGGCTCCATCGGCGGCGGGGTGCAGGCCCCGAAGTCGACGCCAGCGCCTTCGCCCTCGTCGTCTGCGGGATCCGCGGCCGCCGGTTCCCCGGACGCCGCCGCTCCGGGCACCGTGCTGCCGAAGGACGTGACGGGCCAGACCGCGGCCGAGGAGACGTGCGCGCACGGCTGACCGACGCGCGTCGGGACCCGCCTCAGCGCGCGAGCGCCTCCTCCAGCGCGTGCCACGCGAGCAGCGCGCACGTGCCGCGGAGCGGGTAGCGGCCGGAGTCCGCGAGGGCGAACGCGTCGCCCAGCCGCTCCTCCACGCCGGGCCGGAGCTCGTGGGAGCGGATGAGCGCGCGCAGCTCCACGACGAGGGCCGTCGCCTCCGCGGCCGTCCGCCCCTCGACGAGCTCGGCGAGCATCGACGCGGATGCCTGCGAGACCGTGCAGCCGCGGCCGTGCCAGCGGACCGCGATGCGCTCGGCGGGATCCACGTGCGTACCCGCCGAACCGACCGGGTACGACGGATCCACCGCGAGCACCCGGAGGTCCACGACATCGCCGCACGTCGCGTTGCGCTGCTCCGATGCACCGAGCACGAGGCCCGTCGACGGGGTGGCGGCGTCCGGCTCGGCGACGAACCGCCCCGGCGCAGAGGCGGCCCGCAGCTGGGCGTCGCTGCCGACGCGCCGCCGGGCGTGGTCGGCGATGAGGGCCGAGGCGATCTGCCGGTCGAGCGTCATCGTCCGACCGCGTACCCCTGCGCCCCGCGCGGGTTGGCGGCAGCTCCCAGCAGGCCCGTGGCCGGATCCCGCGTCACGGCCGAGAGCCGCCCGAGCGTCCAGTCCCCCGCGACCTCGACGACGTGCCCGCGGGCCCGCAGGTCGGCGATGACCTCCTCGCCCACGCGCCCCTCGACGACGAGGCAGCCGGGCGTCCAGGTGCGCGGCCAGAACGATCCGGGGACGCTCGTCGTGTGGAACGTCGGCGCGTCCACGGCCTGCTGCGGGCTGAAGCCCCCGACGATCGTGCGCAGCAGGTAGGGCAGCTGCCACTGGTCCTGCTGGTCGCCGCCGGGCGAGCCGAGCGCCTCCACGGGCTCGCCGTCGCGCGTGATCAGCGTGGGCGTCAGCGTCGTGCGCGGCCGGCGCCCGGGCACGAGCGACGAGGGTCCGCCGGGCTCGAGCCAGGTCATCTGCAGGCGCGTGCCGAGGCAGAAGCCGAGCGACGGGATGAACGGCGACGACTGGAGCCAGCCGCCGGAGGGCGTGGCCGAGATCATGTTGCCGAAGCGGTCGACGATGTCGAGGTGGCAGGTGTCGCCGCGCGTCTCGCCCGTGCGCGAGACGGTCGGCTCGCCCGCTCCACCGGAGGAGGCGGGCGCGTCGCCCTCGACGACGAGCGGCGGCAGGAACGGCTCCACGCCGTCGACGCGGCCGGGCCGCAGCTCGTGCGACGCCTCGTCCGTGATGAGCGCGCGCCGCTCGGCCGCGTACTCCGCGCTGAGCAGCACGTCGAGGGGCGCGCCGCCCGGCACGGCGTCGCCGTAGTACGCCTCGCGGTCGGCCAGCGCGAGCTTCTGCGCCTCGATGATGCGGTGGATCCCCGCGGCCGTCGCCGGGTCGATCTCCTCGTCCGTGAACCCGTCGAGGATCATGAGCGCCTGCAGCAGCGCCGGCCCCTGGCCCCAGGCGCCCGTCTTCCAGATGCGCACCCCGCGGAAGTCGATGGACACCGCGTCCTCCCACGAGGCGCGCGAGCCGGCGAGGTCCTCGGCCGTGAGGAGTCCGGCGTGGTCGGCGCCCGTGGAGTGCCGGTGCGGATCTTGCACGCTCGCGACCATCTCCCGGGCGACGAAGCCCTCGGCCCAGACCGTGCGGGCCGCCTCGATGCGGTCCTCGCGCGTCGCGCCCGGGCCCGCGGCGGACGACGACTCCGACAGGATCCGCTCCATGGCGGCGGCCCATGCGGGGTTCCGCACGAGGGATCCGGCCGCGGGCGCCTCGCCGTCGGGCATCCAGAACCCGGCGGAGGCGGACCAGTGCTCGCGGAACAGGTCGGCGACGCCCGCGATGGTGCGGCGCACGCTCTCCAGCACCGGATGCCCGTCCCGCGCGTACCCGATGGCGAACGCCCAGACGTCGGCGACCTCCCACGTGCCGTGGTCGCGCAGCAGGAGGAGCCACGCGTCGACCGCCGCGGGCACGGCCGCGGCGAGCGCGCCGGCGCCGGGCACGCGGTCGAGGCCCTCCTCCCGGAAGCGCTCGGGCGTCGCGGCGGCGGGCGCGGATCCCTGTCCCATGAGGAGCTTCGGCGCGGCCTCCCCCGCGACCTGCACGACGGCGGTCATGTCGCCGCCGGGGCCGTTGAGGTGCGGCTCCACGACGTGCAGCACGAAGGCGGCGGCGACCGCGGCGTCGAACGCGTTGCCGCCGCGCTCCAGCACGGCCTGGCCGGTGCCGGACGCGAGCCAGTGCGTGGAGGCGCTCATGCCGAACGTGCCGAGGAGCGTGGGGCGGGTGGTGAAGGCGTCGGGGGCGCGGAACGTCACTCAGGGTCCTTCCGGTGGGGTGCCCCCAGTGGACCACACCCGTCCCGCGTGGCGGGAATGCCACCGACCTCCCACCCGTTCACCGTTCGACCCGGGAGGCTCATGACTGACACCAGCGGCGTCGGATTCCGATCAGAGCGCGGCCCGATCCTCGTCGCCCTGATGATGACGACGGGCCTCGTGGCCATCGACTCGACCATCCTCGCCACCGCCGTGCCGTCCATCGTGGCGGACCTCGGCGGCTTCGCCTCGTTCCCGTGGCTGTTCTCCATCTACCTGCTCGCGCAGGCGGTGTCGGTGCCGCTCTACGCGAAGCTCAGCGACACCGTGGGGCGGAAGCCGATCATCCTCACAGGCATCGGCCTGTTCCTCGTGGGCTCCGTGCTGTGCGGGTTCGCCTGGAGCATGCCCGCGCTCATCGCGGCCCGGGCGATCCAGGGCCTCGGCGCCGGGGCGGTCGCGCCCATGGCGATCACGATCGCGGGCGACATCTACACGGTCGCCGAGCGCGCCAAGACCCAGGGCTACCTCGCGAGCGTCTGGGCGGTCTCGAGCGTGGTCGGCCCCACCCTCGGCGGCGTGTTCTCCGAGTTCACGACCTGGCGCTGGATCTTCTTCGTCAACGTGCCGCTGTGCCTCGTCGCCGGCTGGATGATCGTCCGCCGCTTCCACGAGTCCATCGAGCGCACCAGGCACCGCGTCGACTACGCGGGCGCCGCGCTCCTCACGGTGGGCCTCAGCCTCCTGATCCTCGCGGTGCTGGAGGGCGGCCAGGCGTGGGCGTGGGACTCCGTGCCGAGCATCGGGTCGTTCGCGGTCGGCGGCGTGCTGATCGTCGCGTTCCTCCTCGTGGAGCGCCGCGCCGCCGAGCCCGTGCTGCCGCTCTGGGTGTTCTCCCGGCGGCTGCTGCTCACGACCACGCTCGTGTCGCTCGGCGTTGGCGCGATCCTCATCGGACTCACCTCCTACGTGCCCACCTACCTCGAGGGGTCGATCGGCGTCACGCCGCTCGTCTCCGGCCTCGCGCTCGCGGCGCTCACGATCGGCTGGCCGATCTCGGCGTCGCTGTCGGGCCGCCTGTACCTCCGCATCGGGTTCCGCCGCACCGTGCTGATCGGGATGGCGCTCACGATCGTGGGCACCGGAACCATCGCGCTGCTCGCGGCGACGCCCACGCTCGTCGGCATCTCGGTCGGCTGCTTCGTGGTGGGCCTCGGGCTCGGCCTCGTCGCGACCCCCAGCCTCATCGGCGCGCAGTCGAGCGTCGGCTGGGGCGAGCGCGGCGTGGTCACGGGCGCGAACCTGTTCGCGCGCTCGATCGGCAGCGCGGTCGGCGTCGCCGTCTTCGGCGCGATCGCCAACGCGATCTTCGCGGAGTCCGCGGGCGGCCAGAAAGACCCGGACGCCGTGATCGCCGCATCCGGCGCCGTGTTCCTCGCGGTGGGCGTGTGCGCGCTCGCCACGGTGATCGCGGGGCTCCTCATGCCGGAATCGCGCGTGGAGGACACCGAGATCGCGCGCGCCGAGCCCCTCGTCGACTGACACGGCCCGCCGCCCGCGCGATTCGCGGGAATGCCGATCCCGCCCCTACAGTTGACCCAGATGCATACGTTCGCATGGATAGGGAAGCAGGGCAGCATGGCGCAGGAGATCGAGCTCGGACTGGACACGTTCGGCGACGTCACGGTAGGACCGGACGGCCGCGAGCTGCCCTACGCCGAGGTGATCCGCAACGTCGTCGCCGAGGGCGTCCTCGCCGACCAGGTCGGCATCGACTTCATCGGCCTCGGCGAGCACCACCGCGACGACTACGCCATCTCCGCCCCCGAGGTCGCGCTCGCCGCCATCGCCGCGAAGACCTCGCGCATCCGCCTCGGCTCCGCCGTCACCGTGCTCAGCTCCGACGACCCCGTGCGCGTCTTCCAGCGCTTCGCCACGCTCGACGCCGTCTCGGACGGCCGCGCGGAGGTCATCCTCGGCCGCGGATCGTTCACGGAGTCGTTCCCGCTGTTCGGCTACGAGCTGAGCGACTACGAGCGCCTCTTCGAGGAGAAGCTCGGCCTCTTCGCCGAGCTCGTGAAGGAGACGCCCGTCACCTGGAGCGGATCGACGCGCGCCGGCCTCACCGACCACGACGTCTTCCCGAAGACGGCGAAGGGCCTCACTACCTGGGTGGGCGTCGGCGGCAGCCCCGAGTCGGTCGTCCGCGCCGCGCGCCACGGCTTCCCGCTCATGCTCGCGATCATCGGCGGCGAGCCGCACCGCTTCGCCCCCTACGCCGACCTGTTCGCGCGCGCCAACGACCAGCTCGAGCAGCCGCGCCTGCCCGTCGGGATCCACTCGCCCGGCTACGTCGGCGAGACCGACGCCGAGGCGCGCGAGGCGTTCTTCCCCGACTACCAGGTGATGCACGCGCGCATCGGCAAGGACCGCGGCTGGCCGCCGCTCGCCCGCGCCTCCTACGAGCAGGAGATCGACCACGGGTCGCTCTACGTGGGCTCGCCCGAGACGGTCGCCCGCAAGATCGCCGCGACCCTGACGGCCGTCGGCGCGACGCGCTTCGACCTCAAGTACAGCGCGGGCCCGTTCTCGCACGAGCGCATGATGGGCGGCATCGAGCGCTACGGCACGATCGTGGCGCCCATGGTGCGCGACCTCCTGGCCTGATCCCGCAGGCCCTCGCGGACAGCCGATCCGCGACGTCCCGGCGAGCGGACCCTGGCTCGGGATATCCTGCGTCTCGGGCTCGCCACGGGCGGGCACCAGGGAGGACGGGCGGCGATGGGCAGCGCAGCGCATCCGCGTGCGTCCCGCGGACTCCTCGCCCTGGTCTCCGGTCCGCTCGCCGCGCTCCGCTCGGCCACCGTCGGCCGCGTGCAGTACCGGCTGCTCTACCGCGAGATGCGCCGCGCCACCTTCCCGCGCGACTCCCCCACGGGCTCGCAGCCGGGGCCGGATCCGTACGGCCTCGCCGTCGTCGGCGAGGGCACGGCCGTCGGCTACCAGACCGTCTCGCACGACCTCGGCATCGCCGGCCAGGTCGCCCACAAGCTGTCGGTGCGCACCGGCCGCGGCGTGTTCTGGGCCGTGCAGCCGTTCCCCGACTTCACCGTGCGCTCCTGGCGCCCGGGACTCGACGCCTTCCCCGCCTGGGCGAGCACCGACGTGGCCGTCATCGTGCTCGGCATCGGCGACGCGATCCGCTTCACGCCGACGCCGCTCTGGGAGTCGCTCCTCGACGCGTGCATCGCGGACGTGCACGCGCGCATGCCCGCGGACGCCCTCGTGCTGATCGCGGAGGTGCCGCCGCTGCAGGACTCGCCGGCGACGCCCCCGCTCATCGCCGGCGCCATCGGCCGGCACGCGGATGCCCTCAACCGCGGCACGCGACGCGTCGTCGCCCGGCACGCGCGCACCGCGAGCGTCCCGTTCCCCACGTGGCGCATCCCGGAGTTCTCGGCGCCGAATCCGCAGGACACGCTGTACGGACGCGTGTACCGGGCGTGGGCGGAGCTGATCGTCGACGAGATCGCGCCGTAGTGGGGCGGCGCGAGGCGGGACGGCGACGGTGACCGGCGTCCCCGATCCGGGCCCCGTGCCCGTGCGGATCACCGTGGACGTGCCGCAGGTGCGACGGCTCCTCGCCGAGCAGCTCCCCGCCTGGGCGGGGCTCCCCGTGACGCCCGTCGACCCCGGCGGCTGGGACAACCGCACCTTCCGGCTCGGCGACGACATGCTCGTGCGGCTGCCCAGCGCGGCGCCGTACGCCCTGGCCGTGGCGAAGGAGCAGCGCTGGCTCCCGCTGCTCGCGCCCGCCCTGCCGCAGCCGATCCCCGTGCCGCTCGCGGAGGGCCGCCCGGGCGCGGGCTACCCGTTCCCCTGGTCGGTGTACCGGTGGATCGCCGGGGAGACCGCTCGGTCGGAGCGGGTGGCGGATCCGGTGCGCTTCGCGGAGGACCTCGCCGACCTCGTCCGCGCCCTGCGGGGCGTCGACGCGACCGGCGGCCCGCGGCCGGGCGCGCACAACTGGTTCCGGGGCGCTCCGCTCCGCACCTACGACGCCGGGACCCGCGCGGCGCTGCGCGACCTCGGGGGTCGAGTCGACGCGGACCGCGCGATGGGGGTGTGGACCCGCGCGCTCGGAGCGAGCTGGCGGGACGACGACGTGTGGTTCCACGGCGATCTCGCCGCGGGCAACATCCTCCTCGACCGCGGCGAGCTCTGCGGCGTGATCGACTTCGGCACGTGCGGCGTCGGCGATCCCTCCTGCGACCTGGCGGTGGCGTGGACGCTGCTGACGGACGACGGCCGACGCGCGTTCCGCGACCGCCTGCCGGTCGACGACGACGCCTGGGCTCGCGGTCGGGGGTGGGCGATCTGGAAGGCGCTCACCACGTGCGCGGGGGACGCGGATCCCGCCGACCGGCAGGTCCGGGACGCCCGGCGCGCGCTCGACCGGATCCTCGCCTCCGCCGACGACGACGCCTGACGGCCCGGACCGCGCACGGCAGACTGGACTCATGGGCGAGCTGCGGGACGGGTACGCGGCGGCCGACATCCGCGCCGCCGAGGCGCCGCTGCTCGCCGCCGGGGCGCAGCTGATGCGGGTCGCCGCCGCGGGGCTGGCCCGCGCGTGCCGGGAGCTCGCGCCCATGGGATCCGTGCTCATGCTGGTCGGCGCCGGGAACAACGGCGGCGACGCGCTGCTCGCGGCCGCGGAGCTCGGGCGGGAGGGCCGGGAGGTGCGCGTGATCCGCACGGCCTCCCGCATCCACGAGGACAGCGCCGCGCAGGCGGCCGCGGCGGGCATCCGCGTCGACCGGGCCGAGGACCTCGACGACGCGGCCGTGGCGGCGCTCGGCGCGTCGTCGGCGCTCGTGGTCGACGGGATCCTCGGCATCGGCACGACCGTGGATCCGGCGCTCCGCGGGGAGGCGCGGCGCGTGGTCGCCGCGCTCCTGCCCGTGGTCGCCGACGAGGGCGGCCCGCGCGTGATCGCGTGCGACCTCCCGAGCGGCGTCGGCTGCGACGACGGCGCGGTGCCGGATCCGACGGTGCTGCCCGCCGACGTCACGGTCACCTTCGGCGCGGGCAAGGCCGGGCTGCTGCGGGGGCCGGCGCGGGCGCTCGCGGGCCGGGTCGTGGTGGTCGACGTGGGTCTCGACCTCGCAGGTCTCGCGCCGACGGTCGTCGCCGCGCCCTGACGACGCGCCCGGGCGGTCGCGTGTCCCCCCTTCCGACGACTTCACCGGACGCTCCCGTCGCGTCAGAGTGGGAGCAGGCCGACCGGCCCGTCGAAGGGGGACGACACCATGCACGAGCACGCCAGGACATCCATCGCACCACCCGGAAGGGCGGCCGCGTGAGCGCCGCTCTCGTCATCGCCGTCGTGAACGCCGGGATCATGGCGCTCGTCGCGCTCGCCGCGCCGCGCCTGCCGCAGTGGTCCCGCGGATCCTCGTGGCTGCTGCTCGTGCTCGCGCTCGCGGTGCTCGGGCTGCACCTCATGGCCGACGCGTGGGGAATCCCCGCGACGCTCCTCGCGATCGCGTTCCTCATCTCCACCTGCCTCAACGCGAGCGCGCTGGCGCCGCTGATCATGCAGGGCCTCATCGCACGCGCGCCGGGCTCCCGCCGCGCCCTGGAGTAGACCGCGCCGACGCACGACGCCCGACAGGCCGATGGCCGCACCGCCCGAGGCGGTGCGGCCATCGCCGTCGTGGGGGGAGGATCAGGCGGGCGTCACGTCGATGAGCACCTTGCCCGTCACGCCGTCCTCGACCGCCCGGTGCGCGGCCGCCGCGTCCTCGAGCGCGAAGCGGGTGATCGGCAGGCCGGCCTCCTCGCCGACGGGCAGCGCGCCGTCGAGAGCCGCGAGGTGGATGTCCGCGCGGGCCGTGTCGAGCGCGTCGCGGCCCACCGTGTACAGCAGCAGGAACTGGTAGCGGAGGTTCTTCACGAAGCTGTCGACCACGGGGAGCGTCACGGTGTCGCCGCCGTTGTTCGCGTACACGGCGACCGAGGCGCGGTTCTTGGCGACCGCCTGGTTGAGCCCGGCGTTCTGCGCGGGCGCGACCTCGACGATCAGGTCGACGCCGTCGGGCGCGATGGACCGGATCTCGGCCACCGCGTCGCCGTGCTTGTAGTCCACGACGTGCTGCGCGCCGGCGGCCGTCGCGAGCGCGGCCTTCTCGGGCGAGCTGACCGTGGTGATCACGGTGGCGCCGGCCCAGCGTGCGAGCTGGATGGCCGCGTGGCCCACCGCGCCCGCGCCGCCGGCGACGAGCACGTGCTTCCCGGCGAGGGCGCCGGGCGCGAGGCGCGACGGGCCGTCCTCGGAGACGGTGAGCGCGCGGTGCGCCGTGACGGCGGGGACGCCGAGGCTGGCGCCGAGGTCGAAGGAGAGGCCGTCGGGCAGCGGCGCGACGCGGTCGACCGGGAGGACCGTCTTCTCCTGCGCGGTGCCGGTGGGGCGGCCGTGGGCGGCCAGCATGATCCAGACGCGGTCGCCGACGGCGAGGTCCGTGACGTCGGGCCCGACGGCGTCGATGACGCCCGCGCCGTCCTGGTTCGGGACGACCTCGGGGAACGGCAGCTCCTGGCCGGGCGCTCCGCCGTCGCGGGACTTCCAGTCGGTGGGGTTCACGCCCGAGACGACGATGCGGACGCGCACCTCGCCGGGGCCGGGCGCGGCCTCGTCGCGGTCGACCAGCTGCAGGACGTCGGGGGCACCGGTGCGGGTGTAGGCGATTGCTCTCATGCCCTGCCCAACGCCCGGCGCCCGCGCGGTGTTCCTCGGGTCAGCTCCCGAGCGTGTCGTGCGTGAACCGGCCGCCGAGCAGGGTGGCGGACACGCGCATGGCCCGCAGGTCGTCGGCGGTGGTGGCGTCGGCGAGCGGATCCCGCTCCACGATCGCGAGGTCGGCCCGCTCCCCCGGCGCCACGCGCGTGCGCACCGACGCGTCGAGCGCGGCGGCCCGGTCGATGGCCTGCTCGGGGTGCCACGGCGCCCGGCCGTCGCGCGACCGGCCGACCGCGGCGGACATCGTGGCCCACGGATCCAGCGGCGCGACCGGCGCGTCGGAGCCGAGCGCGAGGCGCGTGCCCGCGGCGCGGAGGTCGGCGAGCGCGAACGCGCGGCCCGTGCGGCCGGCCCAGTAGACGTCGGCGACGTCGCGGTCGTCCATCGCGTGCTCGGGCTGGACGCTCGCGACGACGCCGAGCGCCGCGAAGCGCGCCACGTCCTCGTGCGTGAGCAGCTGGGCGTGCTCGATGGATCCGGACGTGCCGTCCGCGTCGCGGTGCGTGCCCCGGAGCTCCTCGTCGAGGTGCGCGAACGCGTCGAGCGCGAGCCGGTTGGCGTGGTCGCCGATGGCGTGGATGGCGGGCCGGAGCCCCTGCCGGGCGGCGCGCAGCATCAGCCCGCGCAGCTCCTCGGGCGGCACGGAGAGCGTGCCGCAGGCGCCGCCGTGCGCGTCGCCGCCCTGGCCGTCGAGGTCGGGGTACGGGTCGAAGCAGTACGCGGTGCGGGTGTTGAGGGATCCGTCGGTGACGACCTTCGCGGGCCCGACGCGCACGAGGCCGTGCGTGCCCGGGATCACGTCGCCGGTGCGGAGGCCCTCGTCGCGCGCCCGGTCGAGGTCCTGCGGCCAGATGCCGCACTCCACGCGGAGGGCGCCGTGCCCGAGGGCGGCGAGGCGGCGCCAGCGATCCGGGTTCCAGTCGATCTCGAGGTCGACCACGCCGACGACCCCGCGGCGGGCGGCGTCGCGGGCGACCTCCACGGCCTGCGCGTCGAGCGAGGCGGCGTCGCCCTCCTCCACGCGGTACATGAAGGCGAAGCAGTCGTCCTCGCGCAGGAGGCCGGTCGGGTGGTCGCCGTAGCCGTGCGGCGCGAGGGCCGCCGAGCTCGCCCAGCAGCAGTGCAGGTCGCCGCTCACGAGGAGGACGGGGGTGTCGCCCGCGACGGCGTCGAGCAGGTGCTTGGTGGGGAGGTCGGGCCAGAGGCCGTCGCGGAACCCGTAGCCGACGAGCGCCTCGCGGACGCCGCCGCCCGGGCCCGTCACGGCGCCGCCGGACGCGGCGACGCGCGCGGCGAGCGCGTCCCGCACGAGCGCGACGGCCTCCGCGGCGGACGACACCCGGGAGAGGTCGAGGCGGCGGGACACCTTGGTCCACTGCGTGAAGTGCACGTGGTTGTCCCAGAGGCCGGGGATCACGAACCGGCCGTCGAGCGCGCGGACCTCGGCTCCGGCGGGGTCGGCGGATCCGGCGGGCCCGACCGACGCGACGATCCCGTCGCGCACGAGCACGTCGACGGGCGCGGCTGACCCGGCCACGCGTCCGCCCGCGAGCAGCAGCGCGCTCACGCGTCGCCCTCGGCGGATCCGTCGGCGTCGCGCGCCCGGGCCCGGCGCATCTCCGCGGCGAGCGCCCGGTCCGGGTACTCCGCGCCGTGCTCCAGCTCGTGGAGCACGCGCTCGACCACGTGCGGCGGCTTGTCCTGGCTGAGCTTGGCCTTGGCGACGAACCGCGTGACGACGAGCCGGAGGCCCACGGTGCCCGCGCTGATGCGCGCGGAGTAGGCGGCGTCGGCGGCCGTGCCCGCCATGCGGCGCGGTTCGGGCATCCGGTCCTCGAAGCGGTCGACGAGCTGCCCCAGCACGCGCAGGTTCTCCTCGGCCGACAGGATCTCGACGCGGCAGGTGAGGTGCGCGCTGATGTGGTTCCAGGTGGGCACGGCGGGGTCGGCGTCGTACCAGCCGGGCGAGACGTAGCCGTGCGGGCCCTGCACGATGACGAGCACCTCGCCGTCGGGGCCGCTGCGGAGCCCGAGCTCGTGGATCCGCTCGTCGGGTCGGCCCACGTGGGTGAGCAGCACGAGGTCGTCGCGGGCCGGATCGAGCAGCACCGGGTAGTGCGAGGCGACGAGCCCGGCGCCCGTGCCGCTGACGATCGTGGCCCACGGGTTCTCCGTCACGAGCCGGCGGATCTCGCCCTCGTCCTCGAGCGCGTACGACGGGTTCTCCCTCACCGGGCGGCCCGCCGCGGCTCGGGGGCGGGCGAGGACGCGAGGGGCATGACGGGATGCTACCGGCCGTCGGGGGCGCGTCGTCGCCCGCCGCGACGACGGGTCCGGGCGCCGGCGATCAGCGCGCCCGGAGCCCCGGGAACTGGTCGTCGCGCCACTCGCCGACGAGCCGCTCGCCCGCGTCGGCGGCGTCGACCTCGCGCTGCCGGAGCTCCACCCGCCGGATCTTCCCCGAGGCCGTCTTCGGCAGCTCGCCGAACTCCACGCGGCGCACGCGCATGAACGCCGGGCACCGCTCGCGCGCGTGCCTCAGCACGCCGAGCGCGGTCTCCTCGTCGGGCTCCCACCCGGCCGCGAGGTGCACGTAGGCCTTGGCGACGTTGAGCCGCACGGCATCCGGCGCGCCGACGACCGCGGCCTCGGCGACGGCCGGGTGCTCGATGAGCACGCTCTCGACCTCGAACGGCGAGATCTTGTAGTCGGAGGACTTGAAGATGTCGTCGGTGCGGCCGATGAAGGTGATGGTGCCGTCCGGATCACGTCGGGCGACGTCGCCCGTGTGGAAGAGGCCGTCGCGCATCGCCTCGGCGGTGCGCTCCTCGTCGCCGAGGTACCCGGCCATGAGGTTGACGGGCCGGGTGGCGAGGTCGAGGCAGATCTCGCCCTCGTCGGCGCGCTCGCCCGTGACCGGGTCCACGAGCACGAGGTCGACGCCCGGCAGCGGCGTGCCCATCGAGCCCGGCACGACGGGGTCGCCGGGCGCGTTCGCGACGATGGCCGTGGTCTCCGTCTGGCCGTAGCCGTCGCGGATCACGAGCCCCCACCACTCCTCGATGCGCGCGATGACCTCGGGGTTGAGCGGCTCTCCGGCCGACATGATCTCGCGCAGCCGCCCCGGCCGCTCCCGGATGCCCGCCTGGATGAGCATCCGCCACACGGTCGGCGGCGCGCAGAACGTCGTCACCTCGGCGCGGTCGAGCTGCTCCACGAGCGCGTGCGCGTCGAACCGCGCGTAGTCGTGCACGAACACGGTGGCCTCGGCGATCCACGGCGCGAAGAAGCAGCTCCACGCGTGCTTGCCCCAGCCGGGCGAGCTGATGGCGAGGTGCACGTCGCCGGGCCGCAGGCCCAGCCAGTACGCGGTCGTCAGGTGCCCGACCGGGTACGAGACGTGCGTGTGCACGACCATCTTCGGCTTGCTCGTGGTGCCCGAGGTGAAGTAGACGAGCGCCGGATCCGTGGACGCGACGGCCACGCGCACCGGCTCGGCGGGCGCGTGGTCGGCCGCGCGGTAGTCGGTCCAGCCGGCGGTCGCGGGCGCGTCGTCGCTCGCGCCGATCGCGATGCGCAGGAACGCGCCCGGCACCTCGTCGAGCACGGCGGTGTGCGCGGCGTCGGCGATCACGGCGCGGACGCCCGCGCGCTCGACGCGGTCGGCGAGGTCCGCGGAGCCGAGCACGGTCGAGGTGGGCAGGATCACGGCGCCCGCCTTCATGATCGCGAGCATCGTCTCCCACAGCTCCACCCGGTTGCCGAGCATGAGCATGACGTGGTCGCCCTTGCGCACCCCGAGCCCCACGAGCCAGGTCGCGACGCGGTCGGAGCGCGTCGCCATCTCGTCGAAGGTGACGCTCCGCTCGGAGCCGTCGCCCGCCACGACGCGCAGCGCCACCCGGTCGTTCCCCCGCGCTACGCAATCGAACCAGTCGACCGCCCAGTTGAAGGACTCCCCCACGTCCGGCCACGCGAAGCGCGCCGCCGCGCCTGTCCGGTCGGTGCGCATCTCCTGCAGGAGGTCACGGGCGGCGCGGTAGGAGGAGTTGGCTTCGGTCATGGGTCCATCCTGCTGGCAGCGCCCCGGTGCGTGCCGCAGGTGATCCGGGAACCGCACCGCCCGGCGGACGGCTCCGGAGCGACCGAGCGCTGCACGAACCCACCGAAGACGGAAGGACGATCGCATGACCGAGATCACCGCCCACCACGGGCTCCTGAAGGACACGAACCTGCACGTCGACGACACCGGCGGATCCGGCCGCCCCGTCGTCCTCATCCACGGCTGGCCGCTGTCCGGCGAGTCGTGGAAGAAGCAGGTGCCCGCGTTCGAGGCCGCCGGCTACCGCGTCATCACCTACGACCGCCGCGGCTTCGGCCGAAGCGACAAGCCGCTCACGGGCTACGACTACGACACCTTCGCGTCGGACCTCGACGCGCTGCTCACCGCGCTCGACCTCCGCGACGTGACCCTCGTCGGGTTCTCGATGGGCGGCGGCGAGATCGCCCGCTACATCGGCACCCGCGGCGAGGAGCGCCTCCACAGCGTGGTCTTCGCGTCCGCCGTGCCGCCGTACCTGGAGAAGACCGACGACAACCCGGACGGCCCGCTCACGAAGGACGCCGCCGCCGAGATGACCGCCGGCCTCACGAAGGACGAGGACTCCTTCTACGACGAGTTCACGACCGGGTTCTTCTCGGCGAACGGGGTGCTGAAGGTCACGGAGGCCGAGCGCCAGGAGGCCATCGCCCTCGCGCACCAGTCGAAGAAGCACGCGGCGCTCGCGTCGATGGCCGCCTTCGCGACCACGGACTTCCGCGACGACCTCACGAAGGTCACGGTGCCGACGCTCGTCATCCACGGCGACAGCGACGCGACCGTGCCGTTCGAGGGATCCGGCGAGCGCACCCACCGCGCCATCGCGGGCTCCGAGCTGCACGTCGTGGAGGACGCCCCGCACGGCGTCACGGTCAGCCACCCCGAGGAGTGGAACCAGGCCGTGCTGGAGTTCCTGAAGAAGTAGGACGCACCACCGCTAGCGCAGGGGCGCTGATCCGATCCCGGGTCAGCGCCCCTGCGTGCGCTTGTACGGCTTGGGCTGGCCCTTGACCACGGGCGCACGGCCCTGCCCCTTGGAGGCCTTCGCCTTGCCGCCGGCGGGCGGCTTCGGCGCCTCGGGCGGGGTGGACGGCTTCGCGAGCTCCTCGAGCGCCTCCTCGTAGGCGAGGCGGCCGGTCTTCGTGAGCCGCGTCTCGGTGCTCTGCGGGTCGAACACGGCCTTGCCGTAGTGCTCCTCGACCGCGCGGATGGAGGAGGCGAGCTTCGCGCGCGAGATGCCGAGCTGATCCGCCGCCTTCGGGTGGTGCAGCACCTCGGCGGCGACCACGAAGTGACGCTGGTGGCTGATCTTCACGTGCGTGAGCCTCTCGTCGCGGCGGATGCCGGACCCCCACGGTACAGGGCGGGTGCCGCCGCCCCGGGCGCGGCCGGTAGCGTCGACGCGGGCGGACGGCCCGGACGGAGGCGCGACATGGCGGGACTCGAGGTCGTGGCGGCCGTGCTGATCCGCGACGGGCGCGCCCTCGCCTGCCGCCGGGCGCCCCACACGTCCAGCGCCGGCACGTGGGAGTTCCCCGGCGGCAAGGTCGAGCCGGGCGAGACGCCACAGGAGGCCCTCGCGCGCGAGATCCGCGAGGAGCTCGGGATCGACGTGACGGTCGGCGCGGTCGTCGACCGCTCCGAGGTGCCCGTCGGCGACCGGGTGATCGACCTCTCGTGCTACCTGGCGGATCCGGTCGGCGAGCCGCCGACGTCGAGCACCGACCACGACGAGCTGCGCTGGGTGCCGCTCGCGGACCTCGGCGGGCTCGACTGGTCGGCGCCGGACCTCCCCACGGTGCGGCGGCTGGTGCTCCGGGCGCGGCACCCCGACGCCGACTGGGTGATCGCCGTCGGCGCGACGCCACCGGCCCGCGATCCGTCCCGGGACGCGCACGCCGCGCGCCTCGCGGAGCTGGCGGCCGGGTACGCGCGCGGCTTCGCCGACCTCCGGGAGGGCGTGCGGGCCGCGCATGCCGACGGGCTCGACGAGCACCGCATCGCCGCGGCGGCGGGGCTGACGCTGGCCGACGTGCGCGCGCTGCTCGGCTGAGCGCGGTCGGGAGGTCCCGCTCGGGCGCGGATCCCGGCTCGGTTGGGGGCGCGCAGCGGGAGCGGACGCCCGGGTCGCCTGATGCGCCCGCGTGGGGCACACGGGGGCATCGAGCGGGGCATTCATCCCCAGGCATCGCAGCTGGGGATGACCGGCACGCATTCCCAGGCGCGAGCCCCTAACGTCCAGCAGCACCCTGCCCGAGGCGTCTGCCCGGGCTCCCCCTCACCACGAACAGAGAGACACCCATGTCCGTCATGTCCTCCCCGCTCCGCCGCTCCGCGGTCGTCGCCACCGTCGCGCTCGTCGCCACGCTCGCGATCCCGACCGCCGCGCAGGCCTCCGCGCCCGCCCACCGCGCGTCCACCTCGCACAGCACCGTCGCCCAGAACCACCACCACGCGCCCTTCGCGGTCCGCACCACCGTCGTCCCGAAGACGGCCGTGAAGACGTTCGGCGGCGGCGTCATCTACACGCCGCAGGACACCGGCAAGCCCGTCCTCGGCGCCGTCGTCATCACGCCCGGCTTCACCGACACGAACGCCGACGAGAAGGAGATGGCGGAGCTCGTCGCCTCGCAGGGCTTCGTCGCCTTCGCGATCGACACGCTCGACGTGGGCGATCTCCCCGACCAGCGCGCCACCGAGATCCTCGCCGCGGCCGACTACCTCACCGACCAGAGCGCGGTGAAGTCCCTGGTCTCCGCGAAGGACCTCGGCTTCATCGGCTACTCGTTCGGCGGCGGCGGCACCTTCCAGGCCGCGCAGGCTCGTCCATCCGTCAAGGCCGCGATCGGGCTCATGCCGTTCGACATCCCCGACGTGAACGACCCGAACGCGACGACCCCGTCGTACCCGAAGATGACGACGCCGAGCCTCGTCATCACCGGCCAGAAGGACGACGTCGCCGACCCGAAGTACATGGGCAAGCCCATCTACGACTCCATCCCCGTCGGCACGCCGAAGCAGTACCTCGAGCTGAAGGGCCTCGGCCACGCCGCCGGCGAGCACGTGCCGGTCGCCACGATCCGCGTCGCGGTCACGGCGTTCCTCAAGCGCTTCCTCGACGACAACCACGAGTACACGAAGTTCATCTGCCCGGCCCCGAAGGTCGAGGGGCCCATCAGCGCGTCGCTCAGCTCCTGCCCCAAGGGCTGACCCGTCCGTTCCTCCCGCGCGGCGTCCGACCCCTTCCGGGTCGGGCGCCGCGCGGGCGTGTCCCCTTCGTGACGCCTAGGGTGGGACCGATCCACCATCCGCCCCCGCTCCACGCGGGCCGGCAACCGAACGGAGCGCTGATCGCGCTGAGCACCACCCCGCCGCCCGCGGATCCGCGGCGCCCCCGCCGGGACCCCGGCGCCGCGCGTCCGCCGCGCCAGCGCCGCCGCCGCGTCAACCCGCAGGAGATGCGCGACGTCCGCGCGCGCCTCCGCGGCACCATCTACGAGGGCACCGAGCCCGCGCACGGCCGACTCGGCGACCTCTACTCCCCGCGCCAGATCGTCGACTTCTGCCTCGACCTCGGCGAGGTGATGCTCGCATCCGGCGCCGACGTGCGCGCCGTCGAGATCGCCATCGTCGCCGTGAGCACGAAGTGGAACCTCGCGCCGCTCGAGCTCGACATCACGGGCACGGCCATCACGATCCAGTACGCGCCGCACGAGGGCCCGCCGCTCGTGAAGCTGCGCGTCGTCACGGCCGAGGGCAGCGACCTGCACCGGCTGTCGCTCGTGTACCAGATCGTCGACGAGCTCCTCCACGACGACCGCGACATGACGAGCGCCGTCGACGGCCTCGTCGAGGTGCTGAAGTCGCCGCCGCGCTGGCCGTCGTGGATCACCGACGCGTCCATGGGCCTCTTCGGCGTCTCCGTCTCGCTGCAGGCCGGCGGCTCGCTCGCGGGCGCCGTGGGCGCGTTCCTCCTGATGATCGGCTCGATGGTGCTGGGCCGGCAGCTCGCCCGCCGCGGCATCCCGCCCTTCTTCGTGGTGGCCGTGCAGTCGGCCGCCGTCGCCGCGATCGGCACGCTCGCCATCTGGTCGGGCATCATGCCCGCCGGGAGCGCGGCCGCCATGGTCGCGGCCGTGGTGGTGCTGATCCTCCCCCACGTCACGATCGTCACGTGGGCGCAGGACGCCATCTCCGGGTTCCGGGCCATGGCGCTGTCGCGGGCGATGATCATCGTGCTCATCGTCGCGGGCATCGCGGTCGGCATCCCGGGCGGCCTGGCGCTCACCGCGGGCGTCGACATCGAGGTCGACCCGACCGACATCACCCTCCGCGCCCTGCCCTTCTGGATGCTGCTCATCACCACGTTCTTCGCAGCCGGCGCGACGGGGATCACGCAGGGCGCCAACGCGCGCGTGATGCCCGTGGCCATCGCCGTCGCGCTCGTGGGCACGACGTCGCTCTACGTCCTCCGCACGGCGGGCGTGCCGCTGCTCGCCGGCACGTTCCTCGTCGCGACGCTGCTCGGCGCGCTCGGGACGGTGGTCGCGGCGCGCCTCCGGGTGTCGGCCACGGCCATCGCGGTGCCCGCCTTCTGCGGTTCCCTCCTGCCGTCGCTCGCGGTCGCCTCGGCGCTGCTCAACTCGATGGCCGGCACCTCCGGCGCGACGGGCGCGTTCGTCGGCGCCATGGCCACCACGCTCGCGATCGGCGCGGGCCTCGTGCTCGGCAGCCTCCTCGCGACCCCGCAGGCCCGCCGCCACCTCCGCCGCCGCTCGAAGCGCGTGGTCGTGCAGTCGGTGCGGCTGGATACGACGCCCATCGGCATCATCCGCGACCCGGCGCTCCTCGATCCACTCCCGCGACCCGAGGAGCCCGCGTGAGGGAGATCCTCCTGGTCACGCACCCGGAGGCGACGCACCACGTCGAGGGGCGCGTCGGCGGCTGGCACGACTCGGAGCTCACGCCGCGCGGGCGCGACCAGGCCGACCGCATCGCCGACGCCGTCGCCGCGCGCGTGCCCGCGGGGACGTCGATCCTCACGTCCGACCTGCGCCGCACCCGGCAGACCGCCGACGCCGTCGCCGCGCGCGTCGGCGGACGCCCGGTGGCGGTGCCCGAGCTGCGCGAGAAGTCCTACGGCGAGGGCGAGGGGCAGCCGGACGCCTGGTTCCGGGAGCGCTTCGTCCCGCCGCCCGCGATCGGCGAGCGGATGCACCACGACGAGGGGCTCGCGGGCGCCGAGACCAAGGCCGAGTGGGTGGCCCGCGTCTACCGCGGGATGGGCGCCGTCATGGCCGACCCGGCGCCGCACGTGGTCGTCGTCACGCACGGCGGGTCGGGCACGTTCGTCATCGCCCGGTGGATCGGCATGCCGCTGACCGCGCTCGACGTGGTCGCGTTCCGCCTGCCGGCCGGCAGCATCACGCACCTGGTGGAGGACGACGTGTTCCACAACCGCACCGTGGCGACGCTCGGGGACACGGCGCATCTCCTCGACTGAGGCCCGGCACGCGAGCCCGGGCAGTGCAGCGCCGGACGGCCACCCCGCTCGGCCCGCCGGGATCCGCCCCCGAGGCCGGGCATAGCCTGGAGGGAGAGGTCCCCACGAGGGACGCCACCCACCTACGAGGAGGATCCCCGATGGACGTGCACCCCGGTGTCACCCTGCTGGACGACGACGTGCGGGACGCGCACGAGCTGTTCCGCTCGCTGCACGCGCACCCCGAGCTGTCGATGCAGGAGCACGCGACCGCCGCCGCGATCGAGGCCTACCTGGAGGCCATCGGCGCCGAGACGAGCCGCTGCGGCGGCACCGGCGTGGTCGGGATCCTCCGCAACGGCGACGGCCCCGTGGTCGCGTTCCGCGCCGACACCGACGGCCTCCCCATCCTCGAGGAGACGGGCCTCGCCCACGCGAGCCGCGACACCGGCATCGACCCGTCGGGGAAGGAGGTGCCCACGATGCACGGCTGCGGCCACGACTTCCACGTCGCCGCCGCGCTCACCACCGCGCAGGCGCTCGCCGCGAACCGCGATGCGTGGGCGGGCACGATCGTGTTCGTGTTCCAGCCCGGCGAGGAGACCGGCGAGGGCGCCCGCGCGATGCTCGCCGACGGCCTCTGGGAGAGGGCGCCGCGCCCCGAGGTGGTCCTCGGCCAGCACGTCTTCCCGCTCCCCGTCGGCATGGTCGCCACGCGCGAGGGCGCGTTCATGAGCATGAGCGACTCGTGGCGCGTGACCGTGAGGGGTCGCGGCGCGCACGGATCGCAGCCGCAGAACTCCATCGACCCGATCGTCGCCGCCAGCGCCATCGTGCTCCGCCTGCAGACCGTGGTCGCCCGCGAGCTCGACCCGCAGGCCGCGGCCGTCGTGACCGTGGGCACGTTCCAGGCGGGCACGAAGGAGAACATCATCCCCGAGCACGCGGTGCTCGGCCTCAGCATCCGGACCTTCGACCCGGCCGTGCGCGAGCGCGTGCTGGCGTCGGTGCGGCGGATCATCCTGGCAGAGGCCACGGCGAGCGGCGCCCCGGAGCCCGAGATCGAGGAGATCGTCTCGTTCCCGCTCAACCGCAACGACCCGGAGGCGACGCGCGGCGTCGTGGCGGCGCTGACGGCGCAGCTCGGCGAGGACATGGTGAAGGAGTCGCCGCCCATCATGGGCAGCGAGGACTTCGGGATCCTCGGGGAGGCCATCGGCGTGCCCACCGTCTACTGGGCGTTCGGCGGCGTGGAGCCCGAGGCGTTCGGCGGCGCCACCCCGCCGCCCGGGAACCACACGCCGCAGTTCGCGCCGACCATGGCCGGCACGATCGAGACGGGCGTCAAGGCCGCGACGGCCGCCCTGCTCTCGCGTGTCGGGACCGCCCGCGGGTAGGGTCGACCGGACACGCACACGGAGGAGGAACCACCATGTCGGATGCGCTGATCGCCGGGCTCGTCGTCGTGCCGCTCGCCCTCGCCTACGTCGCGCTCATCGTGACGGCCCTCGTGCAGGTCGTCCGCGACCGGACGCTCGCGGGGCTCTCCCGCGACCTCTGGATCGCCGCGCTCGTGCTCGTGCCGATCGTCGGCGCCATCGCCTGGTACGGCATCGGGCACCGCACGGTCGACGCGCAGCGCGCCGTCCAGCGCCTGCGCCTCGGCCTCTAGCCGTCGCCCGTCCGCTCCGCTCGGAGCAGCACCGCGCCCGCCGCTCGACCCCGGTCAGCGGCGGGCGCGCCTGTTCCGCCAGGCCGACCACGCGCCGGTCGACCACAGCGCCCAGAGCACGAGGAGCGGCTGGAACACCAGGCGGATGGCGCGGGCGGCGTCGGTCTCCAGGCCGAACGCGGGCGTGCGGGTGACGAGCTGCGAGATGTTGCCGGGGAAGATCGCGACGAAGAACGCCGCCACCACGAGCCCGACCCAGATCCGCCAGCGTCCGAGCAGCACGAGCGAGAGGCCGAGCAGGATCTCCACGACGCCCGACGCGAGCACCACGAAGTCGGGATCCATCGGCAGCCAGGTGGGCACCTGCGCCTGGAACGACTCCCGCGCGACCGTGAGGTGCCCGGTGCCGGCCATGATCAGCACGAGGCCGAGCAGGATCCGCGCGAGCGTGCGCGGGACCGAGCGGCGGCCTCCGTCCGGGGCGATGCGCGGGTCCGCCGCCCGCTGATCGGCGTCGGTCGGGCGGGAGGCGGGGCGCGAGGTCATGCCCCCAGTCTGACGCGCCGCGCGGGCCGGTCGCGCCGTCGCCCGCGCCGTGCGACGGCCGCGCGCGGCCGCATCCGTCGCCTCGTCTCGGTCCGCCTCCAGCCGCGTCGGCTGTTCGGCGTCCGCTCGCGGAGGTGCCGCCGACGGCTACCGTCGATGCCTCGGCCGCCGGTCCGGCGGTCGCTCCCCCACGGAAAGGCTGCCCATGACGCACGCGTCCCGCACCGCCGCACGGATCCTCGCCCGCACGCTCCTCCGCCGCCCGGCCCTCGCCGTGGTCGCGGGCGCTGCCGGCCTCCTCGCCCTCGTGGCCGTCTCCCCCGCATCGTCCGCCACCGCCGACGACGCCGTGCCCGCCCCCGCGACCGTCACCCGCTCCGCCGCCGAGGCGGCCGAGGCCGTCGCCTTCTGGACGCCCGAGCGGCTCGAGGGCGCGGGATCCCCCGAGCTCACGCGCGTGACCGGCACCCCGACCTCGCCGGACGACACCCCGTCCGCGGACGAGCTCACGACCTCCGCCGCCCGCGAGCAGCGCCGCGCCCGGCCGGTGATCCCGGTGGCCCAGCAGGTCGACCCCGTCCCGCACATCGGCATCGTCGCGTACGTCGTCGACGGCAAGGAGATGAGCTGCACGGGCAACGCCGTCGAGTCCGAGAACGGCCTCACCGTGGCCACCGCGGGCCACTGCGCGTTCCCCGGGAAGGACCCGTCGAGGATGGTCTTCGTGCCCGGCTACATGAAGGGCCAGCCGTACACCGTGTGGCCGGTCACCTCGGTGACGCTCGCGGCGGGCTGGCGCGAGACGCTGGATCCGGCGCGCGACACGGCGTTCCTCACGGTCGGCAGCCCCGACGGGCGCACCCTCACGGAGGCCGTCGGCGCGTCCCCGGTCGAGTTCCACCAGAAGCTCACGCACTACACGACCATCATCGGCTACCCGGCGTCGGGCCGCTTCACGGGCGACGCGCCGTTCCTCTGCAGCGGCACCGCCCGCGCCACGCACCTCGAGGGCCAGTCCGGCCAGGAGCTCGACTGCGACATGAAGGAGGGCGCGTCCGGGGCGCCGCTGTTCGACGGATCCGGCCCGGGCGCCCGCCAGTACAGCGTGCTGTCCGGCGGCCTGGAGGATCAGCCGCTCGTGGTCGCGCCCGTGTGGGACCGCGTCATCGAGGCGGCGTACCGGGCCGCGCAGGCGCACGTCGCCTGATCCCGTGCGGGTCGCGCGCCCTCTCCGCGAGGGCGCGCGACCTCCCCGCGAGGGCGCGCGGTCGGGGCCGCCCGGGGCGCGTCATCCCCGTCAGTCGAGCACCAGCACGGCCACGATCCCGGCCGCGAACAGGAGCAGGGGCACGCCCACCGCGATGACGCCGCCGAGCGTCGGCGTCATCCGCAGTCGGCGCACCGGCCGCGGACGGGATGCGCGGTCCGGCTCCGGCAGGCCCACCGCCCGCAGCACGGCGTCGAGCGCGGACGGGTCCTCGGGACGCTCGATCGGGTCGGCGCGCCAGCGCTCCCACCGGTCGACCTTGGCGACCAGCGCGGTCGTCGCCTCGATCACGTCGCGCCAGCGCTCGGGGTCGCGCGTCACGACGTCGTCGGACGAGGTGAGCAGCAGCCGGTCGCCCACGACCTCGACGTCGAGGCCGCGCACCCGGTCGATGAGCAGGGCGAGGATGTCGGGCGTGAAGAGGTAGAGCGCGTCGCGCTCGCTGCCGGCCGGGCAGTACAGGGCGAAGTGGCGGTCGACGTCGCCCTCGAACGACAGGCGCTGCTCCCGCTCCGGCCGCGACATCATCGTCAGCGCCCGCCGCAGGAGACCCCGCCGCGCGATCACGCGGATGTGCGGCATCTCGTGCGCGAGCCGGATCATCGCGTACCCGCCGAAGCGCGGCGCCCCCTCGCGCCGGCCCGCCGTGACGATCTCGTGGTTCCCGAACTCGACGCCGGGAGCCGAGGTCGGCCGCATCACCCGGGTGAGGTCGAAGTAGCGGCGCGCCGATCCGAAGTGCCCGTCGGACATCGGCCCCGGCAGGTACGTCATGCCGTTCGCCTCGGCGAAGCGCGCGAGCCGGAGGTGCGCGCGGTACCCGCCGCGGCGCTCGCGCGAGCGGGTCACCCAGCTGCCGAAGACGACCAGCAGGATCGCGGGCAGGGCGCCGATCAGCGCCTGCCAGGCCGCCTCGCTCGCGGCATCGGGGGCGCCCTCCTCGAGGGTCTCGGCCATGATCCCCGCGAGCAGGACCACCATGAGGGCGCTCGCGCCGGCGATGACGACCATGAGCGCGGTCCGCGCCTTCACGCCGATCCCCTCCGCCTCCGGGTGCGCGCGGCGGAAGCGGCGGCGGAAGGCGCGCAGGTCAACCCACCGGATCCGGTCGGTGAGCGGATCCGTGTCGAGCCGCGCCCGGGTGAGCGCCCGCTCGCCCGTCACGGCAGCGTCGTGATGAGGAAGCCGGCGCCGAAGAAGGCCGCGGCGAGCGCGATCAGCAGGAGCAGGCCGACCGTCGGCCGGTTGCGGAGGCGGTGTCCGGCGGCCGCGACCCCGCGCGACCGGCGGGCGCGCCGACGGGCCTTCCCGGGCGGCGGCACGGCGAGCGCCTCGTCGGACGCCGTGAGCACCGACGCCTCCTCGCCCTCGAGCGACAGCAGCCGGTCGTCGCGCCAGCGCTCCCACCGGTCGACCTGGGCCATGAGCGCGGCGGTCGCGTCGATCACGTCGCGCCAGCGCGCGGGATCGAGCGTCACCATGTCGGCCGGCGAGCGCAGCAGCAGCCGGTCGCCGCGGATCTCCACGTCGAAGCCGCGCACCCGGTCGACGAGCACCGCCATCACGTCGGGCGTGAAGAGGTACAGGGCGTCGCGCTCGTACCCCTCAGGGCAGTACAGCGCGGCGTGCCGGTCGAAGTCGCCCTCGAGCTCCAGGCGCTGGTCGCGGGCCACGTCGAGGGTCGGCGTCATGGCGCGGCGGAGGCGCGTGCGGGTTGAGATGACCTGGATGTGCGGCAGCTCGCGTCGCAGCCCGATCATCGCGTAGCCGCCGTACTGGGTGATGCCCGCGGCCTTCGATGCGCTGCTGAGCTCGTGGTTGCCGAACTCGACCGGGCGGGCCGTGCGCGGCCGCATCACGCGCGTCACGTACATCCCGCGGGAGGCGGGCTCGCCCATGTGCGCGTCGCTGATCGGGCCCGGCACGTAGCTCAGCCCGTTGACCCGGCCGAAGCGGGCGAGGCGGTAGTGGGAGCGGATCCGGCTGCGGCGTCGGCGGGTGCGGACGAGGCGCCACGCGAAGAAGACGCCGACGCCGAACATCGGCAGCGCGAACACGGACATGCCGAGGGCGTCGCCGCGGGTCTCGGGGTCGTCCGTGAACATCGCGCCCAGCGCGCCGGTGAGGAGCAGGACGCCGCCGAGCGGGATGGAGACGACGGCGAGGATCCCCTGGGCGATGCGGCCGAGCGCGAACAGCGGCGAGACGAGCACCGGGAACCGGGCGGTGAACTCGCGGCGGAACCGGCGGAGGTCGGCGCGGTCGATGCGGCCGGTCAGCGGCGTCGTGTCCAGCTGCGGCCGGCTGGGCGCGTGCGTCGTCATGGATCCCCTCGTCCCGCGGCGTCGCGGCCGCGCTCCCACCGTACCGAGGGCGCCGGTCGCGATCGGGCGCGCGGACGCCCCCAGGTCGGGCGGCACGGCGACGCGCGTCGCGGCCCTCAGCGCGGGAAGGGCGTCGCGCCCACATTCTCGTAAACGGACACCAATCCGTTGGAGGAAATGAGCAACTTCTCTTGTAGCCCAAGACCCTTAGCCACCGCGCGGCTCGATAACGAGTCAGAAACAAAACGCTGCCTGTCTTCAGTCCGCAACACCGGCCCGAATGGGGGTCTTGCGCATTGACTTTAATTGATGCAAGCTTCTTTAATTCTTTCGAGCGGGAACTGGAAGGTGGAATGCATACCAGCGTCACCGATGGCGTCTTTTCCGAAATAACGTGAGCTCACGTCAAGACCGAAGCCCTTAGATGAACGGAACTACACATGTCTGCCGCTACAGACTTACTACAACTGACGCCTTACCTGGTGGAAACAGACGAGGTGTCTTCACGCCGCCTCGAAAAAGCTCAAGAAAAGTCACAAGAGACGCACCGGCGCGCCGTCCTCACAAGTCAACGGATCAAATCTGAGGCGAACGCGATTCTCGGCCCATATCTCGTTGCAACGCGCTCTGATCTTGTAACCGAGAGCAACACGATGGAGGGCATGCGCTGGAATAAAGGGGACGTCCGGCAGTCAATCAAGGATAATCAAGCTCTACTCGTCGGCCCTCTTCATTCGCTAACTGAGACCGTACGAGCGGATCCGAAGTTGTACGAAGTTCTCGGGCTCTATCGCGCCCACGAAATAGCAGATACATGGCTGGAAGACGAGCATGCTCCTCGGGCCGCAGACATCAGAGCGCTTCATAAGCTTATTTTGGGAGACGTCCGAGGCAGCGGCTCCTATAAGCAGTTCGAGAATCAAATAGCAGGACGACCTGACCACCGGACCACTTCGCCGAACGAAGTTGGTCGAGTCATGCTTGAGTTGAGCGATTGGTGGGCCAATAGCACTGGAGAACCGCTCCTTACCGCTACGGCCGTGCACGCCTGGCTGGCCCACATCCATCCGTTCGAAGATGGCAATGGGCGTACGGCGCGAATTCTTGCAAACATTGAGTTAGCTCGCCACAACTACCCACCACTACTGCTGCGGGCCGACAGTGATCGAGGAGAATACTACGCTGCCCTGCAGGCGAGCGACGAAGGAGACTTGCTCCCGTTGTACGAGTTGTTCGAAAAGGCTATTCGGCGCCAGTCGAAGCTAATGGCAAGATCCACTTATCTTCAAGAGATTATTGACGACCGCCTACTGTCTAGTATCGAAGACAAGTACAACTTGTGGCAAGCATCGCTCAACCGATTTTCAGTTGCCATGGCAGAGCACGCCCGGCGAGCTAGACTGAACTTCACCGTTCAGGGGACCCTAAGCTTAGAGGAATTTGGGCTCCTCTTGGAGCGCGACTCTGCAGGTAATGGTTGGTATGCCAAAATATCACACGGCCGACAGGAGGAGTGGCTCCTCTGGTTCGGGTTCCAGACACTGACATGGAATGACATGTCCGCCGACGCGTCTCCATATCCTTCTATCTTTATATCTCGTCGAGACGCGAACCCAAAAGCCATCCATCCATTTTCACCCACCTTTGAGACGCAAGATCTAGAAGGGCAGGTATGGGATGAAATGCAAATAATTCCTGCTCGAGCGAACCCGGTGTTATTAAGGACTCGATTCGACATGGCAGAAGTATCTCCGGAGGCTGCAGCCTCTGCCCTCATTCGAACCCTCGGATCTGGATTCTCAGTATAACAAGCTCCTTGTAAGCCCTCAGCGCGGGAACGCCGTCGCGCCCACCTTCTCGTAGGCGGCCCACGCGTCCACCGGGCCGCGGCCCGCGACCGCGTGCTCGCCGATCACCCGCGCCTTGTAGACGGCCGGGTTGTGGCTCGCGACGACGCGCGCGTTGCGCCAGTGCCGGTCGAGCGCGCGGCCGCCGGAGGTCGCGGACGCTCCCCCGACCTCGAACAGCCGCGTCGCGGCGGCGGGCACCTCGTCGACCGCGTGCACCTGCGCGCGGTAGACCGCGTCCTCGGCGGCGTCGAGGGTCGGCCGGTCGAGGGCCTCCCCGGGCGGCGCGGTGGCGACGGCGTCGTCGAGGAGCGCGGCAGCGGCGAGGGTCGCGGCGCGCACGGCGAAGGCGGCCGTGGAGATCCGGCCGACGACCTCGAGCACCTGCGGGTCGTCCTTCGGGAGCGCCGCGGTGGCGTGGATGTAGGTGCGCGTGCGGCTGCGCACGAAGGCCACCGCGTCGCGCTCGACCTCCTGCGCGATCCCCGCCAGCACCGCCACGAGGTACAGCTGGTAGAAGGCCTGGATGTGGCTCAGCGGCGCCTCGCGGTAGGCGGTGACGGTCGCCGGATCCACCTCCACGGCCTCGAAGGTCGTCGTGCCGCTCGCGGTGAGCGTCTGGCCGAAGGCGTCCCAGTCGTCGACCGCGGTGACGCCCGGCGCATCGGTCGGGATCGCGAGCGTCACGCGCTCGACGCCGTCGGCGGCTGCGCGACCGGCGGCCAGGTAGATCCAGTCGGAGTAGAGCGTGCCGGTGGAGTAGTACTTGGTGCCGTCGAGGAGCCAGCGGCCGTCGCGCTCCGTGAGCGTCGTCGAGATGTCGGCGAGCGTGTTCCCGGTCTGCTCGCTGGTGGCGTTCCCGACGATGGCGCCGGACGCGATGCGGCGGATCCACTCCTCGCGTGCCGGACCCGGCGGCCGGCGCAGCACGAGCTCGACGTAGCCGAAGTGGCCGCGGAGCAGGTGCCCGACGTTCGCGTCGGCCGCCGACAGCTCGACCACGAGCTCCACGAGCTGGGCCAGGGACGCGCCGCGCCCGCCGTCGGCGACGGGCAGGCGGATCGCGCCGAAACCCGCCTCGCGGAGCAGCGCGACGGCGTCGAACGCGAGCTCCCGGGCACGCTCGCGGGCGACGGCGCCCTCGCGGATCCGGTCGAACAGCGGCAGGAACTCGGCCCGCAGCTCGGCGGTGGAGGAGCCCGACGCTGAGGCGACCGTCACGAGAACGCGCCCCGGTAGGCCGCCGCCGGGTGCGACTCCGGCAGCCGGTCGCGTCCCGTGAGCTTGTGCCGGAGCGTGCCGGGTGCGTACTCGCGCTGCTGGAGGCCGCGCTCCTGGAGCACCGGCGTCACGTGGTCGACGAAGTCCTCGTAGCTGCCGGGCAGGGTCCAGTTGATGACGTTGATGCCGTCGACGCCCGCCTCCTGCCAGCCCGCGAGCACGTCCGCGATCTGCTCGGGCGTGCCCACCACGCGACCGCGCAGCTTCGCGGAGAGCCGCGCGAGGTCGGCGATGGTCGGCTCACGGTCGGGCGACGCCTCGCGCAGCCAGTTCAGGTGGCTCTGCCCGGCCTGCGTCTCGACCTCGGAGAGCGGTGTCGCCGGATCCAGCTGCTCGCCGGTCTTCGGGTCGAAGCCGAGGTTGGAGTGCAGGAGGAACCCGTCGGCCGAGAGGTACTCGTCGATCTCGGCCTCGTTGCGCTTCGCCTCCTCCTCCGTGCTGCCCGTGATGAAGGAGAGCCCGAGCCAGAAGGAGAGGTCGTCCGCCCGGCGTCCGGCGTCCACGGCGAGCGCCCGGGTGTCCTCGATGAGGGCGCGGGTCTTCTCGGGCGTCGACGACAGGATGAACTGCGCCTCCGCGTTCCGGGCGGCGAACCGGCGGCCCACGGGCGAGGATCCGGCCTGGAACAGCACGGGCGTGCGCTGCGGCGACGGCGACGACAGGTGCGGGCCGGCCACCCTGTAGCGCGGCCCTTCGTGGTCGATGCGGTGGATCCGGGACGCGTCCGAGAACACCCCGCGCGCCTTGTCGCGCTGGAGCGCGTCGTCGTCCCACGAACCCTCCCACAGCTTGTAGACGACGTCGAGGTACTCGTCGGCCCAGGCGTAGCGGGCGTCGTGGTCCTCGAGGCCGTCGTGCCCGAAGTTGCGGGCGGCGCCGTCGAGCGCGCTCGTCACGACGTTCCAGGCGATGCGCCCGCGCGTGATGTGGTCGAGCGTCGAGACCTTGCGCGCGAAGTCGAACGGGTGCGCCTGGAGCACGGAGCTCGTGAACGCGAAGCCGAGGTGCTCGGTGCTCACGGCGAGCGCCGAGATAAGCACCGACGGGTCGTTGCTCGGGAACTGCAGGCCCTCGCGCGCGTTCACGTCGTAGGCGCCGTCGCCCGGACCGTAGAGCCCGACCACGTCCGCGAAGAACATGGCGTCGAAGCGGCCTCGCTCGAGCGTCTGCGCGAGGTCGACCCACAGGCGCACGTCGTCGAACTCGTGCTGCCGCGCCGACGGGTGGCGCCACAGCCCGTGCTGGATGTGGCTCGCGGTGTTCATCACGAACGCGGCGAAGCGGAGCGGGGGCCGGGCGTCGGGCATGGGGGTCCTCTCGTCGGGATCCCAGCGTCGCACGGGTGGGGAAATGCGGGCCCGGCGGATGTAGCGGTCCGTCACATGGGAGTTGTGCACCGCGCACACAGGAACGCCCCAGCAGCCGCTACCGTCAGCGCACACGGACGCGGGGCCACGATCTGGCGCCCGGCCCGTGCCCTCCTCTCCATCTGCACCTGCACCTGCACCTGCCCCCTCCGGCGCCGACGCTCGTCCGCGCCGTCACTCCCCCGCCAGGAAGGTCCCTCATGCACCCCCATCACCCGCGTTCGCACCGTCGAACCTCTGCCGCGATCGCTGCCGTCTGCCTCGGCGCCGCCCTCCTCGGCGCCGCGGCACCCGCGTCCGCCGCCCACCGGGACGCGTCCGCGTCCGTCGTCCGCGTCGCGGTGCCCGCCGCGCAGGGCTCCGACGCGGTCGCCTACTGGACGCCCGAGCGCCTGGCCGCCGCGACGGAGGACTCCGGCTCCGGCGACGCCGCATCGGACGCCGTGAGTTCGGACGCCGCGCGCACCAACGACCAGGCCGAGCAGGTCGCCACCGTGTCGCACATCGGTCGCATCTACTACGTGCAGGAGGGCTCCGGCCACTTCTGCTCGGCGAACGTGGTCGACTCCGCGAACGGCTCGACCATCGCGACGGCCGGGCACTGCGTCACCCGTGACCAGACCTTCTCGACCAAGATGGTGTTCTACCCGCAGTACGAGTCGGGCGGCTCCCCTTACGGCGTCTGGCCCGTCGTCGGCGGCAACGTGCTCACCGGCTGGTACCAGAAGAACGACGACGACCAGGCGGAGGACACGGCCTTCATGGCCGTCGCGCCCGACAGCGACGGGGACACCGTCGCCAGCGTGGTCGGCTCATCGCCCGTGCTCTTCGACCAGCCGGCCACGCAGCTCGTCTCGGCGTACGGCTACCCCGCCGTCGGGCGCTTCGACGGCGAGCACCTCGACCGGTGCATCGGCACGGGCACGGCAGCGGGCACCGCGCAGATCGACCTGGCGTGCGACATGACGGGTGGCGTCTCCGGCGGCCCGATCTTCGCCGGCGCGGGCAGCGATGGCGCGCAGTTCTCGAACGTGGCCGAGTACGACTACACGGTCACCCACAACATCGGTCCGCTCTGGCAGGCGGCGGCGCAGTCGGCGCACGACCTCACCGGGGCGATCGGGACCTGATCCCGCACGGGGGACGACGAGCGCTCCGCGTCACGCGGGCGACGTCGTCCCCCACCGCCGGCATCCGCCGTCGGGATCGCCGCACCAGGAGACAGGCACCACCCGCATCACGGCGCGGACGACCGTCCGCGTCGTCTCCGCCACGAGCCCGTGGCCCTCTCCGAAAGATGCTCCATGCCCTCTCGCATCACCCCCTCCGCACGCCGGCCCCTCGCCGCCGTCGCCGTCATCGGCCTCACGGCCGCCCTCCTGGGCGTCGCCTCCGCGGCGTACGCCCACGAGTCGACGGCACCCGCCGTCGCCGCCCTCTCCGCGTCCGGCTCGGCGTCGGCCGGCGGCTTCGCGGTCTCGAGCGCCGAGGCCGCGTCCGCCGTCGCGGTCTGGACCCCGGAGCGTCGCGCCGCGGCCATCGACCTCGACGGCGTCAGCGGATCCGCGCCCGCCCACGACGCGCTCGCCGCGTCGGCCGCATCCGCCGTCTCGAACGCGCAGCGGATCGCGCCGGTGTCGCACATGGGCCGCCTCTTCATCCACCGGGACGGCGACTACTTCTCCTGCAGCGCCAACGTGGTGGAGTCGGCGAACCGGTCGACCATCGCCACCGCCGGCCACTGCCTCACCTCGCACCAGGTGTTCTCGACCGACATGGTCTTCTACCCGGGCTACGAGGAGGGCCAGCCCGCCGTCGGCGAGTTCCCCGTCGTCGGCGGCAACGTCACGACCGGGTGGTACCAGCGGAACGACGGCGACCAGGCCGAGGACACGGCGTTCCTCGCCGTCGGCCACGACGCCGCGGGAGACGACCTCCAGAGCGTCGCCGGTGCGTCCCCCGTCCGCTTCTTCGAGCCGGCCGCGCAGGAGGCCAGCATGTACGGCTACCCCGCCGGGCCCCCTTTCGACGGGAGCGAGCTGGAGCGCTGCGTCGGCCCGGGCCACGCGACCTCGGCCATGCAGATCGACCTCGCCTGCAACATGACCGGCGGCGTGTCCGGCGGCCCGATCCTCCAGGGCGACGGGCCCGACGGTGCGCAGTTCGGGAACGTGGCCGAGCTGTCGTCCGACGGGACGCACAACGTCGGTCCGCTCTGGCAGGACGACGCGGAGTCCGCCTACGACCTCACGGCGGCCATCGCCGTGTGATCCCGGAGCCGACACGGCTCCACGACGCATCGACCGGGCGCGGACGCCGTCCGCGCCCGGTCCCCACCCCAGTGCTCCCGAGAGGATCCCATGTCCCACCGCACCGCTCCCCCCGCCCGACGGCGCCTCACCGCCGTCGCCGCCGTCTGCCTCGGCGCCGCCCTCCTGGGCGCCGCGTCGTCGGCCACCGCCGCCGAGCACGCGACCGCGATCGCGCCGAGGGCCGACGCCGTCCGGGTCGCCGTCGACGTGACGAGCGCGCAGGCCGACGACGCCGTCGCGTTCTGGACGTCCGAACGCCGCGCCGCCGCGATCGACGCGGACGCACTCACCGCCACGTCGGACGACGCGGCCCGCTCCGACGCCGTGCGCCCGGACGCCGCCGCGGACTCCGCCCGCGCCGTCCCGGCGGCCCCGGTCTCCCACATCGGCCGGATGTACTACATGCAGGCCGGCGTCGGCTACGCGTGCACGGCCAACGTGGTCGAGTCGGCGAATCGGTCGACCATCGCGACCGCGGGCCACTGCATCACCCAGCACCAGGTCTTCTCGGACCACATGATCTTCTACCCCGGCTTCGACTCCGGGCCCTCGGCCTCCGGCGCGTGGCCGATCATCACCGGCTACGTCCCCTCCGGCTGGTACGAGCGCAACGAGAACGACCAGTTCGACGACAGCGGCTTCCTCGCCGTGAAGCGGGACACCTCCGGTCGCGACATCCAGAGCGTCGTGGGTGCCTCGCCCGTGCTGTTCGACCAGTCGAACGCCGAGCGCGCGGCGGTCTACGGCTACCCGGCCGCGGGCCGCTTCGACGGCCAGACGCTGCAGCGGTGCGGCGGCCTGACCGAGGGCGTGTCCGTGGAGGAGTTCGCGCTCCCCTGCGACATGAACGCCGGATCCTCCGGCAGCCCCGTCTTCGCGGGCGACACCGCCGACGGCCCGCAGTTCGCCAACGTCGCGGAGCACTACGGCGACAGCAGCCACGTGCTCGGCCCCGTCTGGCAGGGCACGGAGCACGACGCGTACGACCTGGCGGCGGCCGTCGCGAACTGACGGGACACCACGCCCCGAGGGCGGTCGGTGGGCGCGATGCCCGCCGACCGCCCTCGTGCGTGCGGGGCGTCCGCCGGTGCGGTGTCCGCCGTGACGCGCTCGGCTCGCTCCGCAGTCCCCTCCGCGTGTGACGTCCCGTGACCGGCGGGCGTTACGCGGCGTGACCGCGGGCCTTCCCCATGCGGGGGATCACGGGCCACGGTGGGCGGCACCCGAGCGGATCCCCGCCCGGCCTCCCCCTGCACCGCAGCCGCACCGCTGGAGACGCCATGACCACCGCCCCGCCCGCCGCATCCGCCGCCCCGCCCGCCACGCCGCCCGGCGGACCCGCCTCGCCCGCCGCGCCCGAGGCTCCGGCCGACGTGTCCCGCCGCCGACGCCGCGTCCTCACGGCGTCGTTCATCGGCACCACCGTCGAGTACTACGACTTCTACCTCTACGCCACGGCGTCCGCGCTCGTGTTCGGCAGCCAGTTCTTCCCGAACCAGACGCCCGCGGTCGGCCTGCTCTCGTCGTTCGCCGCGTACGGCGTGGGGTTCCTCGCGCGGCCCATCGGCGGGATCGTCGCCGGGCACCTCGGCGACCGCATCGGCCGCAAGCGCATGCTCGTCTACTCGCTGGTGCTCATGGGCATCGCGTCGACGCTCATCGGCGTCCTGCCCACCTACGCGACCATCGGCCTCGCGAGCGTCGTCGGCCTCGTCTTCCTGCGTCTCGTGCAGGGCATCGCGGCGGGTGCCGAGTGGGGCGGATCCGCGCTGCTGTCCGTCGAGCACGCCCCCGCCCACCGCCGCGGCCTCTTCGGCGCGTTCACGCAGATGGGATCCGCGGGCGGCATGCTGCTGGCCACCGGCGTCTTCGCGGCCACGCGCTTCGGCCTCGGCGAGGAGACGTTCCTCGCGTGGGGCTGGCGCCTGCCGTTCCTCCTCAGCGCCGTGCTCGTGGCCGTGGGCCTCGTGATCCGCCTCCGCGTGGAGGACGCCGCCGAGTTCCGCGACATCAAGGCCGCCGGGCAGGTGGAGCGCTTCCCGCTCGGCGTCGTGCTGCGGAAGCACCCGCGCGCCGTGCTCATCACCGCCGGCCTCCGCCTCGTGCAGCCCGCGCTCTACTCGATCCTCACCGTCTACACGCTCTCCTACCTCGCCCAGAAGCGCGGCGACTCGGGCGTCGCTCTCACATCGGTGCTCATCGTCTCGGCGCTCAGCGTGCTGACGACGCCGCTCTGGGGCTGGATCTCCGACCGGGTCGGCCGCCGCCGCCTCACCATCGCGAGCGCGGCCGGCATCGGGATCCTCATCTGGCCGTTCTTCGCGTTCCTCGACTCCGGCCCGCTGCTGCTCCTGCCGCTCGTCTTCGCGCTCGGCATGAACGTCTTCCACGACTCGATCTACGGCCCGCAGGCCGCGTGGTTCGCCGAGCAGTTCCCGACGGGCGTCCGCTACAGCGGCGTCTCGCTCGGCTACCAGGTCGGCAGCATCTTCTCCGTCGGCCTCACGCCGCTGCTCGCCGTGCTGTTCCTCCAGTGGGGCGGCGGATCCCCGTGGATCCTCTGCGCGTACATCGGGCTGTACGCGGTGCTGACGATCGCGGCGGCGCTCGCGGCGAAGGATCCGGCGCGGGAGGCGGTCGCGGGGCGGCGGGGTGCTGCTGCGGCCGGGGCCGGGGCCGGGGCCGGCTCCGGCTACGGCTCCCGCGGCGAGGACGACGCGGCCGGGTCCGTCGCGGTCGAGCTCCGGGAGCGGGAGCGCGCGACGGCGCGGTAGCGACGGGTGGTCGAGGGTGGGGTGGATGCGCCCCACCCCTCGATGCGTCCGCGACCGTCCGCGTTCCCGGCCCGGTCTCGCATCGACGGCCCGTCCACGGCGGACGGCACCCGTATCGTGTCGGCATGACCGCCGCACCGACCGTCCGCCCCGCCGTGCCCGCCGACGCCGACGGAATCGCCGAGGTCCACATCCGCACCTGGCAGGAGACGTACGCGCACCTGCTGCCGGCGTCGTACCTCGACGGGCTCGACGTCGCGGCGCGCGCCGAGGACTGGCGCGGCACGCTGACCTCCTCGTCCGCAGCGCCGCCCTTCGTCGCGCTCATCGGCGACCGCATCGTCGGCTTCGCCCTCTCGGGACCGGCGCGCGACGAGGATCCGCCCCGCCCCTTCCAGCTCTACGCGATCAACATGGTCGCCTCCGCCCACGGCTCGGGCGCCGGCCAGGCCCTGTTCGACGCGGCCGTCGGCGACTCCCCCGCCTACCTCTGGGCCGCCGACGACAACCCGCGCGCTGAGGCCTTCTACCGGCGCAACGGGTTCACGCGCGACGGCGGGGTGGAGCGGCAGATGTACCAGGGGGCGGAGATGGTCACGGTGCGGATGGTGCGGTGAGGGTGGCCGGGCGGCGCATCTCCGCGCGGCCCGGCACGACCAGTAGCCGCTATACCACGCGCCGCGCCCTCGGAGTGCGGCGCCCCCGAGCCAGCGGCCATCCGTGATCATGTCCGAATGGACGAACGACGCACGCAGGACCATCAGCTCCGCACCTTGCGCTTCTGGCTGCTCTTGGAGCTGCTGAATCCGCAGGCGGCCCCCTCGATCACCTCTCGGACCGACACCTCCGAGGCCCGGGTCACGGCCTGGCGTCCTGGTGATCCCCTGCCGTGGAAGACGATGGCCCCGCCCCCCTCCGCGTCACGGCTCGAAGCGCGTATGGCGGCACACCGTGTACCTCAGTGCGTATCCCCTCGAGGCGACATTCGCGCGACTGCACGCCCTGTTCCCCGAGGATCGCGACGCCTACCAGGAACGCCCGGGCGGCACGACGGCGGCGGCTGGCCTGCTCGTCGACGACGACGGCAGGTACGTCCCCGATTCCGCGATCCTGTCGTCGGCCTCTTGGGCGGTCGGACACCTGTCGAGCTCGGCTACGACGAGCCGGGAGTGGATCGACGGGTTCGGCCGCGCGGCGGAGGCATGGACCGGAGCGGTCGACGAGCACGAGGGTGTGCGTGCGGAGGCGGGGGAAGCCGGCCTCGCTCCCCTCGACGATGAGGCCCTCAGCGGACTCCTCCAGCTGGCCCATGCCTCGGCGGGACTGGTGGGCGATGCCGACCTCGCGACCGACGCCATCCGGATCCAGAGCGTCCCCATGTCGCTCCGGACCGCGGAGGGCGCACCCGAGATCGACTTCCTCAACAGCTTCCACCTCGAGGACCTCACCTCCGTGTCCGAGCAGGTCGCCAAGGGCGAGGTGGGAGCCGCCCTGTCGGCCTACCTCACCGGCGACGGGGACCTGGCGGCGGATCGGCGCGTCGACGTGGTCGCGGACATCGACGCCATGGAAGCAGGCGCCGGGATCGAGCGGCTCCCGAAGGGCAGATGGCCCACGAAGCCGTCGCATCCGCTCGCGACCAGCCAGCAGTTCGCCGTCGACCTCGCGCTGCACGACCTGATGCCGACGGCTGGCCTCATGGGGGTGAACGGCCCGCCCGGGACGGGCAAGACGACGATGCTGCGCGACATCCTGGCGGGCAACGTCACCGAGCGCGCCCGTCGCCTGTCCGCCCTGACGAAGCCCGAGGACGCGTTCACGTCCGTCGTCCACCAGTGGAACGGACCTCAGGGCCACAGGATGTCCGTGCCGCAGCTCCGACCCGAGCTCACGGGCTTCGAGATGGTCGTGGCGTCGTCCAACAACTCCGCGGTGGAGAACATCTCCTCGCAGATCCCCGGACGCGACGCGATCGACGAGAGGTGGCAGGGATCGGCGGACTACTTCGGTGAGCTCGCGTCCCTGGTCATGAGGAGGAACGGCGCGTCCACGCCGTCCTCGGACAGCGACGGCGCGGAGGCGTGGGGACTCGTCGCGGCGAGGCTCGGGCGGAAGGAGAACCGCAGCACGTTCTTCTCCTCCTTCTGGTTCGGAGAGCAGAGCGACGGGCGCGCGGCGGATGGTCGTGCGCCCGTACGGGGCATGCAGGAGCTGCTGACCCAGTGGAGGGACGGGTCGGAGGCGTTCCGTCCGTGGGATGACGCTCGGCGTGCGTTCCAGATCGCCGAGCGGAGGGTCGACGACCTGATCCGCGAGCGGAGCGAGGCGGACGCCAGACGCCGCCTGCTCCCGCGCCTGAGGGAGCAGGAGCACGCGACCGCGGGCGCGGTGGTGCGCCTGGAGACCTGGGCGGCGCAGGTGGAGACCGAGTCCGCGGCTCATGCCGTCGCACGAGCGGAGGCCACTGCGGCGCTCGATCGCGCGGCGGGCAGGATCCAGGACCATGTGCTCGTCAAGCCGGGCCTCGGGGAGACCTTGTTCACCCTCGGACGCGCGGTCCGTGAGTGGCGTCTGGCGCTGCGGCCGTTGGAGGTCGCGCGGGACCAGGCCGCGGCCCGCGACGACGAGGAGCGACGACGCTCCGAAGCCGATGGCGTCGCCCGGGCACGTGCCGCGGAGGAGGTGCGTGCCGCCCGCCAGGAGCTCTCCGCGGTTCGCCATCGTCTGGCGACGACCACGAAGGAGTGCGAGGCGGACGACGCCCGCGTGCCCGGGCCCCGCCCCGGGGCTGGCCGAGCGGATCACGAGAGGGAGATGATCGCGCCCTGGCTCGACGCGACGCTCGACGCGGCGCGCTCCGATCTGTTCCTCGCGGCCTTGGATCTGCACCGCGACTTCCTCGCCAACGCGGCGTCGACCATGGTCCGTGGTCTGCGCGCCGCATGCCAGGTAGTGGCCGGCAGCTCTCCTGCCGACCTCGAGAGCGAGAAGCTGAAGGCGGCGTGGCAGCTCTTCTTCCTCGTGGTCCCCGCGATCTCCACCACGTTCGCGTCATCGGGCCGCATGTTCGGCTCGCTCGGACGCGAAGCGCTCGGTTGGCTGCTCATCGACGAAGCCGGCCAGGCAGCACCGCAGCACGCCGCCGCCTCGATCTGGCGGGCTCGACGGGTCGTGGCGGTCGGAGATCCCCTCCAGCTCCCGCCGATCATCTCCGTGCCGCAGAAGACCGTCGGGGCGCTCGCGAAGGCGCATGGGGTGACTCCCGCGTGGATCCCGCCTCGTGCGTCGGTGCAGACCCTCGCCGATCGGGTGGCCCGCTTCGGCACATCCCTGCCTCAGGGCGACGAGACCGTGTGGGTGAGCGCACCGCTGCGCGTCCACCGCAGGTGCGACGATCCGATGTTCACGATCTGCAATCGCATGGCGTACGCGGGACTGATGTTCCACGCGGTGCCCGACAGGTCACACGCGACGCCTCCGGACCGGTTCGACGGACCCGACGGTCCTCGCATCACGCCCAGCCACTGGGCAGATGAGCCGGCGACGACTCCCGGCAGCCACCTGCAGCCCGGGCAGTTGCAGCGCACCCGGAGCGCGATCGACTACCTGCTCGGGCTCGGCGTCGGAGCGGATGAGATCATCGCCATCTCGCCCTTCCGTTCGGTCGCGGATCGTCTCGGCGCTCTCAAGCACGACTACCCGGGGCTGACGGCAGGGACCATCCACACCGCCCAGGGACGCGAAGCGGAGGTCGTGCTGCTCGTACTCGGTGGTGATCCCGACAAGCCCGGCGCACGAGCATGGGCGGCGGAGAGCGTCAACCTGCTCAACGTCGCGGTAAGCCGCGCTCGTCGGCGGCTGTACGTGGTCGGCGACCTGGCTGCGTGGCGCCAGCAGCCCTACTTCAGCCAGGTGGCCGCCGCGCTCCCCGCCCAGCGACGCGGAGGCGGCGCCGAGTGAGGTCCCGTCACATCGTGTTCCAGTGGTACTTCCCGCTGGCGTCCGGGCCCTTGCCGCCGCACTTGTAGCTGCGTCCGTTGTCCGCCTGCGCCACGGTGCCCACCGAAGAGCAGAAGCCGCCGGGGTTGATGCCACCGGTCTGCTGCGCGGGCTCGGGAGCCGCCGGCGCCGGAGCGGCCGGCGCAGGTGCCGGCGCGGCCGGCTTCGGAGCGGGAGCCGGAGCCGCGGGCGCGGGGGCCGGCGCGACCGTCGGCTCGACGGTGGGCTCCGGGGCGGGCGCCAGCAGCGTGAGCGTCACTGTGGATCCGCCGTCGACGCGCGACCCCGGCGCCGGGCTCTGAGACTTCACGGTCATGCCGTCGGTGACGCTGGTCTTCTCCCCCGACTCGAGCACGTACTGGACGACGTAGCCGGCCTCGCGGAGCAGCGAGCGGGCATCCGTCGCGGTCTTCGCGCTGACGTCCTCGACGACGTGGACGACCGGCGTGGGCTTCGCGGACGGCGTCGGGGTGGGGCTGGGGGTCGCGGTGGCGACTGCCGCCAACGCGGGCGCTGGAGCCGAACCGGAAGCACCTGCGGGCAGCGCAGCGCCGACGATGAGCATCAGGACGGCGCCGACCGCGGTCACCGTGCCGCGGGGACGCGAGGTGAGGGCGGGGACAAACCCGCGGCGTCCGAAAACGACCGTGTAGAGGGCGGCCGCGAGCGCGACCAAGCCGAGGGACACAAACATGCCCCGGAATCCGCCACCGGCTGCGCTGATGAGGATGACGAGCGCGGCCACGGACGCGACGATCCAGGTCGCCGCCGGATGGATCCCCGGGCGGGTGTCGCCGAGGACCGCGGTCGACGCCGTAGGCGCGACCGGCGCCCCGACGGCCGTGGGGGCGGGCCACGCGGGCGTCGGTGCGGGGATCGCGATGGTCGCCGCCATCCGCTCCGCCTTGGCTCGGACGGTAGCATCGCGCTCCGCGGCCTTGGCCTGCATCGCTGCCTCCCGCTGTGCGACTTTCGCGGCCCGCTGCTGCTCGGCGACGGCGGCGCGCTCGGCCTGGACCCGCGCGGCATCCGCGGCGCGAGCGGCCTTCGCCTGCTCGGCCTGCTGCGCGGCGGCGACGGCGGCCAGCACCGCGTCTTTCGGCGCCTGCGCCTGGGGCGCGACTGGCTGCACCATCGGCGCGAAGTGCTGCGTCCACGCGGCGCCGTCCCAGTAGCGGAGCTGGCCGGATCCGTCGGGGAACCAGCCGGCGGGGGCGGCAGAGGGGACGTCGGGCATGGAGCTCCTCGGGTGCGTGCCGCGACGAAGGGGTACGCGGCAGGTGGTGTCGTCGAGTGACGACGCCTGAGGCTATGAGCGCGCTCTCTCGGGCGTAAGCCCTCGTGTGGGGGTGAAAGGGGGGCGGGGCTACTGGGATCCGCTGCCCCGATCGGCGTCGTCGGGATCCCTCGGAGTCGACACCGACAAGCGCGCCTTCTCGACCGCAGCGATGATCCGGTCCGCCACGTCCCGCGCCGGCTCGCGCTCCCAGAACCGCAGCACGGTCCAGCCCAGGTCGCGGAGCACCGTGCTCACCTCCGCATCGCGCTCGACGTTCCGCGCGAGCTTCGGGATCCAGTAGTCGGCGTTCGCCTTCGGCAGGTGAAGATGATCCGGGCAGCTGTGCCAGAAGCACCCGTCGATGAAGACGGCGATGCGCTGGCGGGTGAACGCTATGTCGGCACGGCTGCGCGTCTCGCGGCACACACGGAAGCCGACTCGGTACCTCATGCCCTCCGTGTGCAGGATCCGCCGCACAGCCAGCTCGGGAGCGGTGTCGCGCCGCTTGTTCGAGCGCATGACTCGTCGGGATGCGTCGGATGAGGCCCAGGACATGGGCAAGAGGAGAACACGGACGTCCGACTCACTCGCCTCGCGCCACAGGTTCGATTGCCTAGCCTGACCTCATGCCCATCCCGTTGCATCCGTTGACCTTCACCCGATACGACATGACGGAAGGAGGGTCTGCTGCCGCGCTGTTCGCCGATTCGTCGGAGGTCAGCGGCATCTACGTCCTCGAATTCGAAGACGAGATGCGGTACGTGGGCCAGACGCGTGAGATCGTCGCCAGGTACGCGACCCACCGTCGCCATCACGGCGACATCGTCGCGCTCAGCTTCGCACCGTGTGCCGTCGCCGACCTCGACGAACACGAGCGGCAGGAGATCCGCAGGCAAGAAGCGCGACACGGACTCCGCAACCTCAGTCTCACCGGCAGGCCCGCCGGAGAAGGGGACCTCGAAGTGTTCGTCGAGAATGGGGAGAGCGTTCTTCTGCCGTGGGATCGCGAGCGGCGTTTGCGCCTCTCCGAGGAAGGCGAGCACACGCAACAGCGCAGGTTCTGGGATCTGGCCCGTCGACCCGATTACGACGCGATGGCGGATGCCCTGGCGATGTACATCGATGAGTGCATCCCTGACCCGTTCGGCACTCAACGGGTCCTGTGGACGATAGCGGCATTGCCCACTACGTCTCGACGATCCCACCGACGCAGGCTCTTCACCCTCTCTTGCGGCGGTCGCGAGACCCTCTTCGCCCATGAGGTCCGGGATGGGAAGAGCAGCCGGCTCGAGATCTGCCTGAACGTCGACGGAGAGCGGGTGCGGGAGTCCCAGTCCACATCCGCAGGACACGCCTTCGCCGCCTCGGTGCTGTTGCGCCTGGAGGAGGTGGCCTATGGCGACGAGATCGTCCACCGAAAAGCGATGCATTCGTGGTCACAGCTGGAATGGGTGATCTCTCGCTCGCAGATCGTGGAGGGGGCCTACCGTCTCAACACCATGTTGATGCGCCGGCGCGCATCGCCCTACCGTCGGCATCACAACCAGCCCTTCGCCGACGATCTCCTGCGTCGCGCGGAGCTCAGGAGCCGATCGACTTCGCCGACTGGCTGTAGCGGATCCCTCCTCACACCAGGCGCTCGATGAACTTCCCGCTGACCTCGGGTCAGATCAGCCCGACCCCGTAGTCGTCCAAGAGACTCTCGAGGTCTCGGGGAGGTTCGGACGGCAGGAGGACGGCCTTGTGCGCGTGATCGAGTGATCGGCCGTAATCGAGAATCTGCACGAGCGCCATTCGCAGGTCATTTCGAGTCGCTGACCCCTTCGCCTCCACGAGAACTCTCCGCGAAAGGTCGAAGGGTCAGCGGACAAGCAAGCAGGATGGCCGGTCCACGTGTGCCGCGAAGGACCCGCTGGCGTCTAGGTCGCTACCCGAAGTTGCTGCCAGTCCAGTTCCGACCCTCTTTTCCTCAGCGAGGAACGAGGGCGCTCACCGCTCATTGCGCTCTTGCAGTATTCTGACGCCGAGCAAAGCCAGCCCAAGGCGTAACGAGAACGTCACGCATCTAGACGATCACCTGTGAGCTTCCATGGGCGAGGCACACTGCCTGTTGGATGAGAACGATATGGAGGCTAGCCCGTGGCGCGCAGAAAGAGACAAAAGCGCTCTTACAATAGGACAGAGTCGAATGAGAAGAAGGAGTTCGAATTCGGCATCTTGGTAGTGCACGGCGTCGGTAATCAAAACCGCGGCTCCACCTCCGCGCTTCTTGCAGAGCGCTTACGTCGCACATTCGAGGAGTTGGGTATCGATACCAGCACAGAATCACAGGGCACCACGCGGCAGTCAATCGCGCCAAGGCGATCCACTACCAGCCGGATGACCGTAGGGGACGACACAGAAGTCCTGATTTCAGAGGCCCACTGGGCCGATCTGATCAGAACCAGCCGAGGTAAGAAACTAAGCGACGTAACGCAACGCCTGTTCTATGTATTGAGCATATTGCCGTACCTTGTCGCTATCAGCATCAGTCCCCGATCACACGAGCCACTGAATATCTACGCGCCCAGTGAAAAAAGCTTCTCCTTGCTGCCTTCGTCGATCAGGGCGCAGCTGCGGGAAATGACCCTGTGGACCCCCACCTTTTGGAGGTTCCTCACATTTCAAGGCGTACTTCTTGTCGTGTGGTTCAGCGTAACGACATTATCAGCCACACTCTACCTCCCCCTACTCGCTTCGCTTGCATTGGCGAGCTGGCTGAACCTAAGGGGCCACTGGGACATAGTCGAGCACATACGCGTAATCGGCAAAGAAAGTCCGATTGATTACGCGATTCAAGGGCGCATCGTGGAGCAGCTGGATGTGCTTTCTGCGAAATGCCGCTACATCTGGGTCATCGGACACTCGCAAGGCGGTTATCTTGCCCATGCCGTGCTATCCCGAGACACCGCCAAGAGGTGGCCGAACGTAGTGAAGTTCACAGGGTTAGCATCGGGCTTGCGTCCGATTCACCTCATCAACACCGTTCGTGGTCGGGAATGGACAGTCAGCGGTTGGCTCATGATATTCGCTAACTCCCTACTGTGTTTCGGCGTGCTTCTGGCATTTGAACCCGGGGGGCTACTCAACAGTGACAGCTTCCGAGCGTTGATGCAGTTGCTTATTCTATCGGTCACTCAAGTGAATTATCTACTCGAGGTCCCTTCGGCGGTGGACGAGGCTTTCCGCGACCCTTTCCCCTCGAATTGGATCAGTCTGGCTTTGCTCATTCCAGGCCTAGCCTGCTTCGCTGCCGGACTTCGCGCTCGCAAAGATGTCGAAGGCTCAGTCAAGCCCATCCGCGACCTGCCGAGGAAAATCGCATGGGAGGAACTATCTTCACCAAGCGACATCGTTGGAAGCATGTCAATCCCGGAGCTCCCTGAAGCAGCCCGTTGCCGAACCGTACCCAGCCTCCGCAATCCGATCGGAGATCATCTCTTCAGAAGCCAATTGTCCTACAGATCTATTTTCCGACTTGAAATTGCCGAGTGGTTAACGCGCAAGAAGGCCGACGATGCGATGCGCCCAGATCTCTCAGCCCTCACCCGACACCTTTCGCGCATTTCTGAGCGCGCGTATACACTTCGTCTCGCGATTCACATGCTGTACTTCTTCCTCGCAGTTCTCTTCCCCACTTTGTGGGGCGCGTCGATCTTCGGTTCGATTCAAGCAGCATTTCCGGTTGCCGCGCTCCTGACGTTACTAACGCTCTCGATCTCTTCCATTTGGTGGCTCGTGAACGCCAAACACAGCATTACAGCGTTTCTCCTGGCGATGCGCGAACGCACAGTCCCGACGTACTCAGGAAAGACCGGCAGGAGCGAAGCAATGTTATTTATCACATTATTTTCGGCCTTCGTGTGCGCGCTGGGAGCCGTAGGCATGACTGTGTACTCTAGCCAGCTCGCAAGTCTAGGAGCTCACGCAGCCTTGACCTCCGTGGTACCGACGCTCAGCACAGTCGGGGCGTCAGCCGCTGGTATCACGCTCTTCGCCCTCTTGGCGTTTTGCCTAGCTCTTGCTGAAGTGAGAGGCGTTCGCCTGATTCTGGCGATCAGCATAGTTATTGCAATATATGACCTCCATGCTTTGATCTCACTGGGAGGCCCGTGGTTCAGCATGAGCGCGCCCGGAGGACTCGTCATGGTCATAGCCATGGTCGCGCTACTGAGCGCTTTCACAGCGGCTCGGCCACTGCAAGCCGGATCTCGGAAGAAGCAGCGCTAGCCCGCTTTCGAGCTGAAAGGAGACGACGCACTCGACTGTTGCAGGTCCTCGCACGGCGCCGCACTACGACTGTGGGGCTGGAAACGACGAATGCCCCGGCCGGACCCATGAGGTCCTTCCGAGGCATGTCCGTCGGGCTGACAGGATTTGAACCTGCGACCCCTTGACCCCCAGTCAAGTGCGCTACCAAGCTGCGCCACAGCCCGCTGTCCCATCGCTGGGCAACTCGTAGAGCCTACCGCATCGGCGGCACTGCTCCGGCACGCGCCGAGCGCGAGGCCGGCGGAGGCCGGCGCCGCGTCAGGCCGCCGCGCCACCGGACGGCCGAGCCGACGACGGCCCCGCCTCCGCACCCCGCGCCACCCGCGCCGGCTTCGGGAACGCGTCCCGCATGTGGTCGCTGCGGAGGATGTCCGCCACCCCGATGAGCAGCAGCGAGAAGACGATCTGCTCGATGACCATCCAGAGCGGGTAGAGGCCCGGGATCGCGGCGATCACCAGGGTCACGATGGGGAAGATCTGGCTGAAGAGGCGCAGTCGCGAGTACGCCCACCAGTAGCCGGCCGAGGCGCGCCAGGCGAAGTAGTAGAGCGTGATGGTCATCGCGAGCACCACGAACGAGCGGAACCAGACGGCGGGCGCGATGGCGATGCCGTCGGAGGCGAGGGTCAGGGCGATGGCCACGGCGGTCGCGCCGACGGCGGTCTCCGCGATGAGGATCCACCGGATCCAGCGGAACGCCCGCGTCGTGAACGGGTGGTCGCGCATGTCCTCGGCGATGACGTGGCCCGCCTGGCGGCCGGCCGCGATGCGGTCGAGACGGCTGAGCAGCTGGTCCACCGGTGCGATCCTCCACGGTCTCGTGAGCGGGCGTCGGATGCGCCCGGATCAGGGTACGACGCGACGCCGCCCGCCTGCCGGGAACGAGCCGGGCTGCGCGGCACGGACACGTCAGCATCCCCTCATCTCGCCGCCGAGGCGTCGGTGCGACACAACCCGGAGACACGCGCCGACGACGCACCCGCTCCCCCGCATGACACCCCATGACGCCCCGCGTCGTCACACCCCGCAACCCCGCGTCACACCCCTCGCCAGCCCGCCGGACCCGCCCCTACCGTGGCCCCACCGCGAGGCGCGGCACCGGTCGCGCCCCTTCACGAGAGGACAGGACATGACCCTGATCGACCGCGAGCCCCGACCCGCATCCGGCTCCCCCACGCCCGCCCGCAGCACCGCCAACGCGAGCGCCGACGCCCACGCCAGCGCCAGCGCCAGCGCCAGCGCCAACGCGCACGCGCACGCCGACCGCCCGCGCCCCGCTCCCCTCGGCGACGCGCCCGTCGACCGCTGGAAGGGCGCGCCCCGCCCCGCGACGCCCGCCGCGTGGATCGCCCGCGCGCGCGAAGTCGCCGACATCCTCGCGGTCGACCAGGTCGAGCGCGACCGCGCCGGCGCCAGCCCGCACCAGGAGGTCGCGCTCCTCAAGCACGCCGGCCTCGTCACGCTCCTCGGCCCGGCCGAGCACGGCGGCGGCGGGCAGACCTGGGACACCGCGTACAAGGTGATCCGCGCGGTCGCCCGCGGCGACGGATCCATCGGCCAGCTCCTCGGCTACCACTACCTCTGGGCGTGGGCGGTGCGGCTCGTCGGCACCGATGCGCAGATCGAGGCCGTCGAGAAGCTCGCGACCACCGGGAACCTGCTCTTCGGCGGCGCCGTGAACCCCCGCGACTCCGACCTCGTCATCCGCGAGGACGGCGACGAGCTCGTCTACTCGGGCCGGAAGTCGTTCTCCACGGGCGGCGTCGTCTCCGACCTCACGGTGCTGGAGGGCGTGCTCGAGGGCACCGACACCCACGTGTTCGCGATCGTGCCGACCGACCAGCCGGGCATCGTCTTCGGCCACGACTGGGACAGCCTCGGGCAGCGGCTCACGGAGTCGGGCTCGGTCGAGATCCGCGACGTGCGGGTGCCGTGGACCGACGCCGCCGGCTTCGTGGACAAGGTGTTCCAGCCGCTCGTCTACGGCACGCTCAACGTGCCGGCGATCCAGCTGGTGTTCGCGAACTTCTACCAGGGCATCGCGGAGGGCGCGCTCGAGACGGCCGCCGCCTACACGCGGAGCACCACGCGCGCCTGGCCCTACGGCGGCGACGACAAGGAGCGCGCGACCGACGAGTGGTACGTGCTCGAGGGCTACGGGCAGCTGCAGTCGAAGCTGTGGGCGTCGGAGGCGCTGCTCGATGCGGTGGGCGCCGAGATCAGCGCCGTGCTGCACGCGCCGCGCGAGAAGCTCACGGAGCGCAAGCGCGGCGAGATCGCCGTGCGGGTCGCGGCGGCCAAGGCGCGCATCGCGGAGGACGGGCTGGAGGTCGGCACGAGGATCCTCGAGCTCACGGGCGCCCGCGCCTCCTCCGCGAAGGCCGGGCTCGACATCTTCTGGCGCAACCTGCGCACGCACACGCTGCACGACCCGGTCCCCTACAAGCGCCGCGAGGTCGGCCGGCACGTGCTGCTCGGCGAGATCCCGGAGCCGACCTGGTACACGTGATCCCCGCCCCGACGACGACGGACGGCGCCGACCCCGAGAAGGGATCGACGCCGTCCGTCGTGCTGCGAGCCGGAGCCCGCGGGAGCGAGCGCTAGCGCTTCCGCTTCTCCCGCACGCGCATGTTGACGATGATCGGGCTGCCCTCGAAGCCGTAGATCTCGCGCAGGCGGCGCTGGATGTAGCGGCGGTACTGCGGGTCGAGGTACCCGGTCGTGAAGAGCACGAATGTCGGCGGCCGGCTGGACGCCTGCGTGCCGAACAGGATGCGGGGCTGCTTGCCGCCGCGCACGGGGTGCGGGTGCGCCGAGGTGAGCTCCGCGAGGAACGCGTTGAACTTGCCCGTCGCGATGCGGGTGTCCCACGACTCCAGCGCCGTCTCGAGCGCCGGCACGAGCTTCTCCATGTGCCGGCCGGTGCGCGCCGAGATGTTGACGCGCGGCGCCCACGACACGTGCGCGAGGTCGGTCTCGATCTCGCGCTCCAGGTAGCGGCGGCGCTCGTCCTCGAGGAGGTCCCACTTGTTGAACGCCAGCACGAGCGCGCGGCCCGACTCGAGCACCAGCTCGATGATGCGGATGTCCTGCTCGCTGATGACCTCGGAGACGTCGATCATGACGACCGCGACCTCCGCCTTCTCCAGCGCGGCGCTCGTGCGGAGCGAGGCGTAGAAGTCGGCGCCCTGGGCGAGGTGCATGCGGCGGCGGATGCCGGCGGTGTCGACGAAGCGCCACACCTTGCCGGCGATCTCGACCTGCTCGTCGACGGGATCGCGCGTGGTGCCGGCGAGCTCGTTGACGACCACGCGCTCCTCACCCGCGGCCTTGTTCAGCAGGCTCGACTTGCCGACGTTCGGGCGGCCGAGGATGGCGACGCGACGGGGTCCGCCCACCTCCTCCTTGGCGACCTTGGAGACGAGCGGCAGGGTCTTCAGCACGAGGTCGAGGAGGTCCGCGACGCCGCGGCCGTGCAGCGCCGAGACGGGGTGCGGCTCGCCGAGGCCGAGCGACCACAGCACGGCGGCGTTCGGCTCCTGGCGCACGTCGTCGACCTTGTTGGCCGCGAGGAGCACGGGCTTGTTGGTCTTGCGGAGCAGGCGGACGACGTGCTCGTCGGTGCTCGTGGCGCCCACGTTCGCGTCGACGACGAAGAGCACGGCGTCGGCGAGGTCCATCGCGATCTCGGCCTGCATGGCCACGGACGCGTTGATGCCCTTCGCGTCGGGCTCCCAGCCGCCGGTGTCGACGAGCGTGAACCAGCGGCCCGCGTGCTCGGCCTTGTAGGAGACGCGGTCGCGCGTGACGCCGGGGGTGTCCTCCACGACGGCCTCGCGGCGGCCGAGGATCCGGTTGATGAGCGCGGACTTGCCCACGTTGGGGCGGCCGACGACCGCGAGCACGGGCAGCGCCGGCAGGTACGTGACCTGGTCGGGGTCGTCCGTGACGGTCTCGAGGACCTCCAGGTCCTCGTCGTCGAGCTCGTAGTCCTCGAGCCCGGCGCGGAGCGTCTGCGCGCGCTGCGCGGCCAGGTCCTCGTCGATGCTCGACAGGCGCTCGTGGAGCCCGCTGTCGAGCTCGGGGAAGTCGTCGTCGTGATCAGCCATGCGTGTGTCCTCTGGCGTGTCGGCCCGTCACCGGGCCGCGCCTCAATCTGTTCGTGCGTGAACGAGATCGACCACCGCCTGGACGGTCTGGTCGAAGTCGATGTCCGTGGAGTCGATGGTGGTCACACCATCTGCGGCGTTCATGAAATCGACGACCTGCGAGTCGGCCCGATCCCGGGAGGCGAGTGATTCGCCGACCGCGGCGGCCGACTGATTCGTCGTCTCCGCGGAACGCCTCCTCATCCTAGCTTCCGGGGAGGCCGTGAGGAGAATGCGCACCTGGGCATCCGGCGCCACGACGGTGGTGATGTCGCGCCCCTCGACCACGATGCCCGGCTTGTCGCTCGACGCCATGAGCGAGCGGAACAGCTCCACCATGTAGTGCCGCACCTCGGGCACGCGCGCCACGTGGCTGACCACGGCGGAGACGCGCGGCTCGCGGATCGCCTCGGTGACGTCGGTGCCGCGGACGCTCACGCGCGTCTCCGACGGGTCGATCCCGATGTCGTAGTCGAACCCCTCGATGAGGCTCGTGACCGTCGCGGGATCCTGGGTGTCGACGCCGCTCTCCAGCGCGAACCAGCTGAGCGCGCGGTACGCGGCGCCCGTGTCCTGGTAGTCGAAGCCGAGGGCGCGCGCGGCGGCGCGGCTCACGCTCGACTTGCCGCTGCCGGCGGGGCCGTCGACGGCGACGACCGTGCGGTTGAGCGTGGCGTCGACGAGCAGGGCGTCCTCCAGCGGGTCGGGTGCGGTCGGGTCGGGTGCGTTCGTCTCGGGTGCGTCCACGGCGTCTCCGGTCATCCGGCGATCCTCCAGTTCCGTTCTTCGAGCCGCGCGACCAGCCGGTCGCGGGCCTCGGGCAGCACGGCGATCTCGACGAGACCGACCTGCGCGCCCTGGGAGTGCTCGAGGCGCAGGTCCTCGATGCTGACGTCGGCGGCGCCGACCTCGGTGATCAGCGCGGCGAGCTGGCCGGGCCGGTCGTCGATCATCACGGTGATGGCGGCGAACCGCCGGTCCTGGCCGTGCTTGCCGGGGATGCGGGCGACGCCCGCGTTCCCCGCGTGGATCCGCTCGGCCACCCGCAGCCGCGCGCCCTGGGCGTCGACGTCGTCGAGCGCGCCGATGACGTCGTCGAGGTCGGCGCGCATGGCGCGCAGGATCGGCACGATGCGGGAGGCGTTGGCGCCGAGGATCTGCACCCACAGCGATGCGTCGCTCGACGCGATGCGCGTGGTGTCGCGGAGCCCCTGCCCGGAGAGCCCGAGCGCGGCGGCGGATCCGTCGGCGAGCCGCGACGCCAGGAGGCTCGCGACCACCTGCGGCACGTGCGAGACGAGCGCGACGGAGGTGTCGTGCTCCTCCGCGGTCATCTCGATGGGCACGGCGCCGAGGTCGAGGATCAGCTGCTCGACGGGCGCGCCCGCGGCGTAGGTGATTCCGTCGTGGCCCGCGATGACCCAGGGCCGGCCGAGGAAGAGGTCGCCCGTCGCGGAGACGGGGCCGCCGCGCTCGCGCCCGGCGAGCGGGTGGGAGCCGAGGTAGCGGGAGAGGTCGGCGCCCCGTGCGCGCAGCTCCTCGAGCGGCGCGGCCTTCACGCTCGCGACGTCGGTGACGAGCGCGTCCGGATGCGCGGCCAGCTCCGCCGCGACCACGCGCGCGGTCACGTCCGGCGGCACGCACACGACGACGAGCGACGGACGGTCGGCCTCGGACGACGCGTCCGCGATGCGTCCGGCGCCCATGTCGGCCGCGAGCCGCAGCGTGGTCGGCGACGCGTCCGCCAGCACCACGTCGACGCCGCGGGCGGAGAGCCCCAGGCCGATGCTCGTGCCGAGGAGGCCCGTGCCGACGATGCGGACGGTGCCCTGCACGCGCGTGTCGGCCGCCTGGACGGCGCTCGCGGCCTCGCTCACTCGCCGTCCTCGCGGTCGACGTCCCCCTGCGCCTCGGCGGCGGCGCCCGCGCCCTGCGGCGTCGCGGGTCCGGCCTGGGCGCGGGCCTCGCGCGAGATGGTGAGGAGCTGGCCGAGCTCGTCGGAGGTGAGGTCGCGCACGCGGCCGACGCCGAGGGATCCGAGGTGCAGCGGCCCGAACTGGCGGCGCACGAGCTCCTCCACCGGGTGGCCGACCTCGTCCAGCATGCGGCGCACGATGCGGTTGCGGCCCGAGTGCAGGGTGATCTCCACGAGCGTCTGGTCGCCGCCGCCCGAGAGGATGCGCGCGCGATCCGCCTGGATCGGCCCGTCCTCGAGGTCCACGCCCTGCGTGAGCCGCTGGATCGTCTGCGGCGTGACGCGCCCCGTGACCTTCGCGATGTACGTCTTCAGCACGCCGAACGACGGGTGCGCGAGCACGTGGGCGAGGTCGCCGTCGTTGGTGAGGATCAGGAGCCCGCTCGTCTCCGCGTCGAGGCGGCCGACGTTGAACAGGCGCTCCTCGAACTCCTCCGTGAACTCGCGCAGGTCGGGGCGGCCGCGCTCGTCGCGGAGCGAGGAGTAGATGCCGACGGGCTTGTTGAGCATGAGGTAGCGCTTGGAGGTGTCGAGCTGCACGGCCTGGTCGTCGACCGCGACCTCGTCGACGTCGGGGTCGATGCGGCGGCCGGGCTCGGTGACCACCTCGCCGTTCACGGTGACGCGGCCCGCGGCGATCATGTCCTCGCAGACGCGGCGGCTGGCGACGCCGGCGGCGGCCATCACCTTCTGCAGGCGGATGCCCTGCACCGGCTCGTCAGGGTTCCAGGCGCGGTCGTTCTCAGTGGAGGGGGTCATGGAAGCCTTCCGCCCCGTCGGGGAGCAACGGGGAGATCGGGGGGAGCTCGTCGAGCGAGTTGATGCCGAGCTGCGTGAGCAGGTGGTCTGTCGTACCGTAATGGATCGCGCCGGTCTCCCCGTCGGTGAAGGCCTCGGTCACGAGGCCCCGCGCGAGCAGCGTCCGCACCACCGAGTCGACGTTCACGGCGCGGATCGCCGCCACCTGGCTGCGGCTGATCGGCTGCTTGTAGGCGATCACCGCGAGCGTCTCGAGGGCCGCCTGCGAGAGGCGCGTGGGGTTCTGGGTGAGCACGTGGTCGCGGATCACCGTGTCGTACTCGGCCCGCACGTACACGCGCCAGCCGCCGCCGACCTCGCGCAGCTCGAAGCCGCGGCGCACTCCCCCGGTGCGGCCGTCGAAGTCGTCGACGAGCCGCTGGATCGCGCGGCGCACCTCCTTCACGGGGGTCGAGGTAGCGGTCGCCAGCGTCGTCACGCTCTGCGGCTCGTCGGCCACCATGAGCAGGGCCTCGAGCGCGCGGTCGAGGTCGAGGGGCGCCTCGGCGGCCGCGGCGCCGGCATCCGCGGCGACGGGCAGGTCCGCGGCGGGATCCCGCGGCTCAGCTGTCATAGCCGGCCCCCAGGCTCGCGAGGGCGTCGTCGCTCCAGCTCTCCGCGGTCCACGTGAGCGTCAGCTCGCCGAGCGCCTCCGGCTGGTCGAACTCGATCGCGGCGACGCGGTACAGCTCCAGCACGGCGAGGAAGCGCGCGATCACGACGCCCGTGAGCCCCGCGTCCGCCACCAGCTCGCGGAAGGTGACCGGCGCCCCGCTCCGCAGCCGGGCCACGACCACGGCCGCCTGCTCGCGGATGCTGACGAGCGGCGCGTGCAGGTGGTCGAGTCCCACGGTCGGCACCTCGCGCGGCGCGAGCGCGAGCAGCGCGATGGCCGCGAGGTCGGCGGGCGAGGTCGTCCACACGAGCTCCGGCACCTGCGCGCGGAAGCGCTCCTCGAGCGGCACGTCGCGGAACGCGCGCGTGGACTCGGTCGCGAGCCGCTCCTGGAACCAGCTCGCCGCCTCCTTGAACGCGCGGTACTGCAGCAGGCGCGCGAACAGCAGGTCGCGCGCCTCAAGGAGCGCCACGTCCTCCGCGTCGACCAGCTCGCCCTGCGGCAAGAGGCCCACGAGCTTGAGGTCGAGCAGCGTGGCCGCGACCACGAGGAAGGAGCTGGCCTCGTCGAGGTCGTCCGGTCCGTCGAGGCCGCGGATGTGCGCGATGAACTCGTTCGTGACGAGGCTGAGGCTCACCTCGGTGATGTCCATCTCGTGGCTGCCGATGAGCGACAGCAGCAGATCGAACGGCCCCTCGAAGTTGCCGATGCTGACGCGGAACGCGCGCTCGGGTTCCGTCCGGGCCGCCGCGTCGGCGAGCTCGGGGTCCGCCAGGGACGAGCCCCTACGCGACGGCGCCACGCGCGATGAGCTCACGCGCCACCTTGCGGTACGCGAGCGCGGCCGGGTGCTCGGGCGCGAACTGGATGATGGGCTTGCCCGCCACCGACGCGTCCGGGAACTTGACGGTGCGGCCGATGACGGTCTCGAGCACGCTCGCGTCGAACGCCTCGACCACGCGCTGCAGCACCTCGCGGGAGTGCAGGGTGCGGGAGTCGTACATGGTGGCGAGGATGCCGTCGAGCTCGAGCGCCGGGTTCAGCCGGTCCTTGACCTTCTCGATGGTCTCGACGAGCAGCGCGACGCCGCGCAGCGCGAAGTACTCGCACTCGAGCGGGATCAGCACGCCGTGACTCGCCGTGAGCGCGTTGACGGTGAGGAGGCCGAGCGACGGCTGGCAGTCGATGAGGATGACGTCGTAGTCGCCGCTCACCTTGCGCAGCACGCTCGCGAGGATCTGCTCGCGCGCGACCTCGTTCACGAGGTGCACCTCCGCCGCCGACAGGTCGATGTTCGCGGGGATGACGTCGAGGCCCTCGAAGCCCGTGGTCTGGATGGCCTCGCGCGGGTCCTTCACGGTGCCGAGCAGGAGGTCGTAGACGGTGACCGCGTCGTGGGTCTGCACGCCGAGCCCGGCGGACAGCGCGCCCTGCGGGTCGAAGTCGACGGCCAGCACGCGGCGGCCGTAGCTCGCGAGCGAGGCGCCCAGGTTGATGGCGGTGGTGGTCTTGCCGACGCCGCCCTTCTGGTTGCAGAGGGAGATGATCTTGGCGGGTCCGTGCCCCGCGAGCGGCGCGGGCTCGGCGAAGTCGCGCAGCTCCCGGCCGGTGGGTCCGAGCACGGGGACGTCCATTCCCGGGAGCTCGGTCACATCTGGCTTGCGCGTCACGTGGGTCTCTTCCTGCCGCTCCTCCGACGCCGTCCGCCGGATCCTGCGAGTCTACCGGGGAGGGTCGCTCACGCCCGGCGGGCACGCGGGTGCGCGGTCGTGTAGACGTCGCGCAGGGTGTCGACGGTCACGCGCGTGTAGATCTGCGTGGTCGCGACCGACGAGTGGCCGAGCAGCTCCTGCACCACGCGCACGTCGGCGCCGCCCGCGAGGAGGTGCGTCGCGAACGAATGGCGGAACGTGTGCGGGGAGATCTCCTCCGTGACGCCGGCGCGCTCGGCGGCGGCCTTGATCACGAGCCAGGCGTTCTGCCGCGAGAGGGCGTGGCCGCGCAGCCCCAAGAAGAGCGCGGGCGTCGCGGTGCCGCGCGCGGCGAGGATCGGGCGGACGCGCACGAGGTAGGCGTCGACGGCCCGCCGCGCGAACGACCCGACGGGCACGATCCGCTGCTTGCCGCCCTTGCCGAGCACGCGCACCAGCTCGTCGGCCGCGCCGTCGGGGCCGAGCACGTCGTCGACCGTGAGCGCGGTGATCTCGCTCACGCGCGCGCCCGTCGCGTACAGCAGCTCGAGCAGCGCCTTGTCGCGCACGCGGAGCGGGTCGTCGCCGTCGGTCGCCTCGAGGATCCGCGCCATCGTCTCGATCGACACCGCCTTCGGCAGACGGCTCGGCAGCTTCGGCGGCTTCGCGTCGGCGGACACGTCGACCGGGACGAGCCCCTCCTCCAGGAGGAAGCGGTGGAACGACCGGACGCTGGAGAGCATGCGCGCGAGCGACGACGCCGTGAGGCCGCCGCGCTCGGGGTCGCGCACGCGCTGCGCGAAGCCGGTGACGTGCGCCGGCGTCGCGTCGGCCGGATCCCCCACGCCCTCCGCGGCGAGATGCGCCGTGTAGCGGGCGAGGTCGCGGCGGTAGGCCTGGATCGTGTTGCGCGAGAGCCCGCGCTCCACCTCCACGTGCCGGAGCCAGCGGTCGACCGCGCGCCGGAGCGCGACCGGGACCTCGGGGGCGGCGTCGGGCGCCGCTCCCCCGGATCCGTCGGCCGCGGCGGTCACGAGGCGGGCGCGGTCCCGCCGTCGCGGAGCTTCGGGTGCCGCGGCCAGGGCGCGTCGGCGGGGCCGAGCGTGGTCCAGCCGCGCGAGCGGGCGACGTGCGCCTGCAGCACCGCGATCACGGTCGAGGGGTTCTGGATCCGCCGCTCGAGCACCGCGGTCACGACCTCGTCGAGGTCCACCCAGCGCTTCTCGATGTCGGCCTCCTCGTCGGTGCGCGCGAACGCCTCCGCCGTGGCCGTGAGGCCGCGGGCGAGGTAGATGCGGATCGCCTCGTCGCTGCCGCCGGGCGTCGTGAGGAACTCGGCGAGCACGCTCCACTCGGCCGCCTCGAGGTCGGCCTCCTCCGCGAGCTCGCGCTGCACGGCCTCCAGCGGCGGCTCGTCGGTGACGTCGAGGAGCCCGGCCGGGATCTCCCACTCGCGCATGCGCACGGGGTGCCGGTACTGCTTGATGAGGAGCACGCGGTCCTCGTCGTCGATGGCGAGCACCGCGACGGCGCCCGTGTGGTCGACGAACTCCCGCGTGATCTCGGCGTCGCCGTACCGGAACGTCTCGCGCCGGACGTCCCAGACCATGCCCGCGAACACCCGCTCGCTCGACGTGATCGGGAACGCGGCCGGGTCGTCGTGCAGCTCGGCGTCCGCGGATCCGGTGACGGCGTCCGTCACGCGACGGCCTCGGCGTCGTCCTCGGCGAACAGCGTGCTGGCCGCCTGGCGGTCGAGGGCCGCGCGGACGAGGCCCGCGAACAGCGGGTGCGCGCGGTTCGGACGCGACCGGAGCTCCGGGTGCGCCTGCGTGCCGATGTAGAACGGGTGCACCTCGCGCGGCAGCTCCACGTACTCGACGAGCGTGCCGTCGGGCGAGGTGCCCGAGAACACGAGGCCGGCGTCCTGGATGCGCTCGCGGAACTGGTTGTTGACCTCGTAGCGGTGGCGGTGGCGCTCGTGCGAGACGGGCGCGCCGTACAGCTCGGCCGCGAGGGAGCCCTCGACGAGCGTCGCCTCGTACAGGCCCAGGCGCATGGTGCCGCCGAGGTCGCCGCCCGCGATGATGTCGACCTGCTCGGCCATCGTCGCGACGACGGGGAACTCGCTCTCGGGGTCGAACTCGCTCGACGACGCGCCCTCGAGGCCCGCCTCGTTCCGCGCGTACTCGATCACCATGCACTGGAGGCCGAGGCAGAGGCCGAGCACCGGGATCATGTTGTCGCGCGCGAACTTCAGCGCGCCGAGCTTGCCCTCGATGCCGCGGATGCCGAAGCCGCCCGGCACGCACAGCGCGTCGAGGTCGCCCAGCTTCCTGGCGGCGCCCTCGGGCGTCTCGCACTCGTCGGACGCGACCCAGCGCAGCTTCACGCGCGCCGAGTGGGCGAAGCCGCCGGCGCGCAGCGCCTCGGTCACGGAGAGGTACGCGTCGGGCAGGTCGATGTACTTGCCGACGAGGCCGATCGTGACCTCGTGCTTCGGGTCGTGCACGGCGTCGAGCAGGTCGCTCCAGCCGGACCAGTCGACCGCGTCCGCGGCCGGCAGCCCGAGGTGCTCGATGATGTAGCTGTCGAGGCCCTGCCCGTGCAGCATCTCGGGGATGTCGTAGATGCTCGGCACGTCCACCGCGTTCACGACGGCCTGCTCGTCCACGTCGCACATCAGCGCGATCTTCTTCTTGTTCGAGTCGGAGACGGGCCGGTCGCTGCGGAGCACGAGCGCATCCGGCTGGATCCCGATGGAGCGCAGCGCCGCCACCGAGTGCTGCGTGGGCTTGGTCTTCTGCTCGCCCGACGCGCCCATGTACGGCACGAGCGAGACGTGCACGAAGAAGACGTTGTTCCGGCCGAGCTCGTGGCGCACCTGGCGCGCCGCCTCGATGAACGGCTGGCTCTCGATGTCGCCGACCGTGCCGCCGATCTCGGTGATGATCACGTCGGGCTGCGGCTCGTCCGTGGACTGCAGGCGCATGCGGCGCTTGATCTCGTCGGTGATGTGCGGGATGACCTGCACGGTGTCGCCGAGGTACTCGCCGCGGCGCTCCTTCGCGATGACCTCCGAGTAGATCTGGCCGGTGGTCACGTTGGCCGCCTGGTCCAGCTCGATGTCGAGGAACCGCTCGTAGTGCCCGATGTCGAGGTCGGTCTCCGCGCCGTCGTCGGTCACGAAGACCTCGCCGTGCTGGAAGGGGTTCATGGTGCCCGGATCCACGTTGAGGTAGGGATCCAGCTTCTGCATGACGACGCGCACGCCGCGCGCCGTGAGGAGGTTGCCCAGGCTGGCCGCCGTGAGGCCCTTGCCGAGCGAGGAGACGACGCCGCCGGTCACGAAGATGTGCCGGGTGATCCTGCCGCCTGCCGTGCTGGTCGTGCTGTCCGTCGTGCTCGAGTCCGTGTCCGTTGTTTCGATGTCCGCCACGGGCTTCCATCCTACGTGGATTCCGGCGCGCCGCGACAGCCGCGACGCGCCGGCCTCGTCCGTGTCGCCGGATGCCAGGCCCCGGTCCGCGCGACGCTCGCCTTCGGGAGCGGCAGGAGCGATGGATCAGCGGAGCGCGGCCGCGGTCTCCACGAGCTCGCGCGCATGCGCCAGCCCGCTCTCGCTGTCGGGCAGGCCCGAGAGGAGGCGCGCCATCTCCTGGATCCGCGCGTCGCCCTCGAGCTGCGTGACGCTGGACGCGGTGACCTGGCCGTCGCCGCCCTTGACGACGCGCAGGTGGTTCGTGGAGAACGCCGCGACCTGCGCCAGGTGCGTGACGACGATGACCTGCGCGCGCTCCGCCAGGCGCGCGAGCCGCCGACCGATCTCGATGGCGGCCGCGCCACCCACGCCCGCGTCGACCTCGTCGAACACGAAGGTCGGCACGGGATCGTCGCCGGCGACGACGACCTCGATGGCGAGCATGACGCGCGACAGCTCGCCGCCGGACGCCCCGCGCCCGAGCGGCCGCGCCTCCGCGCCGGCATGGGGCCGCAGCAGGATCTCCACACGGTCGGCTCCCGACAGCGCAGGCTCCTCCCGCGGGCTCACGCGCACGTCGAGCGACGCGTCGGCCATCGCGAGCGCCCCGAGCTCCGCGGTGACGGCCTCGGCCAGACGCGCGCCGGACTCCTCGCGGACGGCGGTCACACGGGCGCCCAGCTCGCCGACGAGCTGCTCGTCGCGCTCCACCTCGACGCGCAGCAGGTCGATCCGGTCGGTGTCGCCGTCGAGCTCCAGGAGCCGCGCGCTGCCCGTGTCGAGGAACGCGAGCGCGTCCTCCACGGTGGGCCCGTGCACGCGCGTGAGGGCCGCGAGCTCGGCGCGGCGGTCCTGCAGCGACTCGAGCTCGCGCGCGCCGTCGGCGTCGAGCCCCGCGAGGTAGCCCGAGAGCTGCACCGCGATCTCGGAGACGAGGATCCGCGCGCTCTCGAGCGACTCGATGATCTCCGCGAGGCCCGGGTCGTGCGCCGCGACCCGGTCGAGCCGGCGGTGCGCGGTGTCGAGGACGGAGGCCGCGTCGGCCATCTCGCCGGACGCGTCCTCGGCCGACATGAGCTCGTGCGCGGCGGACGCGGCGGCCCGCAGGTCCTCCAGGTTCGTGAGGCGGTCGATGCGCTCGCGCAGCTCCTCGTCCTCGCCGGGCTGGGGCGCCACCGCCTCGATCGCATCGATGGCGGCGCGCAGCTCCTCGGCCTCGCGCGTGCGGGCGTCCTGCTCGGTGACGAGCCGGTCGAGCTCGGCGCGTGCGGCCTGCCAGCGGCGGAACACGTCCTGGTACTCGCCGAGCACGGGCGCGAGCGCGGATCCGGCGAACCGGTCGAGCGCCTGACGCTGCGCCATGGACGACCGCAGCCGCATCTGATCGGACTGCCCGTGCACCACCACGAGCTGCTCGCCGATCTCCGTGAGCAGCGCCGCGGGCGCGCCCCGGCCCCCGACTGACGCGCGGCTGCGCCCCTCGGACGACAGCTGCCGCGTGACGATGAGCTCGCCGCGCGTGCCGTCGCCGAACGGGTCGACGTCTCCCCCGGCGTCGCGCACGCGATCGGGCACGGGCCCGTCGGCCGCGATGATCCAGCGCCCCTCCACGACCGCCTTCTCGCTCCCCTGCCGCACGGCACCGGAGTCGGCGCGCGCGCCGAGCAGCAGCCCGAGGGCGGTGACGACCATGGTCTTGCCCGCGCCGGTCTCGCCGGTGACGGCCGTGAAGCCCGGCCCGAGCGGCAGCGTGGCCTGGCCGATCACCCCGAGGTCGCGGATGGTGATCTCCTCAATCACGGTCGACGGGCCCCCTCCAGCCGGTGACCGGCAGCTCGAACTTGTTCACGAGGCGGTCGGTGAACGGCGACTGCTTGAGGCGCGCGAGGCGCACGGGGATGGTGGACCGCCGGGCCTCGACGCGGGCGCCGGGCGGCATGTCGCGCGTGCGCCGGCCGTCGCACCAGAGAACGCCGGACCCGGAGGTGCGGCTGAGAACCTCGACGGCGACCGTGGACTCCGGCCCCACGACGAGCGACCGCGCGAAGAGCGTGTGCGGGCTGAGCGGCACGACGAGCATGGCCTCGAGGCTCGGCCACACGATGGGGCCGCCGGCCGAGAACGCGTACGCCGTGGATCCGGTGGGCGTCGAGACGACCATCCCGTCGCAGCCGTAGGACGCGAGCGGCCGTCCGTCGATCTCGACCACCACCTCGAGCATCCGCTCGCGGCTGGCCTTCTCGACGGTCGCCTCGTTGAGCGCCCAGGTGCGGTAGACGATGTCGGCGCCGACCTGGAGCGTGACGTCGAGCGTCATCCGCTCCTCGACCGTGTAGTCGCGGTCGAGCACGCGGCGGACGGTGGCCGTGAGGTCCTCCCGCTCGCTCTCGGCGAGGAAGCCGACGTGCCCGAGGTTGACGCCGAGCAGCGGCACGGAGGTGCCGCGCACGAGCTCGGCCGAGCGGAGGATGGTGCCGTCGCCGCCGAGCACGATGACGATCTCGAGGTCGGCCGTCTGCACGTGCTCGCCGAGCACCGCGACCCCGGCCATCTCGGGCGCGAACGGCAGGATGTCGGCCTTCTCCTCGGCCGTGAGCACGATGCGCACGTCGGCGTCGGCCAGCTGCGCGCACACGCTGAGCGCCGCGTCGATGGAGTCGCGCCGTCCCGTGTGGGACACGACCAGGATGTGCCTCGCGGGTCCAGCCACTTCGCTCACGCTCCTGTGATCTCGTTCGACGTCGATCTCCATTGTGTCGGATTGCTCCCCGCGCGACCGCTGAACCAGGCGAGGTACTCGTGGTTCCCCGCGCCTCCCACGATGGGGGAGGAGACGAGGCCGGCCGTGCCGAGGCCCAGGTCCCATGCCGCCCAGAGCACGCGCATCACCGCGTCGTCGCGCAGCCCCGGGGCGTGCACGATGCCCTCGCGGATCCCGGTGCGCCCCACCTCGAATTGCGGCTTGACGAGCAGCACGAGGTCGGCGTCGGGCGAGGCCGTGCGGGCGAGCGCGGGCAGGACGAGCCCGAGCGAGATGAAGGACAGGTCGCCGACGACCAGCTCCGGCGCCTCGACCCCGCCTCCGGTCGCGGCCGCGAGCGACTCCGGCGTGAGGTCCCGCACGTTGAAGCCCTCCACCACGTCGACGCGCGGGTCCTCGCGGATGAGCGGATCCAGCTGGCCGTGGCCCACGTCGAGCGCGACCACCCGCCGGGCCCCGCGCTCCAGGAGCACCTGCGTGAAGCCGCCGGTGGACGCGCCCACGTCGAGCGCCCGGCGCCCCTCGACCCGCACGCCGGGGAACGCGTCGAGCGCGCCGACGAGCTTGTGGGCGCCGCGGCTGACGTAGGCGTCGGTCCCCTCGACGGCGACGGCGGATCCCGGGACCACGCGGAACGACGGCTTCACCACGCCGCGCCCGTCGACCGTGACGAGTCCGTCGGCGATGAGCCGGGCGGCGTGCGTCCGCGACCGGGCGAGCCCGAGCGCGGGCAGGGCGGCATCGAGCCGCATGTCCCCGCCGGAGGAGGAGGGGTCGTCCGTCGCGTCAGCCACGCGACGACGCCCCGTCGCCGCCCTCGAGCCGCGCGCGCAGTTCGTCGTGGAGGAGGGCGAAGGACGCGGCGCGCTCCCCCAGGGGCTGCCCCTCGATCAGCTCGAGCCGGGAGACCAGCTCCTCGGCGACGTCCGCGTCGCCGGCGCCGCCCTCGGCAGCGGCCGACGGCCCGTCGACGGCGCCCACGGCATCCGCTGTGTCGGCCACCCCGTCACCCGATCCGCGGATGCCCGCCTCGTCCCTCACCCCGCCACGCTACGCCCGGCCGGCGCCCGTGGCGCCCGCCGCGACGTACAGCGACTCAGGCACGTCGAGCCCGTAGATGGGCCGTCCGGAGTTCCAGATGACCGCGCATGCCGCACGCAGCGTGTCGATGGTGGAGCCGCCGTCCTTGACGACCTCGACCCGGTCGCCGACGATCCGGACGGACGCCCTCCCGACCGTCGCCACGCTCCCCTGCCCGGAGAACCGCGTCTCCGGGTAGGGCTCGTGCAGCTGGCCGAGGTGCTCGAGGATGAAGGTGGGCCGCTGGTCCTCCTCCGCCGCGAGCAGCTGCTTGGCCCGGTCGATCCCTGTCAGCACGTGCACGGAGGCCATGCCCGCGCGCGTGGCGCCGAGGATGTCCGTGTCGAGCCGGTCACCGAGGAACACCGGACGCGTAGCGCCGAAGCGCTCGCGGGCCACATCGAAGATGGGCGTCTCCGGCTTGCCCGCCACCACCGGCAGGCGCCCCACGGCCGTGTGGACGGCGGAGACGAGCGTGCCGTTGCCGGGCGCGATGCCGCGGGCGACGGGGATGGTCCAGTCGGTGTTGGTCGCGACCCAGACGACGTCGGGGTCCGCGAGGGCGAAGGCCGCCTCGGCCAGCTGGGTCCAGCCGACCTCCGGCGCGAAGCCCTGGACGACGGCCGCCGGCCGGTCCTCGACCGAGCGGGTGACGACGTACCCGGCCTTCTCGAGCTCGTGGACGAGGCCCTCGCCGCCGACGACGAGCACCGTGGATCCGGCCGGCACGCGGTCCGCGAGCAGTCGGAGGGCGGCCTGCGGCGACGTGACGACGTCCTCGGCCGCCACGGTCAGCCCGAGCGAGCTCAGGTGCTCCGCGACGGAGGCGTCGGTCCTAGACGCGTTGTTGGTGATGTAGCCGAGCCGCAGCCCCGTCTCCGCCGCGCGGTTCAGCGCATCGATGGCGTGCGGGATGCTGTCGGGCCCTGCGTACACGACCCCGTCGAGGTCGGCGAGGATCACGTCGACGCCGTCGAGCGGGGTGCTCCCTCGGGCGGCCCTAGCGAACATCGCGGTCGCCCTCCGCCGGCTCGGGCTCGGGCTCGGCGTCGGCCCGCGCGTCGGCCCCTCCGACCCCGCCGTCGGCATCCGCGGCGATCTCGGCGTCCACGTCGACAGCGATGTCGTCGTCGTCCCCGTCCTCGCTGGGCGGGACGGGCACAGGGTCGACGTCCGCGTGCGTCGCATCGCCCACGACGCGTCCGTCCGCCTCGTCCGGGTCGGCTCCGGCGTCGTCGTCGAGGTCGTCGTCATCCACGTCGTCGACGACGAGGTCCTCCTCGACCACCTCCACCGTGTCGTCCCATCCCTCGTCCGGATCCGCGAAGGCCGCCTCGGCCGCCTCCGCCCGGCGACGCCACTCGTCCGCCTCACCGGATCGGCCGAGCTCCTCCAGCACCTCCGCGTACGCGTGGAACAGGTCGGCGCTGTAGGAATACGCCACGTCGCGGTTGAGCTGGGAGATCGACAGCTCGTCGAGCGCGGCCTCCGTCTGGCCCAGGTCGAGCCGAGCACCGGACATCGCGATCGCGAGCGCCACCTGCTCCGCCGCCGGCAGCGTCTCCTTGGGCACCGACCGGCCGAGCTCGAGGGCCTTGTCGGGGCGCCCCTGCCCCCGCTCGCTGTCGACCATCAGGGCCAGCTGATCGTCCTTCCCGGAGATGCGGCGGTACGTCCGCAGCTCCCGGAGCGCCAGCGCGTAGTCCCCCACGGCGTACGCGGTGATGGCCAGCGACTCGCGGACCACGGCGATGCGGCCCGCACGTCGAGCCGCGGAGATCGCATGACGGTGGGCCAGCTCGGGGTCCTCCTCGATGAGGCGAGCGGCCATCACCAGGTGCTGCGCAACACCCTCGGCGTTGTCCTTGCTCAACGTCTTGAGCTCGTTGCGGGCGACCCGATCCAGGTCGCCGGGCTTCACGTCCTCCGGGATCTCCGGGTCCTCATGACGGGGACGCACGGACCGCAGCTCGCGGGCGCGGAGCTGCTCCTCGGTGAGCGCCTCCTCGTACCGCGGGGCATCGCGATCGTTGCGAGCCGGACGACCGTCGCGCGTCCAGAGCTTGTCGCCGTCGCGAGGAGGGCGTGCACCCCCACGGTCCCCGCCCCGGGGGGCGTCCTTCGACCACGGCTTCCGCTCCCCGTCACGCACCGGACGACCACCCGCAGGCGCGTCCTTCGACCACGGCTTCCGGTCCCCGTCACGCACCGGACGACCACCCGCGGGCGCGTCCTTCGACCACGGCTTGCGCTCTGCGTCACGCGGACGACCACCCGCAGGCGCATCCTTCGACCAGGGCTTGCGCTCTGCGTCACGCGGACGACCACCCGCAGGCGCGTCCTTCGACCAGGGCTTCCGGTCACCGCCACGCGCCGGACGACCCGCGCCCGCTCCAGGCGCACCGGACCCACGCCCGGCATCCCGCGGACCTCGAGGAGCACCCGAGGATCCGCGATCATACGGCGGCTTCTGACCGTCCCGGCCGCGCGCCGAGTGCGACGATCCGCGGTCCTGGCCCTCGGGCCGGCTGTCTCGATCGGAAGAGTCGCTCACTGTGCTCCTGTCGGCCGCGCGGGCCAGATGATGTCTGTGGTGTTGTGGGTCGTGCTCGAGTCCTGGTCCAGGTTAGCCGGTCCCTCGGGACGGCCCAGCGCGGAGGTCCAGCGCGGTTCGGACCGGACCGGATTGGATCGGATTGGATTGGATTGGATTGGATCGGATCGGATCGGATCGGATCGGTACAGCGCACGTCTCCTCGGTCGAGACGGGGCTCCTGCCGCCGATTCTCGTCGGCGCCGCGCACGCCCGTCTCGATGCCCGCCGCGTGATCGTCCATGACAACGGTGTCCGCCGTGCCCGTTAACGCGAGAAGGCCCGCCGCACGAATGCGACGGGCCTCCCCGTTTACTCAAGTTAAGTCCGGCGGTGTCCTACTCTCCCACAGGGTCCCCCCTGCAGTACCATCGGCGCTGAGAGTCTTAGCTTCCGGGTTCGGAATGTGACCGGGCGTTTCCCTCTCGCTATGGCCGCCGAAACACCTCATACACACCCCTCAGGGCATGAAATCTGTGATGAATCGACCAGTCAAGCTGGTTGTTCAATTGATACCCGACCGTATATCGGGAACCACATAGTGGACGCAAGCAAAGTGTTTTCAAGATATCGGCTTATTAGTACAGGTCAGCTCCACGAGTCTTTAGTCCTCGCTTCCACATCCTGCCTATCAACCCGGTAGTCTAGCCGGGAGCCTTCACCCTAAAAGGGATGGAAATCTCATCTCGAAGCCGGCTTCCCGCTTAGATGCTTTCAGCGGTTATCCGTTCCGAACGTAGCTAATCAGCGGTGCTCCTGGCGGAACAACTGACACACCAGAGGTTCGTCCATCCCGGTCCTCTCGTACTAGGGATAGATCTTCTCAAATTTCCTACGCGCGCAGCGGATAGGGACCGAACTGTCTCACGACGTTCTAAACCCAGCTCGCGTACCGCTTTAATGGGCGAACAGCCCAACCCTTGGGACCTACTCCAGCCCCAGGATGCGACGAGCCGACATCGAGGTGCCAAACCATGCCGTCGATATGGACTCTTGGGCAAGATCAGCCTGTTATCCCCGAGGTACCTTTTATCCGTTGAGCGACAGCGCTTCCACAAGCCACTGCCGGATCACTAGTCCCGACTTTCGTCCCTGCTCGACTTGTCAGTCTCACAGTCAAGCTCCCTTGTGCACTTACACTCGACACCTGATTACCAACCAGGTTGAGGGAACCTTTGGGCGCCTCCGTTACTCTTTAGGAGGCAACCGCCCCAGTTAAACTACCCACCAGGCACTGTCCCTGAACCGGATTACGGTTCGAAGTTAGATATCCAGAGTGACCAGAGTGGTATTTCAACAATGACTCCACCCGAACTAGCGTCCGAGCTTCACAGTCTCCCACCTATCCTACACAAGCCACACCGAACACCAATACCAAGCTGTAGTAAAGGTCACGGGGTCTTTCCGTCCTGCTGCGCGTAACGAGCATCTTTACTCGTAGTGCAATTTCGCCGAGTTCGCGGTTGAGACAGCTGGGAAGTCGTTACGCCATTCGTGCAGGTCGGAACTTACCCGACAAGGAATTTCGCTACCTTAGGATGGTTATAGTTACCACCGCCGTTTACTGGGGCTTAAATTCTCAGCTTCGCACTTGCGTGCTAACCGTTCCTCTTAACCTTCCAGCACCGGGCAGGCGTCAGTCCGTATACATCGTCTTGCGACTTAGCACGGACCTGTGTTTTTAGTAAACAGTCGCTTCCCACTGGTCTCTGCGGCCTTCAAACGCTTCAGGAGTAAATCCCTACACGCCTCAGGCCCCCCTTCTCCCGAAGTTACGGGGGCATTTTGCCGAGTTCCTTAACCACGATTCTCTCGATCTCCTTAGTATTCTCTACCTGACCACCTGAGTCGGTTTGGGGTACGGGCGATTGGAACCTCGCGTCGATGCTTTTCTCGGCAGCATAGGATCACTGATTTCGTCCGTGAGGACTACCCATCGGGTCTCAGGCTACATAGAAGACGGATTTGCCTATCTTCTGCCCTACATCCTTAGACCGGGACAACCATCGCCCGGCTCAGCTACCTTCCTGCGTCACACCTGTTAATACGCTAAACGCCTCAGCGTAGGGTCGTGTGCTAGGCCAAGACCGTCACCCCGAAGGGATCGAATCAAGGATTCAGACACTTAGCATTACTGGATTGTCTTGGGCGGTTCTTCATCGGTACGGGAATATCAACCCGTTGTCCATCGACTACGCCTGTCGGCCTCGCCTTAGGTCCCGACTTACCCAGGGCGGATTAGCCTGGCCCTGGAACCCTTGGTCTTTCGGAGGACGGGTTTCTCACCCGTCTTTCGCTACTCATGCCTGCATTCTCACTCGTGTGGCCTCCACGGCTGGTTCACACCGCCGCTTCGCTGGCCACACGACGCTCTCCTACCCATCTATACGGCTGGACCACGAAGGCCTGCCTGTAATATAAATGCCACAACTTCGGTGGCGTGCTTGAGCCCCGTTACATTGTCGGCGCGGAATCACTTGACCAGTGAGCTATTACGCACTCTTTCAAGGGTGGCTGCTTCTAAGCCAACCTCCTGGTTGTCTATGCAACTCCACATCCTTTCCCACTTAGCACGCGCTTAGGGACCTTAGATGGTGGTCTGGGTTGTTTCCCTCTCGACGATGAAGCTTATCCCCCACCGTCTCACTGCTGCGCTCTCACTTACCGGCATTCGGAGTTTGGCTGAAGTCAGTAACCTTTTGGGGCCCATCGTCCATCCAGTAGCTCTACCTCCGGCAAGAAACACGCAACGCTGCACCTAAATGCATTTCGGAGAGAACCAGCTATCACGAAGTTTGATTGGCCTTTCACCCCTATCCACAGCTCATCCCCTCCATTTTCAACTGAAGTGGGTTCGGTCCTCCACGACGTCTTACCGTCGCTTCAACCTGGCCATGGATAGATCACTTCGCTTCGGGTCTAGAACATGCGACTCATACGCCCTATTAAGACTCGCTTTCGCTACGGCTGCCCCTCACGGGTTAACCTCGCCACATATCACTAACTCGCAGGCTCATTCTTCAAAAGGCACGCTGTCACACCAACAAGGGTGCTCCAACGGTTTGTAAGCAAACGGTTTCAGGTACTATTTCACTCCCCTCCCGGGGTACTTTTCACCTTTCCCTCACGGTACTTGTCCGCTATCGGTCATCTGGGAGTATTTAGGCTTATCAGGTGGTCCTGACAGATTCACACGGGATTTCACGGGCCCCGTGCTACTTGGGATACTCTCCGGACAGGCGACGACATTTCGACTACGGGGTTCGCACCCTCTATGACTGGCCTTTCAAGACCATTCGTCTATATCGCGCTCATTGCCCTCACAGCTCGGTAGAACTGTACGGAAAGTCCCGCAACCCCGACCATGCAACTCCTACCGGATATCACACATGATCGGTTTGGCCTCTTCCGGTTTCGCTCGCCACTACTAACGGAATCGCTTTTGCTTTCTCTTCCTGTGGGTACTGAGATGTTTCACTTCCCCACGTTCCCTCTACCCGCCCTATATATTCAGGCGGGAGTCACCAGGTCACCCAAAGGGCCTGGCGGGGTTTCCCCATTCGGAGATCCTCGGATCAAAGCTCTATTATCAGCTCCCCGAGGCTTATCGCAGATTTATACGTCCTTCTTCGGCTCCAGATGCCAAGGCATCCACCGTTTGCTCTTAGAATCTTGAAATCACATGAGATTGAATCGTTTCGCCTCCCCTAGAGGAGACAGAATTGACCAATGATCTATAAATAGATCTTTGTGATCCACCGGTAAACCGGTGAATCTAAGATGCTCGCGTCCACTGTGTAGTTCTCAATATACGGGCGGTACCCCACCACCATCCACTCAGGGACGACAGAAAGGGTCCGACAAGAAACCAGACACACCAAACGGTGCGGCCCGGTCCCTCAGGACCCAACAGCGTGCAACATGCCCGCGACACCCCACACCACGTTCCCACCCCACAAGGAGGCGTACTAGCAGCACGACGAATCAACCGGCATCAATGTCAATGTTCCACCCATGAGCGCCACCACCAGGACATACGCCTGACGCGTGACTTGGCACCCTTGATCTCCCTGTATACAGAGGAGAGGTGCACATGCTCCTTAGAAAGGAGGTGATCCAGCCGCACCTTCCGGTACGGCTACCTTGTTACGACTTAGTCCTAATCACCGATCCCACCTTCGACAGCTCCTCCCTTGCGGTTAGGCCACTGGCTTCGGGTGTTACCGACTTTCATGACTTGACGGGCGGTGTGTACAAGGCCCGGGAACGTATTCACCGCAGCGTTGCTGATCTGCGATTACTAGCGACTCCGACTTCATGAGGTCGAGTTGCAGACCTCAATCCGAACTGAGACCGGCTTTTTGGGATTCGCTCCACCTTGCGGTATCGCAGCCCTTTGTACCGGCCATTGTAGCATGCGTGAAGCCCAAGACATAAGGGGCATGATGATTTGACGTCATCCCCACCTTCCTCCGAGTTGACCCCGGCAGTCTCCTATGAGTTCCCACCATTACGTGCTGGCAACATAGAACGAGGGTTGCGCTCGTTGCGGGACTTAACCCAACATCTCACGACACGAGCTGACGACAACCATGCACCACCTGTATACCGACCTTGCGGGGCACACATCTCTGCATGTTTCCGGTATATGTCAAGCCTTGGTAAGGTTCTTCGCGTTGCATCGAATTAATCCGCATGCTCCGCCGCTTGTGCGGGCCCCCGTCAATTCCTTTGAGTTTTAGCCTTGCGGCCGTACTCCCCAGGCGGGGAACTTAATGCGTTAGCTGCGACACGGAGACCGTGGAATGGTCCCCACATCTAGTTCCCAACGTTTACGGCATGGACTACCAGGGTATCTAATCCTGTTCGCTCCCCATGCTTTCGCTCCTCAGCGTCAGTTACGGCCCAGAGATCTGCCTTCGCCATCGGTGTTCCTCCTGATATCTGCGCATTCCACCGCTACACCAGGAATTCCAATCTCCCCTACCGCACTCTAGTCTGCCCGTACCCACTGCAGACCCGAGGTTGAGCCTCGGGATTTCACAGCAGACGCGACAAACCGCCTACGAGCTCTTTACGCCCAATAATTCCGGACAACGCTTGCACCCTACGTATTACCGCGGCTGCTGGCACGTAGTTAGCCGGTGCTTTTTCTGCAGGTACCGTCACTTTCGCTTCTTCCCTACTAAAAGAGGTTTACAACCCGAAGGCCGTCATCCCTCACGCGGCGTTGCTGCATCAGGCTTTCGCCCATTGTGCAATATTCCCCACTGCTGCCTCCCGTAGGAGTCTGGGCCGTGTCTCAGTCCCAGTGTGGCCGGTCACCCTCTCAGGCCGGCTACCCGTCGTAGGCTTGGTGAGCCATTACCTCACCAACAACCTGATAGGCCGCGAGTCCATCCCCAACCGAAATTCTTTCCACGACCAGACCATGCGGCCAATCGTCATATCCGGTATTAGCTACCATTTCTAGCAGTTATCCCAGAGTCGGGGGCAGGTTACTCACGTGTTACTCACCCGTTCGCCACTGATCCGCCAGAGCAAGCTCTGACATCACCGTTCGACTTGCATGTGTTAAGCACGCCGCCAGCGTTCGTCCTGAGCCAGGATCAAACTCTCCATAAATGCTTAAACGCACGACCACCCGAAAGCAGTCGGCACATCTAAAGCCAGACGTGAACGGGAATCGAACACGAACCAGCAAGTTTGAAACCGACAGAACAAATCATTACTGACTTGCTTGTTTGTTTAAATGTATTCCAAAGGAATCCGAAACGAGCATCCGAAGGACACCCGCAACGGGTATTTGGCATTTGACATTGTGCACGCTGTTGAGTTCTCAAGGAACGGACGCTCCCGACACCGACCATCACAGCCAGCCATCGGAGCTCACACTCCACCGCTCCCCGTGGGAGTGATCCAGACCACAAGGCCCAGCACTCACGTCGGAAGCAGAATCAGACCCTAGCTCAGTTGATGGTAAACACGCAACCCGTAAGCCGCGGCAACTTCTGTTTCACCAGGATCAAGCCCACCAGAACAGCTCCGGAAGCATTTCGCTTCCCGCCCGTTCCGGCGACAAGAGGAGACATTACGCGGACCACCCCACCCCCGCAAAACAACCCGCATCCCGGGCGTGTCGCG
>NZ_LQXA01000043.1 GCF_001618005.1 Clavibacter tessellarius
CGACGCGGCGCCGGCCGCCGCGGAGCGCGCCGACGCGCCGGGATCCGCGGTCGCGCCGCGCTCCCGCCGGCTGCACCACCGCATCGGGCAGGACGAGCTGCGCCTGCTCGAGGCCGCGGCGCGCGCCCGCGGGCTGACGGTGGCCGCCGTGCTCGCGACCGCGTTCGCCGAGGTCGTCGCCGCCTGGTCGGCCGAGGCCCGCTTCCTCCTCAACCTCCCCGTGCTCGACCGCGGCGACGAGGAGGGGCTGGAGCTGCTCGTCGGCGAGTTCAGCACCTCGATCCTCCTCGACGTCGACCTCTCGGAGGAGCGGTCGTTCCGCGACGACGCGCGGCGGATCCAGCAGGGCGTCCGCGAGGCCGTCGCGCACGCGGGCTACGGCGGCGTCGACGTGCTCCGCGACCTCGCGCGCCGCGACGGCGGGAGCCCCGTGCTGGCCCCGGTCGTGTACACGAGCGCGATCGGGCTGGGCGAGCTGTACGACGCGCCCATCCGCCGCGCGCTCGGGGAGCCGGTCTGGATCATCTCCCAGGGCCCGCAGGTGTGGCTCGACGCGCAGGTCACCGAGCTCGAGGGCGGGCTGCTCGTCAACTGGGACGTGCGGGTCGACATCCTCGAGGAGCCGGCGATGGAGGCCGCGTTCCAGGCGTACCGCGGGCTCGTCGACGGCCTGGTGCACGAGCGGCCGGGCGCGTGGGACCTCCCGGCGCTCGCGGTCCCCGCCCCGGACGACGTGCGGGCCCGGCTCGCGCGCGAGCGGCCGGCGCCGGCGCCCGATGCCGGCGGCGCCCTCCTGCACTCCGCGTTCCTCGCGCGGGCGGCGGAGGATCCCGGCCGCACGGCGCTCGTCGCATCGGACGGCCGCGCGGTCGCGTACGGCGAGCTGGCGGAGCACGCGCGCCGGGTCGCCGGGCTGCTGCGCGCGGAGGGCGTCGGCCCCGGCGCGACCGTGGCGATCACCGCGCCGGCCGGCCCCGATCGCGTCGCCGCCGTGCTCGGCGTGCTGCTCGCCGGCGCCTGCTACGCGCCCGTCGGCCCGGACCAGCCGCCCGCGCGCCGCGCCGCGATCCTCGGGAGCGGGATCGACTGCGTCCTCGCCGACGACGACCTGGTCGGCGTCTCCGCGGCGGCCGTCGGCGCGCACGGCCCGTCCGTGCTCGCGCTGGGCGCCGCCCGCGATGCCGTGGCGCTGGCGGATCCCGTCGCCGTGGCCCCCGACTCCCCCGCCTACCTGCTCTTCACGTCGGGATCCACCGGTCGGCCGAAGGGCGTGGAGGTCCCGCACCGGGCCGTCGTCGCCACCCTCCGCTCCCTCGCGGTCGTAGCGCCCCTCGGCCGGGACGACCGCACCATCGCGCTCTCCGCGCTCGACTTCGACCTCTCCGTCTACGACCTGTTCGCGGCGCTCTCGGTGGGCGCCGCCGTCGTCGTCCCCGCCGAGCACGAGCGCCGCGACGCCGACCGCTGGCGCGAGCTGGTGCGGGCGCACGGCGTCACGGTCTGGAACACCGTGCCGGCGCTCCTCGACATGCTGCTCACCGCGACCGCCGACGGGCCGCTGCCCCTCCGGCTCGTGCTGCTCGGCGGCGACGTCGTGGGGGCGGATCTGCCCGGCCGGCTGGCCGCGTGCGCGCCCGCCGCGCGCCTCGTCGCGCTCGGCGGGATGACCGAGGCGACCATCCACTCCACCGTGCACGATGCGCGGCCGGGCGACGCGGCGGATCCGGCGTCGTCCGCGCGCGGCCTCCCCTGGGGCGACCCGCTGCCCGGCGTGCGCGTGCGGGTCGTGGACGAGCGCGGCCGCGACCGCCCCGACGGCGTGCCCGGCGAGCTGCTCGTGGGCGGGCACGCGCTGGCCTCGGGCTACCGCGGCGATGCCGAGCTCACCGCCGCCCGCTTCCCGACGATCGACGGCGAGCGCTGGTACCGCTCGGGCGACCGGGCCGCGTACCGCCGCGACGCGTCGGGGCGGCCGGTGCTCGAGTTCCTCGGCCGCGCGGACCACCAGCTGAAGATCCGCGGGCACCGCGTGGAGCCCGGCGAGGTGGAGGCGGCGCTCGCCTCGGCCCCGGGCGTGCAGCGCGCCGTCGTCGTCGCGGTCCAGGGCGCGCTCGCCGCGATGGTGGTGCCCGAGCCCGGCGCGGTCGTCGTCCCCGACGAGGTCGCGGCCCACGCGGGCGCCCTGCTCCCGCCGTCCATGGCGTGCGCGCGCGTGGTCGTGCGGGACGCGCTGCCGCTCACGGCCAACTGGAAGGTCGACCGGGCGCGCATCACCGCCGAGCTCGCCGAGCGGCCGGCCCCCGCGCCGCGCGTGGACGACGCCCCGCTGACGCCCGAGGAGCGGCTCGTCGCGCGCGTCTGGACCGGCCTGCTCGGCGCCCCGTGCGGACGCGCGGACTCCTTCTTCGCCGCGGGCGGCGACTCCCTCCAGGCGACCCGCAGCGTCGCCGCCCTCCGCGCCGCGGGCGCGGCCGACGCGAGCGTGGCCGCGCTCTTCCGGCACCCGGTGCTGGCCGACTTCGCGGCGACGCTGCACCTCACGGAACCGGAGCCCGCGGACGCGCGCGCCCGCATCGTGCCGGACCCCGCGCACGCCCACGACCCGTTCCCGCTCACCGACGTGCAGCGCGCGTACGCCGTGGGCCGCGACCCCCGCATCCCGCTCGGCGGCGTGGGCACCTACCACCACACCGAGTTCGACGGCCGGGGCCAGGACCTCGAACGCCTCGCCGCCGCGTTCGACGAGCTCGTGCGCCGCCACCCCACGCTCCGCACGGTCATCCACCCCGACGGCACCCAGCGCGTGCTCGAGGACGTGCCGCCGGTGCGCGTCGACGTGCGCGACGTGCCGGCCGACGCGGATCCGGATGCCGTGGCCCGCGAGCTCGCCGCGTTCCGGGAGCGCACGTCGCACCGCCGCCACGACCTCGCCGTCTGGCCGCTCTTCGACCTCGACGCCGTGCGCTACCCGGATGGCCGGGGCCGCACCCGCACGCGCATCGGGATCGGCCTCGACTACGCGGTCGTCGACGCGCTGTCGATCATGATCCTGTACACGGAGCTCGACCTCCTCGTGCGCGGGCTGCCGCTCCCGCCCGCCCCCGCCGAGCTGACCTTCCGCGACTGCGTGCTCCAGACCCGCCCGGATCCGGAGCGGCTGCGCGCCGACGAGGAGCACTGGCGCGCACGGCTCGCCGAGATGCCCGACGCCCCGCGGCTGCCGCTCGCCACGACGGATCCGGCCGCGCGCTTCACCCGCCGCGCGCACCGTTTCGACGCCGGGTGGTGGACCGCCTTCCGCGACCGCTGCCGGGCGGCCGGGCTCACGCCCACGAGCATGCTCGCGACCGCGTACGGCCACGTGCTCTCCCGCTGGACCGGGCAGCGCGACCTCACCATGACGCTCACGCTCTTCGACCGGCGCGACGTGCACCCCGACATGCCGCGCCTCGTCGGCGACTTCACCGGGCTGACGCTGCTCGACCACCGCGCCGCGGACTCCGCCGTGGAGGCGGCCCGCGGGCTCCAGGAGCGCCTCGCCGGCGACCTCGACCACCGCGAGGCGCCCGCGTCGTGGATCCTCCGGGAGCGGGCGCGCCTCCAGGGCACGGCCGTGGCGCCGGTGCCCGTCGTGTTCACGAGCGCGATCGGGGTCGGCGACGGCGGCAGCGCCGGCATCGGCCACGGCGTCTCGGCGGACGTGTCGGGGTCGTTCGGCGAGCGGATCCACGGCGTGTCCCAGTCCCCGCAGGTGCTCCTCGACGTGCAGGTGCTGGAGGACCACGGCGGGCTGCGGATCGACGCGGACGCCCGCGACGACGCGTTCCCGCCCGGCCTCGTCGAGGCCCTCGTCGCCGCCTACGTGGCCACGCTCGAGCACCTCGCCACGGCCGACTGGGACGCGCCGCTCCCCGCGGATCCGCCCGCCGACCAGGCGCGCGCCCGCGCCGCGGCGCCCGCGGCCCCCCGACCGGGCCGGCTCCTGCACGACGGCGTGCACGAGGCCGCGCTCCGGGCGCCCGACGCGCCCGCGCTCATCACGGGCACGGGCGCGTCGGCACGCGTCGTGACGCACGGGCAGCTCGCCGACCGCGCCCTCCGGATCGCCGGCGCGCTCCAGCGGCGCGGCCTCGGGCCGGGCGACCTCGTCGGCATCACGCTGCCGCGCGGCGCGGACCAGGCGGCGGCCGTCCTCGGCGTCCTCAGCGCGGGTGCCGCGTACGCGCCCATCGGCGTCGGCCAGCCTCCCGCCCGGCGGCGGGCGATCCACCGCGCGGCGGGCATCCGGCTGGTCATCGCCGACGACCCGGCCGCGGCGGGCGGCGACGCCCCCGACGCGCCCGCCCTCCTCCGCCCGGCCGACGCGGCCGCGGAGGAGCCGCTCGCCGCGCCGGTGCGGCCCCCCGTGTCCGCGCTCGCCTACGTCATCCACACCTCCGGCTCCACGGGCGAGCCCAAGGGCGTCGAGATCACGCACGACGCGGCGTGGTCGACGGTCGACGCGGTGGGCCGGATGCTCGACATGGGCCCGGCCGACCGGATCCTCGCCCTCTCCGCCCTCGACTTCGACCTCTCCGTCTTCGACGCGCTGGGCGTGCTCGGCGCGGGCGGCGCGCTCGTGATCCCCGAGGAGGGCGAGGAGCGCGACGCCCCGCGGTGGCTCGACCTGGTGCACGAGCACGCGGTCACGCTGTGGGACGCGGTGCCGATGCTGCTCGACATGCTCCTCGTCGCGGCCGACGACCGGCCGGGCCGCCTCGACACGCTGCGGGCGGCGCTCGTCTCGGGCGACCGCGTCGGCACCGACCTGCACGGGCGCCTGATCCGCGCGGCCGGGCCCGACACGCGCCTCGTCGCCCTGGGCGGCGCCACCGAGGCCGCCATCTGGTCGAACTCCTGGGAGGTGGACGGGCCGCTCGACGGCTGGGCGTCCGCGCCCTACGGCCGCCCGCTGCCCGACCAGGCGTTCCGCGTGCTCGACGCGAGCGGCCGGGACTGCCCCGACTGGGTGCCCGGCGAGCTCGTCATCGGCGGCCGGGGGCTCGCCCGCGGCTACCGCGGCGACCCGGCGCGCACATCCGCCGCGTTCGTCGAGATCGACGGCGGACGCTGGTACCGCACGGGCGACACCGGCCGGTACCGGCCCGGCGGGATCCTCGAGTTCCTCGGCCGCGCGGACCGGCAGGTGAAGCTCGGCGGGCACCGGATGGAGCTCGGCGAGATCGAGGCCGCCCACGCGGCCGCGCCCGGGATCCGGCGCGCGATCGCGCTCGTGGTCGACGCAGCCTCGGGTCGGCGGCACCTGCACGTGGCGATCGAGCCGGACGACGGGCACGACGCGGCCGCCGTGCTCGCCGCGGCGACCGCGACGGCCGCCGACCGGCTCCCCGCGTACGCGCTGCCGCGCCGCGTCCACCTCGTGGACGCGTGGCCGCTCACCGCCAACGGGAAGGTGGACGTCCGGGCGCTCGGGCGTGCGCTCGCGGATGCGGACGCCGAGGCCGATCCGGCGCGGCCCGACGCCGCGACCAGCACCGACGCCGACGCCGCCGCGCGCCCCGCCACGCCCGCCACCCCCACCGAGGCCGCCCTCGCCGAGCTCTGGTCCGGGATCCTCGGCACCCCGCCCGCCCCCGACGCCGGCTTCTTCGCCGCGGGCGGCGACAGCCTCGCCATGCTCCGGCTCGTGACCGCGGCCCAGCGCCGCTTCGGCGTCGACGCGGGCGTCCGCCGCTTCCTCGAGGAGCCGACCGTGCGGGCGTACGCCGCCTGCATCGACCGCCTCCTCGCCGCCCCCGCGACCGCCGCCCCCGCGACCACCACCCCCGCATCCGCCCCCGCGGACGCACCCGCCCGAACGCCGGCCCCGGCCGGCACCGACCTCTTCGAAAGCGGAGACCTGTGAACGCTGAACAGCTCATCGACGACCTCAACGCCCGCGGCGTCCGGCTCTGGGCGGAGGACGGGCGGATCCGGTTCCGCGGCCCGCTCGGCGTGATCGACGACGACCGGCGCGAGCTCATCCGCCGGCACCGCGACGACGTGCTCGCGATCCTCGACCGGCGGGCCGCGACGGGCGCGGACGACGCGGGCCCCGGCGAGGCGGCCCCGCGCGCCGACCCGGCCGCCGCGCACGACCCGTTCCCGCTCACCCCCGTGCAGACCGCCTACCTCCTCGGCCGCACCGACGCGTATCCGTACGGCGGCGTCGCGTGCACCGCCGACCTCGACCTGTCGTGGCCGGCGTCGACGGATCCCGCGCGCATCGTCGACGCGTGGATCCGCCTGGTCGCGCACCACGGCATGCTCCGCGCCGAGATCCACCCCGACGGCTCGCAGCGGGTGCTCGCCGACCCCGGCCCCGTCGAGGTGCCGGTGGACGACCTGCGCGGCCTCGGCACCGCCTCCATCGGGCACCGCCTCGACGCCGTGCGCGCCGAGCTCGCGCAGGGCACGGGCGGCGAGCCCGCCTGGCCGCGCGTGCGCGCCGTCGTGACCCGCGCCGACGACGCCGTGCGCCTGCACCTGGCGGTCGACCTGCTCGTGATCGACCACGCGAGCCTCCAGCTCGTGCTCGACCAGCTGCGCACGCTCGTCGAGGATCCGGCCGCCGAGCTGCCCGGATCGCCCGACGGCACCGGCTTCCGCGACTGCGTGCTGGCCCGGCGCGCGCTCACCGCGTCGGCCGCGTACGAGCGCGACCGCTCCTACTGGTGGCGCCGCCTCGACGACCTGCCGCCCGCGCCGGAGCTGCCGCTCGCGGACCACGACCCGATGGCCGCCCCCGCCCGGTTCCGCCGCCTGTCGGCCGTGCTCGACCCCGCCGCCGCCCGGCGCCTCGACCGTGCCGCCGCCGACGCCGGCGTGACCCCCACGGGCGTCCTGCTCGCGGCCTACGCCGAGACGATCGGCCGGTGGAGCCGCGGCGCGCGCTTCGTCCTCAACCTGCCCGTCTCCGAGCGCGGCGGTCTCGCCCCCGGCGCCGAGCACGTGGTGGGCGACTTCACGTCCGTCGAGCTGCTCGAGGTCGACCTCACGGAGGACCTGCCCGCCGTCGAGCGGATGCGGGCGCTCTCCGCCCGCCTGCTGGAGGACCTCGGCCACCCGCTCTGCGGCGGCACCGAACTGCTCGCCGAGCTCACCCGGCGACGCGGCGGCGACACGCGCGACGTGGCGCTCGCGCCCGTGGTCTTCACGAGCGCCCTCGCCGGCGACGCCGCGAACGCGCCCACGGGCGACGGCGGGCGGATCACCGCGGCCGTCACGCGCACGCCGCAGGTGTGGATCGACTGCCAGGCCCTGCGCGTGCCCGACGGCCTCCAGCTCAGCTGGGACGTGAGGGAGGGCGTGCTCGCCGACGGCGTGGCCGACGCCGCGTTCGGCGCCTTCATCGAGGCCGTGCGCGCCCTCGCCGACGACCCGGGCGCCTGGGACCGGCCGGTCGCCGTCGACCTGCCCGCCGACCAGCGCGCGCGGCGGATCCGGGTGGGCGACACCGGGGATCCGGTCGCCCCCGCGCTCGTGCACGAGCCGCTCCTCGCGGCGGCCGAGGCCCGGCCCGACGCGCCCGCGGTCATCGCCCCCGACCGCACGCTGACGCACGACGAGCTCGTACGGCGCGCGGCCGCCGTCGCCGCACGGCTCCGCTCCACCGGGCACCGCCGGGGCGACCGCGTGGCGATCGTGGCCGCGCGCGGCTGGGAGCAGGTCGTCGCCGTCGTCGGCGTGCTCCTCGCGGGCGGCGCCTACGTGCCCGTGGACGTGGCCCAGCCCCGGATCCGCCGCGACACCGTGCTCGCGGACGCCGGCATCCGGCAGGTGCTCACCCAGCAGGCCCTCGTCGGCGCGCCCGAGGACTGGCCCACAGGGATCGAGCGGATCGCGGTCGACGCGCTCGAGCCCGCCGCCACCCGGCCGGCCGCCGCCGCCGGGCGCGACGGCGTCGACCCGGGCGACCCCGCCTACGTCATCTACACGTCCGGATCCACGGGCACCCCCAAGGGCGCGATCCTCTCCCACCACGCTGCCCACAACACGCTCGTCGACATCCGCGAGCGCTTCGGCGTCGGCCCCGACGACCGCGTGCTCGCCCTCGCCGGCCTCGGCTTCGACCTGTCGGTCTTCGACGTGCTCGGCGTGCTCGGCGCCGGCGGCGCGCTGGTGCTGCCCGACCCGCGCCGGCGCGACGACCCGTCGCACTGGGCCGCGCTCATCGCCCGCCATCGCGTCACGCTCTGGAACTCCGTGCCCGCGCAGGCGCGCATGCTGCAGGACTACCGCGACGCGGTCGCGGCCACCGGCGGCGCGGCGGCGGGGGACGCCCCGAGCACGCTGCGGCTCGCGCTGCTCTCGGGCGACTGGATCCCCGTGACCCTGCCCGACGCCATGCGCGCCGGCCACCCGGAGCTCACGGTCGTAAGCCTCGGCGGCGCGACCGAGGCCGCCATCTGGTCGGTGCACCACGTGATCGACGAGGTCGACCGGCTGCTGCCGAGCATCCCGTACGGCACGCCCCTCCGCGGCCAGCGCCTGGCCGTCGTCGACCACCACGGGCGCGACCGGCCCGAGGGCGTGCCCGGCGAGATCCTCATCCGCGGCGCGGGCGTGGCGCTCGGCTACCTCGGCGACGCGGAGCGCACGCGGGAGCGCTTCGGCGTGGATCCCGCCACGGGCGACCGCGAGTACCGCACGGGCGACATCGGCCGCTACCTCCCCGACGGGAGCATCGAGCTCCTCGGGCGGGAGGACGCGCAGGTGAAGATCCGCGGCTACCGCATCGAGCTGGCGGAGATCCAGGCGGCGGTGCTCGCCCAGCCGGGCGTCGCCGACTGCGCCGTGCAGGTGGCCGAGGGGGCCGCGGGCCGCCACCTCGTCGGGATCGTGCAGCCCGAGCGGATCGCGCCGACGGAGGCGCCCGACGACGACGCCCCCGCCGGCGCCGCGCGCGCCGCCCTCGCGGTCGCCGCGGCCGATGTGGACACCGACGCCCTCGGCGCCTTCCTCGCCGGCTTCGACGAGCACGCGCTCCGGGTGATCGAGCGCACGCTCGCGGCGGCCGGCGCGCTCGTGGACCCGGCGATCCCCCTCACGGACGACGAGGTCGCCGGCCTCCTCGGCGCGAGCGACGCCCACCGGGTCGTGGTGCGCCGCTGGCTGCGCGCGCTCGCGCGACGCGGGCGCATCGAGCGCGACGACGACGGGCGTCACCGCGGCGCGCTCTCCGCGGATAAGGAGCGGGTCGCCCGCGCCTGGGCCCGGGTGGAGGAGGCCGAGCGGGAGATCGGCTGGAGCGCCGAGCTGCTCCGGCACGTGCAGGCGTCGAGCCTCGCGCTGGGGGACCTCGTGCGCGGCGACCTCGACATCGCGGAGCTGCTCTACCCGGGCGCCCCGAGCGACGCGATCGGCGCGGCCTACCGCGACAACCTCGGCGTGCGGCTGCTCACCGCGGCGCTGACAGCCGCGGTCGTCGCGCTCGCCGACCGGCACGACGCCCGCGGCCACGGGCCGGACGAGCCGCTTCGGATCCTCGAGGTGCGCGGCGGCGTGGGCGGCGCGGCCGACCAGCTGATCCCCGCCCTCGCGGGCCGCGCCGTCGAGTACGTCTTCACCGACCCCTCGATGTTCCACGTCGGCGAGGCGCGCGAGCGCCACCCCGACCGGCCCGGCGTGCGGTTCCAGGCCTTCGACCCGGCGGCCGACCCCCTGCCGCAGGGCCAGCGTCCGAACTCCTACGACGTCGTGATCTGCTCCAACGGCCTGCACGGCGTGCCCGACGTGCCCGCGGCGCTCCGGCGGCTGCAGGGGCTCCTCGCCCCGCACGGCCACCTCGCCGTGATCGAGAGCACGCGCGAGGACAACCCGCCGCTCATGATCGCCACCGACTTCATGGAGGTGCGCGCCGGCGGCCCGGCCGACGCCCGGCTCGCCGGCGACGCCCTGCTCTTCGAGGCCGCCGAGTGGCGGACGATGCTCGGCGACCTCGGCGCCCGCGGGATCCAGCAGGTGCCCGCCGACGAGGATCCGCTCTCCGGCCTCGGCCAGCACCTCCTGCTCGCGCAGGTGAAGGCCGACCGCGCGCCGCTCCGGGCCGCGTCGCTCCGCCGCCACGCCGCCGACCGGCTGCCGGAGTACATGGTGCCGCGCCGCTGGCAGGTGCTCGACGCGCTGCCGGTCACCGCGAACGGCAAGGTCGACCGGGCGGCCCTCGCCCGGCTCGCCGAGGACCAGGCACCGGCCGCCGCGGTCGCCGCCGGATCCGACGCGCCCCGCGACGACGTCGAGCGCCGCCTCCAGGAGCTGTGGGCGGAGCTGCTCGGCCGCCCCGGCATCGGCCGCGACGACGACTTCTTCGCGCTCGGCGGCGACTCGCTCCTCGTGGCGCGCCTCGTCGGGCGGATGCGCGAGCAGCTCCCCGAGGTCGTCGACCTCGAGTGGGACGTGGTGCTCCGCCACATGCTCCGCCGGCCCACGATCGCCGGGCTCGCCGGCTACGTGCGCCAGGCCGGGCAGGGCGCCGCGGGCGAGCGGGACGCCCCCGCGACGCCGGCCGTGAGCCTGCTCTCCGGATCCGGCCAGGGGCCCGCCACCGTGCTCGTCCACGCCGGGATCGGCACGATCATGCCGTACCGCGCGCTCATGACCGAGATCCGCCGCCGGTCCCGCGGCACCGGCTCGCTGTACGGCGTGGAGGTCCCCGACCTCGACGCGTTCCTCGACGCCGACCCGCACGGGCTCATCGACCGGATCGCCGCGGAGTACGCCCGCGAGCTCCTCGCCACCGGGATCCGCACCTTCCACGTCGTCGGCTACTGCCTCGGCGGCCTGGTCGCCACCGAGGTGGCGCGCGCGCTCACGGAGGCCGGCGCCGACGTGGCGTCGTTCACCGCGATCAGCAGCCACAGCCCCGCGTTCCGGCTCGACGACGAGATGGTGTCCGAGTACTCCTTCGCGATGATGATCGGCATCGACCCCGTCGACCTCGGCTTCCCCGCCGACCCGTGGCGCATCGCGGCGGCGGGCGCGCGGATCCTCGAGAAGACCCCCGGCGTCATGCCCGTGGACGGCTACGCGTCGCTCGACGGCGAGTTCGCCGACATCGGCCGCGCCTTCCTCGACCTGTCGCGCATCCCGCGCCGGGCCCGCATCGCCCGGATGTGCGAGGTCGTGCCGCCGGCGTCCGGCAGCTACACGCCGGAGCAGATGACGCGCTTCTTCCGCACCTTCCGGCAGAGCGTGTTCGCCATCACGCGCTACCGGCCGGATCCGTACGCGGGCGACATCACGTTCCTCCGGCACAGCGGCGCGTACCCGTTCCCGGGCAGCCGGGAGGCGGTGACCGACTACTGGGAGGAGCTGGCGCTCGGCGAGCTCGACATCGTCGACATCCCGGGCGACCACTACGACTGCCTGTCGGTGGAGCACGCGCCGCGCGTGCTGTCGATCCTCACGCGCGTCACGGGCGGGGCGGTGATCGCGTGATCGCGGTGCCGTCGACCCTCCCGCGCCTCACGCGCCGGGCGGTGATCGCGTGATCGCGGTGATCGGGGCATCCGGCGCCGTCGGGCGGCCCGCGGTGCTCGCCCTCCGCGCCCTGTCCGAGGAGCCGCTCCGGCTCGGCGGACGCCGCGCGGCGCCGCTCCGCGCGCTCGCGGAGGAGGCGGGCGGCGCGGTCGAGGCCGTGACCGTCGACCTGATGGACGACCACGCGCTCGCCCGCTTCTGCCGCGGGGCCGACGTGGTGGTGCACTGCGCCGCCCCTGCCTTCGCGTTCGGCGACCGGATCGCGGCCGCCGCGCTCGAGGCGGGCGCCGACTACGTGGACGTCTGCGGGGAGGAGCCCGTGCGCGCGGGCCTCGTCGCGCGCGGCCTCGCCGACGCCGCCGTCCGCGACGGCCGCCGGGCGGTCGTGTCGACGGGCGTGGTCCCGGGACTCTCCGGCCTCCTGCCGCGGCTCGCCGCCGAAGGTCTGCGCGGTCCGCTGCGGCTGCGCGGCTGGGTGGGCGGCATCGAGGCGTGCTCGCCGGGGGTCGCGCTCGACGTGCCGCTGTCGCTCGCGGCCGGCGGGCCCGGATCCACCGCGTACGGCACGCCGCTCGCCGCCTGGTCCGGCGGCCGGCGGGTCGAGCGCGCGCTCCGCGCCGAGGAGGACGCGACGGCGCCCTTCTTCCCGGGCCGGGTCGCGCTGCAGCCGTACCTCTCCGCCGAGACCGAGCGGATCGCGCGCGGGCGCGGCTTCGCGGAGGCCGAGTGGTGGAACGTGCACCCGGGCCCCGCCGTGCGCGACGCCCTCAACCGCCTGCCCGCGCTGCTCGCGGGCGCGGACGGCGCGGCGGCTGCCGCGGATGCGCTCATCCGCGCGGGCGACCTCGACCTGCTCGGCACCCGGCCCTTCCACGTGCTGGCCGTCTCCGTCTCCGGCACGGACGCCGACGGCGCTCCGGTCGAGCGGGCGATCGTGCTGCACAGCGACGACAGCTACGTGCTCGCGGGCCACCTCGCGGCCATCACCGTGCGGGAGATCCGCGCGGGCGCCGTGCCGCCGGGCGTCGGGTTCGCGCACGACGTGCTGGATCCGCAGCGCGTCCTCGACCTCGTCGCCGCGTCGGGCGCGAGCACCGTCACCCGCATCGACGACGCCGGCGACGCGGGCGAGATGGTGGAGGAGGACCTGTGACGGGCGACGCCGACGACCGCCCGCTGCGGATCGTCGTGTGCGGCACGGGCTTCGGCCGCATCCACCTCCGTGCCGTCGGGGCCGTGCCCGGGCTCCGGCTCGCCGGGATCCTCGCCCGCGGCGGCGAGGCGTCCCGCGCCCTCGCGGCGGCGCACGGCGTGCCGCTCTACACCGACGTCGCCGATCTGCCCGCCGACGTCGACGTGGCCTCGGTCGCCGTCGGATCCGCCGTGCAGGGCGGGCCCGGGACCGACCTCGTGCTCGCGCTCCTCGCCCGCGGGATCCACGTGCTGCAGGAGCACCCGGCCCACCCCGACGAGATCACCGCGGCCGCCCGCGCGGCGCGGAAGGCCGGCGTGCGCTACCGCCTCTCGACCCACTACCGGCACGTGCGCGCGACGCGCGGCTTCCTCGCGTCGGCCGCCCGGCTGCGCGCGCGGAGCCCGATCGTGCACGTGGACGCCGCCGGCCCCGTGCACCTGCTGCAGCCGCTGGTCGACGTCCTCGGCCTGGCGGTCGGCGGGCTCCGGCCGTGGGCGTTCGCGGATCCGGTCGAGCGCCCGCGCGAGCTGACCGCGCTGGAGGCCAGGCCGTCGCCGCTCACCGCGATCGAGGGCGTGGTCGGCGGCGTGCCGCTCTCGCTGCGGATCCACGACGAGCTGCACCCCGCCGATCGCGACAACCACGCGCTGCTCTGGCCGCGGATCGCGCTCGCCTCGGAGGCCGGGGTGCTGACGCTGGCGGACGTGCACGGGCCCGTCACCTGGAGCCCGGCCCTGTTCACCCGGCGCGACGCGGCCGGCCGGCTCGACCTCGACGGGGATCCCGCCCGGCGCTCCCTGCCGCGGCTCGCCTCCTGGCCGGACGAGCCCGCCCCGACCGCCGGCGACCTCTTCGACGACGTCTGGCCGGAGGCGGTCGCGCACGCGCTCGGGCTGCTCGTGGCGGAGATCCGCGCGGGCGACGGCGACGCCCTCCGCGCGGCGCAGGCGGACATCACCATGGCGCGCGCCTGGGTGGACCTCACGCGCCGCCTCGGCCCGCCGCGGAGCATCCGCCCGGGCGAGCCGCCGCGGGTGACGGCGGAGGCGATCCTGCCGGTGGCGGAGCCGCGACCGGCGGG
>NZ_LQXA01000044.1 GCF_001618005.1 Clavibacter tessellarius
CGTCGGGCACGGCAATACAGCTTCCCTGAAATCTCTTTCCGCATCGAGTAGATCCTGCATCAAAAGGTCTTGGAGCTCGAAGACTCCCGCCGATCCAGCACCCGCCGACCCCTACGGCCCCGCCGCCGAGCTCTTCGACCTCGCCGCCGCCGCGCACGCGGAGCTCACGGCCGCCGCCGTCTGCCGCCTGCTCGAGGGCCGCGACCTGTCACGGGCGCCCGTGCTCGACATCGGCGCGGGCACGGGCGTCGTGATCCGGGCCGTCGCGCGCGCCCATCCCGAGGCGCGCGTGGTGGCCGCCGAGCCGTCCGAGCCGCTGCGGGCCGTGCTGACCGCGCGGATCCTCGACGCCCCGGGCCTCCAGGAGCGCGTGACCGTCACCGCCGGATCCGCCCCCGACCTCGACCTGCCCGACCGCCTCTCCGCGGTGCTGCTCTGCGGCGTGCTCGGCCACCTCGACCGTGGGCAGCGCGCCCGGCTCTTCGAGCGCATCGCCGCGCGGCTCCTCCCGGACGGGGTCGTCGTCGTCGAGACGATGGGCCTCGAGGCCGGGGCGCGCGTGCCCGAGTCGCGGCTCGCCCGCACGCGCGTGGGCGACGACGAGCTCGAGTGGTGGTTCCGGTCGGATCCCGCGCCCGACGGCCTGCTCGCCCTGCGCACGCGCTGGCGGAGCGTCGAGCCGGGCGGTCGCGCGCGCGAGGTGCACGACGCCTACTCGTGGGATCCGGTGGGCCTCGAGGAGCTCGCCCGCGAGGCCGGCATGGACCTCGTGCGCCTGCCCGCCGCGGCCGACGCCTCCCTGCCGCTGGCCGCGTTCGTCCCGCGGCGCGCGGATCCGCCCGCCGGGTGACGCGTCCCTCCCCATCCGATACCGCTCTTATCGCGGATGGTTCTCAACAAGGGCTACGCTCCTCCCGACCGCCGACCCGCGCGCACGAGCATCCGCACGACCGCCCACCCGCATCCGCACCCGCACCCGCACCCGCACCCGAGCACGAGGAGCCCGCCGTGATCGACACCCCACGCATGGAGGACGCCTGGCTGCGGCGCATCCAGGCGGCGCCCGCGCCCCGCATCCGCCTCGTCTGCCTGCCGCACGCCGGCGGCGCGGCGTCCGCCTACCGCGGGTGGGCGCCGTTCGTGCCGCGGGGCGTCGAGCTCCTCGGGGTGCAGTACCCGGGCCGCGGCGACCGCTACGGCGATCCCGTCAGCCCCGACCTCGACGCGCTCGCCGCCGACGTCGCGACGGCCGTCGGCGCGCTGCCGGACCGCCTGCCGGTCGTGCTCTTCGGGCACAGCATGGGCGCCCTGGTCGCCTACGAGACCGCGCGCCTCCTCGCGGCCGCGGGCCGCCCCGCCGTCCGGCTCGTCGTGTCGGGACGCCGCGCGCCGACCGAGCGGTGGGGCGGCACCCTGCACCGGCAGGACGACGCCGTGCTGCTCGCCGACCTCGTGCGGCAGGGCGGCACCGCGCCGGAGATCCTGGCCGACGACGACATGCGCCGCACCGTGCTCGCCTGCCTGCGCGACGACTACCGGCTGGTCGAGACGCACCGCACCCGCCCCGGCCCGGGGCCCGGCTGCCCGGTGAGCGTGTTCAGCGGCGACGCGGATCCGGAGCTCCGGCCCGCGGAGGCCGAGGCGTGGCACCGGCTCGTCGGCGACGCGGATGCCGGATCCGACGGGGACGCGCGCCCCGACGGGGACGCGCGCCTCCGGGTGTTCCGCGGCGGTCACTTCTACCTGGCGGAGCGGCCCGCGGAGGTGGTGGAGGCGATCGTCTCCCTGCTGGATCCGGCGCTCGCGTTCCCCGCCGACGCGGAGGCGATGTTCCCGTGACGCTCGAGCTCCAGGACTACTCCCCCGGCGCGGAGTTCTACGACCTCGTGGCCCGACGGCACACGGGGGCCATGGCGGGCGTGCTGGCCGAGGCGCTGGCGGGCGCCTCGGCGAGCGGGGCCGACGCGGGCCGCGGCCCCGACGCGGATCCCGACCCCGGCACGATCGTGGAGCTCGGCGCGGGCACCGGCCGGGTCACGCGCCTGCTGGCCGACCTCGTGCCCGGCGCGCCGATCCTCGCCGCCGAGCCCTCCCCCGTCATGCGCGCCGTGCTGCGGAGCCGCGTGCACGAGGATCCGGCCCTCCGCCACCGCGTGACCATCCGCCCCGAGACGGCGCAGGAGGTCGCGCTGCCCGACCGGATCCGGGCGGTCGTGCTCGTCGGCGTCGCCGGGCACCTCGGGAGCGACGACCGCGCCGACCTCTGGCGGCGCTGCCTCGAGCGGCTCGTGCCGGGCGGCGTGGTCGTCGTCGACCTGATGGGGACGAGCGCGCGCTCCCTCCCGCCGACGCGCCTGCTGCGCGAGCGCATCGGCACCCAGACCTACGAGTGGTGGACCACGGCCGAGCCCGGCCGCGACGGCGCCACCCGCTTCACCACGCGCTGGCTCGTGCTCGACGGCGAGCGGACGGTGCGCGAGGTCCGAGGAGGATACGAATGGCACAGCCTGGACCCCGCGACGCTCGAACGGGAGGCGGGGCGGTCGTGGACCGTGCTGCGCGGCGGGGCGGAGGACGCGGCGACCGAGCTCGCGGTGCTGGGCCGATGACGGGCACGGAGGGCGCCCCGGTCGCGACCGGCCAGCCCGCCACCGTGGCGGTCGCCGTCCGCGCGGTCCGCGTCCGGCTGGCGGCCGCCGTGCTCCTGCAGGCCGCGGCCTCCGCGAGCGGGCTCGCCGCCGTCGTCGCGGTCGCCGAGATCGGCCGGGCCGCCGTCGCCGACCCCGGCGGTCCCCCGGCGTGGGGCGGGGTGGTCCTCGCGGCCGTCGCCGGCCTCGCGAGCCTCCTGCTCGGCGCGACCGCCGACACCCTCACCCATCTCGCCGACGCCGACCTCCAGCTCGACCTCCGACGCCGGATCGTCGCCCGGCTCGGCCGCGTGCCCCTGGCCTGGTTCGACGCGCACGACGCAGGCCGCGTCCGCCAGGCCGTTCAGCAGGACGTCGCGGCGCTGCACGCGCTCGTCGCGCACACCCTGCTCGACGTCACGCGCCTGGTCGTGGTCACCGTCGCGTCGCTCGTCTACCTCCTCACCCTCGACGTGCCGCTCGCGCTCGTCTGCCTCCTGCCGCTCGTCGCCGGCGTGTTCCTCTTCGCGCGGGCGATGTCCGGCGCCATGTCGTCGATGGCCGAGTACGGGCGCGCGTCGGCCGAGATCGCGGGCAGCGTGGTGGAGTTCGCCGACGGGATCCAGGTGGTCCGCTCCTTCGGCCGGCCCGGCCGCGCGCACGCCCGCTACCTGCAGGCGGTCGACGCCTTCGCCGCGTTCTTCGGCGCCTGGGTCGCGCGCACCACGGCCGTCACCACGGCGTCGTGGCTGACCGTCTCGCCGATCGGCGTGCTCGCCCTCGTCGTGCCCGTGGGCGGCGCGATGGTCGCGGCCGGCGCGCTGCCCGCCGCGGACCTCGCGCCGTTCCTCCTCCTCGCGCCCGCGATGGCGGCGCCCGTCGGCGTCATCGGCCCGCGCGCGCAGGCCATCCGGGGCGCGGTGGATGCGGCGAAGGCCGTCGACGAGGTGCTGCGCGCGCCCGTCGAGCCGGAGGTCGCCGACCCGCGCGAACCCGATGCCCGCCACGGCGCCGGCCTCGTGCTCCGCGGCGTCGGCTTCTCGTACGACGGCGAGCGGGACGCGCTCCGCGACGTCGACCTCGACCTGGAGCCTGGATCCGTGACCGCGGTCGTCGGCCCGTCCGGATCCGGCAAGTCCACCCTCGCGGCCCTCGTCGCCCGCCTGCGCCTGCCCACCCGCGGCACCCTCGAGCTCGGCGGCGTCGACGTGCGCGACGCGACCCCGGCGGCCTGGCACGCCCAGGTCGGCTGCGTGCTGCAGGACACGGTGCTGCTGCGCGACACGGCGCTCGAGAACCTCCGGCTGGGACGCCCGGACGCCTCGCTCGACGAGGTGCGCGCCGCCGCCCGGATCGCCCAGGTCGACGACGTGATCGACGCCCTCCCGGACGGGTACTCGACCGTGCTGGATCCCCGCGGCGGCCTCTCCGGCGGCGAGGCCCAGCGCATCGCCCTCGCCCGCGCGCTCGTCGCCGACTGCCCGGTGCTCGTGCTCGACGAGCCGATGGCGCACGCCGATCCGAGCACGGCCGCCAGGATGCAGCGCGCCCTCACCGAGGCGACCCGCGGCCGGACCGTGCTGGTCGTCGCGCACCGGCTGGAGACGGTGGAGGACGCGGACCGCATCGTCGTGATGGACGCCGGCCGCATCGTGGAGCAGGGCACGCACGCGGAGCTCCTGGCGCTCGACGGCCTGTACGCGCGGCTCCGGCGCACGGGCGCGCTGGAACCGGCCCCGACCGCCACGACCCGCACGACCCGCACGACCGACACCGACCGGGAGGAGCGCTGATGGGCGCGATCGACGACATCCGCCGCACCCTCGGTCCCGCGGGCGAGCGGGAGCTGCGCCCGGTGGTGGCGCGCATGGCGGCGGCGTCCGTGCTGCACGGCGCGGCGGTGGTCGCCCTCGTGCCGGTGCTGGAGCGCCTGTTCGGGCCGGATCCGTCGTCCGCGTGGCCGTGGATCGCCCTCTTCCTGCTCCTCGCCGCCGCCCACCTCGCCGTGCAGGCGCGGGCGCAGTCGGCCGCGTTCGGCGCGGGCGTGCGGGCGGCGAACGCGCTGCACCACCGCATCGGCGACCACGTGGTGCGCCTCCCGCTCGCCTGGTTCGACGCCGCGCACCGCGCCGAGCTCACGGGTGCGGCGGGCGGCAGCGTGCTCGCGTCGATGGGCGTGCCGGCGTACCTGCTGCGGCCGCTCATCACCGCGACCGTCGTGCCCGCCGTGATCGCGGTCGCGCTCCTGGTGCTGGATCCCCCGCTCGGCGTCGCCCTGCTCGTGCTCGCCCCGGTGCTCGTGCTGGCCCTCCGCCTCGGCGGCCGGATCGTGGCGCGCGCCGACGCCGCGCGCGCCGCGGCCGACACGGAGATCGCCGAGCGCGTCGTGGAGTTCGCGCAGGCGCAGCACGTGCTGCGCGCGCACGGGCGCACGGGACGCGACGCGGGACTCGTCGACGGGATCCTGGTGCGGCACCGCGCCGCGTCCCGGGCGCTCATCGGCCGCATCGTCGCGGGGCTGGTCGCGTTCGGCACGGTCATGCGCGCCGCGCTCGTCGTGGCGCTCGTGCTCGCGGTCGACCGCGTCGGCGGCGGCCCGGTCGACGCCGGCCGCACGGTCGCGACGCTCGTGCTCGTCTTCCACGCCGCCGACCTCGTCGGCCAGGCGGCGGAGCTGGCCGTCGGGGTGCGCGCCGCGCGCCGCGATCTCGGCGCCGTCCGCCGGATCCTCGACGCCGCCCCCATCCCGGAGCGCCCGCTGGGCACGACGCTCCGGCCCGTCGGCGCCGACGTGGAGCTCGACGGCGTCTCCTTCTCCTACCCGGGATCCGCGACCCCGGCCGTCGCGGGCGTCGACGCCGCCCTGCCCGCCGGCCGCATGATCGCGCTCGTCGGCCCGTCCGGATCCGGCAAGACGACGATCGCCCGGCTCCTCGCCCGCGCCGCCGACGTGACCGACGGCGCCGTGCGGATCGGCGGGGTCGACGTGCGCGACATGGCGCTCGCCGACGTGGCCGCGTCCGTGTCCACCGTCTTCCAGGACGTGCACCTGCTCGCCGGCACGCTCGGCGACAACGTGCGCCTCGCGGATCCGGACGCGGACGACGCCGCCGTCACCGACGCGCTCCGCCGCGCCGGCCTGCCGCTCGGCGCCGGGCTCGACCTCGACACGCCCGTGGGCGAGGGCGGCCGGCAGCTGTCGGGCGGCCAGCGCCAGCGCGTGTCCATCGCCCGGGTGCTCCTCGCGGACACGCCCGTGGTCGTGCTCGACGAGGCCACGGCGGCGCTCGACGCGGAGAGCGCCGCGGCCGTGGGCGAGGCGATCCGGCTCCTGCGCGGGCGCCGGACCCTGCTCGTGATCGCGCACCGGCTCGACACGATCCGCAGCGCCGACGAGATCCTCGTGCTCGACGGCGGCCGACTCGTGCAGCGCGGCACGCACGACGCGCTCGCCGCCGAGCCGGGCGTCTACGCGCGGTTCCTCGCCGATCTCGAGGCGGCCGACGGCTGGCGGGTGCGGGCCCAGTACTCGTAGCGCGACGCGGGCTGGAAGCCGAGCCCGTCGTAGAGGGCGAGCGCGCCGTCGTTCTCGGCCACGACCTGCAGCCAGAGGTCGGTGATCCCCCGCTCGACGCCCGCGCCGACCACAGCTCCCATGGCCGCCCGCGACAGGCCGCGCCGCCGGGCCTCGGGGCGCGTCGCGACGGCGAACAGCCCGCCCCAGCGGCCGACGAGCGCGAGGCGCGCGGTGGCGAGCACGCGGTCGCCGTCGCGCACTGCGGCGTACACGGCCGGGCCGCGCGCGAGGATCCCGCGGGCGACGGCGAGCTCGGCGGTTCCGCCGCGCCCGTCGACGCTCCACCACGCGTCGAGCCAGGCGTCGTCGGGCGCGTCCGCGACCGTGAGCGCGAGCACCGGATCCGTGGGGGCCGCGTCCGCTAGAAGCGCCGCCACCGCGCCGGCGTCGGCGACCTGCACGAGCGTCCGCGCCTCGGCGACGTAGCCGCGGGCGGTGAGCCGGGCGGCGAGGTCGGCGGGCTCCGACGCGGGCGACACCTGCACGCAGGGGTCGATCCCGTGGCGGTCCGCGAACGCCTCGACCGCGTCGAGGGCAGCGTCCGTGTCGTCGACCGGGCCGGCCGGGAGCACGGAGTTCGCGCGCTTCGTCACGCCGCCCGCGGCGCGCAGGATCCAGCCGCCGTGCCGCTCGCGGTGCTCCGCTGGCCAGCCGCGGTCGGCGAGGTCGTCGAGGAGCGCGGCCGCGGCGCGCGCGTCCATGGCGCGCAGGGCCGCGGCGGATGCGGCGCCGAGGGCGTCGCCGCCCCGGGCGCCGCCCTCCGCGCTCACGCCAGGTCCCCCGCGTCCGCCGGCGCGCGCGACACCTCGTCGTCCGCATCCGCCGCCCGCAGCACGCGCAGCGCGTTGCCGCCCGCGAGCGCCCGCAGGTCTCCGTCCGACCAGCCCCGCTCGGCGAGCGCCGCGATCAGCGCCGGGTAGCACGACACGTCCTCGAGCCCGTCGGGAGTGCGGTCGATGCCGTCGTAGTCGCCGCCGAGGCCCACGTGCCGGGGTCCGGCGACCTCGCGGATCCGCTCCACGTGCCGCACGACGTCGGCGAGCGTCGCGCGCGGCCGATCCCCCGGGCGGCGCGCGGCGACGGCCTGCACGCCCTCGTGGTCGCGCGGATCCACGCCCTCGGCCACGGCGAGCGCCAGCGTCTCGTCGTGCCACGCCGCCACCGCGGGTGACACGAACTGCGGGACGAAGGTCGCCATGCAGACACCGTCGTTCGCGGGGAGCGCGGCGAGCACGTCGTCCGGCACGTTCCGCGGCACGTCGCACTCGGCGCGCGCCCCGGAGTGCGTGAACAGCACGGGACGGCGGGCGATCCGCAGCGCGTGCCGCATCACGTCGGCCGACACGTGCGAGAGGTCGACGATCATGCCGATCCGCTCCATCTCGGCGACCACGCGCTCGCCGGCCGGGCTCAGCCCGTGCAGCACGGGCGCGTCGGTCGCGGAGTCGGCCCAGGGCACGTTCGCGTTGTGGGTGAGCGTCATGTAGCGGACGCCGAGCGCCCGCATCGCCCGCAGCACGCCGAGGGATCCGCCGATCGAGTGGCCGCCCTCCATGCCGAGGAGCGATGCGATCCGGCCGGACGCGACGACGCGCTCCACGTCGTCGGCCGTCACGGCGAGCGCGAGCCGGTCCGGGTGCGCGGCGACGAGCCGGCGCGCCACATCGATCTGCTCCAGCGTGGAGCGCACCGGATCCACGTCCGGCAGGTCCGGCACCCACACCGACCAGAACTGCGCCGCCATGCGGCCGCGGTCGAGGCGCGGCAGGTCGGTGTGCAGGCCGGGCACGGCGTCCTCCACCGCGAGCCGGGCGAGCACGTCGTCGCCGACGGACGCGCCCCGGCCGCCCTCCCGCACCGCGCGCTCGCGGAGCGCCCAGGCGAGGTCGTCGTGGCCGTCGACGATGCCCTGCGCGTCGAGGATCCGGCTCACCCGGTCGGCGAGGGCGGCGCGGTCGGCCGGAGCGGGGAGAGCGGCGAGGCCGGCGGGAGCGGCGCCCTCGGCGAGGTGGGCGGGGGCGGGGGCGTCCGTCATCCGCGGATCAGCGCCCGGTGCCGTCGACCGCGAGCGGCTCGATGGCCGCCAGCTCGTCGTCGGTGAGCGCCGGGGCGCCGGCCGCGGCCACGTTCTGCTCCAGCTGCTCCACGCTCGACGCGCCGATGAGCGCGCTCGTGATCCCGGGGTGCCGCAGCACCCACGTGAGCGCCAGCTGCGCGAGCGTCTGCCCGCGCCCCTCGGCCACGGCCTGCAGGCCGCGCGCCCGCTCCAGGTAGGTCGCGGACACGGCCGACTCGTCGAGGAACCCGCTCGTGGCGGCGCGCGAGTCGGAGGGGATGGATCCCGACAGGTACCGGTCCGTGAGCAGACCCTGCGCGAGCGGCGAGAACACGATGCAGCCGGATCCGGCCTCCTCCAGCACGGGCAGCAGCCCGCGCTCGACGTGCCGGTTGAACATCGAGTAGCTCGGCTGGTGGATGGTCAGCGGCACCTTGTGCTCGGCGAGCGCCGCCACGGCGCGCTCGGTCTGCTCGGGCGAGTAGTTGCTGATGCCGGCGTAGAGCGCCTTGCCCTGGTGCACCGCGGTCGCGAGCGCGCCCATGGTCTCCTCGATGGGCGTCTCGGGATCCGGGCGGTGCGAGTAGAACACGTCGACGTAGTCGAGGCCCAGGCGCCCGAGGCTCTGGTCGAGCGACGCGAGCATCGACTTGCGAGAGCCCCACTCGCCGTAGGGGCCGTCCCACATGAGGTAGCCGGCCTTGGAGGAGATGACGATCTCGTCGCGGTACGGGCGGAGGTCCTCCGCGAGGATCCGGCCGAACGCGGTCTCGGCGCTGCCGGGGGGCGGGCCGTAGTTGTTGGCGAGGTCGAAGTGCGTGATGCCGAGGTCGAACGCGCGGCGCACGATGGCCCGCTGGGTGTCTATCGGGCGGGCGGTGCCGAAGTTGTGCCAGAGGCCGAGGGAGAGCTCGGGCAGCTTCAGGCCCGAGCGGCCGGAGCGGCGATACGGCATGGACGAGTAGCGATCGGGATGAGCGACGTAGGTCATCCGCCGAGCGTACCGAGGGAGGCCGCCGCACCCGCCCGCCGCGACCGCCCCGACCGCCCCGCGCGGCCCGGGCGGCCCGGGCGGCCGTCGCGCGGGGCGGACCCTCCACCCCCTGTCCGCTGGCGACAAGCCCCTAGGCGACCGGCGGGCGATGGCCTTCACTGAGAGCGTGCACACCATCCACTACGCCGACGGCCGCTACCTGACCGGCGACGACATCGCCAGCGCCGTGGTGGAGTGCGCGCAGGCGCTCGCTCGGGAGGGCACCGCCGCCGCGACCGTCGAGGTGCCCGTGCGGCTGCCCGAGGGCGGGGTGGGCACGATCGAGATCCTCATCGGGCCGGCCAGCCAGATCGTGGTGGAGCCCGCGGGCTCGTCCGACGACGAGCTGCGCGACACCGACGCCGTGGAGCGGATCCGCGCCCGCACCGTCCGCGCCCGCCAGTCGCAGTCGGGCACGAGCGTCAGCGCCGACCGGCAGGACGGCACGGCCGTCCCGGGGCTCGAGGACCTGGACTAGGCGCGGGCACCCGCACCGGCACCGGCGCCGGCAGCCGCACGAGCGCGGGAGGATGGATCCGTCCCCACCCGCACCGACGCGAGGAGCCCCATGTCCGACACCGCCGTCCCCTCCGCCCTCCTGCACCTCCGGGCGTCCGGCGTCTCGCTGGTCCTCGACCTCGTCGACGGCCGCCTCCCCGCCGTCGTGCACTGGGGCGCGGACCTCGGCGAGACGACCGCGGCCGACCTCGAGACCCTGGTGCTCGCGTCCGTCGAGCCGATCGTGGGCAGCATCGCGGACACGCCCGTGCGGCTGTCGATCCTGCCCGAGGCGCACACGTCGTGGATGGGCAAGCCCGGTCTCGAGGGGCACCGCGACGGCGCCGACTGGTCGCCGATGTTCCGCGTCACGGCCGCGACGGTCGACGGCTCGCCGCTGCCGTCGGGCGTCGACGGCCGGCCCGGATCCGCGTCCGCCGGCCCCGCGCTCGTGCACGTCGACGCGGTCGACGACGCCGCGGGACTCGCGCTCGCGATCGACGTCGAGCTGCTGCCCTCCGGCCTCGTGCGGATGCGCGCCGAGGTCCGCAACCTGCGCGACGGCCTCTACTCCGTCGGCGCCCTCCAGCTCGCGCTGCCGCTCCCGGCCGAGGCCCGCGAGATCCTCGACTTCGCCGGACGCTGGGGCCTCGAGCGCACGCCGCAGCGCCGGGAGCTGGTGGTGGGGATCCACGAGCGCGAGGGCCGCAAGGGCCGCACCGGCCCCGACGCCGCGACCCTCCTCTCCGTCGGCACGCCCGGCTTCGGCTTCCGCCACGGCGACGTGCGCGGCGTCCACGTCGCGTTCAGCGGCAACCACCGCCACTACGCCGAGCGCCTCTCCACCGGCCGCCAGGTGATCGGCGGCGGCGAGCTGCTCCTGCCCGGCGAGGTGCGCCTCGCCCGCGACGAGTCCTACGCGAGCCCGTGGGTCTACGCCGCGTACGGGCACGGCCTCGACGATCAGGCCGCCCGCTTCCACCGCTTCCTTCGCGCCCGGGACTCCCACCCGCGCCGCGACCGGCCCATGACGATCAACGTGTGGGAGGCCGTCTACTTCGACCACGACCTCGCGCGCCTGCAGGACCTCGCGGATCGCGCCGCCGCGCTCGGCGTCGAGCGCTACGTGCTCGACGACGGCTGGTTCCGCCACCGCCGCGACGACCACGCCGGGCTCGGTGACTGGTACGTCGACGAGGCCGTGTGGCCCGACGGGCTCGACCCGATCATCGACCACGTCACGGGCCTCGGCATGGAGTTCGGCCTCTGGTTCGAGCCCGAGATGGTGAACGAGGACTCCGACCTGGCCAGGGCGCACCCCGAGTGGATCATGGCCACCGGCGGCCGCCTCCCCCGCCGGGCCCGCGACCAGCAGGTGCTCGACCTCGTGATCCCCGAGGCGTACGCGTACGTGCTCGAGCGGATGACGGCGATCCTCACCGCCCACGACATCGCCTACGTCAAGTGGGACCACAACCGCGACCTCGTCGACGCCGGGGTCCACCCGCGCGGCGAGGCGGGCGTGCACCGGCAGACGCTCGCGGCGTACCGCCTCATGGACGAGCTGCGGGCGCGCTTCCCCGGCCTCGAGATCGAGGCGTGCGCGTCCGGCGGGGCCCGCGTCGACCTCGGCGTGCTCGAGCGCACCGACCGCGTGTGGGTCTCCGACTGCATCGACCCGCTCGACCGCCAGCAGATGATGCGCTGGACCATGCAGCTCCTCCCGCCGGAGCTCCTGGGCTCGCACATCGCCTCGGGCGTGAGCCACACCACCGGCCGTGCGCACCGCCTCGCGTTCCGCGCGGGCTCGGCGCTGCACGGCCACCTCGGCATCGAGTGGGACCTCGCGCAGGCCACCGACGAGGAGAACGCCGACCTCGCGGCGTGGATCGCCCTCTACAAGGAGGAGCGCGCGCTGATGCACACGGGCACGGTCGTCCGCGCGGACGAGAGCGACCCGACGCTGCTGGTCCACGGCGCCGTGGCGCTGGACGCCGCTTCCGCGCTGTTCTTCCTCGCGTCGATCGGCCGCTCCGAGGTCTCCCCGCGCGGCCGCTTCCTGCTGCCGGGCCTCGATCCCGACCGCCGCTACCGCGTGGAGCCCGTGCGCGTCGGCACCCCGGAGCCCGGCTTCACGGCCCCGGCCTGGTGGGACGGCGTCGAGCTGACCGGCCGCGCGCTGGCCGCGTCGGGCCTGCACGCGCCGGCGATGCTGCCCGAGTCGATCGCGATCCTGCGGGTGACGGCGGTCTGAGCCGCGAGGACGTCAGGCGCTCGGCGCCTGCTCCCCCGGCTCGTCGCTCCACGCGCGGCCGACCGTGAGGCCCTCGCCGTCGGGCGCGAGGTCGACCCGCACGGCGTCGCCGTCGCGGATGTCGCCCGCGAGCAGCTCGCGCGCGAGGCGGTCGTCGATCTCGCGCTGCATCAGCCGGCGGAGCGGGCGCGCGCCGTACAGCGGGTCGTGGCCGCGCTCGGCGAGCCAGCGGCGGGCATCCGGGGTGACGCCGAGCGTGAGCCGGCGCTCCGACAGCCGCACGCCGAGGCGGTCGATGTAGAGCTCCACGATCTGGCCGAGGTCCTCCAGCGACAGCGTCTGGAACACCACGATGTCGTCGAGCCGGTTCACGAACTCCGGCTTGAACGTCTGGCGCACGAGCTGCTGCACGGCCTGCTCGCGCTGGTCGAGCGGCAGCGAGGCGTCGCTGATGAACTGCGAGCCGAGGTTGCTGGTGAGCACGAGGATCACGTTGCGGAAGTCGACCGTGCGCCCCTGGCCGTCGGTGAGCCGGCCGTCGTCGAGCACCTGCAGCAGCACGTCGAACACCTCGGGGTGCGCCTTCTCGACCTCGTCGAGCAGCACCACGGAGTACGGGCGGCGGCGCACGGCCTCGGTGAGCTGGCCGCCCTGCTCGTAGCCGACGTACCCGGGAGGCGCGCCCACCAGGCGTGAGACGGCGAACTTCTCGCCGTACTCGCTCATGTCGATGCGCACCATGGCCTTCTCGTCGTCGAACAGGAACTCGGCGAGCGCCTTCGCCAGCTCCGTCTTGCCGACACCGGTGGGCCCGAGGAACAGGAAGGACCCGGTGGGCCGGCCCGGGTCGGAGATGCCGGCGCGCGTGCGGCGCACCGCATCCGCGACCGCCCGCACGGCCGGCTTCTGGCCGATGAGCCGCTTGCCGAGCTCCTGCTCGAGGTGCAGCAGCTTCTCGGTCTCGCCCTGGAGCAGCCGGCCGACGGGGATCCCCGTCCAGGCCGCCACGACCGCCGCGATGTCCTCGGCGGTCACCTGCTCGTTCACGAGCCGGTCCTCCGCCGACGGCACCGACTCGGCGGCCTCCGCCTGCGCGACCTCGCGCTCGATCACCGGGATCTCGCCGTAGAGCAGGCGCGACGCCTTCTCCAGGTTCCCCTCGCGCTGGGCCCGCTCGGCGCGGATCCGCAGCTCGTTCAGCTCGTCCTTCAGCTTGCCGACGCGGTTGACGCTCGCGCGCTCCGCCTCCCACCGCCGCTGCAGGTCGCCGAGGGACGCCTCGCGCACGGCGATGTCCTCCCGTAGCTTCTCCAGCCGCGCCTTCGACGCCTCGTCCTTCTCGCGCTTCAGCGCGAGCTCCTCAAGGCGCATGCGGTCGACCGCGCGCCGCAGCTCGTCGATCTCCACGGGCGACGAGTCGATCTCCATCCGCAGGCGCGAGGCGGCCTCGTCGATGAGGTCGATGGCCTTGTCGGGCAGCTGGCGGGCCGGGATGTAGCGGTTCGAGAGCGACGCGGCCGCGACGAGCGCCGCATCCGTGATGGGCACCTGGTGGTGCGCCTCGTAACGGCCCTTGAGCCCGCGGAGGATCGCGACGGTGTCCTCGACGCTCGGCTCGCCGACGTAGACCTGCTGGAACCGGCGCTCGAGGGCCGCGTCCTTCTCGATGTACTGGCGGTACTCGTCGAGCGTGGTGGCGCCGATGAGGCGGAGCTCGCCGCGCGCGAGCATGGGCTTCAGCATGTTGGACGCGGCGACGGATCCCTCGCCGCCGCCCGCGCCCATGAGCGTGTGCAGCTCGTCGACGAACGTGATGACCTCGCCGTCGGCCTCGTCGATCTCCTTGAGCACGGCCTTCAGCCGCTCCTCGAACTCGCCGCGGTACTTCGCGCCCGCGACGAGCGCCGCGAGATCCAGCGAGACGAGCTGCTTGCCCTTGAGCGAGTCGGCCACGTCGCCCGCGACGATGCGCTGCGCGAGGCCCTCGACGACGGCGGTCTTGCCGACGCCGGGCTCGCCGATGAGCACCGGGTTGTTCTTGGTGCGCCGCGTGAGCACCTGGCTGATGCGCCGGATCTCCGCGTCGCGTCCGATGACCGGGTCGAGCTTGCCGCTCTTCGCGATCTCGGTCAGGTTCACCCCGTACTGCTCGAGCGCGGTCTTCGCGTCCTCGTCGGTGGCGGGTGCGCCCTGCATGTTGGCCACTGCGTTCCCTTCGGTCATACTTGAGTCGTGCGGGCTCAAGTTTACTGCGGGAGTTGGCTCAGCGCCAGCGGACGGAGGTCACTCCCCGAGGCGGAGCGACTCCACGGCCTCGGCGACGCGCGCGCGGGCGACCGAGCCGAGGCCGCGGACGGGTCGCGGGAGCGGGTCGTCGCCGACGAGGCCGAGCTGCGCGGCGATCGCGGCGATCACGCGGTAGCTGCCGTGCTCGGCGAAGAGGTCCCACACCGGCCGCAGCCGATCCGACTCCGCGCGTGCGGCCGCGTGGTCGCCCGCCCGCACGGCGCGCGTGATCGCCGACACCGGGCCGGGCAGCGTGCCGCCGATGGCCGAGTACCAGGTGTCGCAGCCGGCGATCAGGCCGGCCGCGCCCCGCGCGTCACCGGACACGCCCACGGTGACCGACTCGGGGATCCGATCGCGGATCGCCCGCACGTGCGCGGCCGCCGCGTCCGGGTCGACCGGGACGCCGGGGATCTTGATCGACGCGACGTGCGGGAGCCGGGCGATGGCGGCGTAGAGGTCGAGCGTGAACCGGACGTGCGTGGTGCCCGGGTTGTCGTAGACGACGAGCGGCACGGACAGGCTCGCGGTGACGTCCTCGTAGAGGCCGAGCACCTCGTCGTCCGTGAGCGCCTGGTACGTCACGGGCGCCAGGAGCACCGCGGCGGCGCCCGCCTGCTGCGCGTCCTCGGCGAGGGCCAGGACGTCCGACGTGCCGAGCGCCCCGATGCCCACGATCACCGGCACCGGACCCGCGTGCCGGACGGCGGCGGCCGCGACCCGCCGGCGCTCGTCGCGATCGAGGTACATGTACGCCCCCGTCGACCCGAGCGCGGCGATCGAGTCGACGCCGGCGGCGGCCAACCGCTCCACCAGACCCGCGAAGGCGGCCTCGTCGACGGCGCCGTCGCGCAGCGGGGTGAGGGGGAAGGCGCTGTGACCCGTGAGCATGGCGTGTCCGATCGGTCGACGACGGGGATGCCGCCACGGTAGCGCCGCGTGCGGGACGGCCGAGCCCGGGGTCGCGCTCAGGCCGCGGCGGTGCGGGTGATGCTGGCGCCGGGCGCGGCAGCATGCGCGACGGCGACCGCGGCGGCGACGTCCTCGGTCACCATCCCGGCGTTCGCCATCGCGCCCGCCATGGTGCCGGCGGCCATGGCGACGGGCACGTTCGCGGATCCGCTCGACGCGTTGCCGGCGATGAGCAGGCCGGGCACGCTCGTGCGGCCCATCGGATCCGCCGCCACGAACGGACCCCAGGGCGTCTCCTCGGTCGCGGCGCCGAGCGCGCGGGCGAACCCGTCGCGGGGCGCGACGCCGGGCATCGCGAAGAGCGAGTCGAGCGGGAGGACCCGGCCGTCGGCGAGCTCGACGCCCTCGAGCGCGCCGCGCTCGCCGAGCACGCGCGTGACGACCGCCTCCTCGATGCGGATCCCGCGGGCGTCGAGCCCGGCGCGCGTCGCGGCGTCGATCTCGAGCGGCTGGCCGTCCGCCGTCCCGCCCGCGACGAGGAAGGTGATGTCGGCGGACCACTGGCGCAGCATCTGCACGTGGTGGAGGCTGCCGGGCCCGGTGGCGAGCACGCCGATGCGGCGGTCGCGCACCTCCCAGCCGTCGCAGTAGGGGCACACGACGATGCCCGCGCCCCAGTGCGCGGCGAGGCCGAGCACCTCGGGCAGGACGTCGGCGAGGCCGGTCGCGAGGATCACGCGGCGGGCGCGCACCTCGGCGCCGCTGTCGAGGCTCACGCGGAAGCGCGGGCCGGCGGGATCCTCGATCGCCGCGATCCCCTCGACCCGCCCGTCGAGCACGACGCCGCCGTAGCCCTCGATCTCGCGGCGCCCCTCCGCGAGGAGCTGCCGCGGCGGCTTCCCGTCGTGGCCGAGCACGCCGTGCATGTGCGCGGCGACCGCGTTGCGCGGCTGGCCCGCGTCCACGACGAGCACGCTCCGGCGAGCGCGCGCCAGCATGAGCGCCGCGCTCGATCCCGCGGCGCCGCCGCCGACGACGACCGCGTCCCACTCGTGCCGGCCGTCGATCCCTCGTGTGATGTCCATGGCTCGAGCCTCGCGGACCCGGGCGCTCGGCGCACGGCTCCTTGCGGGATCAGCAAGGCGGAGCCGCCTGTCGCGGCCGCCGACCTCAGCGCAGGAGCGCCTCGATGCGCCGCAGCACGTCGTCGGGCGACGGCAGCGCGCGCATCTCCGCGGCGACGGCCGCGGCGGCCGCGCGCGGGGTCGGATCCGCGAGCATCGCCCGGATCCGCGCCGCGATCTCGTCCGGCGTCGCGCGCGCGTCGAGCATCGCGCCCGCCCCGAGCTCCCGCACCCGCTCGCCGTTGGGGAGCTGGTCGGCGCCCAGCGGCAGCACGAGCAGGGGCACGCCGTGCGCGAGCGACTGCGTCATGGTGCCGGATCCGCCGTGCGACACGACGAGGTCGGCCACGTCGAGCACGCCGTCATGCGGCACGTACCGCTCGAGCCGCACGTTCTCGCCCGCCACCGCGAACCCGGCCGGGTCGATGTCGGGCCCGGTCGTGACCAGCGCGCGCACGGGCAGCGTCTCGAGGGCCTGGATGATCCGCGGCAGCAGGTCGCCCGACGCCCTGTTGAAGATCGTGCCGAGGGTCGCGTAGACGCGGCGCTCCTCCTCGCCCGCCGCGAACCAGGCCACGGCGGGATGGTCGCGGTCCGGCCGCGGGGCCTCCGGGCCCATCCGGGTGACGGGCGAGCGGCGCTCGCGGACGCGGCGGAACGACGCGGGGAACGGGATCACGGCGAGCTGCCCGTCGATCACGCGCAGCTCGGGGTCGGGCGCCAGTCCGACCTCCGCACGGAAGCCCTGCATGGGCTCGCGGAGCTGCTCGATCCACCCCTCGGGCGCGGTCGCGAACACCTCGACCACGACGCACGGGATGCCGACGCGCTCGGCCGCGACCATGGCGCCGAAGTCCTGCCCGTCGCAGACGACGACGTCGGCCGGCCAGGCGGACGCGATCCCCGAGACGGCGTCCCGCGCCTCCCGGCCGGTGGGCCCGAGGAAGTACGGCGCCACGTTCCGCAGCACCCCGGACGCGGCGACGGGCGTCAGGACGCCGGTGCCGTCCTCCCGCCAGCTCGGCTGCGCGGTCGACGGCATGGTCGACACCTCGCGCGGGTGGAGGTGGTCGAAGCCGGTCTCGTCGAGCACGACGGACCGCGCTCCGCAGAGGGCCGTCTCGTGGCCCGCCGCCGCGGCCGCGTGCGCGAGGGGCATCAGCGGCCCGAGGTGGCCCCGGCCGCGCGCGAACGAGAAGAGGATGCGCGCGCGGCGGCGGGATCGGGTCGCGGTCGTCGTCATGCGGTCGGGCTCCTCCGGGTCGGCCGATGCCGGTTCGGACCCGACGGGGATCGGGAGTCGGGGCGGGCCGCGGGGATCCGGCGCGGACCGCATGGCGTGCCGGCAGCGGGAACGAGGATCGTGGCACGCCGTCGCCCGCCCGCGGCGACCGTGCCCACAGACGGGTCCGCGTCGCGTGCGCATCCGCCTGCGCACCCGCGGACCTGCGCACCCGCGCACCCGCGGACGCCGGACGCGCGAGGGGCGCGGAGCATCCGCCCCGCGCCCCGCGACGCCCCTGCGGATCAGCCCGCGGCGACCGCCATCTCGTTCGGCGTGACGTCGAGGGTCGTGCTCGAGCGCACCTCGCCCGTCGTGAGGTCCACCGCGTGCACCTCCTGCGCGGCCGGCTCCGTGACGTACCCGATGCCGTCGGCGACGACGATCGCGGGGTGCGGGTCCTGCCACTCGACCGGGCTCTCCCATGCGTCCATGACGGGGAAGGAGCCGGTCAGCTCGCCGGTCGCGGGGTCGAGCACGTGGATCGCGCCGTCCGAGCCCATGATGTAGGCCATGTCGTCCGGGCCGCGCGCGACGTCGCGGAACGTGTAGCCGACGCCCTCCGGCAGGTCGACGACGCGGAGGGTCCCCGCCTCGGTGTCGATCAGGGTCACGGCCTCGAGCAGGTAGCCCTCGGCGTCGCGGTCGGACTTGTAGTCGCCGACGACGATCGGGCTGGTCTCGCTCACGTAGGCGTTGCCCATCCGGCCGTACGGCTGGTCGGGCGCGGTGAGCTTGGTGATCGCGCCGTCGTCGTAGAGGAGCGCGCCGTCCTCGCAACCGAAGACCACGACCTCGCCGGCCGCGGTGCCCTCGCCGTGGACGCCGGGGCACTGGTCGCTCTGCGCGACGACCGCGCCGGACGCGTCGCGGACCTCGATGCCGTTCCGGCCGTCCGCGTTCCCGACGGTGGTGAGGAACGTGCCGTCCTCGAGCACGATCGAGACGCCGTGGTGCGCCTCGACGCCCGCGATCGTCTCGGTCTCGGGCATGCCGTCCGTGGTGGCGAGGGCCGCGGTGTCGAAGACCGTCGTGTCGCTCGTGCCGTCGGCGTAGAGGATCGTCTTGCCCGCGTGGCGGACGACGTGGCCGGGGGTGTCGGCCGCGAAGACCGTGTCCGTCAGCTCGGGCTCGTCGCCGGTGCCGGCCGCGGTGTCGAGCACCTGGAAGCCCTCGCTCATCGTGACCATGACGTGCCGGTCGTCGCCCGCGGGGTTGAGGCGGGTGAACTCCTCGGAGTCGAGGTCGGCGACGGTCTCGAGCGTCTCGCCGTCGAGGACGAGGATGCCGCCCTCGTACGCGACGGCGAGGCGGGGTCCGGCTGCCTCGCCGGATCCGGCCGCGGCGTCGGAGGACGGGGAGCCCTCCGGGGCGGGGGTGGAGCAGGCCGCGAGCGTCGCGGCGAGACCCAGGGTGACGGCGGCGATGCCGGTCCGTCGTAGTCGGGGGGTGCGCATGGTGGTTCCTTCTGTGTGGGAGGGATCGCGGGCACTCAGGGGGAGAGCCCGGTGGCGATGCGCTGCGTGTTCACGCGCATCATGGCGAGGTAGTCGGGGGCGCCGCCCTCGGGACCCGTGAGGGACTCCGTGAACAGCTCGACCACCTCCACGCGGATGTCGGCCTCGCTCGCGAGCGCCTGCACGAGGCGGTCGGGTTGCGAGGACTCCGCGAAGATCGTGGGGACGCCGGTCTCCTCGACCGCGTCGACCAGGTCGGCGAGGTCGCTGGCGGACGGCGCGGCGAGGGTGGTGCCGCCGGGGATCACGGCGCCGACGACCTCGAAGCCGAAGCGGTCGGCGAGGTACCCGAAGACGTGGTGGTTGGTGACGAGGGCGCGGCGCTCGTCGGGGATCGCGGCGAACGCGGCCGTCATCTCGGCGTCGAGCGCCTCCAGCTCGCCGCGGTAGGCGGCGGCCTGGCCGGCGACCACGTCCGGATCCACGCCCTCGATCCCGGCGACCACGGGCTCCAGCGCGTCGACGACGTCGACCATGCGGGCGGGATCCGTCCAGAAGTGCGAGTCGGGCATGCCCTCCGCGTCGCCCTCGGCGTAGTCGAGCACCTCGATGGCATCGCCCGCGACGAAGCTCGGCACGTCGGCGGCGGTGGCCGCGTCGAGGTGCTGCTGCAGCCCCTCCTCCAGTCCCAGCCCGTTGGAGACGACGAGGTCGGCGGAGCGGAGGCGGGCGGCCTCCTGCGCGGAGATCTCGAAGGAGTGCGGATCCGCGTCCGGCTTCATCAGCGTCACGACCTCGGCCTCGTCGCCCACGAGCTCCTCGACGACGTCGCCGAGGATGTTGGTGGAGACGTAGACGGTCGGGCGGTCGTCGCCCGCGGTCGCGCAGCCGGTGAGGGCGAGGGCGGTCGCGGCGGAGGCGGCTGCCGCTGCGAGGGCGGCGGGCAGGCGCCGGGCACGCGCGCTCATCGCCCGGTCTCCGCGGTGAAGGCGGGCTCCGCCTGCGTGTCGAAGGTGCGCGAGACCCGGGCGCCGTCCGCGAAGTCGATCTCGTGCAGCCGCCGTTCGAACGGGCCCGCGAGGTAGGCGCGCTGCTGGTCGGCGACGAGGGTCGGGATCCGCCCGGCCGCCAGCGAGTCGGCGACGAGCGGGCCGGTGTCGGCGATCACGGCGCCGTCGGCCCCGGACAGCACGAGCACGCGGCCGTCGCGGGCGAGGGCGAGCAGGTGCTCGTCGGCGTCGTCGACCGCGGTCACGTGCACGAGCGGAGACGGCGCCGGGAGCAGCCGCCAGGAGCGCTCGCGGGTGTCGAGCAGCCAGATCCCCTGGTCCCCGGCGAGGGCGGCGACCGTCGGCCGGCCCTCGCGGTTGTCGAAGGACGTGGCGGCGGGGGCCGTCGTGCCGTCGGGGTACGGGATCCGCTCGACGCTCAGCTCGTCGCCGTCCACGCTCGCGAGCAGGGCGCCGTCGGAGCAGCCGATCACGGCGCCGACGCGGGTCGTGATGGTGCCGGCCGCGTCCGGGCACGCCTCGACGAGGCCCGTGCGCGCGCCGTCGGCCGTGTATCCGGCCACCGTCGCGTCGGCGCCCCGGCCCTCGGTGACGAGCGCGAGGGACCCGACGGGCACGACCATGCCGGGGCCGGGCTCGCCGTCGAGGCGGAACCGCTCCTCCACCTCGCCCTTCGCGAGCGCCTCGGTGTCGAGCAGCACGGCCTCGCCCGATTCGGGGAAGAAGAGGCCCGTGCCGCCCGTGGTGGAGAGGTTGGTGGTCGCGACCGTCGCGGTGCCGGCACCCTCGACCGTGCCCAGGAGGCGCGGATCCGCCCGGTAGTAGTGGAAGTGGTCCACGTGGTCCCAGGTCCAGACGCCGCTGTCGACGATCTCGACGCCCGCGTCGGTCTGCGCGAAGAGGTACCGGCCGTCGGTGTCCATCGCGGCGGGGGCGCCGACGCTGCCGAGCTCGGCGACCGATCCGTCGAGGAGGTCGAGGTGCGTGACGGCGCCGGCCGGGTCGATGGACGTGAGGCCGAGGCGGGGCTCCGACAGCTCGGCGGCACCGGAGACGGCGCCGTGCCCCTCCCCCTGGTCGTCGGCGGTCGGATCCGCGGTCGGCGCCGCGGCGGGCGCGGTCGAGCAGGCGGTGAGGGCGAGCGCGAGGCCGGCCAGGAGTGCGGGAGCGGTGGTGCGGGGGCGCACGGGGTCCTCTCGGTGGGGTGGATGGCAGGGTCGCGGCGGTCGTCCGCCGCGGAGGTCAGGGGGCGGGGGCGGTGGATCCGGCGGACGGGCCCGCGAGGACCGGGTCGAGGGCGGCGGCGCGGGCGGCGTCATCGCGGTCGACCGCGCCGGCTGCGCTCCCCCGGCCCCGCGCGCGCAGCGCCGTGACGGCCGCCCGCGCCACGCCGGAGAGCGCGGCCACGGCGATGGCGGTGGCCGCCACCGACGCCCCGGCCGCCGTCGCCGCGTGCCAGGAGACGAGCAGCCCGACGAGCACCGAGGCGATGCCGAGCACGGCGGCGAGGGCCATCCGGGTGGGGATCCGCGCGGTCCAGTGCCCGGCCGCGACCGCGGGTGCGAGCAGCAGGCCGACGACGAGCAGGGATCCGACCGCCTGGTACGACGCGACGACCGCGAGCGTCACGAGCCCCACGAGCGCGGCCTGCGCCGAACGGGGGCCGAGGCGGAGCACGGCGGCGATGCGCGGATCCAGCGCGAGCGCCACGAGCGGTCGGTGGAACGCCCACGCGACGCCGAGCCCCACGACCGCGGCGCCGGCCAGCAGGGCGATGTCGACGGGCGCGATGGCGAGGATGTCGCCGAAGAGGATCGAGGTCGCGTCGGTGGCGAAGCTGCCCGAGTGCGAGACTACGACGACGCCGAGGGCGAGCATCGCGACGAAGAGCAGGCCGATGCTCGTGTCGTAGGAGAGCCGGCCGCGGCGCTGGAGGGCGGCGATCCCCAGGCTCATCGCGACCGCGCTCAGCGCGCCGCCGACGAGCACCGGCAGGCCCAGCACCGTGGCGAGCGCGACGCCGGGCAGCATCCCGTGCGCGAGCGCCTCGCCGAGGAACGCCATGCCGCGGATGACGACCCACGTGCCCACGACGCCGCAGAGGATCGCGACGAGGGCGCCGCCGAGGAGGGCGCGCTGGAGGAAGTCGAGCGCGAACGGCTCGAGTATTCCGCGGGTGAGGAAGGACACGATCCCCGACCGTAGTCGAGAATGAGAACGCTTATCAAATGCGTAGGATCGGAGCGTGCCCCCTCCTCCACCCGCCGTCGCCCTCCGCGGCATCCGCGTCGACTTCGGCGACCGGCGCGCGCTCGACGGCGTCGACCTCGACCTCCTGCCGGGGACCCTCACGGTGATCGCCGGCCCCAACGGCGCCGGCAAGTCGACCCTCCTCGAGGTCGTCGCCGGCACCCGCGCGCCCGCCGCAGGGACCCGCTCCGCCGCGGATCGCGCGGCCTTCGTGCCGCAGCGCGCCGCCGTCTCGGACCGGTTGCCCGTCACCGTCCGCGACGTCGTGACGGTCGGCGCGTGGGGTCGATCCGGGAGGTGGCGACGCCTCGACGCGGACGCCCGCCGGGCGGTCGACGACGCGCTCGACCGCCTCGGCCTGATCCCCCTCGCCTCGCAGGGATTCGCCGCGCTGTCGGGCGGGCAGCGCCAGCGGGCGCTGCTCGCGCAGGGGCTGGCGCGCGGCGCCGACCTGCTGCTCCTCGACGAGCCGACCACCGGCCTCGACGCCGCGAGCGCCGCGCGGATCCGCGCGATCATGCGCGCGGAGGCCGACCGCGGGATCGCGGTGGTCGCCGTCTCGCACGACCCGGCGGTGCTGGCCGAGGCGGACCGGGTGGTGCGGCTCGAGGACGGTCGCGTGGTCGGGGACGAGGCGCGCTGAGCGGCGCGCCTCGCCTGCTCCCGGCTCCCGGCGGCGCCCGCCTCAGTGCCGGTGCTCGGTGTCCCAGGCGGGGAACGGATCCGCGTACGCGCGCCACGCGTCCGGCCCCGCGACCAGCTCGGCGGGCTCCAGGAGGCAGGCCCCGAGGATCCGGTCGAGCGCCTCGCCGTCGAGCCCCTCCCCCACGAAGGCGATCTCCTAGCCCGCGGGCGACTCCGGATCCCAGCTCGGCATGCCGGTCGGGTCGAGGCTCAGCACGTCGCCTGCCGTCGACCACTGGCCGACCGTCTCCGGCCGGCTCGCGAGGCGCACGAGCCCGCGCGACCGCACGATGCGCCCCGCCGGTCCCGGCACGAGCTCGCACGCGACGGCCCGGCGCAGGCGGCCGGGGTGGAACGGGCGCGGATCCCGGAAGACGTGCACGCCCATCGGCGCCGCCTGATCCGACGGCCCGTCGGGCGCGGCCAGCACCGCGAGCCGCGCCGGCAGCCGCCCCGCCAGCGCCACCTGCCAGCCCATGCCCGCCGCGAGGCGCCGCACGCGCTGCCGGGCGATCCGCACGGGCACCGGCACGAGGGCGTCGCGGTCGCCGTGCGTGACGATCCGGGCGTCGGGCGCGAGCAGGCCGACCAGCGCGACGACGCGTCGGGCGTCGGCGGTCGGCCGCTCCGGATCCAGGTCCGCGAGCACCACGACGCTCGCGCACTCCAGCCGCCCGGCGAGCCGCTCGCCCGCGTCGAACGGGGCCGCGTCGTCGTCGCGAGGGTCGAGCAGCACGTCGCGGATCTCGGCGACCGAGGAGACGGCCACGACGTCGAGCACACCGATGGGCGTGGATCCGGGATGCCGCGCCTCGACCACGTGCTCCAGGACCAGGGCGACCTCGAGCGGATCCGCGGCGGGCTCGAGCGCGACGACCGCGAGGCCGCGGCGGCCGTCGTCGACGTCCGCGATCAGCCCCTCGGCAAGCACGGCGCCGAGCCGGCCGCTGTCGCCGTCGGGCGCCTCGACGACCTGCGGATCCGCGGCCTCGGGCGATCCGGTGACGGCGGCGGCCACTCGCGAGGCGGCGCGCAGGGTGCTCGCCGAGACGAGGGTCACGGCCAGGCCGCCGCGCGTGACGGGAGGGATGGCGTTCGGGTGGGCGTCCATCCGCCCAGCTTAGAAGAGAACGGTTCTCATCAAGCACCGGGAGGGCATCCGGGGCGGCGACCGGCGGGGCGGCCGGTGTCCCCGGCGCGACCTAGGCTGCGGGAGGGGGACGACGACAGGGAGACGCATGGCCGACGACAGGGATCCGCAGCGCGCCGACGAGGGCTCCGCGCCCGGCACCGAGCCGCTCGAGGCCGTGCGCTTCGGGCTCGACGGGTGGGTGCTCGAGGTCGACCTCGACGAGGCCGACGCCCGCGCGCTCCGGTCGACGCTCGCGCCCTACGCCACGGCCGGGCGGCGCACCACCGTGACGGTGACGCCCGTGGCGGATCCCCCGCCCGTGTCCTCCGGCGCGAGCCCGGCCGCGACGGGCGAGCGCGCCGCCGCCCGCGCCTGGCTCGAGGCGAACGGCCACCGCATCGGCACCCGCGGCCGCATCTCCGCCACCCTCATGACCCTGTACCGCGCGCGCGACGGGCGCTGACCGGCGCGACCCACGTGGCGGGTGCGACCCGTCCGGGCACGATGGAGGCGTGAGCGCCGCCGACCCCCGCCTGTTCCCCGTACTCCCGCGCCTCGAGGGCGAGCGCGCGGTCCTCCGCCCCTTCACCCCCGCCGACGTCGAGGCGATGGGGCCGATCCTCGCCGACCCCGACGTGATACGCCTCACCGGATCCGCGCACACGAGCGCCGAGGTCGCCGAGATGGCCGGGCGCCCTGAGCTCGACGACCGCACGCGCACCTGGTACGCGACGCGCGCCGACCAGCCCGACCGCCTCGACCTCGCGCTCGTCGACCGCGCGACCGACGCGTGCGTGGGCGAGGCCGTGCTCAACGAGTGGAGCCCCGAGGACCGCAGCGCGAACCTCCGCATCCTCATCGGCCCCGCCGGCCGCGACCGCGGGCTGGGTTCGGAGGCCGTGCGCCTCCTGGTCGACCACGCGTTCGCCGCGACCGACCTCGCGCGCATCTCCCTCGAGGTCCTGGACGTCAACCCCCGCGCCAGCCGCGTCTACGCGCGCGCGGGCTTCGTCGAGGAGGGCCGGCTCCGCGCGGCCTTCCGGTTCGACGGCGAGCCGGTCGACGTGATCGTGATGGCGGTGCTGCGGTCGGATCGGCGGGGCTGATCCGGCCTCGTCCCGGTCCCAAGGGGAGCGCGACGGGCGCGACCGGGCCGGGACGATGACAGCCGCCCGGGAGCCGCCCGCGCGCTGAATCCCGGAGATGCACCGCGCTGACGCGCCGACGGCCGGCGTCCCCGCGAGGGAGACGCCGGCCGTCGGTACGTGCGGATGGTCCGGTCAGCGACGCCAGGTCGGCGCGTGGCGCGTGAAGAGGGTCCAGCTGTGGTGCACGGTGTCGATCTGACCGAATCCGTCGACGAACTGGCCTTCGCAATTGGGGTTGGGGAAGCTGACGACGCTGGTGCCGTACTCCGACGGGATGAAGACATTCACGTGACTGTCGGTGTCGAGGTTGTTCCGGTAGTTCGGGAAGGTCTCGCAGTAATGGAAGCTCGGACGGTCGGCCCCGTTGACCCACTTGTTGCTGGGGCCCGCGACCATGAACGACTCGACGTTCTGCCCGCCGCGGGAGACCGGGGTCCAGTGCGTCGTGAACGTGTACATCTGGGTGGCGACCTTGGATTCCGTGGGGTCCCCGGCCGGGCTGGTGCTCACGGAGGACTCGGCGGCGTGGGTGGTCGACGGGGCCGCGGACGCCGGCGCGATGCCGAGGCCGACGGTGGCGGAGAGCGCGACGGCCGCCGCGGCGGCGACGGTCCCCGCTCGGCGGCGGAGGCGCGAGGGTCGGGTGGAGTGCGTGGTGGATGGCATGACGATGATGCTCCGTTCGTGGGTGGGAGATCAGAGGCTAAGGAGCCCGCCGATCCCGCGGACGGGCGCATCCACACCGAGCGGGTGATGGGGACTCTCGGCACCCACGCACCGCGGATGTGCATGCGCGCACGACCCGCGACGCCGCGCACGCGCCCCGCCGCGCGAGGCCGAGCTGGTGGAGGGACCGACCGCACCTCGTCGGCGGGTCGCGCTGACGGACGACGGCCGACGTCTCCGCGGGGGAGACGTCGGCCGTCGGTGCGTGCGGATCGTCCGGTCAGCGAGGAGCCGGCGCGTGGTGCGTGAAGAGCGTCCAGTGGATATCCCCCCTGTCGATCGGACCGCTTCCGCCGACCTTCGAGTAGTCGTAGCCGGTGCACGAGGGGCCGGAGTAGCTGGTGACGGTGGTGTTGAGGATCTGCGGCAGGACGATGCCCACGTTGCGGTAGTCAGTGATCTTGGGGTCATATCCGGGGTACGTGACGCATTCGTTGATGTCGTTGACGGCCAGCCCACCCGGCCTGACCGAGTAGCCCCGGATGCGGAAGGACCGGATGTTCTGCCCCCCGTCGGCGACCTTGACCCAGTGCGTCTGGAACACGAACCGGTACTGCGCGCCGGGCCACTTGGGCGCCGGTCCGGGCTTGGCTCCGGGGATGGTGATCTGGGAGGCGTCGGTGGGGGTGGACGCCGGGGCCGCGGCGGCCGTGGCTGCGGATGCCGGCGCGATGCCGAGGCCGAAGGTGGCGGAGAGCGCGATGGCCGCGGCGGCGGCGACGGTCCCCGCCCGGCGGAGGCGACGCGAGGATCGGGTCGAGGGCGCGATGGATGGCATGGCGATGGTGCTCCGTTCGTGTGTGGGTAGAGCGAGAGGTTAGGGAACCATCCCGATCCCGCGGGCGCGCCCATCCACAGCGAGCAGGCGCTGGGGACACCGCCGTACCCTTCCGTCTCGGATGTGCATGCGCGTTCGCGTACGCCGCGCACCGCGCCGGACGCATGCGCACCGCGAACGATCCGCGCCCGCCCCATCACGCACGACGCCCGCCGGCCGCGGATGCGGCGCGACGGGCGCGTGGTCGAGCGGGTGCGGCTAGCCGAGCGACACGGCCGTCCACGACACGGGCGGCAGCGTGATCGTGAGGGTGCCGTCCGTCAGCGACGCCGAGGCGTTCGGCGTGAGGCCCACGCGCTCGCGGTCCTCGAACGTGTTCTTCGCGTAGACGTCGTCGTCGTGGATCCCCACGGCCTCGAGCACCTCGGACACGGCGAGGCCGGCGACGTCGACCTCGATGGAGAGGGCCTCGGTCAGGCTGCGGTTCACGAGGAAGACCGCGGCGCGGCCGGTGGCCTCGTCGAAGGTCGCGACGGAGTCGACGAGCGGCGCGGTGCCGTGCACCTCGGTCTCGTACGTGCCCACGTCGATGCGCGGGCGCAGCACCTCGCCCTGCGCGAGCCGGCTCGTGACCGAGAACGGGAAGAACGTGGTCTGGCGCCAGGCGCCGCCGCCGGTCTCCGTCATGATCGGCGCGATCACGTTCACGAGCTGCGCGAGGCTGGCCGACGTGACGCGGTCGCTGTGCTTGAGCAGCGTGATCATGAGGTTGCCGAGCACGACCGCGTCGGCGACCGAGTAGACGTCCTCGAGCAGGTGCGGCGCGTAGGGCCAGCCCTCGGTGATGACGCCGGACTCCTGGTGCTCGTCGAGGTACCAGACGTTCCACTCGTCGAACGAGATGTTGATGGTCTTGTCGCTCTTGCGGCGGTACTTGACCTGGTCGGCGGAGGCGACGACCGTGCGGATGAAGTACTCCATGTCGAGCGAGGAGGCGAGGAAGCTGCCGAGGTCGCCCTTGCGCTCCTGGTAGTAGGCGTGGGCGGAGATGAAGTCGACGTTGTCGTACGCGTGCTCGAGCACGGTGCGCTCCCACTCGCCGAAGGTCGGCATGCCGGATCCGCTGCTGCCGCACGCGACGAGCTCGAGCGTGGGATCCACCATCTTCATGGCGCCGGCGGTGCGGTTCGCGAGCTTGCCGTAGTCGTCGGCGGTCATGTGGCCGACCTGCCACGGGCCGTCCATCTCGTTGCCGAGGCACCACATCTTCACGCCGTGCGACTCGGGGGATCCGTTCGCGATGCGCTGGTCGGAGAGGGCGGTGCCGCCCGGGTGGTTCGCGTACTCGAGGATGTCGAGGGCCTCGAGCACGCCGCGCGTGCCGAGGTTGACGGCCATCATCAGCTCGCTGCCGGTGAGCTCGCACCAGCGCGCGAACTCGTCGAGGCCGACCTCGTTGGTCTCGAGCGAGTGCCAGGCGAGGTCGAGGCGCTTCGGGCGCTCGGCGCGCGGGCCGACGCCGTCCTCCCAGCGGTAGCCGGAGACGAAGTTGCCGCCGGGGTAGCGGATGGTGCTCGATCCGAGCTCCTTGACGAGGTCGACGACGTCGAGGCGGAAGCCGTCGGCGTTCGCGGTGGGGTGGCCGGGCTCGTAGATGCCGTCGTAGACGCAGCGGCCGAGGTGCTCGACGAAGGAGCCGAAGGTGCGGCGGTTGACGGGGGCGACGACCGCGGTGCGGTCGATGGCGATCCGGGCGTCGGGGGCGGGACGGGCGTCGGTCATGGAGTGGTCCTTCACTTCATCGGGAGCGGGGCCGATCGACGCCGGGGGTGCCGGGTGGATCCGAGCCGTTACAACGTTGTAAGAGCAACGCGGGTCCATTCTCGCGGGGGCGTCGGGGCGGTGTCAACGCGACGCGGGCCCCGCGGCCGGGGAGGCCGCGGAGCCCGCGTCGGGTCGGTGGCGCGGATCAGCGCCGGGTGACGGTGATCGAGTCGAGCTCGGCGAAGCCGCTGCCGCCCGCGAAGTTCGGCGACCCCTTCGCCAGCCGGATGACGTTCGACCCGGCCTGGAGGGTGACGGACGTGGACACGGTCGCGAAGCGCCCCCAGCCCCCGGTGGTCGGGTACGACAGCGACGTGAACGCGCCGCCGTTCGACGCGAGCCCCTGCGTGGACGTCGCCGTCCCGCCGTTGGCGTAGCGCACGCCGAGCGCGTAGGAGCCGGCCGTCGGCACGTCGACCGTGAAGTCGACGAAGCTGTCGCTCCGCATGTCGGCCGAGCCGTCGATCCCGCCCACGTACGAGCCGTTCGAGGCCGCCGAGGATCCGAGGATCTGCGCGTTGACGACCGTGGCGTTCTCCGCCTCGTACGTCTGCTGCGTGCCCTGCAGCATGCTCGTGGTGGGCCCGGACGCGGGCGTCACGACGACCTGGTACGCCTGCGTCGCATCCATCCCCGCCACCGGGATGGAGACCGCGCCACCGACGACGGGCAGCGTCTGCGTGGAGAGGGTCGTCGGGGCGGCCACGTTCGTCTTCCGGCCCGTGCCCGGCGTCGAGGACAGCGTCACGCGCACGCTGCTGCCGAAGGACCCGATCCCGGTGACGCGCACGGTGTTCGTGCCGGAGTCGCCACCGAACACCCCGTTCACCACCTTCCGGGAGCCGTCGAGCGACGCGATCCCGTCGAGGTCGCCCGCCGCCGTCACGGGCAGCATGTTCCCGCTCATGTCGCCGTACCACTTGTACATCCAGTAGGAGGCGGTGGGCTTGCCCTGGTAGAGCAGGCCGTTCATCGTCCCCGACTCGTACCAGTACGCGCGCTCGGCGTCGTGGACGCCCGCCCGCTCGAACTGGGCGATGTAGTGCAGCGCCGAGCTCGGCACGTCGACCTCGCCGGTCCCCGCGTACTCGTTGATGGAGATCCGCCGCGGCGAGATGCCCAGCGACCTCTCCAGCGCCCGGTAGTCGGCGACGTGCTCGTCGACCCCCTTCCAGCCCTGGGACAGCTCGTGCCAGACGATCACGTCGGGGAGCGTGCCAGTCGCCTTCGCGTTCTGGAGGAACGAGCGCATGAAGGTCGGGTTGTAGACCGTCGTGCCGGGACCGATGATCGGCGTCACCGTGTCCTTGGCGCGGATCTGCCGGTAGGTGCGCGTCCAGCCGTCGTTGTAGGGCCCCGCCTTGGCGGTGTCCCAGGTCCCGTCGGGCTCGTTCCAGATCTCCCAGCCGTCGATCCCCGTGTTGCCGGTCGCGGCCAGGCGCGCGTCGACCATCGTGTCAACCTTGCTCAGCCAGTCCTGCCAGCTCACCCACTTGTACGGGAAGTTCGGGTAGATGTCCGGCATGCGGACGTACTGCTGCCCGCCGGTCGCGGTGACGCTCGGCGCGACCTTCAGCGCGTCGCCCGTGGGGACGGTCGCGCCGTTGCCGAGCTGCTGCACCCCGGGCGGCGGCTGCGTGTGCTGCCGCAGGCGGAGCGGCTGCAGGATCGACGGATCCGGCATCGTGCTCGTCGCGAACCCGTAGAGGCCGCCCGCGGCGACGTGCGTGACCGGCCGGAGCGAGCTGCCCGCGTCGATGGTCAGCGTCCCTCCCGCCGCGGCAGCCGGGCCGGCGGAGGCGACGAGGCCCGTCGTCGCCAACCCGATGCTCATGATCCCCGCCAGCAGTGCTCTTCTTCTCATCCCATGCTCCTTCGCGTGGTGGTCGCGGTGCCGCCCCGGTGGGCGGCGATCCCGATGACCGGTGCCGTGCAGATGTGCTGGTCGTCCCGTCGGGCCCGTGGGCCGGCGGGGACGCTGAGGCGGGTCACCGATCGCCGGTCGCCGGGGCGACGGGGATCCAGACCCGCATGGTCGAGGGACCGCGGTTGGCCCAGGAGGCATACGGCACGAGGTCGACGAGGCCGAGGTCGTCGACGCGGGCGCCGCGCTCGTCGCGGGCGCCGCGGTCGTCGGGCGCGCCGGCCGGGCCGTACGGCCAGTCGGCGGGATCCGCGACCCGGCGGGAGAGCCGCACCCGCGCGCCGCGCCGGGTGGGCTCGGGCGCCGTCGCCGTGTCGACGGACACGTCGCCCACCTCGCCCGAGGGCAGGTCGGTGGACTCCAGCGCGAGCACGAGCGGCCCGCGCTCCACCGCGACCTGGCCTCGCACGGCGTCGATGCGCGGATCCGGGGCGACGAACCGGGCGGTCACGGGCAGGTCGACGGTCACCGTCTCACCCGCGCGGAACCGGCGGCGCATGACGACCCGCCGCCCGCGGGCCTCGACCGGGGAGCCGCCCGGCTCGGTGACGGTCGCGGTGCGGGCCCACGCGGGGATCCGCACGGCCAGCTCCACCTCGCGCTCCGTGTCCTCGCGGAACGTGATCGCCACGTCCCCGGCGTACGGGTAGCCGCTGCGCACCGACAGCGCGACGCGCGTGCCGTCGTCGAGCGCGGTGTCCACGTCGTAGGAGCCGAGCTGGTGGATCTGCACCCCCTCCGGCGAGCGCGTCGCGAAGGTCAGCTCCATGCTCGCGAGCGTGCGGGCGACGTTCGTGGGGCAGCACGACACCTCGAACCACGGCGCGCGGAGGCTCGCGAGGGCGCGCGCGTTCACCACGTCCTCGTCGGGCGCGACCCCGGGGGTCCGCTGGTGCAGCGTGTTCGTGTAGAAGAAGGCGCGGCCGTCCTCCCGGGGGGAGGCGAGCACGGTGTTGAGGAGCGTGCGCTCGATGAGGTCGGCGTAGCGCGGGTCGTCCTCCTGCAGGAGCAGCCGCCACGACAGCATGTTCGAGGCGATGCCCGCGCAGGTCTCGGCGTACGCGCGGTCCGGCGGCAGCTCGAAGTCGGCGCCGAACGCCTCGTCCTGGTGGTGGGATCCCATGCCGCCCGTCACGTACGTGCGGGTGCGGACGGTCTCCTCCCACTGGCGGCGCACCGCGTCGGCGAGCTCGGCGTCGCCCGTCTCGACGGCCACGTCGAGGGCGCCGGCCGCGAGGTAGAGCGCGCGCACCGCGTGGCCGCGGAGCACGTCGGCGTCCCGCACCGGCACGTCGTCCTGGAAGTACTCGGCTCCGTACTCGATCTGGTCGAGCAGCCCGTGGCCGCGCCGCTCGACGAACAGGCGCGCCAGCTCGACGTAGCGCGGCTCGTCCAGCGCGCGGCCGAGCTCCACGAGCGCGACCTCCACCTCCGGGTGGCCGCACACGGCGACCCGGCCGTCGGGCCCGAACGCCTCCCACAGGTGGTCGGCGACGCGCGCGACCACGCCCACGAGCTCGGGTGACGCGCCCGTGCGGTGCGCCGCGACGCCCGCCTGGATCAGGTGCCCCATCGAGTACAGCTCGTGGCCCCACTCGAGGTCGGAGTAGCGCGGCCGCTGCCACGCGCGGCCGAACGACGTGTGGAGGTAGCCGTCGGGATCCTGCGCCGCGGCCACCCGGGAGACGAGCCGCGCGAAGCGGCCGGCGAGGTCGGCGCGCGCGGCGACGGCGGCCTCGTCGCGGGCGTCGACGGACCGGCCGAGCTCCCACGCCATGCCCTCGAGCAGCTTGTGGATCTCCGAGTCGACGAACTCGATGCCGGCGTGCCCCCACCCCTCCTCCCCCGATGCCGCGCGGTCGAAGTTCGAGGTCCAGCCGATCCGCTCCATCCACTCCTCGCAATGGCGGAGGATCACGTCGGCGTTCAGCCGCTGCCGCTCGCCCCAGAAGCCGTCGACGAGGCGGATCTCGGACGCGTCGAGCGGGGTCAACCGCGACGCGCTCGGCGCGACGGGGCCGCCCGGGCGGGCAGGGCGCGAGCCCGGGCGGGCAGGTCCCGGGCCCGGGGCGGCGGGAGGGGCGACGGTCGGGTCGACGGCGGCGGTGCGGGTCACGGGGTGTCTCCTCGTAAGGGAAGGGGGATGCGGATCGGGGACCACAGCGCGCGGATCACGCGTCAGTCCTTCACGGCGCCGGCGGTGACGCCCGCGGCCACGTAGCGCTGCGCGACGATCAGGAGGACGGTCGCCGGGATGGACGCGACCACGGCGGTGGCCATGATCGAGTTCCACTCCTGGTTGTTGTTGCCGATGTAGCGGTAGATGCCGAGCGTGATGGTCTGCGCGGTGCCGCCGCTGTTCAAGGTGGACGAGAACACGAAGTCCGACCACGCCCACAGGAAGGCGAAGAGGCCCACGGTCACGACCGAGTTGCGGCTCACGGGCAGCACGATCGAGACGAAGGTGCGCCAGGTGCCCGCGCCGTCGAGCTCGGCGGCGGACAGCAGCTCGTCGGGGATCCCGCGCATGAACGCCGTGAAGATGAGCACCCCGAACGGCACGGCGAGCGTGCTGTCGGCGATGATCAGCCCCCACCACCGGTTGAGGATCCCGGCGTTGAGGTAGATCGCGTAGAAGCCCATCGCCATGATCACCTGCGGGATCATCTGGGCCACGATCATCACGAAGCCGAGCACGCCGCCGCCCACGGGCCTCAGCTTCGCGAGCGAGTAAGCGGCCGGCGCCGAGAGCGCGATGGTGACGATCACGGTGCCGAAGCCGACCACGAGGCTCGTGCCGAGGTACGGCAGCTGGTCGCGCATCACGGCCGCGTAGCCGTCGAGGGTGGGCGTCAGGGGGAACAGCTGCGGCGGGCTCTGCCGCATCTGGGCGGTGGGCGTCAGCGAGACGTTCACCATCCAGTAGACGGGGAAGAGCATCACGGCGGTGAGCAGCACGCCGATCACGGTCGTCGCGGCGCTGCGGCGGCCCCTCCGGCGGATCTGCGCGGCGCGCTCGGGCGAGCGGGCCGACGCGGACGCGGGACGGCGGCCGACGGGGGCGGGGCCGGCGGTTCCGGTGGGGCCGACGGATCCGGCGGATCCGGCGGGTCGGGCGGGAGCGGCGGTGGACATCAGCTCTCCTGCTTCCTCTGCACGCGCAGGTAGACGAGGCCGCAGACGAGGGCCATGACGATGAGGAGGTTGCCGACCGCGGCGGCCGGCCCGAAGGTGGGCAGCGTCGACCCGAAGCCGAGCTGGTAGGACCAGATGGCGAAGGTCGTCGAGGTGTCCCCGGGGCCGCCGCGGGTCATGATCCAGATGATGTCGAACACCTTGAGCGTGTAGACGAGGCCCAGCAGGATCGTGATCGCCGACACCGGCGCGAGCAGCGGGAACGTGATGCGCCGGAAGCGCTGCCACGACGTCGCGCCGTCGAGCGACGCCGCCTCGTACAGGTCGCTCGGGATGTTCTGCAGGCCGCTGTAGAGGATCACGAGGTTGAACGGGATCCCGATCCAGATGTTCGCGACGATCACCGACGTGAGCGCCCACTGCGGCGAGGTGAGCCAGTTGACCTGGCCGCCGCCGAGCGCGCGGATGGCGGCGTTCACGATCCCGCTCTCGCTGTTGAGCATCCACGACCAGGTCGACGCGCTCACGATGAGCGGCAGCAGCCACGGCACGAGGAACAGCGCGCGGAGGGTGGCCGAGAGCCGGAACCGCTGGAAGAAGAACACGGCCAGCGCCATGCCGATCGTGAACTGGAAGGCGATGGAGACGAGCGTGAAGGTGAGCGTGTTCGCGAGGGCCGGGCCGAAGGTGGGGCTCCGGACGATCTTGGCGAAGTTGTCGAGTCCGATGAACGGCGCCGACCCGTCGATGAACGAGCGGATCGTGTAGTCGCGCACGGACAGGTCGACGTTCCGGATGAGCGGGTACGCGTAGAAGACGGCGAGGTAGACGACGACGGGGACGAGGAACGCCCACGCCGTGAGCTGACGAGGTCCGACGCGGCGGGGCCGCCGGGCGTCGACCCGGGGCGCCTCGCGGCGGGTGATGGCGGGGGCGCTCATCCGGGTCAGCCGTTCGCCGACTCGGCGGCCTTCTGGGCCTCGTCGAGCGCGTCCTGGGGGCTGGCCGCTCCGCTGAGGCTGTTCTGCACGGCCTTCCAGAGCTGCTCGGAGATGCGCGGGTACTTCGTGCCGAGGTCGTCGCTCGTGCGGCCCTTGGCCTCGCCGACCGCGGTCACCCAGGGTGCGAGGTCGGGATCCGCCGCCACCTGCGCCTTCTGCGCGTCGGCCGTCGGCGCGACGTAGGAGAGCGTGGTGTCGGTGGCGACGAGGTTGTCCGTGCTGGTGAGGCAGGCCTGGATCCGCTTCGACACGTCGTACCTGGCCTGGTCCCGCTGCACGGGGACGGTGAGGAACTCGCCGCCGGTGGGCGCGGGGGCCGAACCGCCGTCGCTCGCGGGGATGGAGAGGATCCCGTAGTCCATCCCGGAGTCCTTCACGCCCTTCAGCTGCCACGTGCCGTTCTCGCCGAACGCGTACTCCCCGGTGAGGAACTCCTGCCACGAGGTGGTCTGCGTGTTGCCGATGACGCTGTTGGGCGCGAGGCCGCGCTTCACCCAGTCGGTCCAGAGGGTGAGTGCCTGCACGGCCCGGTCGGAGGAGAGGTCGGTGAGCTCGGCGCCGGATCCCCAGAAGAACGGCAGGAACTGGAAGCTGCCCTCCTCCGTGCCGATGCCGGAGAACGTGATGCCCTTGCCGCCGGACGCCGTGACCTTCTCGAGCGCCGCCGTGAGGGAGGCCCAGTCGGTGATGGTGGCCGGATCCACGCCCGCCTTCGCGAGCACCGTCTTGTTGTAGTAGAGCGCGAGGGTGTTGGCGCCGATGGGGACGCCGTACGTGTCCTTCCCGATCTGGCCGGCCGCGAGGACGTTCTCCTCGAAGCCGGAGACGTCCGCGCCGGTCTCGTCCGTCGTGGCGAGGAGGCCGCCCTCGGCGAGCGTGGAGACGACCGGGTTGTCGACGAGCAGCAGGTCGGGTGAGTTGCCCTGCTGGCCGGCGAGGAGCGCCTTGCTCGTGAGGTCGGAGGTGTCGTAGGCGGTGCGCTGGACGGTGACGCCCGCCTCGGTGCCGCACGTGTCGACGAGCTTCGCCCAGGCGGAGGAGGCGTCGAACTGGGGGTACGGGTCCCAGAACGTGTACGTGCCGCTGGCGGCGGATCCACCGGAGGCGGCGCTGCCTCCGGTGGAGCAGCCGGCCAGGGCCAGTCCGGCGACGAGCGCGCCGGCCGCGACGGCCGCGCGCGTGGAGCGGGGGAAGGAGTTCACGGGTTGTCCTCTCGGGATGCTGCAGGGCAGGCCCCCGAGGAGTCCGCGCGCGTCGCGCGGCCGCCTCCCCGATGAGGACTGCAAACCGAAACCGGTTTCGGTATGGAAGGTACGACCGCCTCGTTTGCTTGTCAACATCTGGATGAACTATTTTCGAACTCGTGACCATCGACGGGCCGAGGCCGGGATCCGGCCCGGTGACCCTCGCGGACGTCGCGCGAGCCGCGGGCGTCAGCGTCGCGACCGCCTCCAAGGCGCTCAACGGACGGGCGCAGGTGCGCGAGTCCACCCGACGACGCGTCGAGGAGGCCGCGACCGCGCTCTCCTTCACGCCGAACTTCTTCGCGCAGGCGCTCAACTCCTCGCGCACCGGCACCATCGGCATGGTCACGAGCGACCTCGACGCCCGCTTCGTGCTGCCGATCCTGCTCGGCGCCGAGGACGCGTTCGGCAAGGGGTCGCTCTCGGTGCTGCTCGCGGACGCCCGCGACGACGCGCTCCGCGAGCAGATGCACCTGCAGTCGCTGCTCACGCGCCGGGTCGACGGCCTCCTCATCGTGGGGCGCACCACCAACCCGCGGCCGCCCGCGCCCGTGATGGCCGGCGTGCCCGTCGTCTACGTCTACGCGCCGTCGACGGGAGAGGGCGACGTGTCGTTCACACCCGACAACGTGATGGCGGGGCGCCTCGCGGCCGAGCACCTCATCGCGCGGGGGCGCACGCGCATCGCGCTCGTCAACGGCGAGTCGTCCTACGCGGCGGCGCACGACCGGGCCGAGGGAGTGATGGCGGCGCTCGCCGACCACGGGCTCGAGCTGGTCGGCGGATCCTCGCTCTACGGCCAGTGGGGCGAGGCGTGGGGCCGGGACTGCGCGCGCCTGCTCGTGCGCGGCGGGGACCCGGTCGACGGGATCATCGGTGGCAGCGACCACATCGCGCGCGGCGTGCTCGACACCCTGCGCGACGAGGGCCGCGACGTGCCGGGCGACGTGGCGGTGATCGGCTTCGACGACTGGGACCTGCTCGTGAGCGAGGCACGGCCGCCGCTGTCGAGCGTGGCCATGGAGCTCGAGCACCTCGGCCGGATCGCGGCGCAGCGGCTGGTCGACATGATCGACGGGGAGCGCACCGCCGGCGTGCACCGGGAGCCCGTGCGGGTCGTGGCGCGGGCGTCGACCGGCGCGTGATGACGGCACCCACGCAGGCCCTGTTCCTCGGCGGGCGCTCGGGCGTCGGCAAGTCGACGGTGGCGGCGGAGGTGGCGCGGATCCTCGCGGCGGCCGACGTCGCCCATGCGCTCATCGAGGGCGACGCGCTCGACCAGGCGCACCCGGAGCCGTGGCGGCACGGGATCCCGCTGGCCGAACGGAACCTCGCATGCATGTGGCGGAACTACCGCGACGCGGGCTGGACGCGCGTGATCTACGCGAACACCGTCAGCGTGCTCGAGCTCCCGGGGCTCACGGCGGCGCTCGGCGGCGAGGTCGAGGCGGTGGGCGTGCTGCTCACCGCGAATGACGCGACGGCCGCCGCGCGGCTGGCGGGGCGCGAGATCGGGTCGGGGCTGGCGGAGGCGGTGGAGCGCAGCGCGGCGGCCGCGCCGCGGCTCGAGGCGGCGGCGGATGCGGTGCACCGCGTGGCGACCGACGGGCGGACCGTCGCGGAGATCGCGGCGGAGGTGGTGGCGCTCAGCGGGTGGACATCGGGCTGACGCTTCAGACGATCCGCGGCCACGTGCTGGTCAGATGCGCCTCGATCGCCCGGTGCCGGAAGCCGTAGGACGTGCCCCGGTCGATGATGCCGCGCACGGTGTCCAGGCGCTGCGCCGTGGTGCCGACCTCCGCGGCCCTCGACCGGCCCATCTCCTTCGCGATGCGGGTGAGCGTGCGCTCCGCGGCGGGCAGCGCGGCCATGGCCTCCACGAAGGCACGCTCCCGCGGGGGCAGCCGCTCGAGGATCCGCTCCACGTGCGCGGCCGCCTCGCGCTCCGCGCCCCGCCAGCCTGCGTGGACCTCGGCGCGGGTGATCGTCGTCCCCGATCCGGCGTACCAGGCGCGCTCCCCCGCCAGTTGGAAGAGGAACGGCTCCCCTCGGCACAGGTCGACGACCGCGGCGACGGCGTCCTGGTCCATGCGGATCCGACGGGTGCGACCGGAGCCCTCCGCGACCTCCCAGCCCGGCAGGACGAAGTCCTGCAGCGCCGCCCGGATGTCCTCGTCGTCGATCGCGGTCAGGACGGTCGTGCGGAAGCGGCGCGCGAACGTCGCCGCCTTGTGCGCGCCCGCCCGGTCCTCGAAGTCCGGCAGGCCCGTGAGGTACACCGCGATCGGCAAGGACCTGCGCACGTGAGCGCCGCCCGGGACCACGACGTCCTGCTCGTGCGTGATCGCGTCGCCGAGGGCGATGAGGAGCTGGGAGAGCGTCCGCTCGTCCGTGATGTTCTGCACCTCGTCGATGTGCACCAGGACGACCCGCTCCTGCCGCATCGCCGCTCGCCCGACCTCGACGAGCAGCGCGGTCAGCGCCGTGTGCGGCTCGGGGCCGGCCTGCTCGGATCCCGCGCGCACCGTCAGCGACAGCCCGGCGGCGGCGACCGCCTCCACCCTCGCGATGGACTCCTTGATCCGCTTCTCACGCACCGAGGGCAGCCCCGCGGCGCGAGCGAGCTCCAGCACCGCGGCCGCGACGGGCTTCAGCGGGTCGACGCCGAGGGGGATGCGGAGCTGCGGCGTGACCCAGTCCCCGTCGCGAGCAGCGGCCTGCGCGATGCGCCGCACGAGCGAGGACTTGCCGAGGCCGGGCTCCCCGAGCACCGTGCGCCCGCGCTCGGGGAGCCCGCGGAGGAGCCGGGGGCGGACCACGTCGCGCCAGTCGCTGAGCTGCTCGGTGCGGCCCGCCCAGATCTCCGGGACCGTGTCGGAGCCGGGGCTGAAGGGGTTGTCGGTCGCGTCACGCATGTTGGTAATGTTACCAAGGTCGCCTGGTGTTGGTAACATTACCGATGTTAGTGCTTGGTGGTTCAGGCCCTCCTAGCCGCGTCCGCGACCGCGGTCACCGCGGTCACCGCGGTCACCGCGGTCACCGCGAGCTCCGCGAGCCGGTGGTCGCGCTCCTCCTCGTGGGCCGTGATGGTGACGACCGCGTCGCGGGATCCGTCGACCAGCACGTACTGGCCGTAGCGGCCGTCGAGGCGCCACGCGTCGCCGGGGCCGTCCCAGGTCGCGAGGCTGTAGCGGGCGAAGGGCGCGTGCGGGTCGTCGGCGCCGGTGGCGACCCAGGATGCGTGCATCCGGTCGATCCACTCCGCGCTCACGAGCTGGCGGCCCTCCCAGGCGCCGCGGTCGCGCAGCAGCCGGCCGATGCGCGCGAGCTCGCCGGTGCGGAGCTCCAGGCCGCTGCCGCCCACGATGAAGCCGAGGGGACAGCGGTGCCACTGCGGGTTCTCGATGCCGAGCGGATCGAACAGGCGCGGGAGGAGCCAGTCGCGGACGTCGCCGACCGCGGCGGCGAGCACCCGCAGGGCGACGTAGGGGCTGGCGTCGCTGTACCGGAAGACGCGGCCGCGGCTCGGGAGCCCGAGCATCGCCTGCGCGAGGTCGGGGCCGGGCACGGGCTCGTCGCCGAACCAGGCGAAGTCGATGCCGCTCGTCATGGTGAGGAGGTGCTCGACGGTGACACCGTCGACGCCCGGGCCGAGGTCGAGATCCGGCAGCAGCTCGGGCACGCGGGTGTCGAGCCGGAGGATCCCCTCGTCCACGGCAATGCCGACGGCGAGCGCGCACACGCCCTTGGACACCGAGTGCAGGTTCTCGCGGTCGTCGCTGCGCCAGCGGTGCGCGACCTCGTCGTCGCCGATCCGCACGACCGCGCCGTATGCGCCGAGCCGCTCGCGGTCGATGCCCTCGACGAGGCGGGCGAGGGCGTCGGCGGCGATGCTCATGGATCCAGTGTGGCGCGCGGCGGCATGGTCGGACCGGCGGGGGCGCGGGTCTTCCCCGGGCGGGGGAACCGTGCGAGGGTGGCGGCTCGGCATCGGCGCGGCGGACGCGAGCGGCCGATCGGGGCGGTAGGGGACGGCATGCGGCTCGCGACGCGGATCACCATCGGGGTGCTGGCGGGGGAGCTCGTCGCGCTGGCGGTGCTGCTGCTCCTCGCCGATCGGTGGGAGGACATGGGCTGGCCCGTTCTCGGGATGGAGCACCCGCTGATCGCGGTCGGGTTCGCGCTGCCGCCGCTCGTGGTGCTGACCGCTGTCGTGCTCGTGCTGCTGGCGGGGACGCGGATCGTCGTGGCTGAAGCCGGCGCGTGGCGCGCGCGGCGGGAGTGGGACCGGGAGCAGGCGGATGCCGCGGCCGCCGGTGCCGCAGCCTCGGCCGGGCTCAGAGCATCGTCGCGTCCCGCTGCCCGTCGGTGAGGGCGCGGTCGGCGTAGACGAGGCGCATCACGGCCGGGTCGGGATTGCCCGGATCCCGCCCGCGGTGCACGAGCACCAACCCGGCCCGCTCGGCCACGGCCGCCGAGGCCCGGTTGTGGGCGACGAGGTAGGCGACCACCGGCAGCTCGGGGCGGAGGATGCGCGCCCGCTCGATCGCCCGCCCGGCCATCTCGGTCGCGTAGCCGCGGCCGTGCACGGCCGGCGTGAAGCGGTAGCCGAGGTTCCAGAAGGCGTCGTGCGCGATGCCGCAGCCGCCGAACCCGACGACCGCGTCGGCGTCCCGTTCCCGCACGATCCAGGTGCCCAGGCCGTCGCGCTCCCAGTCCTCGACGCGCGTGCGGAGGAAGCGGTCGGTCTGCGCGGGATCCGTCACGCGGAGCGACGGGTAGTGGGTCCAGACGGCGGGGTCGGAGAGGATCGCGTGCACCTCGGCGGCGTCATCGGCCGACGGGAGGTGGAGGTCGAGCCGGAGGGTGCGGTCGTCGGGGTCGGCGAGGCGGGCGGCGGGCATGCGTCGACGGTAGCGGCGACCCGGCCCGGAGTCAGCCGCGCGCGACCAGCGCCGCGAGCCGGTCGAGGTCCGCCGCGACGAGCGCCGCGTCCTCCGCGAACGTGACGTCGGTCATGCCCGGCCGCCGGAAGAGCGTGAACACGACCTCGCTGCCGTCGTCGTTCGGGAGGACGCGCAGCGGGTTGCGGACCACCGTGCCGTCGGGGAGCGTCACGTCGTGGTCGAGGATCCCGAGCTCTCGCGGGCCCGTGAACGCGATCTCGATCGCGCCCATCGGCGAGTCCGACAGCCAGCGCCCGCCCTCGAGCCGGATCCCCGCGCTGACGCCCGCCGCCCACTCCGGCAGCCGGGCCGGATCCCCCGCGACGGCCACCACGGAGGCCACGTCGGCGTCGACGGATCGGGTGATGTGCAGCGCGGGCCAGGTCACGCTCCGACGCTACCCGGGAGCGGCACGAGCGCGGGAGCCGCCCCGAGAGGCCAGCACGCTCGCGAGCACGACGGGGAACGCGCCGGCGAGGGCGACGAGCGCGTAGCCGTCGCCGAGCACGAGGGCAGACGCCGCGGCGATCATTTGCAGGGCGAAGCCGACGACCAGCGCCGCTACGCCGACCAGCGTGACGTTCCGCAAGAAGCGTCGTGAGGACGCAGGGCTGTCAATGCCAGAAGAAACGTCGGCCGGGATCACAGTCGCGGTGGACAGCACCACCAGCGCCGTCCCGCCAGCACGATTCAAGGAAAGGGGTGCGTCATGTGCAGCGCTGTTCTCCAGCACGCTTTCCGCGAATCCGGATGTCGCGACGCGTGTGTGCCACGGCGCAAGCTCTATATCCGGCAGATGACACGTCGGGCCCCGAGATGGCGGGGATGCATAGCACGGGGAAGCCTTGGTTGACAGTCACATGCCCGTCTCATGCCGTGTCCGCATATATGAGGACTTGCATTCACGCCCGCTGCCCCATACGACGATTGCGCATGAGTCGGCTGATTCCCACGCCTCGCCCCCAGACCGGGGGTCAATGCACTCGTTCGTGCCGAGTGGGTTGGTGCACCACGTAGCTTCGAAAAGGCACAGATGCCTGTGCAAAGAAGCTGAGGGGAAAGACATGCGCGTCACAAAACGCGGTGAGGGGACGAGCTTCGCTCGTCAAATGAGGTGCACGCTCGCGATCTTCGCGACCAGTGCCGTGATGATCACCGGGCTCGGCGCGATGCCGGCCTCCGCCGAGACGGCCGCGGCCGGCCCGGTGCAGATCGAGGACCAGACGCAGGACCCTGCGCAGGTCGACAAGAAGATGCAGGACGAAGCCCAGAAGGCCGCGAAGGACGCCGTGTGGACGCCGGGCACGATCCCGGCCGAGCCCGCCGACGCCGACAAGCCCGCGGCCGAGCCGACCGAGTGGAAGATCCCGAACGCGGACCGCAAGCTCAGCCAGCCCGTGACGACCCAGCGCGTCCCTGCGGGCACGCCGGTCGGCGCACCGGGCCTCGGCGCGCTCCCCTACATGTCCTTCGAGGACATCACGCTCTCCGACGACACCGTCGCCCGCGTGAACCTCGCGAACGGCAACCTGCTGCTCACCGCCAACGACGGCACGAGCTCCGCGGCGGGCATCGGCGTCCGCGCCGACCGCTACTACAACGGCCTCTCCAGCTCCGCCGGCGCCCTCGGCGGCGGCTGGTCCTCCACCATGAGCTACGTCGACTTCGGCCTCACCGTGAACAGCGGCGAGACCGAGGCCACGTTCGTCGGCCCCTCCGGCTTCTCCGCGAAGTTCACCAAGAGCGGCACCACCTGGGTCGCCCCGTCCGGCTTCAACGCCACCCTGAGCAAGGGCGACACCTGGAAGCTCACGTACAAGGAGACGGGTGAGTTCTTCACCTTCGATCTCAACCTCAAGCGCCTGGTCAACCACGTCGACCGCAACGGCATCGGCCTCAGCAACGACTGGACCACGTCGGCCACGACCTACACGGTCAAGGACACCTCCGGCCGCTTCACGCGCGTGAACCACACCACCGGCTCCGACCCGAAGATCACCTCGATCGTCGACTCCACGAACCGGACCACGACGTACACGCGCAACGGCGCCGGACAGCTGACCAAGATCGAGAAGCCCGGCGGCGCCGTCACCACCATGACGTACGACTCCACCGGCCGTCTCGCGACGATGACCGTCCCGTCCGCGCCCGGCACGACGACGATCACGTTCGGCTACAACACCGCGCACAAGATCACCAAGATCACGCAGAAGTCCACGTCCCCGACCCACGGCGCCAAGGCCGACGTCGTGACGAACTTCGCCTACAACAGCGGCAACACGGTCGTCACCAACCCGAACGGGAAGGCCTCGACCTACGCCTACGACACCCAGGGCCGCGTGACCTCGACCAAGGACCCGCTGAACCGCACGAAGTCGCAGACCTGGACCGCGAACAGTGACGTGCAGACCTCGACCGACGCCCTCGGATCCGGCAGCACGCCCGGCAACGAGACCAAGTTCCAGTACGACGGCCTCAACAACGCCACGAAGACCGAGCTGCCCACCGGCGCCGCGGCCTCCGCGGTCTACACCGCCGGCGCCGGCTGCGCCTCCACCGGTGGCGACGCCTTCCAGGTGAAGTGCTCCACCGACGCCAGCGGCAACACCTCGAGCTTCGACTACGACGCGGCCGGCAACCCCACGAAGAAGAAGGACACCACCGCCGGCGGCACCGGCGCGGTCGAGTTCGAGCGCACCTACGACAACTGGGACCGCACCATCTGCGGCGGCTGGGCCGGACAGCTCTGCTCCGCGAAGGACGGCAACGGCAACGTCACCACCTACAGCTACGACAAGGTCGGGAACCTGACCAAGGTCACCCCGCCCGCACCCCAGGGTGCGACGACGTACACGTACGACGCCCTCTCCCGCGTCACCAGCGTCACCGACGGCAAGGGCGACATCACCAAGTACGCCTACGACGTCCGCGACCGCCAGACCCTCGTCACCTTCGACAACGGCGGCACCCTCGCGAAGACGTACTACCCGAACGGGCTCGTCCAGTTCGACTCCGACAGCTTCGCCGGGACCAAGCAGTTCGAGTACGACACCCTCGGCCGCACCACCCAGCAGATCGGCTCGCTCGCCGGCCTGAACCAGAAGTACACGCACGACGCGGCCGGGAACATCCTCACGTTCGAGGACACCAGCGGCATCACGACGAACACCTACGACGCCGCCAACCAGCTCACCAGCCAGCGCGAGCCCGGTGGCGTCTGCCCGACCAGCGGAACGCCCGCAGCCAACAGCGGCTGCACCCTGTTCGAGTACGACGGGAACGGAGCCGAGACCAAGCGGATCTTCCCCGCTGGTGCACAGGTCGTGACCACGCTGGACAAGTCCAGCCGCCCCACCCAGGTGCAGGCCAAGAACGCGGCCGGCAACGTCACCGCCGAGGTCGCGTACTCCTTCGCCAAGAACGGCACCGACACCACCAACATCCAGACCCGCACGAGCACGAAGGAAGAAGGCATCCCCGCGGGGGCCGTCACGGCCTACCAGTACGACTCCATGGACCGCATCACGAAGGCGGAGGAGAAGGCGGGATCGACGGTGAACGCCTCATGGGCGTACGCCTACGATGCTGCGGGCAACCGCACGAGCCAGACTCGCGCCGGGAACACCGGTGCCGATGCCGGCACGATCGGCTATACGTACAACGGAGCGAACCAGCTCACGAAGACCACCGAGGACACCACCGCGTGGGTCTATGACGCTGTCGGCAACCAGGTCAAGAACGGCATCACCGGTGTCGTCGCGACCTACGGCGACCGTGCACAGGTGCAGTCCATCGGAGACACCAGCTTCGCCGCCTTCGGCGAGGGGAACACGGACACGCAGAGCGCGACCGGCGGACGATCGTTCTCCAACTCGCTCCTCGGCCTGTCCCGCCAGACGAACTCCTCCACGAACGTCGTCCAGAACTACGGACGCACGGGATCCGGAGAGGCAGTGGGCTTCCGCATCAACTCGAGCCACTACTACGTCTCCGATCTCCTCGGTTCCGTCATCGGGATGTTCTCCGGCGCCGGCATCTGGGAGGGCGGGTACTCGTACAGCCCCTACGGTGAGACCCGCGGCGTCACCGACGCCTCGCCCATCACGCTGAACTCGCTGCGCTACATCGGCGGGTACATGGAGTCTGAGAACCTGTACAAGCTCGGAGCGCGTTACTACGACGCGACCACGGGTCGATTCACGCAGTACGACCCGTCCGGCCAGGAGAACAACCCGTACACGTACGCAGCAGGAAATCCCGTCAACTCCCTCGACCCCTCCGGGCTCGGCGAAGTCGACTGGGAGGAAGCCGGCAAGGTCGGTCTGACCGCAGGCGTCGGAGGCGCAGTGGGCGGATGTGTTTCTACGCTTGCCGCCTGCCCCGCTGGTGCGGCCACGGGCTTCGTCGGTGGCGCCATCGCCGGATACATCGGCAGCGTCGGCTATCAGCTCCTCTCATAACCCGTCCCACATCAGAGAGCAGAAGGGCAAACAGATGGATATCACGTTCTACGTGGGAATATTCGTACTGGCAGCAGTGACGGTAGGAATAGTCACGTACATTCGCAATAAGCGCAAGAAGACCACTCTAAAGTGATCTAACTGCGGAAGCGCGACCAGCCCGGGCACTGACGTGCTCGGGCTGGTTCCGTCAAGGCGTCGTCGGTGATCGACCGTATGCTCACTCGCGAGCGTGGCCGGGCGCTCCTACATCGACTCGATCGACGAAGGAGACCACCCGGTGGACAGGGCGAAGAGCGACACGCGCCTGGTGCGCGGCGTCGAGACCCACCCGTGGGCGCACCAGGAGGCCGGCTACTGGCATGTCCAGGCCGAGGGCCCGTCCGTCCTCGGGTACGTGATTCGGGTCCGGGCGTAGCTCGAGGACCCGTTCACGTAGGAGGTCCACGCGGATGCGGCGACGAGCGTGGACGACGGATCCGGGTCCATCGGGAAGCGTCCGTGGACGCGGCCGTGGCGGTCGATCCGCTCGTCCGGGCGGGCTGTGCGCGCCGGCGGCCGCGGAGGTCTCCAGGCGTGCCCGGCTGCGTGTCGGTCATCGGATCATCTCGTCAGCGATGGCGCTGCATGCATCGAGCACGGGGGCCATTCCCGGAGCTCTCCCCACCGCTCCCCCGTGAGGCCCGCCCCTGGGACGATCGCCCGCTGGGGCACGGGAGGGCGAAGGAGCATGCCGGTCTCGCGAGGCCGCGTCGGACGCTGCCGACGCTCACATCGCGACGCCCAGCGGCATCACGCCGGGCGCCGGATCCGTCGCCAACCGCGCGTGCGTCTCGACGTCGAACCGCTCGTCGCCGTACCGGAGCTTCGCGCGCTCGATCCCCTCGGCGCCGAAGCCGGCGCGCGTCGCGACCCGGCACGACGCCGGGTTGTTCACCCGGTGCCCGAGCTCGAGGCGGAAGAGGCCGTCGGCGAACGCCCACGCGGCCGCGCCCGCGAGCGCCCGGGTCGCGAGGCCGCAGCCCCGACCGGATCCCGCCAGCCAGTAGTGCAGCCACGCGGTGTCGTGCCGGCGGTCGATCGCGGAGACGCCGACGCTGCCGACCGCGACTCCCCCGTCGACGATCGCCCAGGCGCGGTGCGCGTCGTCGAAAGCGAGCGGACCCGTGATGTGCGCCTCGGCGCTCGCGATGGTCGACAGGTCCACGCCGCCGAGCTGGGTCACGAGATCCGGCGTGGTGACGAACGCGTCGCGGAGCGCGTCGGCGTCGGACGCGATCCAGGGGCGGAGGTGGGGGCCGGGCATGCCCCCACCCTGCCAGCGCGCGCCCGGCCTCAGTACTCGATCCGCCCGTGCCGGCTGTGGAACTCCCCCGTCGGCCCGTCGGGTCCCACGAGCGCCATCGCGACGGTCGCGTCCGTCCCCTCGGTCACCGTCTGATGCCCGGTGTTGCCGTTGAAGTCGGTCGCCGTGTAGCCGGGGTCGGTCGCGTTGATCCGGAACCCCGGCAGGTTCTTGGCGTACTGCACGGTCGCGGTGATGAGGGCGGCCTTCGAGGTCGCGTAGGGCACGGTCATCACGTGGCTCTCGTCGGTCCCGTCTCCCGCGAGGGCGCGCGGCCAGCCCACGCCCGAGGCGACGTTGACGATCACGGGGGCGGCGGATGCCCGCAGCAGCGGCAGCGCGGCCTGCGTCACGCGCACCACGGCGACCACGTTCGTCTGCAGCACCGCCAGCATCGCCTCGGGGGTCAGGTCGTCGACGCCCTGGGTCGTGCCGAGGATCCCGGCGTTGTTGACGAGCACGTCGAGCGTCGGCAGCGACGCGATGGCGCGCTCGACGCTCGCCTGGTCGTCGACGACGAGCTGCACGGGGTGGGCGCCGACGGCGCGGGCGGCATCGCCGTCGGCGGTGTCGCGCATGCCGGCGTGCACGGTGTGGCCGGCCTCGACGAGGCGGCGGGCGGTCTCGAGGCCGAGGCCCCGGTTGGATCCGGTGATCAGTGTCGTGGTCATGTCCCGAGCCTGCGCCTCCGCGTCCGCGCCGCCCAGGCACCGGTCGACGGGAGGACCGGCGGTACCAGGCTGATCCGCCCGCCAGCGCGGAGGATGGCAGCATGACCGAATTCGCGAGCGTCCTCCGCTCCTGGCGCGAGCGCGTGCAGCCCGCGGACGTGGGCCTGCCCGCGGGATCCCACCGCCGCACCGCGGGCCTCCGCCGCGAGGAGCTCGCCGCGCTCGCGGGCGTCAGCGTCGACTACGTCGTGCGGCTCGAGCAGGGCCGGTCGGTGAACCCGTCGCCGCAGATGCTGGGCGCGCTCGCCCGCGCCCTCCGGCTCACCGAGGACGAGCGCGACCACCTCCACCGGGTCGCGGGCGTCGCCCCGCCCGGCCGCGACGAGGTCCCGCGGCACATCACGCCGGGCGTGCACCGCATCGTCGACCGGCTCGGCGACGTGCCCCTCGCGGTGTTCACGGCGACGCACGACCTGCTGCTCTGGAACCCGCTGTGGGCGGCGCTCAACGGCGACCCGTCGACGCGCACCGGCTGGGACCGCAACCTCGTCTGGACCTACTTCACCCAGGGCCACGGAGGCACCGACTTCGACGCCGTGCACGAGGAGGAGTTCGCGCGCGACCTCGCGGCCGACCTGCGCACCGCAGTGGGCCGCTACCCCGCGGATCGCGCGCTCGCCCGGCTCGTCGCCCGGCTGCGCGCCGAGGTCCCGGAGTTCGCACGCCGCTGGAGCGAGGCGCGCGTCGCCGAGCACCGGTCGAGCCGGAAGACCGTGACGAGCACTCCGGTCGGCCCCATCACGATCGACTGCGACACCCTCTCGGTGCCGGGCAGCGACCTCCGCATCGTCGTCTACACGGCGGAGCCCGGCAGCACGGACGAGGCGCGGCTGGACCTGCTGCGCGTCACGGGCCTGCAGGCGCTGACGACGGCGCCCGTGGAGGCGGCGGGGGCCTGATCCGCCGCCGGCTTCGGGCCGCAGGCCGCAGGCCGCCGGCTCGACGCCGCCGCACGACGGAGCCCCGGCCGCCGCGCGTCGAGGGCGCGGCGTCCGGGGCTCCGGTGCGGACGGGATCGGGATCAGCTCGGCTTGAGCACCCGCTCCGGCACGGTCGACGAGCCGGCGGACGCACCGACCGGCGCCACCGACGTGCCCACGTACCGCTCGTCCGCGATGGTGACGTGATACGTGGATCCGGTGATCTGGATCTCGCCTTCCGTCTCCTTCACCGCGCTCGACGGCCCGACCCACAACTCGACCGCGCCCGGCTCGACCACGCGGCGGTACCTGAGGTCGGTGAGCGCGAGGCGGGTGGTGGGCACCCGGAACGTGACCTCCGCGGACTCGCCGGCCGCGAGATCCAGCCGCAGGTAGCCGAGCAGCTGCGCGACGGGCCGCGTGACGCTGCCCTGCACGTCGCGCGCGTAGAGCTGCACCACGTCGGTGCCGTCGCGGTCGCCCGTGTTGCGCACCACGACGGTCGCGGTGAACGCCTCCCCCGCGGCGACCTCGGCCGACGCCACGGACAGGTCGCTGCGCGAGAACGTCGTGTACGACAGCCCGTGCCCGAACGGGAGGACGGGCGTGGGATCCGCGCTCGTCACCTCGCTCGGGCCCCCGAGGATCGGGTGCAGGTACGAGAACGGCTGCGCGCCCGCGGACCGCGGGAGCGACACGGGCAGGCGGCCCGACGGCGACACCCGGCCGGAGAGGACGCCCGCGATCGCGGATCCGCCCTCCTCGCCCGGGAAGAATGCCTGGAGCACGGCAGCCGGAGCCGACTCGCCCTCGAGCGCCCACGCCACCGCGTACGGCCGGCCGGTGAGCAGCACCACGACCACGGGGGTCCCGGTGGCGCGCACGGCCTCGACCAGCTCGCGCTGCACGCCGGGCAGCTCGAGGCTCTCGACGTCGTTGCCCTCGCCGACCGTGCCGCGGCCGAAGAGGCCCGCCCGGTCGCCGACGACCACGACCGCGAGGTCGGATCCGCGCGCGGCCTCGACCGCGGCGTCGAAGCCGGAGCGGTCGTCGCCCTCGACGTCGGCGCCGTGCGCGAGCACGACCTCGCTGTCGGGCAGCTCGGCACGGAGCGCCTCGGCCACGGTCGGGATCGCGAACCCGAGCGGCGTGCCGGGGTGGTGCGCGAGCACGTGGTTCGCGAACGAGTAGCAGCCCATGAGCGCCTCGGCGCTGTCGGCGTTGGGGCCGATGAGCGCGATCCGTCCGGGCGCCGTGCGACCGGCGCCGGCGAGCGGCAGCGTGCCGTCGTTCGCGAGCAGCACCACGGACTCCTCAGCGAGCCGGCGCGCGACGTCCCGGTGCGCCGGGGTGTCGAGGTCGATGCTCGTGGGCGGATCCTCGAACGTCGCGTCGAGCAGCCCCAGCTCCTCCTTCTCGTCGAGCACGCGGAGCACCGCGCGGTCGACGAGCGACTCGTCGGCGAGCCCGGCGCGGATCCGCTCCGCCAGCGGCGCGAGGTACGCGTCGCCCGTGGGCAGCTCCACGTCGATGCCGGCCTCGAGGGCCAGCGCCGCCGCCTCGCCGCGATCGCCCGCGACGGCGTGCATCACCTGGAGGAACGCCACGGAGAAGTAGTCGGAGACCACGACGCCGTCGAAGCCCCAGCGGCCGCGGAGCACGTCGGTGAGGTACTCCGTCGTGGCGCCGACGGGCGCGCCGTCGATCTCCGCGTACGAGTTCATCACCGAGCGCACGCCGCCGTCGCGCACCGCCATCTCGAAGGGCGGCAGCAGCACGTCCTCCACGAAGCGCGGGCCCACGTGGGCGGGCGCGTGGTTGCGTCCCGACTGCGAGACCGAGTAGCCGACGAAGTGCTTGAGCGTGGCGTGGATCCCGGCCGACTGCAGCCCCTTCACGTACGCCGTGCCGATGGTGCCGACCACGTACGGGTCCTCGGCGATGCACTCGTCGACGCGGCCCCAGCGGGCGTCGCGGATCACGTCGAGCACGGGCGCGAGGCCCTGGTGCACGCCGAGCTCCCGCATCGACCCGCCGATGAGCGCGGCCATCTCCTCCACGAGGCCCGGGTCGAAGGACGCGCCCCACGCGAGCGGCGTGGGGAACGTCGCGGCCTGCCACGCGGCGAGCCCGGTGAGGCACTCCTCGTGCACGAGCGCCGGGATGCCGAGCCGCGTCTCCGTCTGCAGCCGCCTCTGCTCGGCCCACAGCCACGACGCGCGCTCGACGGGATCCACCGGACGCGTGCCGTACACGCGGGTGAGGTGCCCGAGGCCGTGCTCGGTCGCCTCCTCGTAGCGGCCGGTCGTGGCCATCTCGCCCTGCATGGGCGCGACGACCTCGCCGCCCTGGTCGACCCAGTAGCCGACGATCTGCGCGAGCTTCTCCTCGAGGGTCATGCGCGCGTGCAGCGCCCGGACCCGCTCCGACACCTCGGGCAGCGCGACGGCGCCGGGTGCCGGGGCCTCCGCCCCGGTCACCCCTTCACCGCGCCGGTGAGGCCGCCGACGATGCGGCGCTCGAAGATGGAGAAGAAGATGAGCGCGGGGATCATCGACAGCGACGTGAACGCGAGCACCTTGGCCGTGTCGACCGAGTACTGCGACGAGAACGACTGCACGCCGAGCGGCAGCGTGTACGCCGACGCGTCGCTGAGGATGAACAGCGGCAGCAGGTAGCTGTTCCAGCTGCCGATGAACGCGAGGATGCCGACCGTGATCACGCCCGGCATCGACAGCCGCACGACCATCCGGAAGAAGAACCCGAGGCGGCTGCACCCGTCGATGAACGCGGCCTCCTGGATCTCGTCCGGGATGGCCCGCAGGAACGGCACCAGGATGATGATCGTCGTCGGGAGCGCGAACGCGATCTGCGGGAGGATGATCCCCGGCAGCGAGTTCGTGAGCCCGAGCGAGCGGATCACGATGTACAGCGGCGTGATGGCCACCGTGATGGGGAACATGAGCCCCGACGCGAAGATCGCGTAGAGCGCCCCCCGGCCGAAGAACGTGTACCGCGCCAGCACGTAGCTCGCCATGAGGCCGAGCACGACCGCGCCGACCGTGGTGCCCACGGCCGCGATGAGCGAGTTGCCCACCTGCCGCCAGAACATCGAGCCCGAGAGGACGTCGAGGTAGTTCTGGATCTGGAATGGCGACGGGAACCCCGCCGGGTCGGTCGTGATCTGCGCGTTCGTGCGGAACCCGCCGAGGATGATGTACGCCACCGGCGTCAGCATCAGGGCGATGAGCACGACCGCGACCAGGTACGGGATGGGGTTGTTGCCCTGCCCGGGTGTGCGCGCCCGCTTGGGCTTCGGCGTCTTGGCCGAGTAGGTGGGATCCAGGTCCGCGTTGCGCGGAGCGGCGGTGGCGACGGTCACTTCTTCGCCTTCCTTCCTGCACCCGTGAGGGCGCCGGCGGTGTCGCGGTTGAGCACGAACCGCTGGTAGACGAGCGCGACGACCAGGGAGATGAGGAACAGCACCACGGCGACGGCGTTGCCGTACCCGTAGTTGCCGGATCCGCGTCCGTTCGCCACGAGGTACGTGGCCATGGTCGAGGTGCCCGCGGTGGCCGAGATGTACTGGCCCCAGATGATGTAGACGAGGTCGAACAGCTGCAGCGAGCCGATGATCGACAGGAATGCCCAGATGCGCAGCGTCGGCGCGAGCAGCGGCAGCGTGATGCGCCGCTGGATCTGCCAGTAGGAGGCGCCGTCGATGGCGGCCGCCTCGCTGAGCTCCTCCGGGATGCCCTGGAGGCCGGCGAGGAAGAGGATCACCGCGAAGCCGATGTACTTCCACGTGATGATCGTCATGAGCGACCAGATCGCGATGTCCGGGTTCGCCAGCCAGTCCTGCTGGAGGTCCGCCAGGCCGATGTTCGCGAGGAAGCCGTTGAGCGCGCCGGAGCCCTGGAGCATGAGGCTCCAGCCGGTGCCGACGACGACCTCGGAGATCACGTACGGCACGAAGATCAGCACGCGGATGATCGACTGGCCGCGCAGCTTCCTGTTGAGCAGGAGCGCCACGAGGATCGCGACGGGGCCCTGGAGCACGAGCGACAGCACCACGATCACGGCGTTGTGCATCAGGGCCTCGTGGAACGTGGGGTCCTGGAGGATCGTGATGTAGTTCCGGAAGCCCACGAAGATCGTGGGCGGGCCGAAGCCCTGCCAGCTGAAGAAGCCGTAGTAGGCCGCCATCACCACGGGGTAGATGACGAAGCCCACGAAGAAGAGGAGGGCCGGGCCCACGAGGATCAGGACCTCGAGGCGCCCGGACCAGCCCAGGCCGCGGCGTCGACCCCGCACCGCCGAGGGCGGCGTCGTCGCGACGCCGCCCTCGGGGTGTGCAGGATCAGCCGCGGGACGCTGCTCGTCGAGCGAGCTCTCGCGGAGTGCCATGTCGGGTCGCCTAGGCCTTCTTGGCCGCGTCGCCGACGGTCTGGATGAGCTTCTCCGGGCTGCCGTCGCCGGCCATGAGGTCGACCACGCCGACGTTCATCGCGTTGCCGACGTTCAGGCCGTAGACCGTGTCGAGCCACTGGGACACGTAGGGCGCGTCGTTGTACGCCTTCAGGATCTCCTGCAGGTACGGCTCGGTGACGGCGGCCTGCGCCTTGGTGTTCACGGGCGGGGCGTTGAAGTTCTTGTAGTACTCCTCCTGCACCTCGGGGGTCGCGATGTAGTTGAGGAAGTCGACGCACTCCTTCGGCGCCTGCGCGGAGCAGGAGTAGCCGTCGATGCCGCCCATGATGGAGCCGGCCTCGCCCTTGCCGCCGGAGATCTCGGGGAAGGGGAACCAGGAGAGGTCCGCCAGCGGCTTCTGGTCGGGGGTCAGGCCCGCGATGACTCCCGGGTCCCAGGCGCCCATGAGCTCCATGCCGGCCTGGTGGTTGGCGATGAGGCCGGCCGAGCTGCCGGCGCCCTGCTGCGCCGCGGTGGTGAGGAAGCCCTCGTTGAAGGGGTCCGTTCCCGTGAGGTCCTTGAGGTCCTCGCCGGCCTTGACCCAGCAGTCGTCGCTGAAGTCCTTGTCCTTCGCGGCCTTCTCGAGCGTGTCGGAGCTGCACTCGCGGAGCGCGAAGTTGAAGTACCAGTGCGCGGCGGGCCAGGCGTCCTTGCCCCCGAGCGCGATGGGCGCGACGCCCGAGGCCTTCAGCTTGTCGACGGCGGCGTCGAGCTCGTCCATCGTCTTCGGCGTCTCGGTGATGCCCGCGGCGGTGAAGAGGTCCTGGCTGTAGAAGATGCCGCTGGGGAGCACGGCGACGGGCATCGCGTAGGTCTTGCCGTCGAGCGTGTTCGCGTCGAAGGAGCCCTTCGAGATGTCGGCCTTCGCCTCGGAGGAGATGCCGCCCGTGATGTCCATGATCTGACCCGCGGCGACCATGGCGGCGAGCTTGCCGCCACCGCGCTGCAGGAAGATGTCGGGAGCGTCGCCCGAGTTGAGCGCCGTCTGGAGCTTGCCGTCGAGGTCCTCGTTCTGGATCGACGTGGACGTGACCGTGACGCCGGGGTGGGCGGCGTTGAAGTCGGCCGTGGTCTTCTCCCAGAACGCCTTGCCGGGTCCGGTGGTGGAGTTCTGCCAGAGCGTCATCTCGACGGGACCGCCGTCGTCGCCGCTGGAGCCGCTGCCGCTGCAGCCGGTGAGGGCGAGGGCCCCCACGAGCAGGGCCGCGGATCCCGTGAGGATCTTCCGTGCCTTCATGTCGTTCTACCTGTCTCTTCATTGAGCGCACCCTGGCGGGTGTCGGGGGTGACGTGCACGAGCCGCGCGCCTGGTGCTGTGGTGGTGCGGCTCTGCCGGGCCCGCTGTCGCGTCATCGCGTCGTCGCTCCGTCGTGACGGGGGCCGGTGCGGCAAGTCTCGGTCGTGCGCGGATGTCCGTCAAACGTTTTCGAAATCCTTTTCGGCGGGCGTAGTGTCCAGCCATGACCCGCCGCGTCACCATCCACGACGTCGCCGCTGCTGCCGGCGTCTCGGTGTCCACCGTCTCCAAGGCCGTGAACGGGCGGTACGGCATCTCGGCCGAGACCTCCCGCCGCGTGATGGAGGTCGTCGAGCGCCTCGGCTACGAGTCGAGCCTCGTCGCGAGCAGCATGCGCTCCCACCGCACCGGCGTGATCGGCGTGCTCGTGGCCGGCTTCGAGCCGTTCAGCGCCGAGATCCTGAAGGGCGTCGGCGCGGCCCTCCGGGAGTCGCGCTACGACCTCCTCGCCTACAGCGGCTCCCGGCAGGTGGACAACACGGGCTGGGAGCGCCGGTCGCTGAGCCGGCTGAGCGGCACCCTCATCGACGGCGCGATCATGGTGACGCCCACGGTGGTGACGGCGTCGACCGAGATCCCCGTCGTCTCCATCGACCCGCACACCGGGCCCGCCGACCTCCCGACCGTCGAGTCCGACAGCCTCGGCGGCGCGCTCCAGGCCACGCGGCACCTGCTCGAGCTCGGGCACCGGCGGATCGGGTTCCTCGCGGGCCGCCCCGACCTCCGCTCGGCGAGCCTCCGCGAGGCCGGCTATCGGCGGGCGCTGCAGGACGCGGGCATCGCGTTCGACCCGGCGCTCGTGCGCGCGGGCCTCTTCCTCACGGCGGCCGCCCGCGAGCCGGCGCGCGCGCTGCTGTCGCTGCCCGACCGGCCCACCGCGATCTTCGCCGCCAACGACCTCTCCGGCATCGGGATCCTGCAGGTGGCGGCGGAGCTCGGGATCCGCGTGCCCGAGGACCTGTCCGTGATCGGCTTCGACGACATCCCGGAGGCGTCCCAGATGACGCCGTCGCTCACCACGATCCGCCAGCCGATGCAGCGCCTCGGCACCACCGCGGTGGACCTGCTCATGTCGCTCATGGCCGGGCAGGAGCCGGACGCCATGCGGATCCAGCTGCCCACCCGCCTCGTGCGCCGCGCCACCACGGCGCCCCCGCCGCCGCGGCGCAGGTGACCGGCGGTCGCCCTGCCAGGCTGGGCGCATGGACCACGACGACTGGGACGCCCAGGTCGCCGCCTTCTGGGCGACGGCCGACGACGAGCGCGCGGACGAGACCGTCGCCGGGATGCGGGCCCTGGTCGCGGAGCGGCCGGCCGACGATCCGCGCGCGCTCTACGAGCTGGCCAGCGCACACGACCTCGTGGGCCGCGAGGCGGAGGCCGTGCCGCTGTACCGTGCGGCGATCGCCGGCGGGCTGGATGCGGCGCACCTGCCGTTCGCCGTGATCCAGCTGGCGAGCTCCCTGCGCAACGTGGGCGAGCCCGCCCAGGCGATCGCGCTGCTCGAGGCCCTGCCCGACGACGACCACGCGCCGGGCCGCGACGCGTTCCTCGCGCTCGCGCTGCACGACGCGGGCCGTCCGACGGAGGCGCTGGCCGTGGCACTGCGGCGGCTCGCGCCGACGCTGCCCGAGTACGGGCGCGCGGTGGCGGCGTACGCGGACGAGCTCGGGGAGCGGTCGACGGGCGCCGGGGAACGCTAGGCGTCGGGATCGGCGGATCCGCGCCCGTCGCGGAGCCCGAACGCCGCCATCGCCTCGGCATGGCTTGAGGCGGATCGCGGCTTCATCGCTGGAGACCGCTCACGGTCGTCTCTGCCACCAGCGCCTTCTACCAGCAGCCTTCTCATACGGCGGCAGCGGGGTCGCGTGCCCATCGAAGGCATCCGGTCGATCACCCCTGCTGTCATCGGAAGCCCGGCCACTCTCGGCTCGCTGACGCCGCGCCTGCGCTTCCGCTAGGGCGGCCGAGAGCCGTCCATTGAATCCCATCAACTCATCGCTCCTGACTCCTCTGCCTAATTCCGCACGTGTAGATACAACGCACGCGACACCCCGTCATTTCCTACCACGAGGATATTGTCTGCACATCGCGGGCCTCCATCTTGCCCCTGAGTCGCAGCGGAGATGTGGTCACGGCGACGTGTTTCGATTTGTTACTGGGACACTCTTCGGATATGTGATGGTTTCGGCGAGTTGGACCTCGAAGCTCACAGCCAGAAGAGCCACCGACGAAAGGGACCATCTGATGAACAGAAATCGAATCGCGATAGCATCATTTATATCTGCTGCCGCATTGGCGATGACCGTCGCGACGCCAGCGCAAGCAGCGACCGCAACTTTCTTCGACGGAAGCGCGGCTCCTGACACAACATACACAGAAGGGACGGTTTATCAGAGCCGCACCGGGATCACGGCCGGATTCACCGAGCAGACGATAACCGGGTTGGCCAACATACAGGTCTGGCTCGGTACAGCCACTACGAACGCTTGGAGCTATGAGGCCACGATCTACGACACCCGGAACTACCGAAAGGGTGCTTTCAGGTGGAAGTCGCCAGGCGAAACTGCCAGCCTCAACGCAAGGGCCACGGCCTTGGATGTCGGTCGGATCCGCAGTGATGCGGATACCGATTCCACAGCCATCGAGGACCATGTAGAAGGCCCTGCCGTCCCGACTTCTGCCTTAGCCCATGTTGCCTCCACGTACGGATTCTCGAAGGATGACCTGGTCCCCATCGGTCAGCATGAGGGTGTGCAGCTCTGGAAGGCGTCGAACGCGACCGACACCTTCCTGTTCACCTCCGGCCAATCCGAGGACGACTACGTCACATCCGCCCGGGCGTCGAACAGCAGCTTCTCTCAGCGCGCGATCTCCGTCCGAAACAGCATCCCGAAAGCAGATGGCGCCGTTGAGACTCATCAATTCGTTCTCACGGATGACGCCCACGAGGCAGAAGTCGCGTCCGTCGATGGCCTGCGCAACGTAGGCCACGACCTGTTCGTAGACACCAGAGCCGACGACCGCGGAGAAGATCAAATCACCACCTTCGGCGCAGAAGGCACCGTTCTGACGAGCGACGCCGGTGACGCACGTGAGCCCGTCAGCTATGCGCTTGCGCTCTCCGGTACGCAGTGATCGCATACGGGCGGATGCCTGACTGACCTCGACACGATCTGGGGGTGGTCTCGACTCTCCCCACTCGATGGCCAGGGGGCGCAGCTATTGTCGCGATGGCTGCGCCCCTCATCGGCCTCGGCCCGTGGATGCGGCTCGCCTCTCGCAGAACGACATCCATGGCGCGACGCGGCACCGCGGCCCGCCTAGCTGCGAGTCAACGCTGGGGAATTGCTAGGCAGCCGGGGTCGTACGGGGAGGCTCCACCGTAGTGGTCGAGGCTTCGTGAGCCGAGGCGTCCCCCGCGTCCGCCTCCGCCTTCTTCGCGCGGGCCAGGCGGATCGCCGCGCGGCCCGACGGCAGGGAGATGGCCACCGAGATCACCACGACCGTGATGATCCCCGCGGCGACGAGGAGCTCCTGCACGCTGAAGACGTCGGCGAGCGGGCCGAACGCGACCGCGCCGATCGGGGTCGCGAGCGCCATGACGATGCCGACGTAGCTGAAGACGCGGCCGTGCATCTCGGGCGCCACGGTCTCCTGCACGAGCGTCATGAACGGCGCCGAGAACAGCGGCACGAAGAGGCCGATCGCGAACATGAAGCCGTAGAACACCCAGAGGTTCGGGCTGAGGCCGAGGCCCGCGGTGAAGATCGCGAAGCCGAAGCAGCTCACCAGGATCAGGGTCATGCGGTCGGACTTCGCGAACACCGTCGACACGAGCGCGCCGCCGCCGAGCATGCCGACGCTGAACGCGACCTCGAGCACGGTCACCATCCACACCTCGGTGCCGTAGGTGCGGGCCACGAGCAGCGGCGTGATGAACGACGGCGCCACGGTGAGCAGGAAGATGATCGCGAAGACCACGAGCAGCCAGCGGACGACCGGGTTGCCGCCGATGTAGCGGATCCCCTCGACGAGGTCCTCGCGGTAGCTCGACGTCTTGTCGGCGATGGAGGCGAGCGTCGGCACGGCCACGGACAGCAGGAAGGCGATGCCGATGGCGGCCGTGATCGCGTCGACGAAGAAGAGCGGCACGAGCCCGTAGGCGGCGAAGATCGCGCCCGCGGCGGCCGGTGCCAGCAGCGCCATGGCCGACTGGATGGTGCCGAAGATGCCGTTGACCCGCAGGAGCTGCTCGGGCGGCACGATCTGCGGGATCATCGCCTGCACCGCGGGCGTCTGGAACCCGGCGCCGACGGAGCGCACGGCCACCGCGAGCAGGATGATCCAGAGGTCGGTGACGCCGTTCATCATCAGCAGCGCGAGCGCGAGCGTGACCACGGCGATGCTGCTGTCGGAGACGATCACGAGCACGCGCCGGTTCATCCGGTCGGCGAGCGTGCCGCCGAAGATCGAGACGATGCCCTGCGGCAGGAACGCGCAGACCGCGTAGAGCGCGACCGCGAGGCCCGAGCGGGTCTCGAAGGTGACGTACCACATGACCGCGTATTGGACGAGCATCGAGCCGAACAGCGAGACGGTCTGGCCGCTGAGGAAGAGGGTCGCGTTGCGCCGCCAGCGCGCGGCGACGACGGCCTGGTCGGCCGCGCTCAGGGCGGGCGCGTCGGGCAGGTCGGCGTGCGGTGCCGGGTCGCTCATCGGGTCCTCGTGCGCTCGATTTTCCTCGGGTGTGGGACGCCAGGGTACGGCCCCGCGACGGCGGCGCGCCAGGGGTGGGCGCCGTGGATCAGAGGTCGCGGCTCGCCAGCACCACGTCGGAGTCGGAGGGCGTGATCTGCACGGAGCGGATCCGGTCCATCGGGAGGCTGGAGGTGGCCGCGAGCAGCCGCGACTCCGTCTGGCCCGCGCCCCAGGTGGCGACGACCGTGCGGGAGCCGGCGTCGTCGATGGCGACGAGGTCGTAGGAGCCCTGACCGACGCCGCCGCCCGCGTAGGCGCAGCTCCAGTCGAAGCGCGTGCCGTAGGGCTTGGCGGTGACGGCGAGCTGCGCGGTGACCCCGACGTCGAGGTCGGAGCGCATGCTCACGGCGTCTTGGGGCAGGCCCGCGGAGAGGTCGCCGGAGGGCGAGGAGGCGACCGGGGTCGGATCCGCGAGGGGCGCGCTCACGCCGGCACGGAGCGCGGAGCCGAGGCCCGCACCGCCCACGAGGAGCACGACGGCGGCCGCGGCGAGAAGCCAGCCTCCCGTGCGGCGGGTGAGCCGGGCGGGGCGGGACAGGGATCCGGGGAGCCGCCGTCCACTGCTCGGGCGCCGACCGCGGGGCACGTGGTGCGACGCGGACGCCGCGGTGGACGGCAGGGGCACCACGGGCGCGGGGCCCGCCGCCGTGGAGCCGGCGGCAGCGGCGGACGGCGCGGCGTCACGGGCGGCGTCGGCGGCGTCGGCCACCGGATCCGGCTCGTCGAGCAGCGCGAGCGCGTCCTCGACGGGCAGCATGCGCAGCACGCCGGGCAGCCCGGCCAGGTCGGCGAGGGAGCGGGTGCACGCGTCGCAGCGCGTGAGGTGGGCCTCGAACTGCGCGCGGTCGGTGGCGCTGAGGCTGCCGAGCACGTACGCGGCATCCCACTCGTGGATGTCGTCGGCGCGGTCGTTCATCGGGTGACTCCTCGTTCTTGCAGGGCGAGACGGAGCGCCTTGAGCGCGTAGTGGAGGCGGGACTTGATCGTGCCGGGCGGCACGCCCTCGCGTTCCGCCGTCTCCGCCACCGTCCGTCCGAGGTGGTAGCAGCTGACGACCGCACGGCGGTGCTCCGCGGAGAGCGACGCGAGCGCCTCGGCGACGAGCAGGCGGTCGATGATGGCGTCCGAGGCGTCCGCGACGGGATCCTCCGGCAGCACGTCGGTCGGCGTCTCGCGTCCGCGCCAGGCGCTGCGGCGGTCGTCGATCACGAGGTTCCGCACGACGGTGAAGAGCCAGCGGCGGGCCGACTCGTCCTCCTCGGCGAGGATCGCGGGCGAGCGCCAGGCGCGCAGCAGGGCCTCCTGCACCACGTCCTCGGCGAGCGCCGCGTCCCCCGTGAGCCGCAGCGCGTAGCGCTGGAGCGCGGGGGCGTGCGCGTCGTGCAGCGCCCTCATGCGTGCCGTGCTCTCCGTGGTCATCCGTACCTCCTCCTCCCACGACGAGACGGACGGCCGGAAGGTTCACCGCGGTGCGGGAATCATCTCAGGCGGATCGTGGATCGACCCGCGCGTGCCCCCGTCGACCCCTGGCGGGCCGCGTCACATCCGCACGATCACGTTCCCGCGGGAGTCCCCGCGGAGGAGGTCGTCGAACGCCGCGGGTGCCGCCGCCAGCCCGCCCTCGACGATCGTGTGCGGGAACACGATCCGCCCCTCCCACAGCCAGCGCGCGTAGCTCTCGTCCCACGCCCGGATCTGCTCGGCGGTGTGGTGCGTCGAGAACGGGCGGATCCAGCTGCTTCACGAAGGCCGTCATCACGGCGAGCCGCGGCGTGCCGCCCTGACCGCCTCCGACCTGTCCGGCCAGCGCGCCGCACAGCACGAGCCGCGCGCCCGGGGCGGCAGCCTGCACGGCCGCCTCGAAGCCGAGCTCGTCGACGAGCCGGGCGGCCTTGGCGGCCGAGCCCGCGGATCCGATCACCGTGCTCGCCCCGCGGGCTCGCGCGATCTGCCCGGCGAGGGAGCCGACCCCGCCCGCGGCGCCGGTCACGAACACGACGCCGCCCTCCCCGACGCGGGATTCCCCGCATCCGCAGCCGCGAACCTGGCAGACCCCTGAGCGCGTGAACGTTATCCGGAGCTGGCCCGTCGTCCTCCATGTCGGCGCAACATCCCGCGGCGGACGAAGACGCACCACCCGGATCAGGAGAACCCCATGCAGAAGAAGACCAAGATCATCCTCGGCACGAGCGCAGCCGTCGTCGTCGTGCTCGGTGTCAGCGCCGCCGCGTTCGGCCCGGCGTTCTACCGCGACGTGATCGTCGGCGCACCCGCCGCCGCCCCGTCCGTCTCGGCCGCCCCGGCCGACTCGTCGCTCGACACGAGCAACCTGTCGGGCGACTGGAAGATCGGCGCCGGCAGCACCGCCGGCTACCGCGTCGCCGAGGTGCTGAACGGCACCGACGTCACCGTCGTCGGCAAGACCGAGAAGGTGTCCGGCACCATCACGGTGGACGGCTCCACCCTCAAGTCCGCGACGGTCACGGTCGACGTCGGCTCCGTCGCCACCGACCAGGCCGCCCGCGACGACTACTTCCACAGCACCGCCATGGAGGTCTCGAAGTACCCCGACGCGACCTTCACGCTCACGCAGCCGGTCGATGCGGCCGTGCCCGCGAGCGGCAAGGTCGCGACCGTCGAGGCGACCGGCGAGCTCACCATGCACGGCGTGAAGCAGACCGTCACCGTGCCGCTGCAGGCCGCGCTCACCGCCGACGGCGTGCAGGTCAGCGGATCCATCCCCGTCACCTTCGCCGACTACGGCGTCGAGGCCCCCAGCCTCGGCTTCGTGAGCGTCCAGGACAAGGGCACCGTGGAGTTCCTGGTGAAGGCCACGCCCGCGAAGTAGTCGCGGACCGGCCCACGGGGCCGCCCCAGACGAGGGGAGGAGGAGCGCGTTCGGGGCGCTCCTCCTCCCTTTTCCGCGTCCCCGGGCGGGTGCGCCGGCCAGCCGGACGCGCGTGCCGGGCCCCGTCGCCATGCACCTCCGCGGGTCCTCCGCTGCATCTGTCCACGGGCAGCGGCACCTGGGGACGGGCAGGCGGTTCCCCAGGATCACCGCGCTTAAGGTCATGGCGGTCCGGCGCGGGTCTTCCCGCCGAGACGCCATTCACTGCCCATCACAGAGAGAGATGACACGACCATGTCCGTCACCCGCTCCGCGTTCCGCACCCGCCCCGTGGCCGTCGCCGCGCTCACGACGCTCGCCCTCCTCGGCGTGCCCGCGGCCGCCCAGGCCGCCACCCCCGCCCACGCCGGCACCGCCGACAGCGCGTCCGCCCACCACCACCACGCTCCGTACCCCCTCAGCCAGTACACGATCCCCGCCACGGACGGCAGCGGCTTCGGCGACGCCACCCTCTACGCCCCGCAGAACACGGGCAAGAAGACCCTCGGCGCGATCGTCGTCGCCCCGGGCCTCAAGGGCGACCAGTCCGACCTCGCCTGGCTCGCCAAGGACCTCGCCGGCGAGGGCTACATCGTGCTGAACATGAACACCCTGGGCGGCTACGACCTCCCGCAGCAGCGCTCCTACGAGATGCTCGCCGCCGCCAAGTACCTCGCCACCGCCAGCCCGGTCAAGGACCAGGTGAACCCGGCCGACATCGGCGTGGTCGGCTACTCGCTCGCCGGCGGCGGAGCCCTCAACGCCGCCGTGGAGCAGCACGGCCTCAAGGCCGCCGTCGCGCTCATGCCGTACGACTTCCCGGCCGGCACCACCGACCCGTACCACCCCACCGCCTCGCCGTCGTACCCCACCGACACCACCCCGACCCTGATCATCACCGGCCAGACCGACCAGACCGCGCCGGCGTCGTTCATGGGCAAGCCCGCCTACGAGTCCATCCCCAACACCACCGCCAAGCAGTACCTGGAGCTCCGCGGCGCCGACCACCTGGCGTTCCGCAACAAGGAGAACGGCACCGTCCGCGACGCCGTGACGAACTTCCTCAAGGTCTACATGGACGGCAACAGCGCGTACAAGCCGTACGTCTGCCCGGCACAGCCGATCTCGGCCGCCATCAGCGACTCCGCCAGCTCCTGCCCCAAGTAGGACCGATCCCCGGCCTCCGGGCCCCATGAGAGCGGCGTGCGACCTCGTGTCGCACGCCGCTCTCGGCGTTCCGGTCAGTGCGCCTGCAGCACGGCCCAGGCGATGAGGCCGTCGATGCGCCGGATGTCGGCGCCCTTGCCGAGCTTCACCTTGATGTGGCCGGCGCGCGTCCACAGCTCCAGCTCCGCATTCAGGTCGAACCTGCCCGCGTTCTCCGTCGACCACATGTTGATCGCGCTGTAGGGCAGCGAGTACAGCTCGACCTTCTTCCCCGTGATCCCCTGTGCGTCGCGCACGATGAGCCGCTTGGTCGTGAAGGTGGCCGAGTCGCGGAAGGTGCGGAACGAGGCGACCGCCTGCTCCCCCTCCACGAGCAGCTCGTGCACGTCGTCGGGCACGGGGATCTCGTCGGCGAGGGTCCAGGTCAGGAGGGGTGCGGTGGCGTCCATCCTCCGATGGTGGCAGCCGGGCGCGCGCCCCGCAGGCCCCATTCCGGGCCGCCCGCTCGCCACGGCGTCCGCGGACGGCGGGTCACGCGCGGAGCGCCCCGCGCAGGAGCTGCGCCTCCATCGGGGCGCCGTCGAGCAGGGCGCAGAACGGACACGGCGTCTCGGGGGTCACCGGTCCGTGCCCACCGGCGTCGCATCCGTCGCTCCGACCGGCATCAGCGCTCAGGCCGTCGTCGGCTGATCCGAGCGCGGCAGGCCGCGCAACCAGAGGTCGACCTCGCGGGTGGAGCGGAGGCGCACGATCCGCAGGTGCGGGTGGTCGATGGCCGCGTGCACCACGCGCTTCCGCACCTTCGCGCGACCGCGCCAGCCCCAGCGGACGATGTGGTCCGGGTCGGTGAACACCGTGCGCATCGGCGGCTCGACGTTGTCGTGCCAGAGCGGCTCGCGGCGCCAGCGGCGCATGACCGTGCGGCGGATCAGCCGCCCCATCTGCACCTGGACCGGCAGGTCGAGCCACACGAGCGTATCCGCGCGGGACGGCAGCAGCGGCCCGAGCTGCGTCGTGTACTGCCACTCGGTGACCCAGGCGTCGCACGAGGTGAACGCCTCGACGTCGTCGCGGAAGGTGGGCAGCTCGGTCCAGCCGGGCCCGTGGAAGAGCGCGTCCATCTCGGTGTGCGGGAGGCCCGTGCGCTCCTGGATGCGCCGGGCGAGCGTGGTCTTGCCTGCTCCCGAGGGTGCGGCGATGAGGATGCGCCGGGCGGGCGGATCCAGGCGCTGCAGGGGTCCGAGCATCCGCCGATCCTAGGGCGGCCGGATGCGGAGCCGCCGGGATCCGTCCCCGTCCTTCCCGCCGCGCATCCCGGCCGGTAGCGTGGTGCGGCCCGCGACGAATCGCCGACGAACCGGAAGGGGCCGATCATCCGATCGCTCTCGCGCGACGACGCGCACCCCGTGGATGCCCACCCCGTCCTCACGACCGCGACCGCGGCGCCCACGTGGGAGGAGGGCGTGATCGTCGGCAGCGGCCGGATCGGCGCGGTGGCGCACGGCCCGGCCGACGCGATCACGGTCTCGCTCGCGCACGAGCGCTGGTTCCCGCCGGTGAACCCGCGGCCCGCCGCCCCGGACCTCCGGCCGCGCCTCGACGGGATCCGCCGCGCGCTCCTCGCGGGCGACGCGGACACGGCGAGCGCCGAGCTCGAGGCGGCCGCGCGCGACGACGGATACGGCGACGGCCTCGTCTGGACCGACCCGCTCGGCATCTGCGCGACCCTCGTGATCCGCACGCCCGGCGGCGCGGTCGGCATGCGGCGGAGCATCGACCCGGTCGGCGGCGAGGTCGCGATCGCGTGGGTTGATCGAGACGGCGGGCGGCACGCAGTGCGGATGGTCGCGCCGCGGGCGGGCGCGGCCCGGGCGGGCGGCGCTCCTGCGGACGCGGCGGACGCCGGCACGGACGCGGACTCGGGCGTCGGCTCCGGCGGCCCCGGCGGCGACACCCTCTGGATCGGGCTCGAGTCGGACCGCGAATGCCATGTCGCGATCGAGCTCGGCCTCGGCGCGGGCGACGCGACCTCGTTCGACACGGGCGTGCCGGACGCGTCGGCCGCGGTGCGCGCCTCCGTCGCGGGCGGCGGGCGCGGGGTCCTCACGGCCGAGGCGGGCGAGGGGTCCGTCGCGGTGCGGGCGGTGACGGCGGTCGACGCCGGCGTCGCGTGGGTGGAGGCGGGCGGATCCGCGCGCGCTACGCTCCGGGTCGGACCGGGCGGCACGCGGCTGGTCCGGTTCGCCGTGGGCACCGGCCCGGCCGACGCGACGGCGGCACCCGCCGAGCCCCCGCCCGGATGCGCCCCCACCTGGGACGACCTCCGCGCCGCCCAGCGCGCTTCCCACGGCCGCCTGGTCGGCGCCTCGACGCTCGACCTCGACGGCGCGGCGCCCGCGGAGCACGACACCGACACCGACGCCGGCTCCGACACCGAGGCCATCTGGTCCGCCGCCCGCGCCGGCGACCCGGCCGCGCGCCGCCGCGTGGTGGAGATCGCCTACCTGAGCGGCCGCGCGAACGTGATCGCCGCCACGGGCGAGCTGCCGCCCACGCTGCAGGGCGTCTGGCAGGGCACGTGGCGCCCCGCGTGGTCGGCCGACTACACGCTCAACGGCAACGTGCAGGACGGCGCGATGGCCGGCATGGTCGCGACCGGCACGCCGGAGCTCGCCCGCAGCATCCTCGCGCTGGTGCTCCCGCACCTCGACGACTTCCGCGAGAACGCCCGCCGCGTCTTCGGCGCCGAGGGCATGCTGCTGCCCGCGCGCATGTCCACGCACGGCCGCGCGGACCACCTCTCGGCCGACTACCCGCACCCGTTCTGGATCGGCTGCGGCGGCTGGATCCTCCGCATCGCCGCCGACGCCGTCTCCGCCACGGGCGACCGCGGCATCGTCGACGACCGGCTGTGGGAGCTCGTCGAGGGCGTGCTGCGCTTCGCCGAGACGGGGACCGTGCTGGTCGACGGCGTGCGCCGCCTCGTCCCCTCCTACTCGCCCGAGAACACGCCCCGCGGCGAGCGCGTGCCGGCCGCGACCGACGCCACCATGGACGTCGCGATCCTCCGCGACGCCGCCCGGGCCACCGCACTGCTCGGACAGGCCCGCGGCGACGCGTCGCTCGACGCGCGCTGGGACGCGCTGGTCCGCGACCTGCCGCCGTACCGGGTGGCCGACGACGGCACGCTCGCCGAGTGGCTGGATCCGCGCTGGCCGGAGGAGGTCGCGCACCGCCACGCGTCGCAGCTGCACCCCGTCGGCACGGGCACCGATCCGGCGTTCCACGGCGACGACGCGGAGGCGGTGCGCCTGCGGGCCGCGGCCGCGCGCACGGTGGCGGCCAAGATCGCGTGGCGCGCGGAGCATCCGACCGCCCCGCCCGGACGGATGGAGATGGCGTTCGGCCTGGTGCAGGTGGGCCGCGCCGCCGCCGCGCTCGGCGACGCGGAGTCCGCGCTGACGTGCGCCGAGTGGCTCGCGGTCGACCACTGGAGCCCGACGCTCACGACCCGGCACGACGCCGGCCGGATCTTCAACCTCGACGCGAGCGGCGGCCTGCCGGGACTCGTGGCGGCGATGCTGCTCGGATCCGACGAGGGGTCGCTCGCCGTGCTGCCCGCGGTGCCGGCGGCGTGGCCCCGCGGGTGCGTCACCGGGCTCCGCGCGCGCGGCGGCGTCGTGGTCGACCGGTTCGCGTGGGATCCGGCCGGCGCGACCCTCGTCCTGCGCCGCCTCCCCGCGGCCGCGTGGCTCGCGCCCGCGGGCGGCACGGCGCTCCGGCTGCCGCGGTCGGCGACCGTGCGCGTCGACGGCGCGGTGCACGACGCGGCCTCGCCCCTCGTGATCGGCGAGGAACCCGTGCGCGTCGAGGTCGGATGGGCCGGGCGGAGCGTACTGTGAGATCGATCTCTCACCCCGGGGCCGCGGTCCCGGACTCGTAGCGGCACCGTCGCCGCCCCAGCGCAGGAGCATCCGTGACCACCACCATCACCGTCGACCTCGACCGCCCCGGCGCCACCATCAGCCGCCACCTCTACGGGCACTTCGCCGAGCACCTCGGCCGCTGCATCTACGACGGGTTCTTCGTGGGCGAGGACTCGCCCGTGCCGAACGCGGGCGGGATCCGCCTGGACGTGGTCGAGGCGCTCAAGGCCCTCGACATCCCCAACCTGCGCTGGCCCGGCGGCTGCTTCGCCGACCGGTACCACTGGCGGGAGGGCGTGGGCCCGCGCGAGGAGCGGCCGAAGCTCATCAACACCCACTGGGGCGGTGCGGTCGAGGACAACTCCTTCGGCACGCACGAGTTCATGGCGCTCTGCGAGCTGCTGGGCGCCGACGCCTACGTCTCGGGCAACATCGGCTCGGGCACGGTGCAGGAGATGTCCGACTGGGTCGAGTACCTGACGGGCGCGGGGCGGTCGCGCATGGCCGACCTCCGCCGCGCGAACGGCCGCGACGAGCCGTGGACCGTGCCGTTCTGGGGCCTCGGCAACGAGGCGTGGGGCTGCGGCGGCAACATGCGCTCGGTCACCTACGCCGACCTCGCCCGGCAGTTCGGCACGTTCTGCGAGAGCGGCGGCGCGACCCCGCTGCACCGCGTCGCGGCCGGCGCCGACACCATGGACACCGCGTGGACCGAGACGCTCATGCGCGTGATCCCGGAGATGGACGCGCACCCGTTCTCGTCCGTGCCGTGGGAGTCGATCTCCGTCCACTACTACACGCTCGGCGGCAGCTGGACGGCGAAGGGCAGCGCCACGGGCTTCGACGAGGAGGCCTACTGGAGCACCATCGTGGCGGCCCAGGGCATCGAGCCGCTGCTCCGCGCGCACGCCACGGTGATGGACGTGCACGACCCCGCCAAGGAGTACGGCATGGTGCTCGACGAGTGGGGCACCTGGTGGGACGTCGAGCCGGGCACGAACCCGGGCTTCCTGTTCCAGCAGAACACCATCCGCGACGCCATGGTCGCCGCCTGGCACTTCGACGTCTTCCACTCCTTCGCCGACCGGCTGCGCATGGCGAACATCGCGCAGACCGTGAACGTGCTGCAGGCGATGCTGCTCACGGATCCCGACGGCGGCGAGATGGTGCGCACCCCCACGTACCACGTGTTCGAGATGAACCGCGGGCACCACGACGCCACCTCGCTGCCGACCACGGTCGTCGGCCCGGCTCGCGCGGTCGACGGCGGCGAGATCCCGCTGGCCTCCGCGTCGGCGAGCGCCAAGGACGGCCGCGTGCTCGTGTCGCTGACGAACGTCGACCTCGATGCGCCGCAGGAGGTCGTGGTCGCGTTCCGCGGCGGCCGCGCGGTCGACGTCGCGGGCCGCATCCTCACGGCCGACCGGCCCGACGCCCACAACCGCCCGGGCGACGCCGACGCCGTGCACCCGGTCGCCCTCGAGGGGATCGAGACCACCGCCGACGGCGTGCGCCTCACCCTCCCGCCGCACTCGTTCGCGACCCTCTCGCTGCGGCTCGAGGCGTGACCGCGCCGGTCTGCGCGGCCATCCCGCCCCTGGGATGGAACAGCTGGGACTGCTTCGGCGGCTCCGTGACCGAGGAGGAGGTGCTCGCCAACGCGCGCTTCCTCGCCGCGCACCTGCTGCCGCACGGCTGGGACACGGTCGTCGTCGACATCCAGTGGTACGAGCCGGATCCGGGCGCGCACGACTACCGGGAGCGATCCGCCGCCGAGCTCGACGCGTGGGGCCGGCCGCAGCCCGCGGTCGGCCGCTTCCCGTCGGCGGCGGGCGGGCGCGGGTTCGCGGAGCTCGCGCGGCGGATCCACGCGATGGGCCTCCGCTTCGGCGTGCACCTCATGCGCGGCGTGCCCCGGCGCGCGGCCGAGGAGGCGCTGCCGATCCTCGGATCCGACGCCACGTGCGCCGACATCGCCGACCCGGCGAACCCCTGCCCCTGGAACCCCGACATGCACGGCGTCGACATGACGAGGCCGGGCGCGCAGGAGTGGTACGACTCCGTGTTCGCGATGCTCGCCGAGTGGGGCGTCGACTACGTGAAGCTCGACGACGTGCTGTACCCGCCGGTCCAGGCCGCGGAGATCACCGCGATCTCGCGCGCGATCGCCGCGTCCGGCCGCCCGATGACCCTCAGCCTCTCGCCCGGCAAGCGCCTCAGCCTCGAGCACCTCGACCTGCTGCGGGAGACCGCGCAGCTCTGGCGGATCTCGGACGACTTCTGGGACGACTGGGCGCACCTCCGCGAGCAGTTCCAGCGCGCGGCCCGGTGGGCGCCGCACCAGCGGCCCGGCGGGTGGGCGGACGCCGACATGCTGCCGCTCGGCCGCATCGGGATCCGCGCCCACGTCGGCGGCGACCGGCAGAGCCGCTTCACCCCGGCCGAGCGGCGCACGCTCGTGTCGCTCTGGTGCCTGCTCCGCTCGCCGCTGATGTTCGGCGGGCACCTGCCCGACACCGACGCCGCCACGCTCGCGCTCCTCACCAATGACGACGTGCTCGCGCTCCTCGGCAGCGACGCGAGCCGCGAGATCGTGCGCGACGGCGACCTCGTGATCTGGGCGGCCGAGCAGGGCGCCACCCGCTGGCGCGCGGTGTTCCAGCTGGGCGACGCGCCGCTCCGGGTGACCGCGCACCTGGCCGACCTCGGCTGCTCGGACGCGACGCACGCCACCGACCTCTGGACGGGCGAGGAGCTCGCGGTCGTCGACGGCGGGATCCCGCTCGAGGTCGAGGCCCACGGCGTGCGGCTGCTGCGGCTCGTCTGATCCGCGCGGCGCGACACCGACACGACGACGCCGGCCGCCGATCCCCGAGGGGGACGGCGGCCGGCGTCATGGCGGGCCCGCGCCTCAGCCCTTGAACGCCCCGTCCATGATCCCCGTGATCATCCGCCGCCCCACGAAGAAGAACAGGATCAAGAGCGGCAGCGTCGCCATGAACGAGCCGCCCATCGCGAGCGCCACGTCGATCGACCGGTTCGCCTGCAGCTGCTTCAGCGCGATCTGCACCGTGAACAGCTCCGGCGACTTCAGCACGATGAACGGCCACATGAAGTCGTTCCACACGCCCGTGAAGGTGATGAGCCCGAGCACGAACGCGGCCGGCCGCACCACCGGGAACGCGACGCCCCAGAACAGCTGCCACGAGTTCGCGCCGTCGAGGCGGGCCGCCTGGATGAGCTCGTCGCTCACCGTGGTGGACATGTGCTGCCGCATCCAGAAGATCCCGAACGCGCTCGCGAGGCCGGGCACGATGATCGCCTGCAGCGTGTCGACCCAGCCGAGCTGGCTGATGATCAGGTACTGCGGGATCACGCTGAGCTGCGCCGGCACCGTCATGGTGAGCAGCACGATGAGGAACAGCGTGTTCCGACCCGGGAAGGTGAGCTTCGCGAACGCGAACCCGGCCATGGCGCAGAGCACCGCGGAGAGCACGGCGACGGTCGTCGACACCAGCACGCTGTTGAGCAGCGACAGCATGAACGGCACCGTGTCGAACACCTTGCCCGCGACCTCGAAGAAGTTCGTGCCCGGGAACAGGCGCGGCGGGATGGAGGTGACGGCGGTCGCCCCCACCGAGGCCACCACGAGCATGTAGTAGAGCGGGAACACCGAGATCAGCACGGCGATGCTCAGGAACACGTAGACGATCGGGCTGATGCCGCCGCCCTTGCCCCGACGGCGCGGCAGGGCCGAGCGCTTCGTGACGGGGGCGGCGACGACGGGTGACACGGTCTGGTCGATCACGTCGGACATCAGCTCGCCTTCCTGGTGCGGGTGGACAGGTAGAAGTTGAGGAGCGCGACGACCACCACGATCACGAACAGCACGACGCCGATGGCGGATCCGTAGCCGAACTTGAACTGACCGAAGCCCTGCTCGTAGAGGAACAGCGCGAGCGTCTGGCACTGCCGCCCGGCGCCGCACGTGAGGCCCGACTCGGGCGCCGCGAGCAGCGGCTCCGTGAAGATCTGCAGGCCGCCGATGGTCGACATGATCACCGTGAAGATGATGATCGGGCGGAGCGCGGGGATCGTCAGGTGCCGGAACTGCTGCCAGCTGGACGCGCCGTCCACCGCCGCCGCCTCGAACATCTCCCGCGGGAGCGCCTGGAGGCCGGCGAGGTAGAGCAGCGTGTTGTAGCCGAACCAGCGCCACATGACCATGGCCGAGATGAGGATCCACGAGCCGTGGTTGGTCGCCATGAAGTTGATCGACGGGAGTCCGAAGATCCCGAGCACCCAGTTGATGAGGCCGAAGTTGCGGTCGAAGATCTGCGCGAACACGATCGCGGTCGCGGCGACCGAGGTGATGTACGGCACGAGCAGCGCCATGCGGAAGAAGTTCGCCCACTTGAGCCGGGCGTGGTTCAAGAGGTGCGCGAGGAAGAGCGCGAGGAGCAGCTGCGGGATCGTGGATATCAGGAAGATCGCGAACGTGTTGACGAGCGCGTTCCAGAACCGGTCGTCGGCGAACAACTGCTGGAAGTTCGCGAGCCCCACGAAGGTCTGCTTGCCGATCGGGTTCCAGTCGAACAGCGAGACGTAGAACGTGAAGACCAGGGGGAACAGGCCGAACACGATGAAGATGATGAAGAAGGGCGCGACGTAGGCGTACGGCGCGATGCGCTCGGAGAGCGACTGCTGGATCCTCCGGGTCGTGCTCGCCTCCGGCGCCTTCCCGCGGCGCTGGCGCTGGCGCGGGGCGGGAGGTGCGGGTGGCTCGGTGCTCGTGCGGGGTGATGTCGCCGTCGACATGGGGTACCTCCGTCTGAGGGCGGCCCGGAGCGTGAGCGCGCCGGGCCGCCGGATGGGTGGGACGGGATCAGCCGCCGATGGCGGTCTTGGCCGAGGCGAGCGCCTGGGCCCACGCCTTGCCGGAGGTGACGTTGCCCGACTCCAGCTCGACGAGCGTGTTGAGCAGGGCCGCGTTGATGGGCGACGTGTCGGGTCCGTTGTAGAACGACGGGAACTCCGTCACCGACTGCGACATCACCTCGCCGATCCGGGAGTCGCCGAAGAAGTCGTCCGTGTAGGCCGAGACGGCGTCGCTCCCGATCGCGGCGGTCGCCGCGGGGAACGTGCCGGTGCGCTCGAAGTGCTCCTGCTGGGCCTCGCCGGACATCATCGTCTCGATGTACTGCCAGGCCGCCTGCGGGTGCTCGGCGCGGGCGGGGATGGCGATGACGCTGCCGCCCCAGTTGCCGCCGACGCCGGGCACGCTCGCGACGCGCCAGTCCCCCGCGGTGTCGGGGGCGTCGGTCTTGATGCCCTGGAGGATCCACGAGGGCGCCACCGTGACGGCGAACGCGCCGTTCGCGCGGCCCGGGGCCCAGCCCGACGACCACGCCGCGATGCCCGCGCTGATGCCGGCGTCGTGCGCGTCGACCGCGACCTGGAACGCGTCCTCCACCTGGGGGTTCTTGTCGTAGACGAGCTCGCCGTCGGGCGAGTAGTACTTCTCGCTCACCTGGTTGACGGTGGAGAAGAAGACGCTCGTCTCGATGTTGTCGACGAACGGCTTGCCGGTCGCCTTCGTGTACTGCTCGCCCATCGCGATGAACGACGGCCAGTCCTTCCACATGGCCGCGACCTCGTCGGGCTCGGTCGGCAGGCCGGCCTGCTCGAAGAGGTCGGCGCGGTACGCGAAGCCGAGGCCGCCGACGTCGGTGGGGATGCCGATGACCGAGCCGTCCTCCGCGGTGGCCGCCTTCGCCGCCCACGGCAGGTAGTCGCCGGCGATGCCGTCGCCGCCGAGCGTGCGGAGGTCGAGGAAGTTGGCGCTGTTCTCCACGAACTGCGGGAGGTCGTCGTTCTGGATCATGACGAGGTCGGGGACCTTGCCGCCCGCGAGGGCCGCGGTGAGCGCCGTCGCGGTCTCGGTGGTGGAGCCGACCTCGGTCAGCTTGATCTTCGCGTCGGGCTTCTTCTGCTGGTACTCGGCGACGCCGTCCTTGGCGCCGATGCCGGTGAACGACCAGAAGGAGGCCTCCGCGTTCGGGTCGTCCGACCCGGCGCCGCCTCCGCCGGACGAGCATCCGGTCAGGGCGACGGCGACTGCGGCGGCGGCGATGACGGCCGTCAGGCTTCTTCTCACGATGATTCCTCTTCGTCGGGGATTCGCGCGGCGTGGTCGGAGCGCCGGTGCTCCCGCCGAGAGAACGATCTCTTGGCGTCACCGTAGCTCGCGTGCCGAGCTCCTGCAAGCGACGATGCGCAAACGAGACCGGCGCCCCAGACATCGATCTCCGCCTAGGATCAGGGAGGCTCCGCGCCCGGGGCGGCGCCGATCCGGGAGGGATCCATGACCAGCACGGCGGCCGCCGCATGACGCGCCCCACGCTCGTCGACGTGGCGAAGGCCGCCGGGGTCTCCCGCGCGACCGCCGCGCGCGTCCTCTCCGGCGGCACGAAGGTGGACGCCCGCATGGCCGCCGCCGTGGTGCACGCCGCCGAGCAGCTCGGCTACGAGGCGAACAGCGCGGCCCGCATGCTGCGCGGCGGCCGGGCCGGCGCGATCGGGCTGATCATCGCGTTCAACGAGCTCGACAGCCTCACCGGCACGTTCTTCACGTCGGTGCTCAAGGGCGCCGCGAAGGCGCTGCACGCCGCCGACCTCCAGCCCGTCCTCCTGCCGGCCGACCAGGACGACGCCGACCGGATCCCGCGCTTCCTCCGCTCGCGCGCGGTCGACGGCGCGGTCGTGATCCTCCAGCACGAGATCACGCACCTCGCCCCGACGCTCGCGGACTCCCCCGTGCCCATCGGCTGGGTCGGCCGCCCGCGCGGCGCCCTCGCGGACGACGCGATCATCGTCGACTCCGACAACCACGGCGGCGGGCGGCTCGCGGCCCGCGCGCTCGCGGACGCCGGGCGGCGCCACCTCGGGATCATCGCGGGGCCGCACGACATGGAGCCCGCCCGCGACCGGATCCGCGGATGGCGCGACGAGCTCACCGACCTCGGCATCGAGCACGGCGCCATCGTGCACGCCGAGTTCACGCTCGAGAGCGGGTCGGCGGCCATGGCCCGCCTCCTCCACCGCCACCCCGACATCGACGGCGTCTTCGCCTCCTCCGACCTCATGGCCGTCGGCGCGATCCGCATGCTCCAGGCGTCCGGGCGCCGCGTCCCCACCGACGTCTCGGTCGTGGGCTTCGACGACGTGATCATCGCGACGACCTCGGATCCGCCGCTCACCACCGTGCGCCAGCCGCTCGAGGAGATGGGCCGCGTCGCCGCCGAGACGGTGATCGCCGCATCGCTCGGGCAGGAGATCGACCGGCAGCCGGTGCTCCCGACGACGCTCGTGCGGCGCGAGTCGGCGTGAGCCGCGTCACCGGATGACCCACGCGAGATCGATCTCGGGCGCGGCGGCCTAGGGACGCGGCGGCGCCACGGATCCGCGCAGCACGAGCTCCGTCTCCAGCTCCATCCGCGACGCCGGCGACCCCGTCGCGCGCGACCTCGGCGACCGGTGCGCCTGCTCGAGCATGTGGAACGCGGTGGCGCCCATCCCGGCGATCGGCTGCCGCACGGTCGTCATGGGCGGCATCGCCCACGCCGACTCCTGCACTCCGTCGAAGCCGAGCACGCTGAGGTCGTCCGGGATCCGCAGCCCCGCGTCGTCGGCGGCCTCGTAGACGCCGAGGCCCATCACGTCGGAGCACGCGAAGAACGCGGTCGGCCGGTCGCGCGCGGCGAGCATGGCGCCCGCCGCCGAGCGCGCGCTCTCGCGGTCCCAGTCGCAGAACGCGATGCGCTCGTCCGGCACCCGGATGCCCGCCGCGCGGAGCGCCGTCATCAGGCCGTCGATGCGCGCGCTGCCGAACAGGTGCGAGCGGAGGCCGCCGATCACGCCGATGCGCGTGTGGCCCTGGGCGATGAGGTGCTCGGCCGCCATGCGCCCGCCCTCCCAGTTGGTGGATCCGACGCTCGCGACCTCGGCGGGCGGCCGCGTGCTCGGGTCGATGACGACCACCGGGATCCCCGCCGTCGTGAGCGTGTGCAGGCCCGCGGCGGAGACGTCGACCAGCACGAGGATCGCGCCGAGCGACGGGCGGCGGAGGAGCCGGCGGATCCACTCGCCGTCGGGCCGCGCGCGCGTGAGCACGAGGTCGACGCCCGCCGCGGACGACTCCTCCTCGATGGCGCTCAGCACCGGGCCGATCCAGCTGCCCTCGATGTGGCCGACCACGACGTCGACGATGCGGGCGGCGCGCGGATCCGGGTCGGTCGCGCGGGCGCGCGGCCGGCGGCGGTAGTCGAGGGCGTGGGCGGCGGTCATCACGCGCTCGCGCGTCGCCTCGGAGACGTCGGTGCCGCCGTTGAGCACCTTCGAGACGGTCGGGACGGTGGTGCCGGCCCGCTCGGCGATCTGCGCCATGGTCGGCCGGGGCGCGGCCGCTCTGCTGTCCATGGGCGGAGCCTAGCCGAGCGGCGGTTGTAGTTGCGCAACTTTGACACGCTCCCGATGCCGGATCGAGACCCGACGCCCTCTTGCCGCCCGACGAGTCGGGGTGGACAATGACGGGACGCCGTGCGGAGCTCGTAGGAGTTGCGCAACGACTGTTCGATGACGAACTGCGGAGCGATCCGCCCGGCACCCGGAGGACGACGATGACCGCCACCCCGCTCATCGAGCTGCGTCCGCGATCCGCGACCTCCCCCGCGCTCGCGGAGACCCCGCCGGCCGATCGGGGCCGCGCCTCCGCCGCCTCCGGTGCCGCCGCCTCCGCCCGTCGCGTCCCCCCGAGCGGGACGACCGCCGCCGTGCAGCGCGACGGCCGCCGCGCCCGCATCGCCGGCCGCGCCGCCCGCCCCGGCAGCGCGCCCGACGACCGGCGCGACGACCTCGTCTGGCGCAGCGGCCGCCTCGAGCTCCACCTCCGCCGGGCGCCCGACGGCCCGGTCATGCTCGGTCGGCTCGTGGCGGGATCCGTCGAGACGGTCGTCGCGGAGCCGGTCCCGCTCGTCGACGCGCGGGTCGCCGCGGGCCCGGGCGCCGCGGCGGGCGTCGGCGCCGACCTGCGCTACGTCGCGCACTCCGTGTCCGCGGACGGCGCGACCCTCGTGGTCGTGCAGGCGACGCCCGCCGGGATCCGCGTGACCGCCACCCTGCGCGGCCGCGACGGCGCCCTCCGCAGCACCGCGGTCGTCACGAACGACACCGGCGCACCCGTGCGCGTCGAGGCCGTCAGCTGCTGGGCCGCGCCGCTCGGCGTGCGGCTCGACAAGGGAGACGTGCCGGATCCGGCCGCCGACTGGGAGCTCCTCGAGGGCCGGGTGGATGCGTCGGGTGCCGAGCGCTGGTCCGTGCGCGACCTGCGGAGCGCCGAGCTGCTGCCGTGCCCGCGTGCGGGAGGCGCGGAGGCGGGAGGCGCGGAGGCGGGACGCGGATCCGTCGACCGCGCGTCGGGTGCCGCCGCGGACGCCGTGCACGCCGCCGCCGCCCTGCCCGTCGCCGCCCTCCTCTCCGAGCGGCAGGAGGTCGCCTGGCTCTGGGAGGTCGCGGCCGACGGACCCTGGCGCTGGCAGCTGCACGAGGGCACGGCCGACTGCCGGCTCGCGCTCTCCCGACCGGCCCACGCGGATCCCGCCGGCGCGGAGATCCTGGCCCCCGGCGCCTCCACCGCGGCCGCGTCCGCCCTCGTCGCCGTGGGCACCGACCTCGAGGACGCCGCCGCGGCCATGACCCGCGCCCGCCGCGCCGAGCGCCTCGCGTCCGGCGCGGTCCCCTCCGACCGGATGCACGACGCCACCGCCGTCGCGACCGCGGCGCTCTCGACCCTCCCCGAGGAGACCGTGGTCCCGGTGCACCTGCGCTCCGGCATGACCACCGCGGAGACGACCGCCGCGCTCGTCGCCGGGCTCGCGGGCGCGCTCCGCCTCGACGCCGACGGCGACCTGCGGCCGGATCAGCGCGCCCTCGCCGCCGACGCCGTCCGGGTCGCCGACGACCTGCGCGACGGCCTCGCCCGCTCGGTGCCGCTCTGGCCCCGCGGCGTCCCCGCGGGCGGCGAGCGCTGGACCTGCGCGGCCCGCGACACCGGGGAGGCGGTCGTCGTCGCGATCGGCGACCGCGGCGACGACGCGGACGCCGCGCTGCTCTCCTTCCCGTCGCTCGTGGGCCGCCGCGTCGACGTCGCCGTCCTCTTCCCGCGGGACCTCGCGGACGGCGGCGCGGACGAGGCCGCGGACGGCGGCGCCGAGTGGGACGCCGTGCGCGGGATCCTCACGGTGCGGTCGGCCCCGGGCGGCCCGTCCGCGCGGCTGCTGGAGCTGCGTCGCCGATCGTGAGCCGGGCACGGGTGCGATCCCGCCCGCGATCGCCGCCTGGTGCGGCAGGATCGGCGCGTGACCTCCGCCACCGCACCCGACGCATCCGCCGCCCGCCTCCTCGCCGCCTACGACGCCCAGCTCCGCACCGACGCGGAGACGCCGAACGCCCTCGACGTGCGGGAGCTCGGCCCGCTGCGCCTCGCGGTGTTCCCGGGCGGGCGCGGCTTCGTGACCTACCGGGACCTCGGCGACCTCGACGAGCCCGGCCTGCGCGACCTCGTCCTCGAGGCGCTCGCGCGCTTCCGCGAGGACCCGGCGATCACGGGGGTCGAGTGGAAGACGCGCGGCCACGACCGCGCGCCCGGGCTCGACGGGATCCTGCGCGAGAACGGCTTCGTGCCCGAGGAGCGGGAGACGATCATGCTCGGCGAGGCGCGGGCGCTCGCGGTCGACGTGCCGCTGCCCGCGGGCGTGACCCTCCGACGCATCACCGCGGAGGTCGACGTGCGGGCGATGAGCGCCATGCAGGCCGAGGTCTTCGGTGACGTGGACTCCGCCGACCAGGCCGACGCGATGATCCGCCGCCTCGGGCTCGACGACGGCATGGAGATGTGGGTCGCCTGGGCCGCGGGCCGGATCGTGTCCGCGGGCCGGCTCGAGCCCGTGCCCGGATCCGACTTCGCCGGCATCTGGGGCGGCGCGACCGTGCCGGAGTGGCGCGGCCGCGGGATCTACCGCGCGCTCACGGCCGCTCGCGCGCGCTCGGCCCTCGCGGCGGGCCGCACCCTGATCCACAGCGACTCGACCGACTTCTCCCGCCCGATCCTCGAGCGGTCCGGCCTCCTCGCCTGCTCCACGACCACGCCGTACGCCTGGTCGCGGTGACCTCCGGGCGCCGACCGACCCCGCGCCCACCGGAGTTGACTGGCCGGGTGCAGACGTTCCTCCCGTACCCCGAGCTCGACGCGAGCATGGCCGTGCTCGACGACAAGCGGCTCGGGAAGCAGCGCGTGGAGACGCTGCAGGTGATGAAGGCCGTGACCGTCGCCGGCTACGGCTGGCAGAGCCACCCGGTCACGCGCATGTGGCGCGGGTACCGGCCCGCGCTCATGGAGTACCAGGAGGCGACGTGCGCCGAGTGGATGCGGCGCGGCTTCGCGGACACGTGCTTCGAGAAGACGCTCGCGGTCATCGCCGAGGTGCCCGCGGACCTCGCCGCGTACGCCGAGGGCCGCATCGTGCGTCCAACGTGGTGGGGCCGCCCCGAGCTGCACCTCTCCCACCGCTCGAAGCTGCTGGCGAAGGCGCCGGAGCTGTACCGGCCGGCCTTCCCGGAGGATCCCGACGACCTCGACTACGTCTGGCCGGTCGCGAGCGGGTGAGGCATTCCCCCGCCCGGGGTACCGTTGCCTCGTGAGCCACATGAGCAGCGCGACGCCCGCGGGGCGTGGGGAGGTCGTCGGCGGCACGTCCGTCGGCACCAGGTAGTCACGGAACCGTCGCCGCGCCTCCTCGGGCCGGCCGCTCCCGGCACGCCGTGGATCCTCGTGGGATCCGGCCGCCGTCACCTGACACCCGTTCCCGCGGCACCGCCGCGACCCCGCCCGAAGGGCCCACCATGCTCCCCCTGACCGAATCCGCCATCCGCGCCTCCCTCGTGAACGCCTCCCAGCGCGAGGCGCGCGACGTCCGCCTCCCCGAGGGCTTCGCCGACCTCGCCTGGGACCGCCTCGACTTCCTCGGCTGGCGCGACCCGAAGGCCCCGCAGCGCGGCATCGTCGTCGTCCCCGTCGGCGACGAGCTGATCGGCGTGCTGCTGCAGCAGGCCGGCGCCGCCCCGCGCTCCCGCGCCCAGTGCTCGTGGTGCCAGGACGTGCGCCTGCCCGCGCCGGTCGTGTTCTACGGCGCGCGCCGGGCCGGATCCGCGGGCCGCAACGGCAACACCATCGGCACGCTCGTCTGCACCGACTTCGAGTGCAGCGCGAACGTGCGGAAGCCGCGGCCGATCCCCTACCTCGGCTTCGACCCCGAGGCGGCGACCGCGCAGCTCATCGACGACCTGCGGACGCGCGTCGCGTCGTTCGCGGCCGACGTGGCGTCGACGGCCTGACGCGGCGCGCGGCCCGCCGGCCCGCGCACGCGGAGGGTGGGTCGGCCGGGCCAGCGCATCGGGGCAGCGGACCCGACCGGGTCGGTGGGCGGGTCAGCGGACCCGACCTGGTCGGTGGCGGGTCAGGACTCCGGGGAGCAGACCGTCGCGAGGGCCGTGCGGAAGGCCTTGCGGTGCGCGTCGTCGAGGCCCTGGCCGAGCTCGCCGCGCGCGTCCTTCACGAGGTGGCCGCACGCCTGGTCGTCGAGCGCGTCGTGCGCGGCGCCGATGGCCGGGATGAGGCGGGCGTCGACGGCGTTGATGCGCGGGCGGACGCTCGTGGTCAGGTCGGGCGCCGTGGTGGGCGCCTCGTCGGGGTGCGCGTGCCAGCGGGCGATGAGGGCGTACTGCACCTGCTTGCTCGCGGTGATCTGCGCCCGCATGATGCGCTCGGCCGCCACCGGGTCGACCCCGTCGGCCTTCGCGGCCGCGATGGTGGCGTCGATGACGGCCTGCTCGCGCGCGGGGTCCGCCACGGCCTTGCCCGACAGGTACTTCGACGCAGCCACGTCGTCGGCGATCTCGAGGCGGTCGAGCGCGGCGGACGCCACGGCGGTGACCGCCTGCTGCTCGGCCGGGTCGCGCGGGCATGCCTGCGCGGGCGCGGCGGCGCCGAGCACGGCGGCGAGGGAGACGGCGAAGGCGGACGACACGAGCAGGGCGCGGTGGGGCATGGGAGGGGATCCGTTCTGCGGAGGATGTGCGGGCCGGGGGCCGCGTCGGGTCGGTCGGGTTGCCGTGAGCTTAGGCACACGACGCGCTCGGACGGACGGCTGCGTCCACAGCCCGGCGGCGGATCGTGGGAGCGGCCGTGCGTGGGGCCGGGCGGGTCGATGAGCGGACCGGGGCGCGCCCGGCCGGTCAGCCCGCGAGCCCGCGCAGCAGCCGCGGCAGGTCGCGCATGTCGTCGAAGACCGTCGCGCCCGCGTCGCGCAAGCGGTGCGCGGGCGTGAGCCCGCCCGCGTAGCCGAGCGCGCGCATGCCCGCGGCCCGGGCGCCCTGCACGCCGTACGGGCTGTCCTCCACGACGACGCAGCGCGCCGGATCCGCGCCCATGCGCGCGGCCGCGAGGAGGAAGAGGTCGGGCGCGGGCTTGCCATTCACGACCTCGGTGGCGCTGGAGAGCCGGCCCTCGAAGCGCGGCAGCAGGCCGGTGCGGGCGAGGTTCGCGCGGATCTTCGGGAAGCCGCCGCTCGAGGCGACGCACGTCGGCGTCGCGATGCGGTCGAGCGCGTCCACGATGCCGTCGACCGGCCGCAGGTGCTGCTCGAACGCCTCCGTGTACCAGTGCGCGTACGGGGCGTCCCAGTCGTCGGCGAGCTCGCGGCCGAGGTGCGCGGCGACCTCGGCGGTGAAGGACGCGTGCGACTTCCCGACGAAGCGCTCGACGACCTCCTCGGTCGTGATGTCCCAGCCGAGCTCGGCGAGGATCCGCCGGTCGACCTCCACGGCGAGCACCTCGCTGTCGACGAGCACGCCGTCGCAGTCGAGGATCACCAGGTCGACGGGCGCGGCGGGCACGCTCACGCGGTGGTGCGCTCCGGGTCGGCGGCGGCCTCCCGGGCGACGCCGGACGGATCCACGAGCACGCGCGCGAAGGCCAGCTCGGCCGCGCCGATCATCAGCCGGTCGGGGCCGAGGGCGGCGCGGCGGATGCGGAGCGCCTCGCGGGCGCCGGGGAGCGCCTGGGCGGTGGCGCGGGCGAGGATGCGGTCGGGATCCGCCGCGTGCAGCGACCCGAGGAACCCGCCGAGCACCACGAGCGACGGGTTGAAGATGTTGACGACGTTGCGCAGCGCGACCGCGAGGTTGTCGATCTGCCGCTCCACCTCCGCCGTGACGGCCGCGTCGCCCGCCGCGAGGGCGGCCGCGAGCGCGTCGCCCAGCTCGTCGGCGCGGGCGCGCGGCAGGCCCGTGACCTCGAGCAGCGCGTCCTGGCCGACCGTGGTCTCGAGGCAGCCGACGGCGCCGCAGTGGCACAGCTCGCCGCCGGAGTCGACGAGCGTGTGGCCGAGCTCGCCGCCGTAGCCCTCGGCGCCGCCGAACGGGCGCCGGCCGATGAGCACGCCGCCGCCGACGCCCGACGCGCCGCCGTTGAGGTAGACGAGGTCGTCGACGTCGCGGCCGGATCCGAAGCGCCCCTCGGCCACGGCCGCGAGGCTCGCGTCGTTCGCGGCGAGCGCCGGGAGCCCGGTGGCCTCCGCGAGCAGCGCGGCGAACGGCTCGTCGACCCAGCCGAGGTGCGGCGCGAGGCGCACGAGGCCGCCGTCGAAGCGGACCAGGCCGGGGACCGCGACGCCGATGCCGAGCACGCGCGCGTCGGGTCGGGTGGCGCGGAGGTCGGCGCGCAGCTCGGCGATGATCGCGCTCGCGAGCGTCGCGGCCTGCGCGGCCGTGGGGATCCCACAGGTGTCGCGGCGGACGCGGCGCTGCACGACGCCGTCGAGCCCCACGAGGCCCACGGTCACGGCGTCGATCTCGGGGTTCACCGCGAAGACGACGACGCGCGGATCCGCGGAGACGATGGGGCTCGGCCGGCCGACGCGGTTGGTGCCGGGCGGCTCCGACTCCACGACGAGGCCGAGGTCCTGCAGCTCGCCCACGAGCGCGGCGATGGTCGAGCGGTTGAGGCCGGTCTCGCGCGTCAGCTCGGAGCGCGACGCGGGGCCGGTCTCGTGCACGATCTGCAGCACGGTCGCGAGGTTGGAGCGGCGCACGTGGTCGGGCGTGGTGCCGCGGGAGCGGGCGTCGCCGGCGGGCGGGATGTCGCGGGCCCGCGGATCCGGCGCGAGCGGCACGGCGCGGGCGGGCACGGCG
>NZ_LQXA01000045.1 GCF_001618005.1 Clavibacter tessellarius
CGACGTGCGCCCGGCGCGCCTCGTCTCCCTGCTCTCCGCGCGGATCCGCGGCCGTCGCGGTCCGCCGCTCGGCCTGCTCGCCGCCTGACCCGCGCCCGCCGCGTCCCTCGAGGATCCCGGGCGCGGTCCGCGCCGCGCTCCCGCCGACGACCGCCCGCGCCTCGTGCGCCGCCGGTCGCCGCCGCGGTGCCGCGCGCTCCCGCACGATCCCGCACGCCCGGATCCGCACGGCCACGCCCGTGCCCCACCGAAGGACCACCATGCCCCGCACCACCCGCCTGCCCGCCTCCGCCCGCCCGCCGGGACGTCCCCGCCGGGGGCTCGTCGTCGCCGGCGCCGCTCTCGGCCTCGGTCTCGCCCTGTCGGCGCCGCTCGCCGCGTCCGCGCACGTCGAGCTCGACGCCTCCTCCACCGCCCCGGCCGCCCTCAGCGTCCTGACCTTCGCGGTCGGGCACGGCTGCGAGGGATCCGCCACGACCGCCCTCGCGATCCGCGTCCCCGCCGACGTGCAGGCCGTGAAGCCGACCCTGATGCCCGGCTGGTCCGTCGCCGAGCAGGAGGCGGCGGACGGCACGACCGTCACCTACACGGCCGACCAGCCTCTGCCCGACGCCCTGCGCGCGACCGTGCAGATCGAGGCGCTGCTCCCCGTGGGCGGCGCGGCCGGGGACGTGGTCGCGTTCCCGACGCTGCAGACGTGCGTCCAGGGATCCACCGACTGGGCGGACCTCCCCGCCGCGGGCGTCGAGCCCGACCACCCGGCACCGGCGATCACGCTGACGGGGGCGACCGGCACGGCGGCGGGCACGGCGACCGGCGCATCCGCGGCCGCCGCGGCCACGCCCGCCGCCGCCCCGGTCGACCCGGTCGCGCGTCTGCTCGGCCTCGGCGCGCTCGTCGTGGGCGTCGTCGCGGTGATGCTCCTCACCATCGGCATGCGTCGCCCGCAGCAGGGCGCGCGGCGATGACCGCCGTCGACGACCGGGCGGACGCCGCGGCCGCGGACGCCCCGGCCCCCGTCATCACCCGCCCGCCGCGCGGCTGGTTCCTCCCGCTGCTGCTCCGCCTGCACTTCCTGGCGGGGATCCTCGTCGGCCCGTTCATCCTCACCGCGGCCCTGAGCGGCGCCGCCTACGCGCTGTCGCCGTCGATCGAGCGGGTCGTCTACGCGCACGAGCTCCGCGCCCCCGTCACCGGCACGACGGTCCCGCTGGCCGCGCAGGTCGCGGCCGCGGAGGCGGTGGTCGGCGGATCCGGCACCCTCACCGCCGTGCGCCCCGCGCCCGGCCCCGGCGACACGACGCGCGTGATGTTCACGGGCGAGGGCCTCCGCGCGAGCGAGAGCCGGGCGATCTTCGTCGACCCGGCCGACGCGTCCGTCCGCGGCGACCTCCCGGTCTACGGCACCAGCGGCGCGCTCCCCCTGCGCTCCGCGATCAGCGACATCCACCGCACCCTCGGCCTGGGCGACGCGGGCCGGCTCTACAGCGAGCTGGCCGCGAGCTGGCTCGGCATCGTCACCCTCGCGGGCCTCGGCCTGTGGATCGCGCGCTGGCGCCGGTCGCCGCGCCGCCGGGACCTCGTGCGGCCCGACCGCCGTGCGACGGGCTACCGGCGGATCCTCTCCTGGCACGCCTCGACGGGCGTCTGGCTGGTCGTGGGGGCGCTGTTCCTGTCGGCGACCGGGATCACGTGGTCGCAGTTCGCCGGCCAGAACGTGACCGACCTCCGCGCCGCGCTCAGCTGGCAGGCGCCGACCCTGCCGACGGCCGTCGGCGCGGGCGCGGGCGCGAGCGGGGGAGCGGCGGCGGATCCGCACGCCGGCCACCACGGCGGCGCTGCGCCCACGACGACCGCACGCGTCGATCCGGCGACCTTCGACGACGTGCTCCGCGTCGCGCGGGGCGTCAACGTCGACACCGGGCTCGTGGAGATCAAGCCCCCGTCAGCCGCGGGGACGGCGTGGACCGTGAGCGAGATCCAGCGCTCGTTCCCCACGCAGGTCGACCAGGTGGCCGTCGACGGCAGCACCCTCCAGGTGGTCGGCCGCACCGACTTCGCCGACTACCCGTTCCCCGCGAAGCTCGCGCGCTGGGGCGTCGACACGCACCAGGGGACGATGTTCGGGCTCCCGAACCAGATCCTCCTCGCGGTGACGGCGCTCGGCATCGCCGCCATGGTCGTGTTCGGCTACCTGATGTGGTGGAAGCGCCGTCCCGGCGTCGCGCGACCCGGCCGCCCGGCGCCCGCGGGCGCGCTCGTCCGGGCGCCGTGGTGGGGCATCGCGGCGGTGGTCGCCGTCGGGCTCGGCGTGGGCCTGTTCCTGCCGCTCGTCGGGATCCCGCTGGTCGGCTTCGTGCTGCTCGACGCGCTCGTCACGGCGGCGCGGGTGCACCGCGCGACTCCGTCCGCGGGCTGATCCGCGCCGGTCGGCCGCCGCGTGCGCGTGGCGGCCGGCGCGGTCCGTCCCGGAGCGTGCCCCCGGGTGCCCGTGGCAGCGGGGCCACCGGCGCGGGGGCTCCGCATGATCATCACGCGCCGTCGAGGCCGTCCGGCGAGTCGGGCGTCCGACGGCTCAGCGCGCGCTGCGCGGCGGCCGCGGCGACGGCCGCGAGCACGACGGAGACGGCCGCGAGGATCAGGCCATCGACCACGACCTCGCCCGAGAGGATCAGGCGCGGTGCTCCGACGCTCAGGACGAGGAGCAGGACGACGGTGAAGGTCCGCCGGGATGAGCCGAAGAAGTACGACACCAGCGGCCGTGACGCGACAGCGAGCGCGGGTACCGCGAGGGCCCCCGCGACGACCGCCGCTCCCAGGAGGAACGGGGCCGCGTCGTCCGGGCCGTCACGCCATGCGGTCACGGCGGCCCAGAGGCTCCCCCACGCGCCTCCGAGCAGGAGCGGATGCAGCCATCGTGCGAGGTCTCTCACGGGTTCGCTCTTCCTCTCTCGTCGTGTCGGCCGATGTCGACGACGTCAGCGCCATGCCTCCTGCCACGAGGCCGGCGGTGGTGGTGATGCGGTGACGGTAGGCGCGCATCTCGCCTCCATCGAGCGCCATGCGGGTGCTGTCGAATCTACGCAGGGGTCCCCGGAGGACGAGGCGGTCGCCGCGTCGGGTCGCCGCGCCGGGGGCGTCAGGCCGCGGGCGCCGGCCCCGTCGACGCCGCCACGTGCAGCCGGCACGGCAGCAGCGCGTGCGGCAGCTCGGCGGCGGCGCCGTCGAGGCGCGCGAGCAGCATCTCGACGGCGAGGCGGCCGAGCTCGGGACCCGGCGCGTCCATGGTGCTGAGGGCGGGCTCGACGAGCGCGCCCACCTCGGTCGACGACGCGAGCGACAGGATCGACACGTCGTCCGGCACGCGCCGCCCGGCCGCGTCGAGCCCCGAGATGAGGCCGCGCGCCGCCTGGTCGTTGAGGATCAGGACCGCGGTGAGGCCCGGATCCGCCGCCAGCAGCTCGCCCGCCGCGGCCCGCCCGCCGACCGGCGTGGGCGGGCAGCGCACGACCGCGGCGGCGCGCCCGCGCGACGCGCACTCCGCCCGGAACGCCCGCTCGGTGCGCGTCGTCGGGCCGTACCCGCGGAGGGGCCCGCCCTCGAGGTCCTCCACCATCAGCCCGAAGCGCCGGTGCCCGAGGCCCTCGAGGTGGTCGATGCCCTCGGCGACGGTGCGCTCGAAGTCCATGTCGACGAACGGCAGGTCGCGGGTGTCGGCCGTGCGCCCGATCGAGACGAAGGGCACGTCGAGCGCGCTGAGGTCGGCGATGCGCGCGTCGTCCATGCGCACCTCCATCACGATGACGCCGTCGACGAGGCGCCCGGAGACGAGGTCGGACACGTCGTCCGGCGACGTGCCCGTCGGCCAGAGCACCAGGTGGTAGCCGAGCTCGGAGGCACGCGTGGCCGCGCTCATGAAGATCTCGAGGGCGATGCGGCTGAGGCGCTGCACGTCGGCGGGGAACAGCAGCGCGATGATGCGGGTGCGCTTGCTGGCGAGCGCGCGGGCCACGACGTTGTTGCGGTAGCCGAGCTCCTGCATCGCCTCGGTGACGGCCCGCCGCGTCTGGTCGGACACGGCCTTGGTGCCGTTGACGACGAACGAGACCGTGGCGATCGAGACCCCCGCGCGTGCGGCGACCTCTCGCATGGTCGGGATGGCGGCTCCTCGCGGTCGGCGGTCGCGCGCGGTCGCGTGCGGGCGGGATGCGCCTCAGCGTAGCCCGGGGTCAGGCCCCGCGGGCGTCGCCAGCGGCCCGTGCGCGCTGGCGGTCGAACGCCGCGCGGAGGGGAGCCGTGTCGTAGACGATGTGCAGCCGGGCGATGCGCCCCTCCGCGTCGAGCTCCGCCACGTCCACCACCGAGAAGGGGGCGGGCTCACCGCTCGCGAGGACCCAGTCGAAGTCGAACCAGAACGCGACGGTGGGCGTGCCCTCGTCATCGGAGCGCATCACCCGGCGGAGGTGGAGGCGGGCTGCGCCGGTGTCGGCGAAGAGGGCCGGATAGAACCGGGCGGCCGGCAGGATCCCGTACAGCGGGGAGTGCACGACGCCGTCCGGGGAGAAGAGAGCGAGCGCCGCCGGGACGTCCGCGTGCTCCAGCGCCGCGAGGTAGCGCTCGACGAGGAGGTCAGGCACCGCGGGTGCGCAGCGAGGAGGTCGCGCCGCCGACCGGCGGACGCACGCGCGTCACGGCGATGAGCAGCCCGGAGATGACGCAGAGCGCGACGGTGAGCCCCACCACGTACTCGCCGACCGAGAGGTAGCCGCTGGGCGAGGAGGACGGGTCGAGGAACCCGTACGGGTAGTAGGTGGAGCTGCCGGTGACCTGGTCGCCGGTGAAGGGGCCGCGGCCGAGCGTGACCCCGATCCAGACGAGCGGGAAGATGATGAGGCGGCCGATGGCGCCGCCGCCGAGGCGGGTGCGGTCGGGCGCGATGAGCCAGTCGAGCAGCACGACGATGGGCACCGCCACGTGCACGATCTGGTTGGCCCAGTCGAGCTGCAGGGCGGGCGGGCCGGGCTGGCCGCGCAGCAGCAGGTTCCACACGATGCCCGTGATGATCAGGTAGACGGTGGACGACAGACGCAGCGTGGCCCAGGCGACGCTCGCATCCACCTTCCCGCGCGCCAGGCGCAGGCCGCCGACGGTGAGCACCACCACGCCGAGCAGGTTCGACTCCGTGGTGAAGAACAGCATGAAGTCGAGCGACTTCCCGGCGATGCCGGGGATGCCGAGGCTGATCCAGTAGGCGTAGTTGACGTGGTACTGGGCGATGACGCCGACGAGGGCGGCCGCGGCCGTAGCGAGCCGGACGGCGGAGAGGAAGATGCGCACGCGATACGTTCGCACGCCTGCGCGCGGGGCGGGTCCGACTGTCCACGGACCGCGGTCGGATCAGCCGATGCCCGGCGGATGCCCAGGCCAGCGCCCGCGGCCGAGCGGCGGCCGGGCGGCTCAGGCGGAGGTGGATCCGCGCCGGGAGCTGCCGATGCGGAGGAGCGCCGACTCGATGGACCGCGCGTGGGCCGCGGGCGACACGGACGCCGCCAGCCGCGATGCCGCCTCCACCGGCGCGTCGAGCAGGCCGCGATCCCGGGCGAGCCGCATGACGGCCGCGGCCAGGCCTTCGGCGTCGGTCCCGTCCGCGAGGATCGCCGCATCGCCGAACTCGGCGCCGAGCACGGGGTCGCTGACGATCACCGACCGGCCCTCCGCGAAGGCCTCCATCGCGATCATCGGCTGGTTGTCGAAGCCCAGCGACGTGACGACCGCGGCGTGCGCTCCGCGGAGGAGGGCCGTGACCGCGGAGCTCGGCACGCGTCCGTGCAGGGTGACCCCGGGCGGGGCGCTCGTCGGGAGGACGCCGCCCGCGAGGTCGAGGTGCACCACGCCGGGTCCCGCGCGCTCCGCGACGACGGCCATGGCGTCGAGCATGACCCGGAGGCGCTTCTCGGGCGCGAAGCGCGCGGCCCAGACGAGGCGGAGGGGCCCGCCGGCCGGGAGCGGGGCCGGCTCCGCGCGCGTGGCGCAGCTCGTGTTCGAGACGACCTCGACCGCCGGGAGGCCCGCGTCCCGCAGGGCGACGGCCTGATGGCGCGACGGCGAGAGCACGAGGTCGGCCTCGCGGCACACGGCGAGGGTGAGGCCGCGGAGCGCGCTGTCGAGCCGGCGCGGGGCGAGCCGCACGCGCGGGGCCGGCAGCCCGGTCATGAACCGGTGCATGCCGGTGGCGACGGGGGTCAGGAACCCGGCCCAGGCGGGGCCGCGCAGGAAGAAGGTGTGGACCGTGTGCATCGTCGGGATGCCCCGCCCGCGCGCGACGGCGAGGGCCGCTGCCGCCAGGCCGTGCTCCGAGTGCGTGATGACCAGGTCGGTGCCGGACCCCTCCATCAGCCGCTCGAGGTCGGCGCGCGTCGCGGCGTCGGCGCGGATGAGCGGGAGCCCCATGAACCGCATGCGGTAGGTGGGGGTGATGTCGTGCAGGGCGATGCCCGTGCCCTGCAGCTCCGGCGCCGACGTGGCGTCCGGGGAGACGACGGTGACCCGGTGACCGGCGCGCGCGAGGGCCAGCGCCTGCTGGATGACGGCCGTCTGGGCTCCGCCGAGGTAGGAGAACTCGTAGTCCATCACGAGGAGGGCACGGAGGGAGCTCACCCCGCGACGGTATCCGGCTCGGCCGTGTCCCGCATGCGGCCTGGGGAGATGTCCCCCGACATGGGGGTGCGGGAGCGCGCGGCGAGCGGTGGGGAGAGCGCGGCCGGCCGGCCTCAGCCCGCCCGCGCCCGCCGCAGGACCGCGACGACGATGGCGAGCGGCTTCATCCAGCTGACCTCGCCGAAGCGGTAGTCGTCTGCGCGCGCCAGGCGGTCGGCGAGGTCGGGGCGGGCGGCGCGCAGGTAGCCGCGGGCCTCCTCGGCGTGCACGGGGTCGGAGACGATGCGGATGGTGTCGGCGTCCTCGATGAGCGGGATCGCGTTCGCGACGTTCTCGCGCGTGCTCCGGCTCGCCTCCTCGAGGACGACGGGGCCCGCGTAGCCGCGCTCGCGGGCGTAGCGGGCGAGGATCCGCGCCTCGGGCTCGTCGCCCATCACGGATCCGCCGCACAGCACGAGCGTCGTGGACGCGGCGCCCGGGTCCAGGGAGCGGAGGGCCGCGTCGACGCGGAAGCGGTTGATCCGGTTGGCGCGCGGCCCGGCGTCGCCGAAGCCGAGCACGACGACGGCCTCGCGGCCCACGGTGCCGTCGGGACGGCCGGGTGCGCGGCCGAGGCCGCGCGTGCTCGCGAGGAGGTGGATCAACTCGCTCGCCGCCAGGATGCCCGCGACCAGGGCGCCCGCGGCGACGGCGCCCGCGACCACGGTGCCGACCGCGACGCGCGCGGCGGGAAGGGGCCGGCGGATCCGCATGGGCCCAGGCTACGGGGCGGTGCCGGCGCCGGCCCCGGTGCCGGTCAGCCCGCGGTGCGCGCGGCCTTCACGAACGCCACGACCGCGTTGGCGTGGCCGTGGCCGAGCCCGTGCTCGGTCTTCAGCCACGTGACGGCGCGCATGTGCGGCTCCACGTCGAGGCGGGCATCGGCGAGGTCGATCCAGTGCTGCACCGGCTGGCCGTAGGCGCTCTCGATGCTCGGGAAGTAGGAGGCGGGACCGTGGGGCTTCCGCCCGTCGGCCGGCGGGGGCGGGGCGACGATGCCGTGCGCGTTCATGCTCCGACGCTACCCGCGCCGTGCGGCGACGACCACGGCGGATCCGACGTCGGCGGAGCCCGGTGCGCGATCGCCTCCGTCGCGGCGGGCCGCGTGATCCCGCTCCCGCCCGTGTCAAGGGGGGAGACCGCTCCCCGCCTGGGGAATATGCTCGACGCATCGAGTTCGCTCGCCCGGACCCCGTGGCGGCTCGCCAGGACGCCGGCCTCCCCGGCGCTGCGCGACACGAGGCTCACATGCACACCACCACCAGCATCCGCATCGACGGCGAGCCGATCCAGCTCGCCGAGGACCAGGACGTCGAGGCGCTCAAGGCGCGCATCGTCGACGCCGTCACCGGGGGAGCCCGCTTCGTCGACTTCGTCGGCGCCGGCCACGTGGGGGTGTCCGTGCTCGTCACGTCGCGTTCCTCCGTGCGCGTCGAGGTGCACGAGCGCGAGGACGAGCCGGAGGATCCCGAGGAGCAGTCCACGAGCGCCGACCTCGACCTGTACACCTACGGCTAGCGGCGCCCGCAGCGACCCGGGACGACGCGGGGTCCTGCGCCGTCCCGGGCTGCGCGAGCGGGTGCACGCGCGTCATCGCGGTCGGCACCGGTCGCGTGGCTCGCCCTCGGGCAGTCCGGGTCCGGTGCGCCGCGGCACGCCTCGTGCGATGCACCGCGAGTCGAATCTATGCACACGCATCCCGCTGCGCCATCTTGGGGGCGACCCCTTGACTTCGGGGAGCAGCAGTCGACACGGCGCCCGGCCCGCGCGGATCCGACCCGTGGTTCAATGGCCGTGCCTCCTCCGGGAGGGCCTCCCCCGGGAGGCACGGCGGTGGGGCTCGCCGTCCCCGAACCTCGACACCCTCGTCGACGACAGTCCCTGTCTCACGGCACCGCCATGCCATCCGAGATGGGAGACCGCATGTCCGACCCCCGCGCGCACCTCGAGCGCCCGCCCCGCCCCGTCCACCTCCGCGCCTCGTCGCTCGGCCTCGTCGCCCTCGGCGGCGCCGTCGGCACGGGGCTCCGCGAGGCCCTCGCCCTCACGTGGCCCGCGCCCGCGGGCGGCCTGCCGGTGACGATCCTGCTGATCAACCTCGTGGGCGCCTTCGTGCTCGGCGCCCTGCTCGAGGGGCTCGCCCTCCGCGGACCCGACGAGGGACGTCGCCGCGGGATCCGGCTGCTGGTCGGCACGGGCGTGCTCGGCGGCTTCACCACCTACAGCGCGCTCGCGACGGACGCGGCGGTGCTCACGGGATCCGCCCTCGGCACGGCGCTCGCGTACGCGGCCCTCTCGATCGTGGTCGGCGCCGCCGCGTCGCTCGCGGGCGTCGCGGCGGGCGGCGCGCTGCACCGGCGCGCGGCGGCCGGACGCGGGACGGGGGCGGCATCGTGACCGGCCCCCTCGTGTTCGCGCTGATCTGCGTGGCCGGCGGCGCCGGATCCGCCCTCCGCCTCCTCGTCGACGGCGTCGTGAAGGGCCGCGTCGGCGCGTCGTACCCGTGGGGCACGACCGTCATCAACGTCACCGGCTCGTTCGGCCTCGGGCTCCTCACGGGCGCCGCCGCGCACGCCGGCCTCCCGCACGACCTGCTGCTGATCCTCGGCGGCGGCCTCATGGGCGGCTACACGACCTTCAGCACGGCCAGCCTCGAGACCGTGCGCCTCGCCCAGGCCGGGCGGCTGGGCGCGGCGCTCGCGAACGGCGTCGGCATGCTCGTGGCGTGCGTCGCGGCCGCGGGCGCCGGGATCGCGCTCGGCGGTCTGCTCTGATGCCGCTGCTCCCTGCGGCCGCCGCGGACCTCGACGGGCTGCGGGAGTTCCTCCGCGCCGCCGACCTTACGGTCGACGGCCTGGATGCGCCCGGCGCGCGCCTGTGGATCGAGCGGGACGCCTCCGGTCGCATCGTCGGCAGCACGGGCTTCGAGCTCGGGGCCGACGGGGAGCACGCGCTGATCCGCAGCGTGGCGGTCGATCCCGGGCTCCGGTCGTCCGGACGCGGCTCGGCCCTCGCGCGTCACGCGCTCGCGGCGGCGACGGCCGCCGGGGGGCGGCGCGCGTGGCTGTTCTCGCGGCGGTCGGGCCCGTTCTGGCACGGCCTCGGCTTCCGGGAGGTCGACCGCGACGCGCTCGCCGCGGCGCTCCCGGACGCCCGCCAGGTGGTCGCGTTCCGCGCGAGCGGGCAGCTGGCGCGCGAGGTCGCGTGGTCGCGGGCGCTGGGGGACGTGTCGCCCCGCGCCGAGGCTCGCGGGACGAGCAGCTCGGCCGCCGACCCCGACCCGACCCCCGCCGCGGCGGAGGATCCCGAGCCCGGCTGGACCACCACCGACCGCCGCGACCTGCACCGCGGCCGCGTCGTGCTGGTCGACCACGGCGTGCTCCTGCCCGACGGATCCGCGTCCCGCTACGAGGTCGACGAGAGCGTGCCGTTCGCGGTCGCGACCCTCGTGATCGACGGCGACACCGTGCTCCTGTCCCGCCAGTACCGCTACCCGCTCGGGCGGTGGATCCTCGACCTCCCCGGCGGGGCGGGGAACGCGGGCGAGGAGCCCGCCGACGCCGCCCGCCGCGAGCTCGAGGAGGAGCTCGGCCTCGTCGCGCCGGAGGTCCGGCCGCTCCGCACCCACGCCGTGAACCCGGGCCGCGCGTCGTGGCTCGTGCACGTGTTCGCCTGCACGACGCCGACCACCGCGGGCACCGCCGACCGCTCCGACCCGTCCGAGCAGGTGCGCCTCGTGCGGATGCCCGTGGCCGAGCTGGATGCCCTCATCGCCGCGGGCGACGTGGTCGACCCGACCCTGCTGATCGCCCGCGCCGCCGCCGCCGAGCAGGGGCTGCTGCCGCCGGTCGCGCCGCGCTGAGCGCGCGGGCTCACCCCAGCGCGACCACCGCGCAACCCAGGAGGAACCCCGCCTGGATCGCGGTGCGCAGCGGCAGCGGGGTCGTCGGGGCGGCCGGATGCGGCACCCCGCGAGCCGCGCGGACGTTCGCCGGGAACACGGCCAGCAGCAGGAGCGCCAGGCCGATCGCGGCCGCGGTGCGCAGCGGCGGGATCAGCAGGCCGACCGCGCCCGCGGCCTCCAGGAGGCCGGTGACGGTGACGACGAGGCCCGCGCGGGGCACGTGCGGCGGGACGATGGCGACGAGCCCGCTGCGCCGCGGCTCGACGAAGTGCGCGCTCGCGGCCAGCGCGAAGCCCGCGGCCAGGCCCACCGCGACGGCGGGCGGCCACGCGTCGAGCGCCGGCACCGCGAGTCCGAGGATCCGCGCCGCCACGGCCACGACGACGGCGGTCGCGAAGGGGATCATGCGACCCTCAGGCGCGCCGCGCGTACGTCAGCACGGCGTCGCCCCGGCTCGTGACCGATCCGATCATGCGGCCGAGGCCCGCGCCGAGCTCGGGGTCGAAGGAGTCGTGCGGGAACCGGTGCGGCGCCTCCGCGACGCCATCGACGGACGCGAACAGGCCGGCGGTCAGCGTGCGCAGGGGGATCCTCCTCGGGCGGCGGGTGTGCACGCCATGATCCGGTGCCGCGGCGGTCGCGTCCACCGCCGTTGCGGATCCGAGTGTGGTTAACCGCTTTACACGACCCCCGATCCGGTGTTAGCGTCGCCGCCATCGGGTGCGCGACGACGCCTCCCGGATCGCCGCGGAGCTGGCGGATCGGGAGGTCGTCGCACCCCGGACCCACCGCCACCTCAAGGAAGAGACCACGCGATGTCCCCTCGATCCACCGCCCGCCGCCGCCTCGTCGGCGCCGCCGCATTCGCGGCCACCGTCCCCCTCGTGCTCGCCGGCTGCTCCGGCGGCGGCGGGGGCGGATCCTCGTCCGGCGGGGATCCGAAGACCATCACCGTCACCGACTACTACAACGAGGGCAACGACGACACGGTCATCGGCGACACCCTCCAGAAGTGCGGCGAGTCGCTCGGCGTCACCATCAAGCGCACGTCGATCCCGGGCTCGAGCCTCATCCAGAAGGTGCTGCAGCAGGCCTCCTCGCGCACCCTCCCCGACGTGCTGATGCTCGACAACCCCGACCTGCAGCAGATCGCCAAGACCGGCGCGCTCGCCCCGCTCGACGACTTCGGCATCTCCACCGACGGCTACGCGAAGGGCGTCGTGGACGCGGGCACCTACGAGGGCAAGACGTACGGCCTCGCGCCCACCGTCAACACGATCGCGCTGTTCTACAACAAGAAGATGCTGGCCGACGCCGGGATCCAGCCGCCCACCACGTGGGCCGAGCTGAAGACCGCGGCCGCCGCGCTCAAGGACGGCGACCGGTACGGCATCGCGATGGACGCCAACGCCACCTACGAGGGCACCTGGCAGTTCCTGCCCTTCATGTGGTCGAACGGCGGCGACGAGAAGGACATCGCCACCCCCGAGACCGCGGAGGCGCTCCAGCTCTGGACCGACCTCGTGAAGGACGGCTCGGCCTCGCAGAGCGTCGTCAACTGGACCCAGTCCGACGTCAACGACCAGTTCATGGCCGGCAAGACGGCGATGATGATCAACGGCCCGTGGCAGATCCCCGCGCTCACCGAGTCGGGCGTCGACTACGGCATCGCGGAGCTCCCGGCGCCCGAGGCCGGCGGCACCGCCGTGGCCCCGCTGGGCGGCGAGGTGTGGACCGTCCCGCAGACGGGCGACAAGGCCAAGCAGCAGACCGCCGCGAAGGTCGTCGAGTGCCTCAACTCCGACGAGAACCAGCTCGAGATGGCCACCAAGCGCTTCACGATCCCGTCGAAGACCGCCGTCGCCACCGAGTTCGGCCAGAAGGTGCCCGCGGAGCAGGTGTTCGTCGACCTCGTCGCCGACGCCCGCGCCCGCACCGGCGAGCTCGGCGAGGCGTGGCCGAAGGCCGCCACGAAGATCTACACGGCCGTGCAGTCGGCGCTCACCGGGCAGGCCTCCCCGGAGGACGCGCTGAAGAACGCCGAGCAGGGCTGATGGCGACGACCGCCGTCCCCGCCCGCCCGGCCGCGCAGGCTCCCGGGCGGGCCCGGGGCGCCGGGGTCGCGGCCGAGGCGTCGCGACCCGGTCACCGTCGTCCCCGCTTCCGGTGGGAGCGCTTCTTCCAGGCGATGTTCCTGGTGCCGGCGGTCGTCTACCTCGTGCTCTTCTTCGGCTTCCCGGTCGTGAAGAACATCGTCATGAGCTTCCAGGAGTACACGACGACCACCTTCTACACGGGGGAGGCGCCCTGGGTCGGGTTCGCGAACTACGCGTCCGTCATCTCGTCGTCGATCTTCTCCACGGCGCTGCTGAACACGTTCCTGTTCACGGCCGGGTCGATCGCCGGCCAGTTCGTGATCGGGCTCGTGCTGGCGCTGTTCTTCCGACGGTCGTTCCCGCTCAACGGGCTGCTGCGGGCGCTGCTGCTCCTGCCGTGGCTGCTGCCGCTCATCGTCTCGAGCGCGGTGTGGAAGTGGATCCTCGACCAGGACTCCGGCGTGCTCAACCAGTTCCTGCTCGGCACGGGCGCGGTGCAGGACCCGGTGCCGTGGCTCACGAGCCCGGCGTTCGCGCTCATCACGGTGATCGCGGTGAACGTGTGGATCGGGATCCCGTTCAACACGACCATCCTCTACGGCGGCCTGCAGGACATCCCGCCGGAGCTGTACGAGGCCGGATCCCTCGACGGGGCCACCGGCTGGAAGGGCTTCCGGCACATCACGTGGCCGCTGCTCCGACCCGTGGTGGGCGTGGTGCTCGTGCTCGGCGTCGTCTACACGATCAAGGTGCTCGACATCATCCTCGGCCTCACGAACGGCGGGCCCGCGAACTCGACGCAGACCATCGCGACGCAGTCGTACACGCTCTCGTTCCAGCAGTTCGACTTCGGGTCGGGCGCCGCCCTCAGCAACATCCTCATCGTCATCTCGGCGGTGTTCGCGGTGGTCTACCTCCGCGCGAACAGGAAGGCCGTCGATGACTGACACCGCCGCCCGCACCGGTCTGCCGCGTCCCGTCGGGTCGCGGGGGCCGCGCGCCGACCGCAGCTGGATCTCCACGGCGATCGGCATCGCGATCCTCGCCGTGATGCTGTTCCCCGTCTACTGGATGGTCAACATCTCGCTGCAGCCCGCGGGCCCGGCCATCCAGGCCGCGTGGTTCCCGTTCGAGGCGCAGTTCGGCGGGTACGCCACCGCGCTCCGCGAGCAGGGCCAGGCGCTCGGCACGAGCCTCGTGATCGCGCTCGGCAGCGTGGTGCTGAGCCTCGCGGTCGCCACCCCGGCGGCCTACGCGCTGGCGCAGTTCAAGTTCAGGTGGATCAACGCGGTGCTGTTCGGGATCCTCATCTCGCAGATGATCCCCGGCATCGTCGTCGCGAACGCGCTCTACGCCGCGTACAACGACGTGGGGCTGCTCAACTCGATCCCGGGCCTGATCCTCGCGGACTCCACGGCCGGCATCCCGTTCGCGATCCTCATCATGCGGGCGTTCATGGCGAACATCCCGCCGTCGATCATCGAGGCCGCGAAGGTGGACGGCGCCGGGAACTTCCGGGCCTTCCGCTCGATCGTGCTGCCGGTGAGCCTCAACGCCGTGATCACGGCCGGGCTCTTCACGTTCCTCTTCACCTGGAGCGACTTCCTGTTCGCGCTGACGCTCACGACCACCGACGACGTGCGCCCCATCACCCTCGGGATCTACCAGTACATCGGGACGTACACCGCGGACTGGAGCACGGTGATGGCGACGGCCGTGCTCGCGTCGCTCCCGGCGATCGTGCTGCTCCTCGCGGCGCAGCGCTTCATCGCGGCGGGCGCGACGGGCGGCGCGGTCAAGTGATCCGCCCGCCGGTGATCCGCCTCCCGCACGCCCGCGCCCCCGACGGCGCATCCGTCGCCCCCGACACCCGAACCACCCCATCAGAAGGAAGACCATGACCGACACCACCTCCCCGCTCCGCGTCACCGTCTGGGGCGAGAACCGCCACGAGCAGATCGAGCAGCACGTGCAGGAGCGCTACCCGACCGGGATGCACGGCGCCGTCGCCGAGGGCGTGCAGGAGAACCTGCCCGGGGCGCACGTCGAGATCGCCACCATGGACCAGCCCGAGCACGGCCTCACCGAGGAGCTGCTCGCCCGCACGGACGTGCTCACCTGGTGGGGCCACGCGGCCCACGCCGAGGTGGACGACGAGATCGTCGAGCGCGTGCACCGTCACGTGCTCGCCGGGATGGGCCTCATCGTGCTGCACTCCGGGCACTGGTCGAAGATCTTCACGAAGCTCATGGGCACCACGTGCACCCTCCGCTGGCGCAGCGAGCACGACCGCGAGCTGGTGTGGACCGTGAACCCGCAGCACCCCATCACCCGCGGCGTGCCGAACCCCATCGTCATCGACGAGCAGGAGATGTACGGCGAGTACTTCGACGTGCCGACGCCCGACGAGCTCGTCTTCATCTCGGGCTTCACAGGCGGCGAGGTGTTCCGCAGCGGCATGACCTACCGCCGCGGCTTCGGCCGGATCTTCTTCTTCTCGCCCGGCGACCAGGACTTCCCCGTGTACCACCACAAGGACGTCCGCCGCGTGATCGCGAACGCGTGCGAGTGGGCGCGACCTACCCAAGAGCGCGAGACGCCGACGCTGCTCCGCTACGAGTCCGGCGAGTTCTTCCAGGGCGCCGACTACGCCGGGGCGCTCGAGCGATGACGGACGCGGGGGAGCGCACGCCGGAGCGCACCGGCGCCGACCACCGGATCGTCGCGCCCGCCGACGGCGCGCGCCTCCGGGTCGTGCAGGTCGGCGCGGGCGGCATGGGGCAGCAGTGGCTGCAGACCGTCGCCGAGGATCCCGACGTCGAGCTCGTGGGCGTCGTCGACCTCGACGAGCAGGCGGCGCGGGCCGGCGCCGCGGCGCACGGGGCGACGGCCGCGTGGTCGACCGACCTCGGCGAGCTGATCGAGCGGGTGCGGCCCGACGCGGTGATCGACGTCACCATCCCGCGCGCGCACCACCCCGTCACCACGCAGGCGCTCTTCGCCGGGATCCCCGTGCTCGGCGAGAAGCCCGTCGCGCTCACGGTCGCGGAGGGGCTGTCGCTCGCGGCCGCCGCCGAGATCACGGGCGAGCTGTTCATGGTCAGCCAGTCGCGTCGCTACAACGACCACCTCGTCGCGCTCAAGCGGCGGGCGGCCGACCTCGGCGGCGTCGGCATCGTCACGACCGAGTTCTTCAAGGCGCCGCGCTTCGGCGGGTTCCGCGAGGAGATGGACGACGTGCTCCTCCTCGACATGGCCGTGCACCAGTTCGACGCCGTGCGGTACCTGCTCGACGCGGATCCCGTGAGCGTCCAGTGCGAGTCGTACAACCCCGTGTGGAGCTGGTACCGCGGCGACGCCGGTGCCACCGCCGTATTCACGTTCGAGGGCGGCGTGCGGTACGTGTACACGGGCAGCTGGTGCAGCCCGGGCGCGGAGACGTCGTGGAACGGATCCTGGCGGCTGAGCGGCGCGCACGGCACCGCGCTCTGGGATGGCGACCACACGCCCACGAGCGACGTGCCGGATGCGCCCAACGGGCCGCCCGCGGAGCCCGCGGCCGCCGAGTCGGTGGGCGTCGAGATCGCCGGGTCGCTCCGCGCGTTCGTGCGCGCGCTGCGGACGGGCGAGCGGCCGCACGGCGAGGTGCACGGCAACGTGATGAGCCTCGCGATGGTGGAGGCCGCGATCGAGTCCAAGGACGCGGACGCGCGCGTGGCGATCGACGACGTGCTCGAGCGCGCGCACGCGACCGCGCTCGCCGACGAGCGGCGCGACGACGTGCGCGCGCGGCTCGAGTCGTGGCGCGGCCCGGGGGTGCGCCGGGCGCTGCAGGAGCAGGCGGGCGGGGCGCCG
>NZ_LQXA01000046.1 GCF_001618005.1 Clavibacter tessellarius
CCGCGCCCGCGATCGCGCCGACCGGAGCGCCGCCGCCCTCGCGCGGCACGACGTCGCGCGCCGCGCGAGCGCGCAGGCGGGCGAGGAGGCGCGCGCCGCCATCCGCATGTCCGAGGTCGCGAACGCCACCACACCCGAGAACACCCGCGGCCTCACGCTCGGCACGTACGTGCTGCTCCGCCGCTTCGAGGACGTGGTGCAGGCGGCGAACGCGCGCCTGCGGATCATGTCGAGCGGCCGCTACGAGCTGGAGGTGAGCGAGGAGCGGGAGGCGACGAGCAGATCGCGGAAGACGGGCCTGGCACTGCAGATCCGCGACCACGTCACCGACCGCGTGCGCGAGCCCGCGAGCTTCTCCGGCGGCGAGACCTTCTACGCGTCGCTCAGCCTCGCGCTCGGCCTCGCCGACGTCGTGCAGGCCGAGGCGGGCGGGCTCCAGCTCGGGACGCTGTTCGTCGACGAGGGATTCGGCACGCTGGATCCGGAGACGCTCGACGCCGTCATGTCCGAGCTCGGGCGCCTCTCCTCCGACGGCCGCACGGTCGGCATCGTCAGCCACGTGGAGGAGCTCAAGCAGCGCGTCGCCGACCGGATCGAGGTGCGACGCCTCCCGGACGGCTCCTCGACGCTCACGTCCACGGTCAGCTGAACGGGTCGCGCCGCTTCGCCGCGAGGTGCCGCCGCCAGTAGAAGGTCGCCCCGCCGCCGAGGCCCGCGGCCAGCACGAAGGCCACGACGCCCACCACCCCGAGGCCGCCGCCGGTCTGCACGGTGACGACGCCGAGCGCCACCATCACGAGGCACGAGCGCAGCAGGATGAAGGCCAGGGACCGGTCGCTCGTCATGCGGCGCCTCTCGGGAGTCGGGGCGCAGGGGTCGCGCGCGGGACGAGCCTACGGGCCGGCGCCGTGCGGATCCCGCGCACGCGGGTCCACGGCATGACCACCGTCCGGGGGACACGCGTTCGCTCAGCGGATAGCCGCGGAGCGCGCACCCGCTCTCCCATGGGCCCGTGCCGAACCACAGGACGCCTCCCGAGCCGCGGAGGCCCCTCCCCGCAGGAGCGCCATGCAAGATGAGCGGGAGGGTGGAGACGAACGACACCCAGAGACATCGGGGACCATGACGACCACGCTGACACCCACCGGAACGAGGGATCCCTCGCGCCGCCCGCGCACGCCGCAGACCGCTACTGTCGATGACGCCCTCGCGACGCCGGTGGCGACGGACGCCGTCGACGCCGCTGCGGTCGTCGCCGCGGCCACCGCGATGATCGACTCCGCAGCCGACGACGCCGCCGCAGCCGCCCCCGTCGACCTCCGCGAGGCCCCCGACCGCTCCCCCGCCGACGCCGAGCCGGACCCGTTCGTCCGCGCCGTCATGGCGGGCGCCGACATCGACGAGGCCACCGCGAGCTTCGGGCCCGTTCTCGAGGGGATCCGGTTCGCCCGCGACCGCCGCACGAACTCCTTCTCCTACCGCTACGCCGTCCTCGGCAGCGAGCGCGTGACCCTCCGCACCTCGCGCATCGCGGGCACGCAGTGGGCCGAGAGCCCGCAGCGGCCCGAACACGTGGTCACCTGGTTCCTCGAGGGGCAGATCACCGTCGACCGCGGATCCCGCGCCGTCTCCTCCCAGGGCCAGCTCCCGTTCCTCTTCCCCACCGGCCGCCCGTTCCAGTACCAGGCGAGCTCGACCCGCCAGAACTGCGTGCACCTGGACGCGGCGTTCCTCGAGGAGACCGCGACCGAGTTCCACCACGGCCCCGCCCGTCCGCTCCTCTTCGAGCACCGCAGCGTGCCGACCGCCGAGACGGCCGCCGTCTGGCGCCGTGCCGTGGCCGCCGCCGCCCCCGTCATCACGGATCCCGACGCGTCCCCGCTGATGCGTCTCGAGGCCGACCTGGCGATGGCGCGCGCGACCCTCCGCCTCTTCCCGTGGGACGACGTGGAGCTCCCGTCCGAGCTGCGCGCACCGCGCATGGCGCACATCCGCGTCGCCGTGGAGTACCTGCACCACAACGCGCACCTGCCGATCACGCCCGCCGAGGCCGCGGCCGCCGCCGGCATCTCGACGCGCGTCCTCCAGCTCGCGCTCCGCCGCCACCACGGCCAGACGCCCACGGAGTACCTGCGCGGGATCCGCCTCCGCCGGGTGCGCGCCGAGCTCCTGGACGCGACGCCCGCCACCACGACCGTCCGCAGCGTCGCCGAGCAGTGGGGCTTCGCGCACCTCGGCAGGTTCGCGGCGTCGTACGCGTCGGCCTTCGGCGAGCTCCCCAGCGAGACGCTCCGGAGCTGACGCCGGCGCGGGAGGCGCGGGCGTCGACTCCCGAGACCGTGAGTGCGCTCAGCAACTTGCACACGACTGTGCAAGATAGCTAGCCTGGTCTCATGACCTCCCTCGCCTCCGCCCGCGCGCCCCGCAAGGACGCCGCGACGAACCGCCAGGCCCTGATCGAGGCGGCCGTCGTCGCGCTCGACCGCGACCCGGACGCCTCCCTCGAGACCATCGCGACCACGGCCGGTCTCAGCCGCCGCGCCGTCTACGGGCACTTCGCCACCCGCGACGACCTCGTCCGAGAGGTGGTGCAGCGCGGCGCCCGGCGCATCGTCGAGGCGCTGGCCGGCATCACGCACGACGACAGCCGGATCCACGTCGCCCTCATCGGCGCGCGCCTCTGGGCCGAGGTCGAGCAGGTGCGCGTGATGGCGCGGGTCGCCGTGCGCGGGCCGCTCGCCCGCGAGGTGGGCGGCGAGCTGGCGCCGCTGCGCGCCGAGTTGCTGCGGGTCGTCGAGCGCGGCATCGCCGCGGACGAGCTGCGCGGCGACATCCCCGCGCCGACGCTCGCGCGCCTGATCGAGGGCGGCGCGCTCGCGGTGCTCGACGAGGCGACGCGCAGCGACATCGGCCGCGCGGAGGGCCACACCCTCGTGATCCTCACCTCGCTCGCGCTGTGCGGACTCGACTGGCGGGCGGCGGGCGAGCTGATCGCCGCGACGCCCGAGCTGCGCGAGGTCGCGCCGCGCGCCGCCGAGGCGCCCGCGCCCATCGCCCCCGCAGCAGCCGCCCCCGTGCCCGTCTCCCCCGCGCCCACCGCGGGAGCCGCCTCGTGATCGTCACCCTGACCGACGCGCGCGTCGGCGACGGCCCCGCCCCCGCCCTGCCCGCGATCTCCCTCTGCTACGGCGGCCCGGAGCCCGTGGTCGCCGTCGCCGAGACCGAGCTGCGGCCCACCGTGCTGTCGCTCGTCGCGTCCGGCCGGATGCGGATCGACGGCGGCGCGCTCGCGCTGGACGGCGACGGCACCGCCGGCACCGACGCCGACGCCGACGCCGACGCCAAGGACGTGGCCGCGCGGATCGCCGAGCGGGTCGCCCTCGTCGACACCCCCCGGATCAACGAGCCCGCCGACGACGTGTCGCTCCGCGCGGTCGTCGCCGAGGAGCTCGCCCTCGCCGGGCACCGCTCCGGCCGGCACGAGGTGGGCGTCATCCTCGACGATCAAGGCCTCGCCGACCTCGCCCGCGCCCCCTTCTCCGCGGTCCCCGCGGTCGCCCGCATCCGCCTCCTCACGACGCTCGCCGCCAGCCGCGCGGGCGTCGAGGCCGTCGTCGTCACCTCGCCCGAGCGGCACGGCGGCGCGGTCGGCGAGTGGATGCGCGTCCTCCGCGACCTCGCCCGCTCCGGCACCGGCGTCCTCGTCGTCACGAGCGAGGCCGCCGCCGAGGCCATCGCCGCGCTCCCCGCCGACGACGCGAGCGCCGCGCCCGCCACCCCCGAACCCACCCCCTCGATCGACGGAACGCAGACCCGATGAGACTCCTCCCCCTGGTGCGCGCCGAGCTGACGCGCCTCACCGCCACCACCATGTCCAAGATCGCGCTCGTCGCGCTCGTGCTGGTGCCCGTGCTCTACGGCGGCCTCTACCTCTGGGCGAACCAGGATCCGTACAGCAGCCTCGACAGGGTCCCCGCCGCGCTCGTCGTGGCCGACCAGGGCGCCACGGTCGACGGGAAGCCGGTCGACTACGGATCCGACGTCGCGAAGGACGTGCTCGACGACGCGTCCTTCGACTGGCACGAGGTCTCCTCGGCCGAGGCGCGCACGGGCCTCGAGGACGGCACGTACGACTTCACGCTGACCATCCCGTCCGGCTTCTCGGCGGCGCTCTCGTCCGCATCCGGCACGGATCCGCAGCAGGCGCGCGTGGTCATGGCCACCGACGACGCCAACAGCTACCTCGCCACCACGATCGCGCAGCAGGCCGGCGCGCGGATCACGAAGTCGGTCGCCTCGCGCGTCGGCACCGAGGCCGCGGGCAAGCTCCTCCTCGGTCTCGCGGACGTGCGCTCCAGCCTCGGCGACGCGGCGTCCGGCGCGCAGCAGCTCGTCGACGGATCCGCGTCCGCGCGCTCCGGCGCCGATTCGCTGGCGGACGGCAACGCGAAGCTCGCGACCGGTGCCGACACGCTCTCCTCCGGCCTCGGCCAGCTCCGCACGGGGACGGCGCAGCTCCCCGCGCAGACCCAGAAGCTCGCGACGGGTGCCGACCAGGTCGCGTCGGGTGCGGCCACGCTCTCCTCCGGCGCGACCGAGCTGTCGACCGGCGCGGCGGCGCTCACGCCGGGCGCGCAGCAGACGGCGGCGGGCGCGCGCCAGGTGGCCGACGGCAACGCGCAGATCGCGACCCTCGGATCCACCGCCACCACGAGCGTGGACCAGCTCGCCGGAAGGGTGCCGGCGCTCCGGACGGCCATCCAGGACCGCATGGCCAAGGCGGGCATCCCGCAGGCCGACATCGACGCGGCCCTGGCGAAGCTCGACGTGCTGGGCACCGACATCACGGGCGCCGCCGCGAAGGCCGACGGCCTCAACACCCGGCTCCAGACCCTCGCCGCCGGCAGCGAGCAGGTCGCCCAGGGCAGCGCCCAGGTGGCCGATGGCGCGGCCAAGCTGCAGACCGGATCCGCCTCCCTCGCGACCGGCGCCGGCACGCTCGCGTCCGGCAGCTCGCAGGTCGCGACGGGCGCGGATGCGCTCGCGAAGGCCTCCCCCACGCTCGCGTCGGGCATCGCGAAGGCCGCCGACGGCAGCGCGACCCTCGCGACCGGCGCGCACTCCGCGTCCGACGGCGCGACCTCGCTCGCGTCCGGGCTCGGCACGCTGCAGGACGGCACCGTGAAGCTGCGCGACGGCCTCGACTCCGGGCTCGACCAGATCCCCGCGTCGACCGAGGCGCAGCGCGACGCGCAGGCCGACACGATCGGCGATCCCGTCGCGCTCCGGCAGGACGCCGTGACCCAGGCCGGCGAGTACGGCGCCGGGCTCGCGCCGTTCTTCATCAGCCTCGCCGCGTGGATCGGCATCTACGCCCTGTTCCTCATCGTGAAGCCGCTGTCGCGGCGGGCGATCACGGCCCGCAAGGCGCCGCTGCGGATCACGCTCGCCGGCTGGCTGACGCCCGCGCTCCTCGGCGTCGTGCAGATGGCCGGCCTCTACGCGATCGTCGCCGGGGCGCTCGGCTTCCACATCGCCCACCCCCTCGCCATGTACGGGACGATGGTGCTCGCCTCCATCACGTTCGCGGCGATCATCCTCGCGCTCAACGTGCTGCTCGGCAGCGTCGGCCAGTTCCTCGGCCTCGTGCTCATGGTCGTGCAGCTCGTCACCGCGGGCGGCACGTTCCCCTGGCAGACCCTGCCCGGCCCGCTCGCCGCGCTGCACCACGTGCTGCCCATGAGCTTCGCGGTGGATGCGCTCCGCCAGCTCATGTACGGCGGCGACCTCGGGCAGGCCGCCCAGGACGCCGGCGTGCTCGCGCTCTGGCTGGTCGCGGGGCTCGCGGTGGCGCTGGCCGGCGCGATCCGCATCACGTCGCACCGCACGCTGCGCGACCTGCGGCCGTCGCTGATCGGGTGATCCGTCCGGCGCGCGCGGGGACGGTCCCCGCGCGCGCCGCGCCGCCGCCCTACCATCGGCGGGTGCCACTCGATACGCGCCCACTGACCGAGCGGGTCGATCGTCGCGCGGTGCGGGAGTACCGGCGCACCCTGCCGGAGGGCGCCATCCCGCTCCTCAGCGACACCGTGCTCGACTTCCTCCGGCTCGCCGGGTGGCCCCTCTTGTTGGTCGTGACGATGCTCCTGGGGATCGACGCCGGCAATTGGACGCGGGCGCTCCCGATCGTCGGCATCCCGCTCCTCCCCGTCCTCATCGGAGCGACGCTCGCGGCGCGTGCGCTGCGCAAGCGCTCCGGGGTGCGGCAGTACCGGTTGCACCGCTTCGCGGAGGCGAACGGGCTCACCTACTGGCCCGTGTCGCGGCCACCGCGCTACCCGGGGATGGTGCTGGCGCGACCCTTCCCCTACGAGCACCGCGTCCACGACCGGTTCCTCCGTCGGGACGGACGCCCGTTCGACCTCGGCGACTACTCCTGGAAGAGGAGCAACCAGCGCATCGAGCCGACGCACCGCTGGGGATACGTGATGATCCCCCTGCCCACGCGACTCCCCCACATCGTGCTCGACTCGCGCAGCAACGACTCGCTCTGGCACCCCGGGCTGCCCGACGCTCTGGACCGTGACCAGCGCGTCTCCCTCGAGGGTGACTTCGATCGCCACTTCACCCTCTACTGCCCGCGCGGCTCCGAGCGGGACGCGCTGTACCTCTTCACGCCGGACGTCATGGCGCGCTTCATCGACACCGCGTCCGGGCTCGACGTGGAGATCATCGACGAGTACCTGCTGATGTACTCCCCCGGCGGCCTCGTCACCACGGATCCCGCCGCATGGGAGGCGCTCATGGTCACCGTGGACGCGGTGCAGGAGAAAGTGGCGCGATGGAGCCGTTGGCGCGATGCGACCCCGGCCGAGGAGACGGCCGCCGCGGGCGTCGCGAGCGGTGCGCGTCACTCACCTCGCCATGTGGCGACGCGGGGGCGCCTCACGACGCACCTGCACTGGTGGCAGATCGCGATCATCGCGATCGCCATCATCGTCGTCGTCCTGCGCCTCACGTAGGGCTCGCCTCCCCCATGGGCGCGATCCTGAGATGCCGGGTGCGGGGCGCGTGCAGCCGGGACACCTCGATCGGCGACAGGCCCCACCGCCCTACCATCGTCGGATGCGACTCGACACGCGGCCCCTGATCGCCCGCGTCGACAGGCAGGCTCGCGAGCAGCTCCGGCGGCGGTACCCCGAGAGGAAGCGCCTGCCCGACCTGCGCAGCCTCTACTACGCCGTGCTCCCGGTGCTGTGGATCGCGTCGGTCATGTCGATCACCGCAAGCGAGGGGTCCCACGCGAAGGCCCCGCCGGCGTGGATCCTCGGGTCGCTCTTCATCGGCCTGCACCTGAAGCGCGTGCTGCCCTTCTTCCGCACTTCGGACCGGCGCCGCTGCCGGCTCAAGGGCTTCGCCGACGCGAACGGCTTCTGGTACGACATCACCCGGCACAGCCCGGACTACCCGGGCATGATCTTCGCGCGCTCGTCCTGGGGCGAGTCGGAGATCCGCGACCGGTTCGAGCGGCGCTCGGGCCCGACCCTCGACATCGGCGACCACCAGCGGCGGAAGCTGCCGTTCCTCGCCGCCCGCGTGCACCGCTGGGGGTACGTGATGATGCGCCTCCCGGTGCCGCTGCCCCACATCGTGCTCGACTCCCGCCGCAACAACTCGCTGTTCCACTCCGATCTGCCGGAGGCGGTGGGCCGGCATCAGCGGGTCTCCCTGGAGGGCGACTTCGACCGCCACTTCACGCTCTACTGCCCGGTCGGCGCGGAACGGGACGCGCTCTACCTCTTCACCCCCGACGTGATGGCCCGCTTCATCGACACGGCCGCGGGGCTCGATGTCGAGATCGTCGACGACCACCTCTTCCTGTACTCCCCCGGCGGGATCATCACGACCGACCCGGCGGCCTGGGAGCGCCTGATGGAGACGGTCGAGGCCGTGGAGGAGAAGGTCGCCCGCTGGGGACGCTGGCGCGGGTCGCCGATGCGCGAGACCGCGGACGCCGAGGACGGGGTCGGGAGCCCTCGCGCGGCGATCACCGCCCCGCGCCTGCGGACGCATCCGCACGTCTGGTACCAGGCCACGTGGCTCGTGGTCATCGTCACGTGCGTGGTCTGGTTCCTGTCCGCGCCGAGGTGATGCGCGCGAGCGGTCGCCGCTCGGCCGTCGCGGATCGGGGAGAGGGCGCACGGCGGGTCGCGTGGCGCCCCTACTCTTCCCGCGACCCGCACATCCGGGAGGACGCACGCCGTGCGCCGAGCGGGTCTCCCCTCGAGAGGAACCACGTGCCATCACGCACCGCTGCCCGCACACTCACCCTCACCGCCGTCGTGGCCGGGACGCTCGCGGCGGTGACGCTCGCCGGGCCCGCCGCCCTGGCCGCCCATCCGAAGGCCGCCCATCCGCCCGCCGCCGCGACCTCGCGGGCCGCGGCCGTCGGCGGGACGGGCGACCGCCGCACCGTCACCGAGCCCGTCGACCCGGCCACCACGTGCGCCACCGTCAGCGCGCGGCTCGACATGCCGGACCGCTCCGCATCCGCCGCCGACGAGGCGCAGGCGCCCGACACCGCCCGCATCCAGGCCGCGCTCGACTCCTGCGCCCAGTCCGGCACCGCCGTCGTGGCCGTGCGGCTCGCCTCCTCGAGCCGGGGCGCGAGCTTCCTCAGCGGGCCGCTGCAGCTCCGGCAGGGCGAGACGCTGGTGCTGGATCCCGCGGTCACGCTCTTCGGATCGCGGAACCCGGCCGACTACCAGATCCCCAAGGGACCGACCTGCGGCACCATCGGCGGATCCGGCAAGGGCTGCGCCGCGCTCATCACCGCCACCGACCCGCACTCGGGCGTCGCGTCCCGCGGCGGCCTCGACGCCCGGCGCGGCCGCATCGACGGCCGCGGGGACCACGCGATCCTCGGCGGCACGACGACCTGGTGGCAGCTCTCCGACCAGGCTCGCGCGGGCGGCTCGCAGAACGAGCCGCGGCTGATCCAGGCCACCGGCGCCGACGACTTCACGCTCCACGACATCGACCTCGTCGACGCCGCCATGTTCCACGTGTCCTTCCACGACGCCACCGGCTTCACGGCCTGGGGCGTGCGCATCCAGACGCCCGCCACCGCGCGCAACACGGACGGCATCGACCCGGCGGGCGCGACGGACGTGACCATCGCCCACTCGTACGTCTCGGACGGCGACGACGGCATCGCCATCAAGGGCGGCACGCACGCGTCGAGCCACATCAGCATCATCGACAGCCACTTCTACGGCACGCACGGCATCTCCATCGGCAGCGAGGTGACCTCCGGTGTGAGCGACGTGCTCGTCACCGGATCCACGGTCTCCGGCGCGGACGCCTACGGCACTGCGAGCCCGTCCAGCGCCGGGGTGCGCATCAAGAGCAACCCGCAGGTGGGCGGCCCGGTCACGGGCGTGACCTACCGCGACGTCTGCCTCAGCCGCACCCTGGCTCCCGTGCTGTTCGACACGCACTACGCGGGCGGCAGCGGCAGCGCGATCCCGTCGTTCAGCGGCATCGTGGTCGACGGCCTCCGCGCCGTCGACTCCCCGGCCAAGGCCGTGTCGACGCTCGCCGGGTACGACGACGCCCACCGGCTCGGCGTCTCGCTCTCCCGCGTCGCCGTGGATGCGCCCGCCGTCACGGCCGCCTTCGCGGACATCGCCACGGCCGGCGCGACCTTCGGCGGTTCCGCGCTCACCTCGAAGCGGGCGGACGTGCACGTCACCGCCTCGGCGAGCGCGGGCGCCGCGCCCACGTGCGCGTTCCCGGCGTTCCCGCTCCTGTCGGGCCTCGCTCCCACCGCGCCCTGACCCCGCCGGCTGGAGCGCCGGACGCGAGCCGCAGCCATCGGGTCAGCTCACGCGAGGCGCTCCAGCGGGTTCTCCGCGAGCTTCCGCACGAGCCCGCCGTCCACGAGGCGGCGGGCGGCCGTGTCGGGCTTGCGCTCGGCCTGGTCGACGACGCAGGCGCCGAACTCCGCGGCGAGCGCTCCCCGCGGGTGCGCCGCGAGCACCTCGCCGAGGAACCCCTCGGGCAGCGCGTCGGGCCGGGCACCGGAGATGTCGAGGCCGGTCGCGACCTCCAGGAGGTGCCCCTCGACGTCGAGCGCCGGATCCACCTGCGGCCAGTTGTGCCGCACGATCGCGTCGAGCACGCGCTGCCGGCGCGGGGCGGGCCAGCCGGCGCCCGCGGTGAGCGCGACGGCGACGTGGCCGCCCGCGTGCTCGTAGGAGACGGTGTGGTTGTCGAATTCGGTGACCGTGCCGATGTCATGCAGCACCGCGGACACGTACAGGATCTCGTGGTCGACGCCCGTCAGCCCCTCGACCACCGCGAACGCCTCCGCGAAGAGCCACGAGCGGATCCCGTGGGCCGTGATCGCGGCGGACTGGTACGAGGTCGCGAGCTCGAGGGCACCGCGGGCGGCGCCCGTGTCGGGCACGGGGAAGTCGGCGATGCGCATGGCCCATGCTGGCATGCGGCTGGACACGGTTCTCGCATGATCCGGCTGCAGAACGTCACCTACCTCGTCCGCGACCACGACCACGACGAGGCGCTCGCGTTCCTCGTCGACGCGCTGGGCTTCGTCGTGCGCCAGGACGAGACGGCGCCGGACGGCTGGCGCCGGGTGGTCGTGGGCCCCGAGGGACCGGGCGCGGGCCTCGTCCTGGCGCTCGCCGGCGACGCCGCGCCGGTGGGGCGGCAGGCGTGCGACGACGTCGCGTTCTTCCTCGAGACCGACGACTTCGCCGCCCGGCATGCCCGGATGCTCGCCCACGGCGTCGTGTTCCGCGAGGATCCGCGCCACGAGCCGTACGGCACCGTCGCGATCTTCGAGGACCCGTACGGCGCTCCGTGGGACCTCATCCAGCCGCCGGTCGGCTGACGCGCCGCCGCACGTCCACCGCGGTGTCGCACCGCATTCACCCGTCGGCCCTACCGTCGTCCCCCGTGACCCAGGACCCGACGACGCCTCCCCGTTCCGCGCTCTCCCGACGCGGCTTCCTCATCACCGGCGGGGCCGCCGGCGCGCTCGGCGTGGCCGGGCTGGGCGGTGCGCTGCCCGCCGTGGCCGAGACCGCGTCCGACGACGCGCTCGGCGCCAGCGCCGCGAAGGCGCCCGCTCCGCAGCAGGGATCCGGCGCCCGCTGGAAGCCCGACACCGCATCGCCCCGCTTCACCATCGCCGTGCTGCCGGACACGCAGTACCTCTTCGACGGCGCATCGATCCACCCCGAGCCGCTCGAGGCGTCGCTCCGCTACGTGCTCGCCGAGCGCGACCGGCACAACATCGTCTTCCTCGCGCACCTCGGCGACGTGACGCAGAACGGCGCCGAGAAGGAGATCACGGCCGCGAGCGCGCAGTTCACGCTGCTCGACAAGGCGGGCGCCGCGTGGAGCGTGCTCGCCGGCAACCACGACGTCGTCTCCTCCACCGACGACCAGCGCGGCCGCACGCCCTACCTCGACGCGTTCGGCCCGAAGCGCTTCCGGAAGTCGCCGAGCTACCGCGGATCCAGCCCCGACGGCTACAACTCGTTCCACACCTTCACGGCGGGCGGCCGCGACTGGCTCGTCCTCGCGCTCGACTGGCGCACGAGCGCCCGCGGCGTCGAGTGGGCGCGCGGCGTGCTGGCGGCGCACCCGACGCTGCCGGTGATCCTCACGGCGCACGACATCGTCGACTCGAAGCCGGACGGATCCGCCGTGCTCGACGCCTACGGCCAGGGCCTCTGGGACTCGTTCATCTCGCAGCACGACCAGATCTTCCTCACGCTGAACGGCCACTACTGGAAGCCCGGCCGCACCACGCTGAAGAACCGCGCGGGCCACGACGTGCACCTGCACCTCGTGAACTACCAGGACCGCTACTACGGCGGCGCCGCGATGATCCGCCTGTACCACGTGGACCTCGAGCGGGACGCGATCGACGTCGAGACCCTCTCGCCCTTCCTCCTGGCCGGCGGGCTCGGCGCGGGCAACGAGCTCGCCGACGAGGAGGCCCAGCTCTCCGGCGACGTCGACCGGTTCACCGTGAGCGTCGACTTCGATGAGCGGTTCGCCGGATTCGCGCCCGTCCCCGTGCGCGCCGCCCGGTCCGCCGCGCAGATGCTCGTGCCGGGCACGGTCGCGTACTGGCGCTTCGACGGGCACGCCGACGGATCCGCGCTCGGTACCGCCACGCGCATCGCCGACGCGTCCGGCCACGGCAACGACCTCGTGGTCGCGAACCGCGCGGGCGCGGCGCCCGGCTCCCTCCGCTTCTCGTCCGCGCACCACGACGATCAGCCCGGCTTCGGCAGCCTCACCCTCACGGGCGGCAGGAAGACGGGCGACTTCCTGCGCACCGTGCCGGGCGCCGCGCTGGATGCCGCGACCCTCCGCCAGGGCTACACGGTCGAGGCGTTCGTGCGCATCCCCGCGGACTTCGACGGCGACGCGGACGGCTTCAGCGCGATCCTCTCCCGCGCCGCCTCCGCGAAGGACGCGGGCAGGACGCCGGGCGACGCCGGCGACCCGGACGAGCCCGCCGCGACCCTCAGCGTCTCGGGCAGCCGCGAGATCCAGTGGTGCGTCTACCCGACGACCCAGCAGGGCTCGCTCACCAACTGGTCGCACGAGCTGCCCGCCGCGACGTGGTGGCACGTGGCGGTCGTGAACGACGGCCAGCACACGACCATGTATGTCGACGGATGCCCGGTGGTGCGGAACCCGTCCACGTCGAACCGCGGGCTGGCAGCGGCGTCGCCCGCGACCTCGTGGCTCCTCGGCGCGAACCTCTACGGCGGGAAGCTCGACCACGTGCTCCCGGCGTCGATCGGCGACGTGCGCATCGTGGAGCGCGCGCTGAAGCCGTCGGAGTTCATGATCGCCTGAGGACGGGCCGCCTGATGCCGCGGGCGGCCGCCCGAGGCCACAGCTCCGGGTGGTCGTCCTCGAGATCGGCGACGGGGTCAGACAGGCTGGCGATCGATGAACGCAGACATCCACGGCACGGTGAAGGCGATCCGCCCATGCTCGGGTGCGTAGATGATGCCCTTGTCGGTCAGGTTCTGGCGGATCTTGCTGAGGCGTTGCGTGGTCCGGTCGAGTCGGCGTGCGACGTCGGCGGTCCTGGATCCGGTGTCGCCGTCGGCGGCCATGGCGCGGAGGTATTCCTTCTCCAGGGGTGTGGCCCGGTCCCAGCGGGTGCGATAGAAGCCGTCGTCGAGGTGGCGGAGGGCGACTCCGGCGCCGTTCTGTGCGTCGTCCCGGGAGATCGGCGATGACGCGGACTCGAGCCAGGCTTCCGAGCCGTATTCCTGGAGGAAGTAGGGATACCCGCCAGTGAGCGTGACCACGAGGTCGATGGCGTCGTCGGCCCACGTGACACCTTCGTCGGCAGCGGGCACCGTGAGGGCAGCAGCGGCGGCTTCGGGTCCGAGTTCGCGGATGTGCCGGTACTGGAAGAGGCGCTCGGAGTAGGACTTGGCTTCGGCGAGCCGCGTGGGGAGGCTGGGCAGTCCGGCGAGGACGAACAGGACCGGCCGCTGCCGCTGGGACGCACGGTGGGCGACGGTGCAGATGGCGACGAGCTCGTCCGCGGTGAGGTCTTGGGCCTCGTCGATCAGGATCGCGAGGCCGAGCCCCTCGTCGTGGACAGCGTCGAGGATCCCGTCGACGACGGTGGTGAGGTCGAGTTCGAGGTTGCCGGAGTCCGCGAGCTCGGCTTCGATGTCGTCGAGGGTGAGGCCGAAGGTGGTGGTGCCGTCCGTGTCCACGCGGGCGGAGAAGGAGAGGGCGGTCTTGAGCGCGCGGAGGAAGGGGCGCTTGCGGTTGCGTCGGGCGATGCGGGCGACGTGGCTCTGGAGAGCGGAGGAGAGCGCCGCGCGCATGGACGTTCCCGCGGCCGCTTCGATCTGCGCGACGACCCATCCGGTCGTCTCGGCTTCGGCAGACATCCGGCTCAGCAGGACGGTCTTGCCGACGCCGCGGAGTCCATAGAGGACGAGCGAGCGCGGCGCACGTCCGGCAGCGGCCCGTGCGACCGAGACGCGCCAGGTCTCGAGCTCGGCATCGCGGCCTACGAGTGCTGGGGTCGGGCGCCGGCGCCGGGCGCGTAGGGGTTCGACGTGCCGTCCATGGTCGATCTCCCCTTGTCTCTCTACGTCTGTCAGATCTTGACAGACATGGGGATACATCGAGAGACCATCGCGCGCCTGTCGTCGCTCGGACACGACCGGCGCGGATCCGCTCCGCGATGCCTGCCCGAGAGACAGAGAGGCCGGGAGGCCAGCGAGGCCCGGTTCGAGGATGAGGTCGCCAGGGGCGGCCTCCGAGGGCCTAGAGCTCCGGGTGGTCGTCCTCGAGCAGGTGGAAGCGGCGGTCGCGGTAGACGAGCGGCGGGGCGGGCTCGCCGAGGATCACGTCGAGGACCTCGGCGACGACCAGCACGGATCCGCCCACAGGCACGGTCTGCAACGTGCGGCAGCGGAGGGCGGCGCGCGCGTCGGCGAGCAGCGGCTCGCCGGTCGGCAGCTCCTGGAAGCCCTGCTCCTCGGTGAACCGCGGGGATCCGGAGACGGCGAAGGAGCGCGCGAGCGCGGCGTGGTGCCCGGCGAGCAGGTGGACGACGTAGCTGTCGGCCTCGAGGATGGCGCCGGCGGATCCCGTGGCGCGCGTCACCGAGAACGAGAGCGCGGGCGGATCCACCGACAGCGACGCGACGCTCGACGCGGTGAGGCCCGACGGGCCGTCGGCGGTGCGTGCCGTGATGAGCGCGACGCCCGCCGGGTGCCCGCGGAACGCGGCCTTGAAGAGGTCGGTGTCGGCGCTCACGCCTGCTCGCCCTGGGGAGGGAGCGCGGCGATGACGGGGTGGTCCTTCGGCACGACGCCGATCTTCGTGGCGCCACCGGGCGAGCCCAGGTCGGCGAAGAACTCGACGTTCGCGGTGTAGTAGTCCGACCACTTCTCGGGCAGGTCGTCCTCGTAGTAGATGGCTTCGACGGGGCAGACGGGCTCGCAGGCGCCGCAGTCCACGCACTCGTCGGGGTGGATGTAGAGCGACCGCTCGCCCTCGTAGATGCAGTCGACGGGGCACTCGTCGATGCAGGCGCGGTCCTTCACGTCCACGCACGGGAGGGCGATCACGTAGGTCACAGGGCGTCCTCACGGGCAGGGGCCGTCGGGACGGCGGGGGTGGTGGTGCGCATGGTGTCCACGTTAGAACCTCACGTACCCTTGAGGTCAATCGGGAGGGGACGTCGTGGCGGATGCGCAGGAGCCGACGGCCGCGTCCGCGACGCCCGGCCACGCTCCCCGTCACGCCCCCGACGAGCTGCTCACGGTCGGCGAGATGAGCCGCCGCACGGGCGTCGCCGCGTCCGCCCTCCGCTTCTACGAGGACCTCGGCCTCATCGCCGCCGAGCGCACCGCGGGCAACCAGCGCCGGTACGCGCGGCACATGCTGCGGCGGGTGTCGCTGATCACGGTGGCCAAGCGCCTCGGGATCCCGCTCGCCGACGTGCAGGCCACCTTCGACGACGTGCCGCTCGACCGCCCGCCGAGCCATGCCGACTGGCAGCGCGCGTCGCGCCGCTGGAAGCGCCTGCTCGAGGAGCGCCGTCGCAGCATCGAGCGCCTGGAGCGCGAGCTCACGGGCTGCATCGGCTGCGGCTGCCTCTCGATGCGCGCCTGCGGCCTCCTCAACCCGGACGACGCGCTGGGCGACCGGGGCGCGGGGCCGCGGCGGGTGCAGATCGACTGACGCCGCCGAAAATACTCGCGCACCATCGATTGCGGGCAGCGTTTAAAACTTGATCTGGCGCACTGCGATCGCAGGCGCACCAGGCGGGATCACTTTGCCTATCCTCTTCCCTGCACACGTTGAGTGCCGTCCCGTCGGAACCGTTTCAACCACAGAGGGCGCGATGATGGCTCGCGAATTCACACACGGGGGGCAGCCTGTCCCCCCTTGGGGGGTTGCTGTCGCTAATCCGCCGGTGCCATGCTGAACAAATGTCGTGTCCAATCGACATGCTGCCTTAGGTAGTCACCTTGAGCCGTCGCTTTGCGCAGCACAGCGCGCAAGTTACGCCACAAACTGAATCGAGATCAGCATGGCAACGCTAAATAGCGAATCCGCAAGGGTTGGTGACTTTTTCAGCCAACAGTTCTTCTTTGAGATACCAAACTACCAGCGACCCTTTTCGTGGGAAAAAGATCAAATATCTGATTTGATTGATGATCTTCTCGATGCGGATAGATCAAGCGATTACTTCCTCGGAACGCTTGTACTGCACGAGAAGTCGCAGGCTACATATGCAGTCGTCGATGGGCAGCAGCGGCTGACCGCCATCGCAATCCTACTAGCGACTATTCGCGACTTACTTGAAGAAGACTCCGATCACATACAACAAATGCTGGCTCAACCGGAGATCAGACTGCGCGGCATTGAAGCTCGCTCTCGGCTAGTAGTCCGAAATAGCGCGCCCTACGAAGCCATAGTAAACACCCCTGGGGGCACGCGCTTAGGTGCTCCCGTTGACGCACTCATTACTTCAGTCGAGAACAGATATCGCCAAGCGGTTCTTGTATTTCAACGCGCCCTTGCCGAGTTGGACCAAGAATCGCTTGCCTCGTTTGCCTCGTTCGTCATTCAACGCGTGGTTTTCATTTACTTGGCCGCATCGACATTTGATGACGCGTTTCGGCTCTTCACTGTAGTAAACGATCGCGGAATTCAGCTTCGGCGCATCGACGTGCTAAAAGCAATGAATCTAAGCCCCGACGCGATCCGGAACAACACAACACGCGAGGAGTACGCCCACAAATGGGAGGACCTCGAGGAGCTGTTGGGGGCAGACAGTTTCGAGAACCTCTTCAGCGCACTGCGGTTGGTCTACGTTCAAGATAAGCCCGAGGGCGACTTACTTCACGAGTTCGAATCGCGGATCTATGGTAAGCCGAAGAGGCCAGCGGCCGGCGTAACGTTCATTGACATACTGTCAGAGTACGTGCACATATACGAAGCGTTGTTTACAAATCGCGACTACCTCAGCGGCACTAGCGACCACGTTCGCTACAGCACACTGATGTACTCCATGTCCAAAGAATTTCGCGCAAGTGAATGGCGCGCGTGCGTTCTTGCCTTCGCCCACAAGTTCAAGACAGATAAGCTGTATGAGTTTGTTTTACGGATCGAGACCCTTTACGTCAAGCACTGGGTGAGTGGCATGCGGAAGGATGAGCGTTATGCGTCATACACGGCGATCCTTAAAACAATTGAATCAGAAAAGTCGGGTAGCGGAGTCGTTACGGCAATGGAATACGACGTTGCCGACATCAGGGAGGCTTGCCGCCGGGCAAACTTTTACGGAGCCGGATATGCTAAATATCTACTCATTCGAGCCGAAATGCAGGCAGCCGAACTTGATACCCCCCGACAGTTCCTGCCACGCTCTATCGAACATGTTCTTCCACAGAACCCTGCGAGTACCAGTCAATGGAAGGCAGACTTCACCGATGAGGAAATTGCCGAGCTCGTCCATTCTGTGGGAAATCTCGTACTACTAAGCAAGGCAAAGAACTCATCTGCGCAGAATAAAGACTTCATTGATAAAAAGCGGACGTACCTAACTCCGCGCGTATCAGATTATCCTCGAAGTCTGATGACCGTCGGAGCCGAGCACTGGACCCCTGAGGTTGTCCGTCAACGCACTAATGATTTTGCCGCTACAATCATGGGTACCATTTAACCCACCGGTGATATCAAAAGTACTATCCGTTATCGCCAGTCACTAGCGGGGTCCGCTATGCACTGAAATGCATAGTGGACCCCAAAGTTACGAGCGCTTCCGCCGTACCGCGAACAGCAGCGCGACCGCCGCGAGGGGCCACGCGCCGACGATCAGCGGATCCATCCACATGTGCTTCATGTCGGCCCGGCCGCGCCCGAACCGCGACGAGACCGGGTGGTGACGCGGCTCGCTGAGCAGGCCCGTCTCGGTGAGCGGGTCGTCCGGCCGGCCGCTCACGAGGGACCCGAGGTGCGCGCCCGCCGCGTCGACCCGGTCGCCGAGCATCAGCAGCAGCCAGTGCACGGACCGGCCCTCGCTGAAGGTCGCGTAGGCGTAGCGCCGGATGGCACCCGAGACGCCGTGCAGCGGCGCGACCGTGCCGAACACGGGCGGCAGCTCGGTGTGCTCGATGGAGCGCTCGCGCCGCGTGCGCTCCTCCTGGCGCTCCGGGAAGTCCCAGTGCGCGCCCGAGACGAGGTCGGTGCGCTCCCGCGGGAACGCGGGACGGTCGGCGGGGTCGAGGTCGGCGCCCCAGCCCGGGATCCGGGCCCGGAGCGCGTCGGCGTCTACGGGTCGGTGGTGGTCGCTCGCGCGGTACGGCATGGCTGGCTCCTACTCCTCGTCGAAGGTGATGACGGTCTTGACGCAGTCGTCGAGCTTCGCGGAGAACGTGTGGTACCCCTCCGCGATGTGCTCGAGCGGGATCCGGTGCGTGATGATGTCGCGCGGCGAGAAGTGCCCCGCCCGGATGTGCTCGATGAGCCGCGGCCACTGCCGCTTCACGGGCGCCTGGTTCATCCGCATCGTGATGCCCTTGTTCACGGCGTCGCCGAACTTGATCGCCGCGGGCACCGGCCCATAGGCGCCCATCACGCTCACGGTGCCGCCCTTGCGCACGCCGTCGATCGCCCAGTTGAGCGCCACCGGGGAACCGCCCTGCACCTTGATCTTCGTGCCCGTGATCTGGTGCAGCGCGTGCCCGTCCGCTTCCGCGCCCACCGCGTCGATGACGACGTCGGCGCCGAGCCCGTCGGTCATGCGCTTGAGCGCGAGCACGGTGTCCTTCACCGCCGAGAAGTCCAGCGTCTCCGCGTGCGCGAACGTCTCTGCCATGCGCAGCCGGTAGTCGAGCTGGTCGACCACGATCACGCGGCCGGCGCCCATGAACCAGGCCGAGCGCGCGGCGTAGAGGCCGACGGGCCCCGCGCCGAGCACCGCGACCGTGTCGCCCTCCGCGATGTCGCCGAGCTGGGCGCCGAAGTAGCCGGTGCTCAGCGCGTCGGTCATCACGAGGGCGTCCTCCTCGTGGATGTCGTCGGGGATCACCATGGGCCCCACGTCCGCGAACGGCACGCGCACGTACTCCGCCTGGCCGCCGTCGTATCCGCCGGTGGTGTGCGAGTAGCCGTAGATGCCGCCGACCGCCGTGGCGTTCGGGTTCACGTTGTGGCAGTTCGAGTACAGGCCGCGGGCGCAGAAGAAGCAGGATCCGCAGTAGATGTTGAACGGCACCATCACCCGGTCGCCCACGGACAGGCTCTCGACCGACGAGCCGACCTCGTGCACGACGCCGATGAACTCGTGGCCGAACGTGGTGCCGACCCGCGTGTCCGGCAGGAGGCCGTGGTACAGGTGCAGGTCGGATCCGCAGATCGCCGCCCGGGTCACCCGCACGATCGCGTCGTTCGGATGCTCGATGCGGGGGATGTCCTTCTCCTCCACGCGGATCCGGTAGGGCCCGCGGTAGACCATCGCTCGCATGTCGCTCCCTCCGTCGGTGCGTCGAGCCGACTCCGCGTCGATGCCGTCGCCTACCCCCTTGACATGGGGGGCGGGAGGCGATCCGCGCGGCGGCGCCCGTCGTCGCGTCCGGCGATCACCCCCGGTCGAACCGCATCCCGCAGGCGCGAGCGTCCGCATCCGCCGCCACCTCGCCCGTGCGCGCGAAGTCGGCCCAGACCTGCCGCACGGCGCGGCCGCGGGCGGCGACCTCCGGCCACGCCTCCGGGGGCACGAGCCGCATCCGGGTCCACGCGTCGCGGGTGCCGAGGATCAACGGGAGGTCGGACGTGTGGCCCGCGCCGATGGGGCTCGACGCCGGGGCCGCGCGGAGCACGTAGCGGACGGCCCGGCCGCCGGCGCGCCGGTGCCGCGCGACGAACTCGGCGACGGGCCGCGCGTAGACGCGGCGCGTGGTGGGCCGGACGACGACGCGCATCAGCACGCGACGGAGGGCCGGCCCGACCACCGGCACGGCGAGCAGCGGGCCGACCACCGGCAGCGCGGGCAGGTACATCGCGGTCTCGTCGCGGGTCGTGCCGATGAGGAGGTCGATGTGGGGCGCCGCCTCCCGCCACGCGGCGTCGCGGTCGGCCTCGGCGGGCAGCGGCGCGTGGCCGTAGCGCGGGCCCCACGGCAGGCCCGCGCGGATGCCCGACGGCCACGCCGCGCGCTCGGCCCGGGCCTGCCGCCGCATCACGTCGGCGAGCGTCGCGTCGGATCGGAGACCGCGGGTCACGCGCGCCATCGCGCGGAACATGCGCTCGCGCCCGCCCGTGATCCCCACCGGCGGGCTCTGCACGATCGCCCGCCGGAGGAGCCCGCGGGCGCCGTCGGCGATCATGAGGTGCAGGATCGCGTCGCCGCCCGCCGACTGGCCCATCGCGGTCACGGTCCAGGGATCGCCGCCGAACGCGGCGATGGAGTCGCGGATCCAGCGCAGCGCCTCGATCTGGTCGAGCAGGCCGAGGTTCGCGGGCGGGCCGTCGGACGCGCCGCGACCGGATCCGCCGCGACCGCCGCCGCCGAAGCCGAGGAGCCCGAGCCGCGCGGTCACCGCGACCACGATCACGCGCTGCTCGACCACGAGCGCCCGCGGGTCGTGGATCGCGAGGTCGCCCGCGCCCGTCGTGTACCCGCCGCCGTGGAACCACGCGATCACGGGCAGCACCTCGCCGGGAGCGATGTCCGCGGGCAGCGTGACCGAGAGCCGCTGGCAGTCCTCCGAGCGCTCGATCCCGTCGAGGGCGCCCTGCATGAGCGTGTCGAGGATCCGCGATGACGGCTGCGGGCACGCGGGCGCCGGGTGCACGGCCGCGAGCACGACCGGTCGCCCGTCGGGTCCGCGCGCGGGCACCGCCGACACGGGCGGCACGCCGCGGGCCGCCGTCGCGTAAGGAATGCCGAGGTAGCGGATCACGTCGCCGTCGCGGAGCCCCGTCACCGGGCCGGATCGCGTCGATGTCGGGCCGGGGAGGGTGGGAGCGGGCATCCGGCCACGCTATCCGGCGCCCGAGGAAAAACCGCGTGGTTCCGGGGAGCCCCTCCCGCGGGCGTAGCGTCGAGGGGTACCGCATCCGAAGAGGGCGCGGCCGGATCGACCTGATCCCTCCCCTCCCCCACCGGACAGCATTAGGAGAACCATGCGCACCGTCAACGCCTACGCGGCCCCGTCCGCCACCGACCCCATCGTCAAGACCACCATCGAGCGCCGCGACGTCGGCCCGAAGGACGTCTCCATCGACATCGCCTACTCGGGCGTCTGCCACTCCGACATCCACACCGTCCGCGGCGAGTGGGGCCCCATCCAGTACCCGCAGGTCGTCGGCCACGAGATCGTCGGCCGCGTCACCGAGGTCGGCTCCGAGGTCTCGAAGCACAAGGTCGGCGACCTCGTCGGCGTCGGCTGCATGGTCAACTCCTGCAAGGAGTGCGAGCAGTGCACGGCCGGCCAGGAGCAGTACTGCCTGAAGGGCAACATCCAGACCTACGGCGGGGTGGACCCGGCCGACGGCACCATCACGCAGGGCGGCTACTCCGAGGCCGTCGTCGTCGACGAGGACTTCGTGCTCCGCGTCCCCGAGTCCCTCGACATCGAGAAGGTCGCGCCGCTGCTCTGCGCCGGCATCACCACCTACTCGCCGCTGCGCCACTGGAACGCGGGCCCCGGCACGCGCGTCGCGGTGGTCGGCATGGGCGGCCTCGGCCACATGGCCGTGAAGATCGCGCACGCCATGGGCGCCGAGGTCACCGTGCTCTCGCAGACGCTCTCCAAGAAGGAGGACGGCCTCCGCCTCGGCGCCGACCGCTACTTCGCGACGAGCGACGACTCCACGTTCACCGAGCTCGCGAGCTCGTTCGACCTGATCATCAACACGGTCTCCGCGAAGCTCGACATGAGCAAGTACATCGGCCTGCTCGCGATCGACGGCACGCTCGTCAACGTCGGCGCCCCCTCGGAGCCGCTCGAGATCCCCGCGTTCGCGCTCATCCCCGCGCGCCGCAGCTGGGCCGGATCCATGATCGGCGGCATCGCCGAGACGCAGGAGATGCTGGACTTCTGCGCCGAGCACGGCATCGTGCCCGAGACCGAGCTCATCTCGGCCGAGCAGATCAACGAGGCCTACGAGCGCGTCCTCAAGTCGGACGTGCGCTACCGCTTCGTCATCGACGCGAAGACGTTCGCGTAGTCCACGCGACACCGGAAGGCCCCGCGGATCCTCGTGATCCGCGGGGCCTTCCCGCGTCCGGGCCGATCGGGCGTCCGGTCGCGACGGTCTCGGTCCCCGCGGAGCAGCGCGTGCAGCGCGTGCAGCGCGAGCAGCGCGAGCAGCGCGAGCAGCGCGAGCAGCGCGAGCAGCGCGAGCAGCGCGTGCAGCGCGTGCAGCGCGTGCAGCGCGTGCAGCGCGTGCAGCGCGTGCAGCGGCCTCGCCGCCGCGCGCCGCCGACGGAGCCGCTCACTAGGATCGGGCCGTGACCGACGCTCCCGAGGACCCGCGCACCCGCTGGCGGTCATCCTGGCTGCTCGCCGCCTTCGTGACGTGCGCCGCGATCGGGGTGCCGATCATGACGGCCGCGTGGACCGCGATCCCGTTCGCCGACGAGGAGGACTCCGAGTCCGCACGGCACGGCTTCGCCCCCTCGGGCCCCGGCCTCCTCATCGTCACGCTCGTCTTCATCGCGATGGCGCACCTCGTGGGATGGGGGCTGCTGCGGGGGATCGCGAGCGGCGCCCCGGGTGGTTCACGGCGGCACACCATGCTGGCCCTGTGGACGGCCGCCGCCGTGTCGGCCGCGGGGCTCGTCGGCGCGCTCGCGCTGACGGGCGGGCAGCTCTTCGCCCCGTACCCGCGCCCGTTCATCCCCTGACGCGCGCATGCGCGACGGGCGGAGGGGCGGAGGATCCTCGGCGCGCGCCGCCCATCGGAGCGCGCCCCTAGGCTCGCCGGATGGACAGAGACCGGATCAGCGACCTCGCCCACGCCGACCACCCCATCGCCTCGCCGCTGGGCGACGACAGCGTCGATCGGCTCCTCGACGCCGCGGTCGCCGGGCGGAGCAGCGTCCTCGACCTGGGCTGCGGCGACGGCACGTGGCTCCTGCGGGCCCTGCGCCGGGATCCGACGCTGACGGCGGTCGGGGTCGATCACTCCGACGCGGGCTTCGGCCGGGTGCGCGCGCAGGCCGAGCGCGAGGGCCTCGCCGACCGCCTCACGCTCGTCTGCGCCGACGCGAGCATGTGGAGCTCCCCCGACCGGTTCGACGTCGTGCTCAGCGTGGGCGCGACGCACGCCTTCGGCGGCCTCGAGCCGACCCTCGCCGCGATGGACGGGCATCTGCGTCCGGGCGGCCGCGCGCTCGTCGGCGAGTGCTTCTGGGAGCGGGAGCCGACCCCGCGGGTGCTGGAGCTGCTCGGCTCCGAGCCCGAGGACTACGACGACCTCGCCGCCACCGTGGAGCGCGTCGCCGCGGACGGGTGGATCCCGCTGCAGGGCCACGTCAGCACCCTGCGGGAGTGGGACGACTACGAGTGGTCGTGGACGGGAGCGCTCGCCCGGTGGGCGCTCGAGCACCCCGACGACCCCGACCGCGAGCAGGTGCTGACCGCGTCGGTCGAGCACCGACGCGCGTGGCTGGACGGGTACCGCGGCACGCTCGGCTTCCTCACCCTGGTGCTGGGCCGGCCGCTCGCGCGCTGATCCTCAGCGCGGCAGGTCGGCGTGGACCACACGCGCCCCGCCGAGGCGCTGATCGCCGAGGCGCACGCCCTCGGGATGCGGGTGCTGCTCGACATCGTGCCCGACCACACGTCCGACGCGCACCCCTGGTTCCGGGCGGCGCTCGCCGGCGACCCGGCGGCCCGCGCCCGCTACCTGTTCCGCGACGGGACGGACGCCGACGGCCGCCCCGGCCCTGGTACCTGCACATGTTCGCTCCCGAGCAGCCGGACCTCGACTGGTCGAACCCCGAGGTGCACGCGGAGTTCGTCGACGTGCTGCGCTTCTGGTTCGACCGCGGCGTGGACGGCTTCCGGGTCGGTGTCGCCCACGGGCTCGCGAAGGCGGAGGGCCTGCCCGACGCCCGCGATAGCGTCGGGGCATGCGCCTGATCCTGATCCGACACGGCCAGACCCCCTCCAACGTGCGGGGCGTCCTCGACACCCGCATCCCCGGCCCCGGCCTCACCGACCTCGGGCGCGAGCAGGCCGCGCGCCTCCCGGAGACCCTGCGGGACGAGCGGATCGGGGCGCTCTACGTCTCGACGATGCGCCGCACCCACGAGACGGCCGCGCCCCTCGCGCAGGCGCTCGGCCTCACGCCGGTCGAGCGGGCGGGCATCCGCGAGATCGCCGCGGGCGGGCTCGAGATGCGCGGCGACCGCGCGTCGGTCGCGGAGTACCTGGAGACGATGATCCGCTGGGTGGGCGGCGAGGACGACCTGCGCCTGGCGGACGGCGAGACCGGCCGCGAGTTCGCCGCGCGGTACGACGCCGTGGTCGCCGAGGCGGAGGCGACCGGGCACGGCACGGTGGCGCTCGTCAGCCACGGCGCCGCCATCCGCTGCTGGTCGGGGATGCGGGCGCGCGGCCTCGACGCGGCCTTCGTGGCCGACCACGAGCTGGAGAACACGGGCGTCGTGGTGCTCGAGGGATCCGGCGCGGACTGGACCCTGGAGTCGTGGGAGGGCGAGCCCGCCGGCGGCGTCGGCGGCGACGCCCCGTCCGGGCCGGCCGGCGAGCCGCGGCCCTAGGCGGGCCGCCCGGGACGCCAGCCGGCGCGTGCCGTCGAC
>NZ_LQXA01000047.1 GCF_001618005.1 Clavibacter tessellarius
CCGCGAGCACCCGCCGGTGGTCCTCGCCCGTGTCCTCCAGGCCGAGCTTCGCGAAGATGCTCGTCACGTGCTTCTCGACCGCGCCCGTGCCGATGACGAGCGCCCGCCCGATCGCCGGGTTGGTGCGGCCCTCGGCCATCAGCCCGAGCACCTCGAGCTCGCGCGGCGTGAGGGCGCTGAGGGGATCGCGTCGTCGGGCCATCAGCTGGGTCACCACCTCGGGGTCGAGCACGGTGCCGCCGGACGCGACGCGGCGCACGGCGTCGTCGATCTCCTCCAGGCGCGTCACCCGGTCCTTGAGCAGGTAGCCGATCCCGGCGGTGCCGCTGCGGAACACCTCCTCGGCGTACGCGGCCTCCACGTACTGGGAGAGCAGCAGCACGCCGATCCCCGGCACGCGGCGGCGGGCCTCGACCGTCGCGCGGATGCCCTCGTCGGTGTACGACGGCGGCATGCGGACGTCCATCACCACCACGTCGGGGACGTCGTCGGCGAGCGCGGCGAGGAAGGCATCCGCGTCCTTGTACTGGGCGACCACGTCGATCCCGGCCTCCACGAGCACCCGCGCGAGCCCCTCCCGGAGCAGCACCGCGTCGTCGACCACGATGGCCCGGATGCGCGCTGCATCCGGGCCGTCGTCCATGGCCCCGATCGTATCGAGCGGGCGGGTCACGCGGCGGGCGGGGCGGCGATCGCGCCGTCGGATCCCGTGCCGTCGGCGGCCGACCCGGCCGCGGCGGTGCGCGGGTCGGTCGGCACGCCGTTCAGCGCGACGAGCGGCACGCGCGCGGTGATGCGCGTCGGTCCGCCGGCGGGGCTGGAGATGCTGACGTCGCCGTCGAGGGCGCCGAGCCGACCGAGGAGCCCCTCGAGCCCGTGGCCCTCCTGGACGGACGCGCCGCCCTGCCCGTCATCCGTCACGCGGGCGGCCAGCACCCGGTCGCCGTCGAGGTCGCTCACGAGCGCCAGCGTCACGTCGGCCCGGGTCGCGCCCGAGTGCTTCGCGACGTTGGTGAGCAGCTCGCTGACGGTGAAGTACAGGTTCCGCTCGACCTCGGTCGGCAGCGCCAGGCTCTCGGGGAGCTGCACGTCGAGCGCCACGGGGACCGTCGAGCGGGACGCGAGCGCCTCGAGGGCGGCCACCAGCCCGCGGTCGAGGAGGATCGGCGGGGCGAACCCGCGGGACAGCGCGCGCAGCTCCTCGAGCGTGTCGTGGGCGTGGGCGGACGCCTCGGCGATGAGCGTGCGGGCGCGCTCGGGATCCGCGTCCAGCGCGCGCTCGGCGGCCGCGAGGTCCATGCGGAGGCGCACGAGCCGCTGCTGCGGACCGTCGTGCAGGTCGCGCTCGATCTGGCGGAGCGTCTGCCCCTCGGCCGTGACGGCGCCGGCGCGGGACCGCTCGAGGCCCTGCACCCGGCGCTCGAGGGCGTCGGACCGGAAGCCGCCGAGGAGGGCGTGGTCGGTCCAGTAGTGGGCGAGCGTGGCGCCGCGGGTCCAGAGGGGCAGGAGCACGACGGACAGGATCATCGTCACGCCCGAGAGCACGAACGCCAGCGTCCAGGTGCGCGCGGGGTCGTAGCCGAAGCGCTCGAGGAGCAGGTTGATCTGCCAGCCCTGCGCCAGCACCGCGATCCCGCCGAGGGCCGGCGCGATGAACCCGAGCGCCAGGAGGACGCCCGCGCCGAGCGTGACGATGGCCACGACCGGGTACACGACGACCGCGTGCAGCAGGTACAGCCAGTAGTGCGGATTCGCGACCGCCGAGAGGAGGCGCATGGCGCGGTTCTGCGTCCAGCGCGGGGTCCAGTCGACCGGCCGGATCGGCCGCGGCTCGGCCCACCCGATGCGGACCCGCTCCACCGCCCCCAGCCCGCGCGCCGCGAACAGCGACCCGAAGAGCACGACGGAGAGCGCCAGGGCAGCGAACAGGCCGGACGCCGACCACAGGAGCTCGCTGATCAGGCTGAAGACGATGTTGGGGAGCGCGAGGTAGACCGTGGCGCACAGGATCCCGGTCAGGAGCATGTAGCCGATGTCGCGGGGGAAGCGCCGCCAGGCGGAGGAGTAGAGGGAGCGGCGGCGCGCGACGGGCGGGGCCGCGTCGTCCGGGTCCACGTCGTCGCTCCCGCCCGCGGCGTCGGACGGAGGACCGCCGGCGTCGGACGCGTCGGCGGCGTCGGGCAGGAGCTCTTCGGGTGGCACGGGCGTCGATTCGGCCTCGGTGGTGGGCGGTGTCGTGTTCATGATCCCAGCCTCGCGAGCGACGGGCACGTGGCCCATCCTGCTCGCTCCCGGATCGAGGTGGGGTATGCCCCCGTGCGGCGGGCGCGGGCGCGGGCCGCGGAGCCGACGTCGCCCATCGTCTCTCCGGGAGCCGCACCTAGGCTGTTCTGCAAATGAGGGAACCGAGGACGCCGGCGATGGCCGGGCGGGGCACGCGCGTCGCACGCGGCGCCGTCACGGCCGCCTTCGCGATCCTCGTGTCGATGCTGTCGCACCTCGCCGGCGGCGGCCCCATCCCGGGAGCGGTCGGCCTCGTCGTCGCGGCGGCGCTCGCGCTGCCGACGTGCGTGCTGCTCGCCGGCCGCACCGTGTCGACCGCGCGGCTCGCGGTCGCCGTCGCGTGCAGCCAGGCGGTCCTGCACCTCCTCTTCACCGTCGGCGCCCCGACCACGACGACCCTGCAGGTCGTCGGCGGGCACCACGGCATGGGCGGGCACGTCGTGAGCGCCGGCGGGGCCGCGGCCGGCGCCGGCGACATGGGCGGCATGCACCACGGATCCGCGATGTGGGTCGCGCACCTGCTCGCCGCCGTCCTCACGATCGTGGCGCTCCGCTCCGGCGAGCGCGCCTTCTGGGACCTCGTCGCGCTCGCGCGCACGAGCCTCCGCGCGCTGATCCTCGTGGCCGCGCTCGACGTCGTGCCGCGCGCCGAGGTGCGCCACCGCGTCGCGCGCGCGATGCGCCCGGAGATCCGCGACCTCGGCGTCTGCGTCGCCGCGTCGCCCCACCGTGGGCCACCCGCCGCGGCCTGATCCGGCCCCGGTCCGGCGCGCTCCCGCGCGCCCGGACGACGCACGACGCCTCCCGGCGCCGTGCCCTCGCGCGTCCTCGGACGCGCACCCCGACGCGCCCGCGCCCTCCGCGACCCGAGCCCATCCGACCCGCTCGGATCGCCCACCCGGAGAGCCGCCGTCCCGCCGCGCCCGATCCCGGCGCCCACCCAGGACACCCCATGCCCCCACGCTCCGCCCTGCCCTCCCCCGATCCGGTCACCGACCACGACCGCCCCGATCCCGACGACCCCGTCTTCGTGCCCCGCACGCTGGCCGTCCCGCGCATCCGCGCCCGCCCCGCGCTGCTCTGGGCGTGCCTCCCGCTCGCCGTCGCCGTGACGCTGGCCGCCGCCGCCTTCACGGGCGCCACCACGCGGACGCTGCTGGTGGATCCCGGCGACGTCGTCACCTACGGCCTGCCCGTCGCGCGCGTCATCCACGACGCCGCCGCCGCCGTGACCATCGGCCTGCTCGTGGTCGCCGCGTTCGCGCTGCCCGGGCAGCGGAAGCACCCCGGGATGGCGAGCTTCGCGCAGTGGCGGGCGACCCGCTGGGCGACCCGCGCCGCCGCCGTGTGGCTCGCCGCCAGCATCGCCGTGCTCGCCCTCTCGGGCGCGAACGTGATCGGCGTCCCGCTCACCTCCCCGACCTTCCGGGGCCAGCTCGGCTACTTCGCGTTCCAGCTCGAGCTCGGCCAGACCCTGCTCGCGTCGCTGGTGTGCGTGGCCGTCGCGTTCGGCATCAGCGCGTGGACGCGGAGCGTCTCCGGCATCGGCGTGGCCGCGGCCGTCGCCCTCGCCTCGCTGCTCCCGCTCTCGCTGTCGGGCCACGCCGCGGGCACGTACGAGCACGCGAACGCGGTGGACAGCCTCGGGATCCACCTCGTCGGCGTCACCGTGTGGGCCGGCGGGCTGGTCGCGGTGATCCTCTGCCAGAAGCTCACGAAGGGCGCGCTGCCCGCGGTCGTCGCCCGCTACTCGACGCTCGCCGGATGGGCGTTCGTCGCGGTCGCGCTGTCGGGGATCGTCAACGCGTCGCTCCGCATCGGCACGCCGCTCGACCTCATCACGACGCCGTACGGGCTCCTGCTCCTCGTGAAGACGGCGATCCTCGTGGCGCTCGGCGTCGCCGGGTTCGCGCACCGCCGGATCCTCATCCCGGGGCTCGTCCGCGACGCGACCCGGCGGACGGCGTTCCTCCGCCTCGCGGTCGGCGAGGTCGTCGTGATGTCCGTGGCGATGGGCGTCTCGGTGGCGCTCTCGCGCAGCGCCCCGCCCGTGCCGCAGACGACCATCGCCGACGTCGACCCGCTCGCGTCGCTCATCGGCTTCACCTTCCCCGACCCCGTGACGCCGCTCCGGATGCTGACCGCCGTCCACCCGGACTTCCTGTTCCTCGGGGTCGCCGCGGTCATGGCCGGGCTCTACCTCGTCGCGGTGCGGCGCCTCCGCCGGCGCGGCGACGCCTGGTCGGCCGCGCGCACGGTGCCGTGGCTGCTCGGCTGCGCGATGCTCGTCTACGCGACGAGCGGCGGGCCCGCCGTGTACGGGGCGGTGCACTTCAGCACCCACATGATCCAGCACATGATGCTGATGATGTACGTGCCGCCGCTGCTCGTGCTCGGCGCCCCCGTGCTCCTGCTGCTGCGCGCGCTGCCGGCCCGGAAGGACGCCAGCCGCGGCGTGCGCGAGTGGGTGCTCGCCGCGATACACTCCCGGTACTCGCGCCTGGTGACGAACCCGATCGTCGCCGCGGTCGTCTTCGCCGGCAGCCTCGTGGCCTTCTACTACACGCCGTGGTTCGAGTGGTCGCTCGCCACCCACCAGGGCCACATGCTGATGACCGTCCACTTCCTGATCAGCGGGTACCTCTTCTTCTTCGTGCTCATCGGGGTGGATCCGGGCCCCACGCGCCCGCCGTACCCGATCCGGCTGATGCTCCTGCTCGCGACGATGGCGTTCCACGCGTTCTTCGGCCTCGCGATCATGTCGGGCACGCAGATCCTCGCGATCGACTGGTGGCACCAGCTCGGCCTCGCGACCGACGCGCAGCTGCTCGCCGACCAGGCCGCGGGCGGCGGCATCGCGTGGGGCGCGGGCGAGCTGCCCGTCGTGCTCGTGGCGCTCATGGTCGTGCGGCAGTGGTCCGGATCCGAGCAGCGCGCCGCCACCCGCTACGACCGGGCGGCCGCCCGCGACGGCGACGCCGAGCTCCGCGCCTACAACGCGCGGCTGTCCGCGCTCGACGAGCGCGCCGACGAGCGGCGGCCGACGCCGTGAGCCGCCACAGCGCGGGCGACCGTCGCCTGCCCTCCCCCCTCCACCCCGCAACCGTCCGAACCGACGACAGGAGCACCGCATCATGAGCAAGAAGTCCAGCGCCGACCGCGACCGCACCCGCGAGATCCGGGAGAAGGCGAACGCGCAGCGCCGCCTCGAGGAGGCGAAGCGGAAGCGCCGCCGCCTCCTCACCCAGCTCGGCGTCGCCGGCGCCGTCGTGATCCTCGTCGCCGGCATCTGGGGCGGCGCGAGCCTCCTCCGCCAGCAGGCGGAGGCCGGCAGCGTGGCGCCCACCGCGGACGCCACCGTGCAGCTGGCGAGCGCCGGCGAGGCGCACCTCGCGACCGAGCCGGATGCCGTGTCGGTCGGCGCCGCGGACGCGCCCGTGACGCTCGACATCTACGAGGACTACTCCTGCCCGCACTGTCAGGAGTACGAGGCCGCCACCGGCCCGCTCCTCGACCGGGTCGCCGCATCCGGGCAGGTGCGCGTCGTGTACCACCCCATCCGGATCGTCACGAACTACGGCCGCGTCGCCGGCAGCACGGCCGCGTGCGTCCTGCAGCACGACCCGTCCGCCTGGCCCGGCGTGCACTCCGCCCTCTTCGCGAACCACTCGGCCGCGACCGACTCGTGGACGGGGAAGGACTTCTCCTCCTGGCTCGGCTCGCAGGGGGTCACCGACCCCGAGGCCCTCACCTGCACGGAGAAGGGCGCGTACGCCGGCTGGATCACGGCCAACACCGACACGGCGACCGCCGCGGGCGTCACCGGCACCCCGACGCTGATGATCGGCGGGCAGAAGACCACCACGGTGAGCGGGCAGCAGCTCGTCGACGCGCTCACCGCGGCAGGAGCGACGCTGTCCGCGGGCATCGCGGAGGGGTGACGATCGCGGCCCGCCCGGCACCGGGCGGGCCGCGGCGGCATCAGCCCGCGGGAGCCTCCGCCGGTCGCCGCCCGATGGACGACTGGAACCGCACCAGGTAGCCGTCGGGATCCCGCACGAGGAACTGGCGGACGCCCGTCTCCTCGTCGCCGATCCGGTACCAGGTCGTCTCCGGCTCGAGGAAGAGCGCGATGCCGGCCGCGGCGAGCGCCTCCGCCACCGCGTCGGCGTCCTCGACGGCGATCTGGAAGTTGATCCCCCGCCCGAACGGCCGCTCCAGCGGCCCCGTCACCCAGTTCCGGATGATGCCGGCCTGCTCGAGCATGAGGTGCGCCCCGCCGCGCGCGATGTACGCGAAGCCCTCGTCCGGGCGGTCGTACCGCACCTGGAAGCCGCACAGGTCGCGCCAGAACGCGAGGCTCGCGGCGAGGTCGGTGACCAGCAGCTCGGGGACCAGGTCGGGCTCGTCGTCGGGATCCATGCGGCCATGCTCGCAGACGGGTCGCGGGCCGGACCGACACCGGCTGGCGTCACGCGACCAGGTGCTCGGCGATCGGCCATCCGTTCATGACGACGTGCGCGGCGATGATGGCGGGCAGGTTCCGGTGCCGCCACCACAGGATCCCGAGCAGGAGCCCGAACGACCCCTGCGCGACGACGACGCGGGCCACGTCGAGCACCGGGGCGCCGGTGCCGTGGGAGGCCAGGTGCATGAGCGCGAAGACCAGCGACGCGAGGGCGATGCCGGGCGCGGGGCCGAGCGACGCTTCGAGCCGCGTCTGCAGCCACCGCCGGTAGAAGAGCTCCTCGCCGATCCCGGCCGTCAGCGCCGTCGCCACCGCGGTGACGAGCAGCGTCGCGGGGTCGACGCCGTCGAGGTCCGGCCGCGGGTTCCACGGCGCGACCTGCGCCAGGAGCGCCCACACCACCACGACCACGATCGGCGCCCACCATCGCTGCGCATCGCGGACGCGGTCGATGCGGACGCCGCGCAGCACGCCGACCACGGCGGCGGGGAGGGCGATCAGCAGGAGGGCCTTCAGGAGCACGTAGCCCTCGCTCCGCGCCAGCCCGAGCGCTCCCACCGCGAGCGGGAAGGCCGCGGCGAGCGCCAGCAGGATCCACGTCGCCGCCCGGTGCCGCGCCGGCTCGGACACGATCGCGGGCTGCTCCAGCACCCGGCGCGGCAGCGTCAGCGTGAGGGCGATGCCCACGGCTGCGGGGAGGAGCACCGCCCACCACGGGACCGAGGGCGCACCCGCATCTGACGACGTCGGCGCTCCGTCGGGCACGGCGACCAGGACGATCCCGAGAGCCAGGACGCCTAGGGCCGCGCAGAGCACGAGGACCGTCCGGCCGAGGATCCGGTGAGGCACGCGCGCGCTCATCCGCGCCCCGGCGCTGGCTGCCCGTCCGGCCCCTCGCCGCGGAAACGGGCCGGGACGAAGCCCGCGAAGTCCTCGCCGATGCCGCCGGGTTCGGAGAAGCCCTCCACGAGCGCGGTCGCCTCCGCGATCAGCTGCTCGCGCGTCAGCCGTCCTCCGCCGACCGTGAACCCGTACGTGCCGCCCGCCGGGCCGCTCAGCCAGTCGAGGTCGTAGGCCGGGGTCGCGCCCCGCGGCTCCCGCTCGGCGATGCGCCACCGCTCGCCGAGCACCGCGACCTCGGACGCCTCCATGCCCCGAGCCTACGGACGCCGACCGGCCCCGTCCTCGCCCGGAGCCGGCTCCGGCTCCGGCTCCCGCCCGGCGGGCACCCGGCCGCCGTCCGTTACCGTCGACGGATGATCTCCACGCTCCCGCCCACCGCCGAGCTGCACCTGCACGTGGAGGGCACCCTCGAACCGGAGCTGGTGTTCGAGCTGGCCGAGCGCAACGGCGTCGAGCTGCCGTACGCCGGCATCGAGGACCTCCGCTCGCGCTACGCCTTCACCGACCTGCAGTCGTTCCTCGACCTCTACTACGCGTGCACGGCGGTCCTCCGCACGCGCCGCGACTTCCACGACCTCGCCGCCGCGTACCTGGAGCGGGCCGCGGCCGACGGGATCCGGCACGTCGAGATGTCGTTCGACCCGCAGGCGCACACGTCCCGCGGCGTGGCGATCGACGACGTGGTCGACGGCCTCCTCGACGCCCTCCGCGACGCGCGCGTGCGCCACGGCATCTCCGGCGGCCTGATCCTCAGCTTCCTCCGCGACCGGCCGGTGGAGGAGGCGATGGCGACGCTGGAGTCGGTCGCCGGCCGCGCCCACGAGATCCTCGCCGTCGGGCTCGACTCGGCCGAGGTCGGCTACCCGCCGTCGCTCTTCGTCGACGTCTTCGCGCGCGCCCGCGAGCTCGGCCTGCACGCCGTCGCGCACGCCGGCGAGGAGGGCCCGCCCGCGTACGTCTGGGAGGCGCTCGACCTGCTGCACGTCGAGCGGGTGGACCACGGCGTGCGCTGCCTCGAGGATCCCGCGCTCGTCGACCGGCTCGTCGCCGACCGGATCCCGCTCACCGTCTGCCCGCTCTCGAACGTGCGCCTCGGCGTGAACGAGACGCTCGACGAGCACGCCCTGCCGGAGCTCCTCGCGCGCGGCGTGCTCGCCATGGTCAACAGCGACGACCCGGCCTACTTCGGCGGCTACCTCGGCGAGAACCTCCGACAGCTGCGTGTGGCGCACGCCTTCGACGACGACGCGGTCGCGCTCCTCGCCCGCAACTCGTTCCACGCGGCGTTCCTGTCGGACGAGCGCCGCGCCGAGCTCCTCGCGGCGGTCGACGCCTGGCGCGCCTCCGCGCTCTGAGCCCGACCTGATCTCGGCGGCCGGGTCGGCAGGTCGGTCGGTCGGGGACGGCGGCGACCGCCCTCAGTCGACGACGGCCGCGACCGCCTCGACCTCCACGAGCTGGTCGTCGTACCCGAGCACGGTGACGCCGAGGAGCGTGCTCGGCGGATCGTGCGGGGCCAGTGCGTCGCGGACGACCTCCCACGCGGTCACGAGGTCGGCCTGCCTGCTGGAGGCCACGAGCACGCGCGTGCTCACGAGGTCGGCGGTCGTCGCGCCCGCCGCCTCCAGCGCGATGCGCAGGTTCGCGACGCACCGCGCCGCCTGCGCGGCGTGGTCGCCGACGCCGACGGTGCGGCCGTCCGCGTCGAGCGGGCACGATCCCGCGAGGAACACGAGCCGCGCGTCGGCGGGCGCGGTGGCGGCGTAGGCGTACTCGGCGGCGTCCGCGAGGGAGGCGGAGCGGATCAGGGTCACGGCGGTCATGGGTCTCCCGTCTCGCGCGCGGGCGGATCCGCGGCGCGTCCCAGCCTGCCAGCGCGTAGCCGCCCGCATGTCCGCGCGCGTGTCCGCCCGGCGCGTTCCGCATGTCCGCCCGGCGCCACCGCTATCCGCTCCGCCCCCGCGCGGCCGGATCCGCAGGCCGCGTCCCTAGCATCACCGCGTGACCGACTACGTCCGCTTCCAGAGCGCCGTCCCCAACCGCCGCGGGACCTTCCCGGGGGTGTTCGCCCTCGCCGACGGGCTGCGCCAGAGCGGCCGGCTCTCGGCCGAGGAGGGCGAGTGGATGGACGCGGTGAACGCACGCGCGGCCGAGTCCTACGCGGATCCGCGCTCGGTCGACCCCGACTGCTACGACCGGGTGCGCAACCCCGGCGCCCGCGCCTGGTTCCTCGCCAGCGCCACGGACCTCCTCGGGTTCACGGCCGACTACCTCGCCCTGCTCGACCGGCACGACGTGCCCTGGCAGGAGCTCCGCACGCGGACGCCCGGCCGCATCGTCTACGCCGACGACGTGCAGGTCATCGCGACCCCGCACACGATCGACGACTGGCCGTTCCGCTAGGAGGTCCGATGCTCCCTTGGCCAGACGGCCGTCTGCCCTTCATCTGCGCGACTGGGGACTGTCCGCACGGAGGCGCCCCGGCTCCTAGCTTCTCAGTGCGGTGACCGACACCGCACCCAAGGAGGCACATCACCCATGTCCATCCGTTCGAGGGCCACCCGGCCCCTCATCCCGCGCAGGATGTTCGCGACCATCGCGCTCACCGCCGTCGCGACCCTCGGCTTCGTCATCGCCGCCCCCAGCAGCGGCGCATTCGCCATCGACCACGACTCTCCCCAGGCCCGCGTCGCCTTCTCCCTCGAGCACGGCCACTACCTCGACGACATCAGCGCCGGCCGGATCACGGACGCCGACATCGACGCCGTCGGCAAGACGGGCCTGACCTTCTCCGGGCGCCACATCGACAAGTGGCTGGACCTCTCGCCCGAGGAGGAGGCCGCACGGCAGAAGGCCGCCACGGCACTGCGCTCGGCGGCCGCGGGCGACCCGGACGTGGCGGTGATGGCGCAGAAGATGCGATCCCTGCAGTCGCAGGTCTCCGCTGCCAAGGCCAGCAACTCCGCCGCCGCGGCCGACGCCTCCGCCGCCGCGGTCGAAGACTCCGCCACCGCGGCCAAGGACTCCGCCACCAGCTCCTACCGGCCGGCCCCCCTGTCCCCCAACGCGCCGGTGACGGAGAGCAAGTGGTGGAACCCCTTCCACATCCACATCCCGCCGATCCACATCCACATCCCGCCGATCCACATCCCCATCCCCCACTGGAGCTTCTTCATCGGCAACGCCATCATCCGAGGGATCATCTCCGCCCTCGGCGGCTCGATCGCCGGCGTGATCTGCGTGCTGATCCCCGACCTCACCAAGCTCACCTGCGTCTTGCTGGCCGCGGTCGCGGCCGGCTTCATCGAGTTCATCAAGACCAACGGGATCTGCGGCGGTCACGGCCTCACCTTCCGGCTCCCCATATTCTCGATCCACTGCGGGCGCGACTGACGGCACGCCCGACGGTGCGCTTCCGGCGCACGCACGACGACGGCCCGGGGCCGAGCGGGGATCCTCTCCGCTCGGCCCTCGGTCGTCCCCCGCTCGGTGCGTGGACGCCGCCGGTCCCCTCCGCGCCCGCCGGGCTACCCTCGCCGGATGCCCGACTTCGTGCGCTTCCAGAGCGCCGCCCCGAATCGCCGCGGCACCTTCCCCGGCGTCTTCGCCCTGGCGAACGGCCTCCGGGACGAAGGCCGCCTGTCCGCGGAGGAGATGGCGTGGATCGGGGCGTCCAACGCGCACATGAACGCGACGTACGCGGATCCGTCCACGGTCGTCCCGGGCTGCTACGACCGCACGCTCAACCCCCGGGCGCGCGCCTGGTTCCGCGTCGGATCCGTCGACCTGCTCCGCGTCACGCGCGAGTACCTCGACCTGCTCGACCGGCATGACGTGCCCTGGCACGAGCTGCGCACCCGCACGCCCGGGCGCATCACCTACGAGGACGACGTGCAGGTGGTCGCGGTGCCGCACACGCACGACGAGTGGCCGTTCGGCTAGGTCCGCGGGCTCAGGCCGGGCGGGATGCGCGGGCCGCCCGCGCCGCCCGCGCTGCCCGCGCTCGGGCGAGGATCCCCTGGATCACCGCGGTCTTCGCGTCCGCGTAGGCGTCCATCGACTCCCACCGCCGGGTCATCAGCTCCCGCTTCGTGCGCGCGTAGAGGTCGCGGTCGGCCCGGTCGGCGCGCAGCCGGTCGCGGAGCAGCAGGTACGCCTCCACCGCGGGATCGCCCTCCTCGTAGACGTGCACGTGCGCGTCCCGCGCGGGCGTGCGCACCAGGCGGTGCCCGGGCTCCCGGACGCGCAGCTCGTACCCCGCGGCGACGAGCCGGGCGACGTGGTCCTCCTCGGCCGTGATGTCCGCCACCACGAGCACGACGTCCACGATGGGCTTCGCGGCGAGACCCGGGACGAGCGAGACGGCGTCGTCCGGAGCGCGACCGCCACGGCGACGGACGCCAGCACCAGACCCATCCCGAGGACCTGGACGGCGGACAGCCTCTCGCCCGACCATCCGATCCCGATGCCGACGGCGACGAGGGGGCTGAGCAGCCCGAGGAAGGCGGGCACCCGGGCCGGGAGCGCACGCAGGCCGCGGAACCAGAGCGCGTACGCGAGCGCGGTGCCGACGAACGCCAGGTAGGCGTATCCCGCCACGTTGACGGCCGTGAGCGGCGCCACGGGCAGCGGCTCGGACACCGCGGTGGCCACGGCGAGGAGGATCCCACCCGCGAGCAACTGCCACGACGTGGTGAGGAGCGGCGGGTGATCCGTGCCCCACCGCTTGGCGAGCACCACACCCACCGCCATGCAGGTCGCGCCGGCGAGCGCGGCGGCGACACCGACGGCATCGAGCCGGGCATCGGCCCGGAGGACGATGAGCGCCACGCCAGCCAGCCCGACCGTCCCGGCGACGATCACCCGGAGCGCCATCCGCTCGCCGAGGATCCGGGCGGCGAGCACCGAGACGAGCAGCGGCTGGATCCCGCCGATGACGGCCGCCACCCCGCCCGGCAGACGGTCGGCCGCGACGAAGAGGAACGCGAAGAACGCCCCGATGTTGAGCGCCCCGAGCACGGCGGACCGCCACCACCACGAGCCGCGTGGGAGGCGACGTCCGATCGCGAGCAGCACCAGTCCGGCCGGCAGGGCGCGGAGCGTGGCCGTGAGCAGCGGATGCCCCGGCACCAGGAAGGCGGTCGAGGTCGCGTAGGTCGTCCCCCAGAGCGCGGGAGCGATGGCGGTCAGGAGGATGAGGCGGAGGCGGTAGCTAAGCACTGAGTCAATCTAGCTCACCGCTTAGCGGGTATGGTCGAGAGCATGGACCACGTCGACCGCATCCTCGAGCAGTGGCGCGCCGAGCGGCCCGACCTCGATCCCTCGCCCATGGCCGTCGTCGGCCGGCTCGCGCGGGCGTCGGCTGCCCTCGCGGCGGGGACAGACGCCACCTTCGCCCGGCACGGGATCGACGCATCGACCTTCGACGTGCTCGCCACGCTGCGGCGCCAGGGCGCGCCCCACCGACTGGCGCCGGCAGAGCTCGCGCGGGAGTCGATGATCACCACGAGCGCGGTCGCCCAGCGCCTCAACCGCCTGGAGGCGCTCGGCCTCGTGACGCGGCTCCCCCGCCCCGAGGACGGCCGGGGGAAGCTCGTCGAGCTCACCGCCGAGGGCCGGCAGCTCGTCGACCGCGTGCTCCCCGACCACCTCGCGACCGAGGAGGAGCTGCTCTCCCCGCTCGATGCCCGGGAGCGGCGCACGCTCGCGGAGCTGCTCGGACGCCTCGACCCGACGAGCCGCTAGCCCGGCGCGCTACTCCGGGAACGCCACGTGCTGCATCACCCACGCGTGCATCACGACCGCGGCCGCCGCCGACGCGTTGATGGAGCGGGTGGATCCGAACTGCGAGATCGCGACCGTCATGTCGGCCGCGGCCACCGCCTCGTCGCTGAGGCCCGGGCCCTCCTGGCCGAAGACGAGCACGCAGCGCTCGGGGAGGCGCGTGGTCTCCAGCAGCACGGATCCGTCGACGTTGTCGATCGCGACGATCGGCAGGCCCTCGCCGCGCGCCCACTCCACGAGGTCGGCGATGGTCGCGTGGTGCACGACGTGCTGGTACCGGTCGGTGACCATCGCGCCGCGCTTGTTCCAGCGACGCCGGCCGACGATGTGCACCGTGTCAGCCGCGAACGCGTTGGCGCTCCGCACGATCGATCCGATGTTCATGTCGTGCTGCCAGTTCTCGATGGCCACGTGGAACGGGTGCCGGTGCTGGTCGAGGTCGGCGACGATCGCCTCCATGCGCCAGTAGCGGTAGCGGTCGATCACGTTGCGGGTGTCGCCGCGCTCCAGCAACTCGGGGTCGAGATGCGGCTCATCCGGCCACGCCTCGGGGCCGCCGGGCCAGGGGCCGACGCCGTGCGTGCTGTGCTCGTGGGTGGGCGCCGGCTCGGCGCTCGATGGCGGCTCGCCGCTCGATGCCGCCTCCACGCTCGATGCCGCCTCCACGCGGGGCGCCGCATCGATGCTCGGCTCCGCCTCGACGGCGGGCGTCGGCTCCTGGCCGTGGGGCTCGGGCATCAGATGTAGATCGCCGGGTCGACGAAGAACGCCGGGTCGACGTGGGCGTCGGGCCCGCGCCCGGCGCGCTTCCCGGTCTCGACCGCCGGGATGCCGGTGAGCACGGATCCCGCGGGCGCGTCCTTCACGACCACGGCGTTCGCGCCGATGACGCTGCCCGCGCCGATGACGATGGGCCCGAGCAGCTTCGCGCCGGCGCCGATGGTGACGCCGTCGCCCACGGTCGGGTGCCGCTTGCCGCGCACGAGGCTCTTCCCACCGAGCGTGACGCCGTGGTACATCAGCACGTCGTCACCGATCTCGGCCGTCGCGCCGATCACCACGCCCATGCCGTGGTCGATGAACAGCCGCCGCCCGATGCGCGCCCCCGGGTGGATCTCCACCCCGGTCAGCGCCCGCCCGACTTGCGCGAGCAGCCGGGCGGCGAGCCGGATGCGCCGGCGCCAGAGCGCGTGCGACACCCGGTGCAGCCACACGGCGTGCAGCCCCGGGTAGCCGAGCATCATCTCCAGGTACCCGCGCGCGGCCGGATCGTGGGCGCGCGCCGAACGGAGGTCCTCGACGACGCGGGCGACGACTCCCACGCCTAGTCGCGCAGGTCGTCGAACAGCACGGTCGAGAGGTACCGCTCGCCGTAGTCGCAGACGATGGCGACGATGGTCTTCCCCGCGCTCTCGGGCCGCCTTGCGATCTCGAGCGCGGCCCACACGATGGATCCAGACGAGATGCCGCAGAGGATCCCCTCGTCGGTCGCGAGCGCGCGCGAGACGCGGATGGAATCCTCCAGCGAGACGTCGACGACCTCGTCGTAGACCTCGGTGTCGAGGATCTCGGGCACGAAGTTCGCCCCGATGCCCTGGATCTTGTGCGGGCCGGGCTTCCCGCCGTTGAGGATGGGCGAGTCGAGCGGCTCGACCGCGACGATCTTCACGTCGGGCTTCCGCTCCTTGAGCACCTGGCCGACGCCCGTGATGGTGCCGCCCGTGCCGACGCCCGCGATGAACACGTCGACGGCGCCGTCGGTGTCCGCCCAGACCTCCTCGGCCGTGGTCTCGCGGTGCTTCTGCGGGTTGGCCGCGTTCGCGAACTGCTGCGCCCAGATGGCGTTCGGCGTCTCCGCGACGATCTGCTGCGCGCGCTCGACGGCGCCGCGCATGCCCTCGGGCCCGGGCGTCAGCACGATCTGGGCGCCGTACGCGCGCAGCACCAGCCGGCGCTCGATGCTCATGGTCTCGGGCATCGTGAGGATGACCGTGTAGCCGCGCGCCGCGCCCACCATCGCGAGCGCGATGCCGGTGTTGCCGCTCGTGCCCTCGACGATCGTGCCGCCCGGCTCGAGCTGGCCCGATGCCTCGGCCGCGTCGATGATCGCCACGCCGATGCGGTCCTTCACGCTGGACGCCGGGTTGTGCGACTCGAGCTTCACGAGCACGGTCGCGTCGAGCCCCTCCGTGAGCCGGTTGAGGCGCACGAGCGGCGTGCCGCCGACCAGCTGGGTGATGTCGTCGTAGACGCGACCTGCCATGGGTTCCACCTTCGTCGTGATCCTGATCGGTGCGGGGCCGAGCCGCGCGCACTTGCTCGTCGTCGAGCCTATGCGAGCGCAACCGCGCGGGTGGCGACGGCATTCCGGGCCGGGCGGACCGTCTGTCGGGAGGAGCTGTGGAGGGGGCCGTCGCCGCCTGCACCGAGCGGGTGAGGATGCGGCCGACCACCCCGAGGCGATCCCGCTGCCGACGCGGTCCGCACCCGAACCGGGATCCCTCCTGCTCACGAAGGAGAGACATGCCCGTCCACCGCACCGCTCCGCATGCGTGACGCACCCCGGCCGGAGCAGGGAGATGAGGTCCGGCGGAACCCTCCCGACTGGACGCCGCCCGGCTTGTGGGCGCCGCTGTCCGGGCACCTCACGGTGGCTCTGCTCAAGGCGCCTCTGGTGGTGCTGGCATGCCAGGCCCTCCTGCTCGTCCCCGCCTGGGGCCCCGGTTCCCTCGACCGGACGATCGGAGGGGTGACCGCCATGACCCTGGTCTTCTGCACCGTCGAGGTCGTGGTCGAGCGTCCCTTCGTCGTCCGCGGTCGGCTGGTGTCCCCGGGCGGATGGGGCTTCGCGGTCCTCCCGTGGCTCGCCGGGTCCACGGCCGCCGCCGCGGTGGTCATCGTGTGGCTCGGCATCCCGACCGGTGCCGTGCTCGCCTCAGTGATGGCCGGCGTCGAAGGACTCGAGACGCTGTGGAGACGAGCCTGGCGACCCGGCCAGACCGACGCCGAGTTCCACGAGAAGTGGATCGCGTTCCGGGAGCTGACGAAGGAGACCTTCGCGCCCGACGTCGCCGAGATCCGCCACCGCCTGGACGAGCGGGCGATGGACGGGTACCGACGGAAGATCGCCGAGCGCGACGCGCAGCGGGCGCGGGACGAGGATCAGGAGCGAGAGGCGCAGCGGGCGCGGGACGAGGAGCGGCAGCGCGACGACGGGGACCGACCGCCGCGCGACGCGTGACCTGGGGCCCTCGGACCCGGCAGGCTGGACCCATGAGCGCGCGCATCGAGGTGGAGGGGCCGGGCGGCCCCGAGGTCATGACCCTGACGGACGGCCCGGTGCCGGATCCCGGGCCCGGCGAGGTGCGGATCCGCGTGCACGCCGCGGGCGTCAACTTCATCGACACCTACCGCCGCAGCGGCGTCTACCCGATGGCGCACCCGTACGTGCCGGGATCCGAGGCCGCGGGCGTGATCGAGGCGCTCGGCGACGGCGTGGCCGGCGTGCACGTGGGCGACCGCGTCGCGACCGCCGAGGCCGAGGGCACGTACGCGCAGCACGCGCTCATCCGCGCGGAGACGCTGCTGCCCGTGCCCGACGGCGTGGGCATGGAGGTCGCCGCGGCGCTCCCGCTCCAGGGCCTCACCGCGCACTACCTCGCGACGAGCTCGTACCCGGCCGGTCCCGGCGATCGCGCGCTCGTGCACGCGGGCGCCGGCGGCGTGGGCCTCCTCCTCACCCAGCTGCTCGCGGATCGCGGGGTCGAGGTGATCACGACCGTCTCCACCGAGGAGAAGGCGGCGCTCTCGCGCGCAGCCGGCGCCACGCACGTGCTCGGCTACGACGACGTGCCCGTGCGCGTCCGCGAGCTCACCGACGGGCGCGGCGTCGACGTGGTCTACGACGGCGTGGGCCGCGACACGTTCGACGGGTCGCTCGCCTCCCTGCGCATCCGCGGGACGCTCGTGCTCTTCGGCGGCGCGAGCGGGCAGGTGCCGCCCTTCGACCTGCAGCGGCTCAACTCGGGCGGATCCCTCTCCGTCACCCGCCCCACGCTCGCGCACTTCCTGCTCGACGCGGAGGAGCGGCGGTGGCGCGCGGGCGAGCTGTTCGAGGCGGTGCTCGACGGATCCCTCGACGTGCGGGTCGGCGCGACGTACGCGCTCGCCGACGCGGCCCGTGCGCACGAGGACCTCGAGGCCCGGCGCACGACGGGGTCGATCGTCCTGATCCCCTGAGGCCGGATCGGCGGGCTCGCACCGGCACCGCCTAGCCTCGTCGCATGCCCGCATCCGGATCCGCGCCGACGCGCCTCGGCTTCCTCACCACCGGCCCGTTCGACCCGGCCGACCCCGCGACCGGCCTCGAGGAGGCGCTCCGGCTCGTGGAGCTCGGCGACGCGCTCGGCCTCGACACCGCCTGGCTCCGCCCCGACCACCTCCGGCACGCCATCTCCTCCCCCGTCGCGATGCTCGCCGCCGCCTCGCAGCGCGCGCGCCGCATCGGCCTCGGCACCGCGTCCATCCCCGTGCGCGCCGAGAACCCGCTCCGCCTCGCCGAGGACCTCGCGACCGTCGACCTCCTCTCCGGCGGCCGCCTCCGCCCCGGCCTCTCGGTCGGCAGCCCGAAGCGCGTCGCCGCGGTCGACCGGGCCGTGCATCCGACGACGGCCGAGCACGAGGAGCCGGGGCGCGAGCGCCTCCTGCGCTTCCGCGACCTGCTGCGCGGCGGCCGGGTGCCGGGCGCGGACGACCGGCCCGACGGATCGCACGACGCGCACGACGCGCACGACGAGGAGGCCCTCACCCCCACGGTGCAGCCGGCGTCCCCCGGCCTCGCCGACCGCTTGGGGTACGGCGCCGCGACCCTCCGCACGGCGGCGTGGGCCGGATCCAACGGCTTCCGCCTGCTCTCCTCGGACGTGACCGAGCGCGGGTCGGGCGCCGCCGGCTTCGCGGCCGACCAGCGCGGCCTCATCGACGCCTACCGGGCGGCGCACCCGGATCCGGCCGCCGCGCACGTCACGCTCGCACTCGTGGTGGTGCCCACCGACGGCGCGACGGCCGAGCAGATCGCCCGGTACCGGGCCGACGCCGCGTCGCGCGCCGAGCGGGCCCGGCGCGCCGACCAGTCGGAGGATCCCGGGGCCGCCTCGAGCATGGTCCGCGCGCCGGACCTGGTGGGCCCGTCCGACGAGCTCGCCGCCGCGCTCCTGGCGCACCCGGCTGTGCAGGCCGCCGACGAGCTCGCGATCGCGCTGCCCGCCGGACTGCCCGCGGCCGATCTCGCGCGGATCCTCACCGACGTCGCCGAGCGCCTCGGCCCCGCGCTCGGCTGGTCGCCCGCGGCCTGACCCGCTGCACGCACGACGACGCCCCTCCCGCGCACGGCGGGAGGGGCGTCGTCGATCCGGGCGGGGATCAGTGCATGCTCACGGCCTCGGTCGAGGCGCCCTCGCGGAAGCGCTCGATCGGGACGCGCACCATCGACCAGGAGATGATCGAGGCGCAGGCCACGCCGATCGCCGCCGCCAGGAACACCACGTGGTACCCGTCGACCTGCTGCTGGAGCCGGTCCTGGACGCCGTCGGTCGTCGCCGCCGTGACCGCGGACGCGAACAGCGCCGTGAAGACGGCCGTGCCGATGGATCCGCCGATCTGCTGCGTGCCCGTGAGCGCCGCGCCCGCGACGCCCGCGTCCCGCGGCTCGATGCCGGAGAGCGCCACGTTCTGCATCGGCACGAACACGCATGCGAGCCCGATGCCGAGGAGGATCTGGCCGGGCAGCACCTGCACGACGTACGCGCCGTCGACCGTGATCCGGCTGAACCAGAGGAGCCCGGCGGCAGCGATCAGCGGCCCGACCGTCATGAGGATGCGCGGGCCCACCCTCGGCAGGAGCCGCGCGACCTGCGGCGCCGTGAGCATGATGGTCGCGGCCATCGGCAGCGACGCGAGGCCCGAGATCAGCGGCGACATGCCGAGCACGATCTGGAAGTGCAGCGTGAGGTAGAGCAGCCCGCCGAGGAGCGCCGCGCCCACCATCACCGACGTGAGGTAGGCGCCGCCGCGCGTGCGGTCGGCCACGACGCGGAGCGGCAGCAGCGGGTTGCGCGCCTTCGACTCCCACCAGACGAACGCGACCATGATGCCCACGCCTAGCGCGAGGAAGCCGATGGTGTCGAGCTGGCCCCAGCCGTTCTCGGCGCGGGAGAAGCCGTAGACGATGGAGGCGAGGCCGACCGTGACGAGCAGCGCGCCGGGCACGTCGTAGCTGCGGTCGCCGTCGGCGCGGCTCTCCTTCACGAGCGGGATGCCCGCGACGATCGCCACGATCGCGATGGGCACGTTGACGAGCAGGCACCAGTGCCAGCTGAGGTACTCCGTGAGCACCCCGCCGAGCAGCAGGCCGACGGCCGCGCCGGATCCGGCGATCGTGCCGTAGACCGCGAACGCCTTGACGCGGTCGGGCCCGGACGGGAACGTCACCGACAGCAGCGCGAGCGCGGCGGGCGCGAGGAGCGCCGCGAAGACGCCCTGCAGTCCGCGGGCGATGAGGAGCATCTCGCTCGAGACGGCGAATCCGCCGAGCGCGCTGGCCGCAGCGAAGCCCACCATGCCGAGGAGGAAGGAGCGCTTGCGACCCCAGTAGTCGGCGACGCGGCCGCCGAGCAGGAGGAGCGAGCCGAACGCGAGCGCGTAGACGGTGACGACCCAGGTGCGGTCGGCGTCGGTCATGCCGAGGTCGCGCTGCGCGGCGGGCAGGGCGATGTTCACGATGGTGCCGTCGAGCACGACCATGAGCTGGGCGAGCGCGACGACGGCGAGGAGGATCCACTTGCTGCGGGCGGAGGTCGCGTCCGGGGCGGCGGGGGCGGCGGCCTCGGCGGAGGCGGCCGGACCGGCGGGAGAGGTGGAGGGCGTTGCGTGCTCAGGGGTGCGTGCGTGCGAGATCTGATGCTCCTGGATGGTCGTGCGGCGCCCGGGCGGGCGAGGACGGTCCAATCTAGGGCCGCCCTGAGCACAGAGTCAAACGAACCGGTTCGTTTGACATACGCTGTTCACATGGCAGCGACGACGGGGTCCGCCCGATCCACCACCGACGAGAAGCAGGACGACGTCCGGCACCGCATCCTCCTGGCCGCACGCGAGGAGTTCGCCGCGCACGGGCTGGCGGGCGCGCGGGTCGACCGCATCGCCCGCTCGGGCCGCGCGAGCAAGGAGCGGCTCTACGCGCACTTCACCGACAAGGAGTCGCTGTTCCACGCGGTGCTGAAGCTCAACGGCGTCGAGTTCTTCTCCGCCGTGACGCTGGATCCCGCCGACCTCCCCGGCTTCGTCGGCCAGCTCTTCGACCACGCGTACGAGCACCCGCAGCACCGCCGCATGCTCGCGTGGGCCCGGCTCGACGGCCTGGAGCTCGACGTGCCGCACAGCGCGACGTCGCCGTCGGCCAAGGTGCAGGCGGTCCGTCGCGGGCAGGAGGAGGGGCACATCGACCCGTCGTGGGATCCGCAGCGCCTCCTCACGATGCTGTTCGCGCTCGCGCAGGCGTGGGTGCAGTCGCCGTACCCGGCCATGCACGCGGACGGCCCGAAGGCGCGCGCCGCCGACCGGGCGGCCGTCGTGGAGGCCGCCCGACGGATCATCACGGCGCCACCCGCGCGGTAGGCGTCCGGCCGGCGGCGCATCCGTCACGGCACCCTGCGGATTCGCCGGATGAGGGAGACGCCTCCCAGGACCCGCCCGTAGCGTTGGGGCATGTCCGACACCCTGACCCGCGAGTTCGAGGCGGGGTCCAGCCACTCCCACCCCCTCCGCCGGTTCCTGCGTCGCTGCCGGGCCTGGATCGAGCTGCACCCGAAGGCGCGCTGGCTCTACCGGATCCTGGTCGGCCTGCTCGGCGTGGGCATCGTGCTCGTCGGCATCGTGCTCATCCCGCTGCCCGGTCCCGGCTGGCTCATCGTCTTCCTCGGCATCGCGGTGCTCGGCACCGAGTTCCCCGCCGCGCACCGCGTGAACGTCTTCCTCAAGCGCCAGCTCCACCGCTTCTGGGACGCGTGGCGCCGCTGGCGCGCTTCCCGCGCCGCCCGCAAGGCGGAGCGCGTCCGCCGCTGACCACCGCGCGACGAGAGCGGCCGCCCCTCGGGGCGGCCGCTCTCGTCGTGTGAGGCGTCGCGGCGGATCAGCTCGCGAGCGCCGGGTAGTCGGTGTAGCCCTCGGCGCCAGGGCCGTAGAACGTGGCCGGGTTCGGCTCGTTCGTGGGGGCGCCGGACTCCCAGCGCTCGACGAGGTCGGGGTTCGCGATGACCATGCGGCCCACGGCCACGACGTCGGCCGTGCCCTCGTCGACGAGCTGGACAGCCTCGTCGTACTCGGTCTGCACGCCGAAGCCGCTGTTGATCATGAGCGGTCCGCCGAACGTCTTCCGCAGGCCCTGCACGAGCTCGCCCGCGGGCTCCGCGTGCAGGATGCTCACGTACGCCATGCCGAGGGGCGCGATGCCGGACAGCAGCGCCTCGTAGGTGGCGCGCGTCTCGTCGGCGTCCTCCTCGAGCACGTCCTGGATGTTGTGCGACGGCGAGATGCGGATGCCGACGCGGTCCGCGCCGATCTCGCGCGCGACCGCGTGGGCCACGTCGATGCCGAGCTTGGCGCGGGCCGCGGGCGATCCGCCGTACGCGTCCGTGCGCACGTTCGACACGGGCGACAGGAACTCGTGCAGCAGGTAGCCGTTGGCGGAGTGGATCTCGACGCCGTCGAACCCGGCGTCGACCGCGTTGCGCGCGGCGACCGTGAGCTCGTCGACGATGAGCGGGACCTCGTCGGTCTCCGGCTCGCTCGGCACGGGGTAGGGCTTCTTGCCGGTGGGCACGTGCACCTCGCCCTGGATCGCGATGGCGCTCGGAGCGAGCAGCGGGAGGCCGCCCGTGATGTCCTCGTGCGAGACGCGGCCGCCGTGCATGAGCTGCATGACGAGGCGGCCGCCCGCGGCGTGCACCGCCTCGGTGACCCGGCGCCAGCCGGCGATCTGCTCGTCCGTCACGATGCCGGGCTGTCCCGGGTACGCCTTGCTGCGCTCGCTGGTGAACACGCCCTCGGTGACGATGAGGCCGGTGGATGCGCGCTGGCGGTAGTGCTCGACGATCAGGTCGCCGGGGACGCCGTGCTCGTCGGCCCGCATGCGGGTCAGGGGCGCCATGGCGACGCGGTTGGGGAGCTCGAGGGCGCCCAGGGTGACGGGGGAGAAGAGCTTCACGTGGTGGATCCTTCGTCTCGCGGGTGGCCCGGCGCGCACGGCGACGGATCACGTCGGGATGCGGGCGGGGACCAGCGGCCCGGGCGGACCGCCTTCCGGGAACACGGACGGGCACGGACGCCATTCCTCGCCCGCTGCTTCTCCCAGGCGCTCGTCAGGGTCGACGGCGGCCGGGCGCGTCGGCGCGGCGGGGCGACGTCCACGAGCGGTGCACGAGCACGATGTCGTCCGCGGCCAGATCGTGCCAGCCGCGCAGGAGGCGACGGGAGTCCCAGGCCACGGAGGCGTAGGGCAGCCACTCGAGGATGACCGGGCCGAAGGCGAAGCCGTTCTTCACGACGCCGCGGAGGAGGGCGCGCCGGAACCCCAGCGTGCCGGGCTCGGAGAAGCGCTGCACGCGGATCCCGACCATGGCCTTGCCCGGCGTGGCACCCGTGCGGCCGAGCCACCACGCGGAGATGAGCAGGTAGGCGACCACGCTGATGGCGGCAGCCACCAGGGCCCCGCTGAAGTACGTGCGGAACACGTCCCGGGCGGCGGTGCTGCCGAGCCCCTCTGCATCGATGCGCTGGAGCGCCAGGGCGCGGAGCGAGAGGATCCACGCGAGCAGGCAGACGAAGACGACGACCAGGGCCACCGCGCGGTCCAGCATCACCCCCACCGCGCGTCGGCCGACACCGGCCAGGCGCCACTCCGGAGCGATGTGCGGGGGCAACGGCCGCTGGTGGTACGGGAGGAGGCCGATGTCGAAGCCGGGCTGCGGGCCGACCGCACCCGCCGCCGTGCGGTCGTGTCGTGCGTGCTCCTGGTCGTGCGCGTCGCTCATCGTGTCCCCTCGCGTCGGTGGCGCGCCCCTCCGACGCGGCGCAAGGGTACCGATTCCGAGCACGCCGGCAGGCCCGCGGCCCGCAAGGGTGACGTGCGCGCCGGGACGTGCTATGCGAGGGGCTCCTCCGCCTCTGCGCGCGCCGCGGCGCGGCCTGCAGCACGCAGCGAGGGCCCGGCACCCTCGCGGATGCCGGGCCCTCCCGGTCGTGCTGGACGTGCGGTGACGCTCGCGTCAGCCCTGGATCTCGCCGCGGGACACGGCCTCGGCGTACTTGCGGAGGTCTGGTCCGGGCTCGAAGTCGATGAACCGGCCCTTCAGCTGCTCGAAGAGGCGCTGGTACACGGTCTCCCAGTCCTTCCCCTCGAGCTCCTTCGCCGCCTGCTGCACGGCCTCCTGGAGCACGCGGTCGCTGTCGTCGAGGATCTTGTCGCGCGCCTCCTGGTTCCAGACGATCTCGGAGGTCTCCATGATCAGGCCTGGACGTCCCCGCGCCAGGCGCCCTCTTCGGAGCCGCGCTTCTCGATGAACTCCTTGAAGTTCTTGAGGTCGCCCTTGATGACGTGGTCGTCGACGCCGATGACGGCGCCGACCTTCTCCACGAGGCCCTTCGCGGCCCAGTCCAGCTGGACGGTGACGCGGGTCTCGGTGTCGCTCAGCTTGTGGAAGGTGACGACGCCAGCGTGGTCCTCGTCGCCGCCCGTGGAGTTCCAGGCGACGCGCTCGTCGGGGTGCTGCTCCGTGATGTTCGCCTCGAACGTGCGCTCGACGCCGCCGATCTTGACCTTCCACTCGGTGAGCGTGTCGGTGACCTGCGTGATCGACTCCACGTAGCTGAGGAAGTTCGGGAACGACTCGAACTGGGTCCACTGGTTGTAGGCGGTGCTGACGGGGACGTTGACGTCGACGGTCTCGATTACCTGGGGCATTGCTTCTCCTCGTTCGATCTCGGTGCGTGGGGTCGGGTCGCGATGCGACCCGGGAGCCCGGGCTCCGGTGAGGACACCGGGGTGGGCACGCGTCCGACGCTACGCCCGGCCCGCGACGGGAATCCTGCACCCGGGGAATGCACAGGCAACGATCACGCGGCGGTCACGCCTCGCGCGGGGACGGGGTCGCCGGGCCCAGCATCCGGGTGAGGAAGGCGCGCGCCCACGTCGCGTAGACGCGCGACGCCTGGGCGGAGTCCGGGTCGCCGAGGTCGATGACGCTCTCGCTGGGGAACGGGACGGATACGACCGCGGGCCGCGACGCGATCACCTCGGCCGTGACCCGGTTGAGCAGGCGACCGTGCCGGGCGGCGATGGTGCGCCAGGGGCCGGGGAGGCCCGCGCTGTCGTTCAGCGGCGGCACCTCGGAGACGAACACGTGCGCCCCCGCGGGGAGGCCTCGGATGAGATCGTCGATGGTGGCGCACAGGAGCCGTCGCCAGGTGCGCTGCGGCGTGAGCCGGATGCTGTCGCCGACGCCCAGCATGAGCAGCACCACGTCGACGCCCTCCAGGAGCTCGGGATCGCGGACGGTGCCGGCCGCCGTGTGGATCGTGAGGTCGGAGAAGGGGCGCGTCGACCACTCGACACCGCGGGCGGTGCGCCGGGACAGCTGGCGAGCGAAGTGGCCGGCCATGCCGAGCTCGTGCGAGAGGACGCCGAAGCCGACGGCGGTGGCCTCGCCCATGACGAGGATGCGCTGCGGGGCGTCGCCCGGGACGGTGCCGGAGCCGGCGTCACGCGGGAAGACGTTGCTCTGCAGACCGGCGCGGAGGGCCAGGTACTGCACGAAGATCACGGGTCGGACGACGCCCTGCACGACACGCCTCAGCCGACCTGCCACGCGCCGCACCCCCCGGTGATCGTCGGATCCAGGCTACTCCCCCGGGTCAGACGCCGCGCCCGCGCAGGAAGGGCATGGGGGACGTGGCCACTCCGCCCTGGCGGATCTCGAAGTGGAGGTGGCATCCGGTGCTGTAGCCGTCGTTCCCGACCGCGCCGATCTGCTGGCCCGCCTGCACGGTCTGGCCCGTGCGCACCATGACGCCGTAGGAGTACATGTGGCCGTAGACGCTGGTGACGCCGCCGCCGTGGTTCAGGGTGATCGCGTTGCCGAACCCGCTGGATCCGCCCGCGAACTGCACCGTGCCGGCCGCCGTCGCGTAGATGGGCGTGCCGCAACCCGCGCCGAAGTCGTCGCCCGCGTGCAGGCGCCAGACCTTGGCGATGGGATGCAGGCGCATCCCGAAGGACTGGTAGGAGCCGTAGCTGCGGATGGGCATGGTCCAGCCGGAGGCCGAGGGCGCGCCGCCGGCCGACGGCGGACGGGGTGCGTTGGCCGGCGGTCGCGCGGCGGCGTTCGCCGCGGCGGCAGCGGCTGCGGCCGCGGCACGGGCCTCGGCCTGGCGGCGCGCCTCGGCGGCGGCCTCCTCCTGGCGCTTCCGCTCGCCGATCGCGAAGCCCTCCTCGACCGAGATGCGCGAGTCGCGGAGCGTCGTGAGCTGGGCCTGGAGCTCGGAGCTGCGGGCCTCCTGCTCGGCGAGCGCCTGATCCGCCCGGGCCTGGGCCGCGGACGCCTCCTGCAGCTTCGCCTCCGCGTCGGCGGCGAGCGCCGCGAGGGCGTCCTTCGCGACGGCGGCCTGCTTGCCGAGCGACTCAGCGGTGCGCGCCGCGGTGACCGCGTTCGTGAACGCGGTGTCCTGCCGGTCGGCGAGCTTCGTGGCGGTGCCCATGCGGGCGAGGAGCGCGTCGGCGTCCTCGCCGCTCGCGAAGAGGCGGAGGGAGACGTCGCCGCCGCCGCGCCGCGCGAGCTGCGCGACGAGCTGGCCGACCTGGCGCTTGGCGTCGTCGGCCTCCGTCCGGGCCTTGTCGGCCTTTGTCTCGAGCGCCTGCGCCTTCCCGGTCGCCTCGTCGAGCGCGTCGACCGCGGCCGCGTGCTCGTCGGCGCGCTGCAGGGCGAGGGCGGTGGCGGCCTCGACCTCGCCGGCGAGGCCGGAGATGAGGGAGGTGATGCGCGTGACCTGGTCGGCGGTGCCCTGCTCGCTCGAGCGCGCGGCCTGCACCTCGGACCAGGTGGGGTACTCCTCCGCCGCCTGCGCCGACGGCACGCCGAGGCCGATCAGCAGGCCGCTCGCGGCGAGCACGGCGGCCGTCCGGATGCGCGGCGCGGTGCGGGCCCGCGGGCGCGATGCGGCGCGGCGGGAGGGGCGGGCGATGCGGGAGATGGCGGGCCTCGTCGGTGTCGGTGGAGCGCGGTTCTTTCGACGGTAACCGAAATACGCAGGAACACCATCATCCACTTTCGTTTCCGCAGTTGAGGAAATCCACTTCGCGGCACGGGAGGGGACGCGGTCCGGCGAGGCGGGTGCACCTCCGCGCTCCGGACACCGGCGACCCCGCGTGGCAGACTCGATCGACACGAGGAGCGCGACGCCGCATGAGCCACGACACCACCCCCGCATCGCCCGGAGCCGGAGCCGGAGCGGACCCCGACGTCACCGCGCCGCGCGACACCGAGCTGCAGAGCACGACCTGGACCCTGGTCCTCGCGCTCAGCGCCGAGCAGGTCTCGGGCGACGGCACCCGGTCCGCCCGCCTGGCCGAGGCGCAGGCCGCGTTCGAGCGCCTGCTGCCCGCCGACCACGTCGTCGTCCGCTGGACCCGCGCGGTCGGCCGCATGATGACCGAGGAGGCGCGCCTCTGGACCCGGTGGGAGCTGTTCACGCCCACCGTCGCGACCCCGCTGAAGCTGTGGTCGGAGGGCTACGTCGACGAGGCCTGGTTCGCCGAGCGGCTCGAGGACGACCCGTTCGTGCCCGTCGTGATGAAGGCGCCCGAGGGCCAGGCGGGGGTCGGCGCGTGAAGGTCCTCGTCACCGGATCCCGCGGCAAGGTCGGCCGCGCCGCCGTCGAGGCGCTCGTCGCCGCCGGGCACGACGTGACGGGCGTCGACCTCGTGCGGCCCGTCTTCGACGCGGGCGTCGTGGTCCCCGGCCGCTACGTGATGGCCGACCTCACCGACCAGGGATCCGCGTTCGCGCTCGTCGCCGGCATGGACGCCGTCGTGCACGTCGCCGCGATCCCGCAGCCCACCGGGCACCCCGCCCACGTGGTGCTGCAGACGAACCTCATGTCGACGTTCCACCTCATCGAGGCCGCCGTGCGCTTCGGGGTGCCGCGCTTCGTCAACATCTCGAGCGAGAGCATCGTGGGCAACTTCTTCCCCGAGCGGCCGTTCCTGCCGGACTACGCGCCCGTCGACGAGGACCACCCGCTGCACCCGCAGGATCCGTACGCGCTCTCGAAGGCGTTCGGCGAGCAGCTGATGGACGCGGCCGTGCGCCGGTCCGACATCCGCGTGATCTCGCTCCGCCCGAGCACCGTGCACAACGAGGACAACTACGCGTCGAACCTCGGGAAGCAGGTGCGCGACGCGTCCGTGCTCACGGCGAACCTGTGGAGCTACATCGACGCGGACGACCTGGCGGACGCGATCGTGCTGTCCGTCGCGTCCGACCTGCCGGGCCACGAGGTGTTCTACATCGCGGCGGCCGACAACGCGGGCGGTCACGACTTCGCCGCGGAGCTGCGCCGCCACTACGGCGACGCCATCGAGCTGCGGTCGCTCGAGCGCGTGGACTCCTCGGGCATCTCGACCGCGAAGGCCCGCCGCCTGCTCGGCTGGGAGCCGAAGCGGAGCTGGCGCGACCACCTCGACGCCGACGGGGACGCGCTGCCCCGCTAGGCGGATCCGCCGGCGGGCGCCGGTCCCGTCGAGGCGCGGGCGACGAGCGACGTCGACACGACCGTGGTGCCGGCATCGCCGCCGTCGAGCCGCTCGATGAGCCGGCGCGCGGCCGCGGCGCCGAGCGCGGCCCGGTCGACGGCGATCGTGGTGAGCGCCGGCGCGAGGAAGCGGCTGGTGCCGAGGTCGTCGTGGCCGACGACGCTGACATCGACCCCGATGCGGAGGCCGGCCGTCTCGGCGGCCGAGTAGACGGCGGTCGCGAGGTAGTCGCTGCTCGTCACGATCGCCGTGGGGCGCGTGGCGGCGGGCTCGGCGAGCGTGCGGGTGAGCGCTTGCACGGCGGCGTCGTGCTGCATGGCCGTCTCGATGACGCGCGGAGCGAGACCGCGCTCGGCGCAGATCCGGTGGAAGGCCGCCACGCGCTCGTCGTCGGCGCTGCGGTCGCGGGGCGCCGCGACGATGGCGATGCGCCGGTGCCCGAGGCCGGCCAGGTGCGCCATGGCCTGCGCGACCGCCGCCTCGCCGTCGACGTGCACGCGGCTCGCGTCGATCCCGGTCGCGTGGCGCGCGCCGTTGATGAGCACGACGGGCTTGCCGGTGGATCCGTCCCAGTCGGCCGCCGCGCTCCCCCCGCCGATGGGCGCGAGCGCGAGCCCGTCCACCCCGCGCGCCGCGAAGGTCGCGACGAGCTCGGCCTCGCGCGCGGGCGAGTAGTCGGCGGATCCGATGACGACGCCGAGACCGGCCGCCGCGCATGTGGCGTCGAAGCCGTCGATCACGTCGAGGAAGAAGGGGTTCCGCATGTTGCGGATGAGGAGGCCGACCGCGCCCGAGCGGCCGGTGCGCAGCGCGACCGCGGAGGTGGACGGAACGTAGCCGAGGCGCGCGGCGGCCTCCTTGACGCGCGCCCGCACGACCTCGCCGACGCCCGACCGGCCGTTGAGCGCGAAGCTCGCCGCGGTCGCCGAGACGCCGGCCTCGCGGGCCACGTCGGTGAGCGAGACCCGGCGGCGCGGGGCGGGGTCTCGGGTCATCCGTCATTCCTAGCGCCTGGGGGCCCGCGCGCCGGCCGGGGCCGGGCCGAGGACCGGTTCGACCGCCGGCGTTAAGGCGGCGTTCACGTGGCGGACCGGAGCGGGCCGCTCCTCGACTTTAACGTTTTAGTCATCCCCGACGAAAGGCCCACCCGCATGTCCCTGCTCCGCACCCGCGTCGCCGCCACGGCCATCGCCGCCGTCGCCGCGCTCACCCTGGCCGGCTGCACCTCGGCCAGCACCGGCACCGGATCCACCGCCGCGGCGGGCTCCGGCGACACCTCGGCCGGCACGCTCATCACCTACAACTCCCCCACCTCCTTCGCGAACTTCGGCGCGCTGCTCACGCAGTTCGGCTCCGAGCAGTCGGTCGCCGCGCCCAGCGACACCAAGAACTCCGGCCAGGCGCTCGCCGCGCTCGTCGCCGAGCAGGCCGCACCCCAGGCCGACGCCGTCTACCTCGGCATAGCCTTCGGGCCGAAGGCCGTCGCGGCCGGCGTCACCGAGCCCTACGAGCCGGCCGGCTTCGACGCGATCCCCGACGGCCTCAAGGACCCCGAGGGCCGCTGGTTCGCCGTGCACACGGGCGCCATCGCCTTCATCTGCAACAACGAGGCGCTCCACGGCCTCCCCTGCCCCACCAGCTGGGCGGATCTGCTGAAGCCCGAGTACAAGGGGATGACCGGCTACCTCGATCCGTCGCAGGCCGCCGTCGGCTACTCGGTCGCCGCCGCCGTGAACCTCGCGATGGGCGGGACGATCGACGACTTCGGCCCCGGCATCGACTACCTGAAGCAGCTCAAGGCGAACGGCGCGGTCACGCCCGCGCAGACCGCCACGGCCAAGGTCGTGCAGGGCGAGATCCCGATCCTCATCGACGCCGACTTCAACGGCTACGCGGCGAAGTACAACGACGGCGCCCCGCTCGACGTCGTGATCCCCGCCGAGGGCTCCCTCCAGGTGCCCTACGTCGCGGCGCTCGTGAAGGACGCCCCGCACCCGGAGCTCGGGAAGGAGTGGCTCGACTACCTGCTCTCCGCGGAGGGCCAGTCGACGCTCGCGGGCGGCTACGTGCGCCCGATCTCGGGCGAGGTTCCCGCGGAGATCGCCGACAAGGTCGAGAGCGCGGAGGACTTCGCGCGCGCCCAGGTCGTCGACTACGCCGCCCTCGCCGACGCGCAGGCGGCCTTCGTCACGCGCTACCAGGCCGAGGTCCGCTAGACCGTGCCCACGCGCCCCCTCCGGGTCGGCTGGGGCGGCCTCGTCGTCGCCCTCCCCGCCCTCGCGCTCCTCGTCTGGTTCCTGCTGCGGCCCCTCGCGGGTCTCGTGATCGACTCGCTGCACCGCACGGTCCTCGGCGTGCGCGAGGGCGGGCTCACGCTCGACAACTACGCGGCGCTCGTGGCCGACGACCGGCTCCGCGCCTCCCTCGTCACCACGGTGCTGCTGTCCGCGGGCGTCACGCTCGTGACGCTCGCCATCTGCACGCCCGCCGCCATCACGCTCGCCCGCTCCGGGCCGCGCACGTCCGCGCTGGTGGACGCCGTGCTCGTCTTCCCGCTCGCGTTCCCGGGCATCGTCATCGGCTTCTTCGTGATCGTCATGCTCGGCCGCAACGGGCTGCTCTCGCAGGCGATCGAGGCCGTCACGGGCGATCCCGGCGGGCGCTGGGCCTACACGGCCGGCGGGCTCGCGGCGGCGTACGTCTACTTCTGCATCCCGCGCGTGATCGGCACGCTGCGCGGCGCCGCGTCCGGGCTCGACCCCGAGCTCACCGCCGTCGCCGCGTCGCTCGGCGCGTTCCCCGCCCGCGTCGCGTGGTCGGTGACAATGCCGCTGCTGCGCGGCCCGCTGCTCGCGGCGGCCGGCGTCTGCATGGCGACCTCGCTCGGGGCGTACGGGACGGCCGCGACGCTGTCCGAGGGGATCCGCGTGCTGCCGCTGGATGTGGCCGACGCCCTCTACAACCAGGGCGACCAGGGCCTCGCGGCCGCGCTCTCCGTGGTGCTCGCGCTGCTCGCGGTGCTGTCGCTCGTGCTGTGCGCGGTCGGGGCGCGGATCGTCGACGGGCGGGGGGCCCGCTCGGGCGGGGCGTCGGATGCGCTGGTCGCATCGGTCGCGCCGGTCGCCGTGCCGCCCGCGCACGCCGCACCCGCGGCCGCTGCTGCCCCCGACCCCGCCGCGGCGCCCCTCGCCGCAGGCCGGGGCATCCGATGAGCCGCCGGCCCGGGCACCGCGATCGCGTCGGCCCCGCCGCCCTCGCGCTGTGCGTCGCGTTCGTGCTCGTCCCGATCCTCGGCACCCTCGCCGTCTCCGTGTCGCCCGACGCCTCCCGCGGGCCGCTCGTCGGCGGGATCACCGCGGACTGGTACGCGATGGCGTGGGAGCTGCTGCGCCCGCGCGTCGGCCCGACGCTCGCCGTGACCGCGGTCGTGCTGGTGCTCGCGCTCGTCGTCGTGCTGCCGCTCTGCCACGCGCTCGCCCGCCGGCTGGTGCCGGGCGGGTCGGCCGTGCGGCAGATCACGATGCTCCCGCTCGCGGTGCCGGGCGTCGCGCTCGGCCTCGCCCTCGCGGCGTCGGATCCCGCGCTCCGCTCCAGCGGCACCCTCCTCGTGGTGGGCCAGCTCCTCATCGCGCTGCCGTTCCTGGTGGCCGGGCTCGTGCCGTCGCTCGCGGCGGTGGAGCTCGTCGAGGCGGAGCGCGTGGCCGCGACCCTCGGCGCGGGACCCGTGCGGCGGCTCGTCACGATCACGCTGCCGGCGATCCGCCTCCCGCTCGCGGCCGCGCTGCTCATGGCCGCGGCGCTGTCCATCGGCGAGTTCAACCTCAGCTTCTTCGTGGTGCCGCCCGCCAACCAGACCGCGCCGTTCGCGCTCTACTCCGCCTTCACCACCCAGCGGCTCGAGCTCGGCGCCGCGGGATCCCTGCTCTTCGGCGTGGCCCTCGTGCCCGCCGCCGTCGCCGCCGCCCTGCTGGCGCGCAACGCCCTCTCCCGGAAGGAGAACGCATGACCGTCATCGACGCCCCAGCCGTCCCCGCGACCGCCGCCGTCCCCGCGCTGCGGCTGGAGGGGATCGGGCACCGCTACGGATCCACCCAGGCGGTCGCCGACGTGAGCCTCGAGGTCGCGCCGGGCCGCGTGCTCGCGCTCGTCGGCCCCAGCGGCTGCGGGAAGTCCACGCTGCTGCGCCTCATCGCGGGCCTCCTCACCCCGTCGAGCGGATCCCTCCACCTCGACGGCGAGGACGCCACCCGCCTCCGCGCCGAGCGGCGCCGCATCGGCTACGTGCCGCAGTCGTACGCGCTGTTCCCGCACCTGAGCGTGCGCGACAACGTGGCGTACGGCCTCCGCGCGCAGAGGGTGCCGCGCGCCGAGCGCGACGAGCGGGTGGACCACGCGCTCGAGCTCACCCGCATGACCGCGTACGCCGACCGCTCCCCCGCCCAGCTCTCCGGCGGGCAGCGCCAGCGGGTCGCGCTCGCCCGCGCCCTCGCGATCCGTCCCCGCGTGCTCCTGCTCGACGAGCCGCTCTCCGCGCTCGACCCGCAGCTGCGCGACGGCATGCGCCGCGACCTCCGGCGCCTGCTCGCCGAGGCGGACTGCTGCACCATCATCGTCACGCACGACCAGGCCGAGGCGCTCGCGCTGGCCGACGAGGTCGCGGTGATGCGCGACGGGCGCCTCGTCCAGCGCGACTCCGTCGACGGGGTGTGGAGCAGGCCCCTGGATCCGTTCGTGGCGGAGTTCGTCGCGGGCGCCGCGGCCCTGCCCGCCATGGCGGCCGACGGCGAGCTCGTCGTCGCCGAGGGCTGGCGCATGCCGCTCGCGCCGTTCCTCGCGGACGGCGCGGCCCCGGTCGACGGCGCGTGCTTCGCGGTGGTCCGGCCGGTCGACGGCGCGAGCCTGCACGAGCGGCCGGTCGACGGATCCCGCGCCGCCGTGATCGTCGACGTCGAGCCGCGCGGATCCAGCTGGTCGCTCCGGCTGCGGCTCGTGGGCGACGGATCCAGCGCGGTCGACGGCACCGAGCTCACGGTCTCGAGCGCCACCCCGCGCCTGCCGGGCCACGCCGTGCACCTGCGCCTCGACGCATCGGGCACGACCGTGCACGCCTCCCCCGCCGCCTCCCCGGACGCGGCACCCCCGACCCCCGGCCCGGACGCGCGACGCCGCGACCGCGCCCGCACGAGAGGACGACGCGCATGACCTGGACCCTCGACATCCTGGGCGTCGCGGCCACCGCGCCCGTCGCCGGATCCGCCGCCAGCGGCTACCTGCTCCGCGGCCCGCACGGCTCGGTGCTCGTGGACTGCGGCCCCGGCATCGTGCGCGAGCTGGCCGAGCGCGGCGCCCTCGACGACCTGGTCGCCGTGGTCGTCACGCACCGGCACGCCGACCACGCGCTGGACCTCGGCGCCCTCGCGTTCCGCCTGCAGTTCCCGCGGCCGCGCGAGAGCCGCGTGCCCCTCCACCTGCCCGCCGAGAGCCTCGACTACGTGGAGTCCTTCGACGAGCTCATCGGGATCCCGACCGTGCCGACGCTGCAGGCCCCCCTCGCGCAGGCCTTCGACGTGCGCGGGCTCGACCTCGCGACGCCGACCCCGTTCGAGGTCGCGCCGGGCCTCCGCCTCACCGCCTTCGCCGCGCACCACGCGGTGCCGAGCGCGTCGCTGCGCTTCGAGGACGCGGATACCGGCGCGACGATCGCCTTCTCGAGCGACACGTCCGACTGCCCCGGCCTCCGCGCCGCCGCGCACGAGGCGGACCTGTTCGTCTGCGAGGCGACCTACCTCTCGGCCACGCCGCAGGAGCTCGAGGGCCACGGGCACCTCACCGGGCAGGGCGCGGGCCGCGTCGCCGCGGGATCCCGGGTCGGCACGCTGCTCGTCAGCCACATCGCGGACCAGGCCATCGCCCCGCGGATCCTCGCGGACGCCGCGGGAGCGGCCGGCACCCCGGTGTCCACGCTGCTCGCCCGCCCGGGCGCGCGGTTCCCGCTCGAGCGGCGGACCCCGGCGCGGGAGCGGGCCGCGGGCCGCTGACCGGCGGGGCGGGAGACGGACCCGAGTAGCGCGACCGCCCGTCCCCGCATCGGTACGCTCGCGAGGTGACCAGCCCCGGGGACGCCGCCGACGCCGCGGGCGCGCACCCGGGATCCGCGCCCGGCACCACCCCGGCCGGCGTCGAGGCCGCGGTCGCCGACGTGGCGGACGCGACGGACCCGACGGACGCGGCGAGCGCAGGGCACGCCTCGAGCCCCGGGGACGCCGCCGCGGGCGCCGCGCTCCAGGTCGGCACCATCGTGAGCGTCAGCCTCGGGTCGTCGCTCGCCGGCCTCGCGATCCCCGCGGTCGGCCCCGTGCTCGTCGTCGCCGCCCGGCAGGTGATGATGGCGGCGCTCGTGCTGCCGGTCGCGCGGCCGCGGATCCACCGCATGACGCGCGCACAGCTCGTGCCGGCCGTGCTGCTCGGCCTCTCGCTCTCGCTGATGAACCTGTCGTACTACGCCGCCGTCGACCGCCTGGGCCTCGGCATCGCGGCGACCATCGAGTTCCTCGGGCCGCTGTCCATCGCGCTGCTCGCCTCGCGCCGCCTGCTCGACGCGGCGTGCGCGCTCGTCGCGGCCGCGGGCGTCGTCGTGCTCACCGGGCTCGAGGGGCGGATCGACGCGTTCGGCCTGGTCTGCGGCGCGACGGCGGCCGTGACCTGGGCCGCCTACATCGTCTTCACACGGCGGGTGGCGGAGCGGCTGCCGGGCTTCCAGGGGATCGCGGTCGCCAGCGTCGTGAGCCTCGTCGTGCTGGTGCCGTGGGCGCTCCTCACGCTCGACGTCGCGGCGCTCGACGGGCGGATCCTCGGCCTGCTCGTGGCGATCGGCCTGCTCTCGTCCGCGGTGCCCTACTCGCTCGACACCGTGATCCTCCGCCGCATCACCCCGCGCCTGTTCGCCGTGCTCACGAGCCTCAGCCCGGTGGTCGCGGCGATCCTCGGCGTGATCGTGCTGCACGAGACGCTCACGCCGGTGCAGCTCGGCGCGATCGTGGTGGTGTGCGGCGCGGCGGGCGTCGCCATCGCGACGCGCCCGCCGGCCGCTCGGCCGCCCTCCTGAGGGCGGGGCCGACCTCGACTCCTAGCTGTGCCCGAAGGGGGTGCACTGCCCGGCCGGGCCACCACGGTAGGTGACGCAGCGCGGGGAGTCGTTCGTGACGTGCCAGTGCTCGCCCGGTCGGACGTTGACCCGGTAGGTGTTCAGTCCGCCGATGTCGCTGCAGGACCGCGAGGCATTGAGCTGTGCCCCGTACCGGCCCCCGGCCGGCGCCTCGACGGGGACGGCGTTCCATCCCGGGGACAGCGGGACGCAGTACACGTGCCCGTGCGAGAACGTCCGGACGTTCATCCCGTGGAGCTGGCCTCCCGATACGTAGACGTCGACGCCGTTCCACGGCGCCGTGTGCGGGCCCGCCTCCGGGGAGGCGCTCGCCGACTGGGCGGCGAGGGGCAGGACGCTGACGACGCCCGCGAGGGCCAGCGCGCAGGCGAACAGCCGCATGCCGCGGCGGGGGGGGCGCGGAGGGACAGGGAGGAGGGAGCGGTGGGCATGGTGGTGAGCTTTCTGGAAAGGGGTGGGATCCGGTGCGTGCGCACCGGCCGATGCACCGTATCCGCGGCCGCCCCGCGTACGCGCTCACTCTCCCCACCGCCCGTCGCGCCCGGCCGCGGCGAGCGGCCGAGCGCGAGATCGGGCTCGCCGTCTACGAGCGCCGGTACGGGGTGCACTGCCCTGCGGGGCCGCCGTGGAACGGCACGCAGCGGGGGCTGTCGTTCGTGACGTGCCAGCGCTCGCCGGCTCGGACGTGGATGATGTAGGTGTTCGTGCCGCCGAAGTCGGTGCAGGACTTCGAGGGCGCCAGCTCGGCGCCCGACCGGCCCGCGACCGGCGCCTCGATGGGGACGGCGTTCCACCCCGGGGACAGCTCGACGCAGTACTGGTGCCCGTTGGAGAAGGTGCGGACCGCCATCCCGAACAGCTTGCTGTGCGTGATGTAGACGTCGACCCCGTTCCAGGGCCCCGAGTGCGGGCCCGCTTCCGGCTGGGCGCTCGCGGACTGCGCGGCGAACGGGAGGACGCTGACGGCGCCCGCGAGGGCCAGCGCGCAGGCGAGCATCCGCATGCGGCGGCGCGGGGCGCGGACGGACGGGGAGGAGGGAGCGGTCGGCATCATGGTCGGCCTTCTGAGAGGAGGGGGTCCGACGCGTACGCGCCGGCGGCTGCACCGTACCGGCCGGCCCCCCGGCGGGGTGCCGGCTCTCCCCACCGCCGCGCGGGACGACGACGCCCGCCCGCCCTCACGGGCGGACGGGCGCGACGAGTGGGCGACGGATCAGCGCGCCCCGAGCTCCGTCAGCACGTCGGCGAGCTGCTCCACGGCCCAGACGAGGTCCTCCTCCTCCACCACGATGGGCGGCGCGAGCCGGATCGTGGAGCCGTGCGTGTCCTTGGCGAGCACGCCGCGCTCGGCGAGCCGCTCGCAGACCGCGCGGCCCGTGGCGAGATCCGGGTCGATGTCGATGCCGGCCCACAGCCCGCGACCGCGCACCTCGAGCACGCCGTGGCCCACGAGATCCGCCAGCCGCGCGTGCAGCACGCCGCCGAGCCGACGCGCGCGCTCCTGCGGCTCGCCGGTCGCGAGCATGTCGACCACCGCGTGGCCGACCGCCGCGGCCAGCGGGTTGCCGCCGAACGTGGATCCGTGCTGCCCCGGCTGGATGACGCCCAGCACGTCCGCGTCGCCGACGACCGCGGAGACGGGCACGATGCCGCCGCCGAGCGCCTTGCCGAGGAGGTACAGGTCGGGCACCACCCCGGCGTTGTCGCACTCGAAGGTCGCGCCCGTGCGGCCGAGGCCCGACTGGATCTCGTCCGCGATCATCAGCACCCGCTCGCGCGTGCAGATCCGCCGCACGTCCGCGAGGAACGTGGCGGGCGGCACGACGATGCCGGCCTCGCCCTGGATCGGCTCGACGAGCACGGCGACCGTGTCCCCGTCGATCGCGGCCTCGAGCGCCGCGGCGTCGCCGTACGGCACGGTCACGAACCCGGGCGTGAACGGCCCGAAGTCGGCGCGCGCCTCCTCGTCGTCGCTGAAGCTCACGATGGTGGTGGTGCGGCCGTGGAAGTTGCCGGCCATCACGATGATCTTCGCGCGGCCCGCGGCCACGCCCTTCACCCGGTAGCCCCAGGCGCGCGCGACCTTGATCCCGGACTCCACGGCCTCGGCGCCCGTGTTCATCGGCAGGACCATGTCCTTGCCCGCGAGCTCGGCGAGCGCGGTCACGAACGGGCCGAGCTTGTCGTTGTGGAACGCGCGGCTCGTGAGCGTGATCCGGCCGAGCTGCTCGGTCGCGACCCGCACGAGCTCCGGGTGCGAGTGCCCGAAGTTCACGGCCGAGTAGGCCGCGAGGCAGTCGAGCAGGCGCCGGCCGTCGAGGTCGGTGACCCACGCGCCCTGGCCGGACGCGACCACGACGGGCAGCGGGTGGTAGTTGTGCGCGGCGTGGGCCTCCTCGGCGTGGATGGCCAGGGCGCCGGCCTCGGAGGCGGCGGGGCGGTCGATGGTGTCGGTCATGTCCTCGTCCGTCCTGATCGTCACTGTCGCAGCTCGAGCGTGCAGCACTTCACGCCGCCGCCGCCGAGCAGCAGCTCGGACAGGTCGACGCCGATGGGCTCGTAGCCGCGCTCGCGCAGCGACGCCTCGAAGCCCACGGCCTTCTCGGCGATCACGACGTGGAGGCCGTCGCTGTAGGAGTTGAGGCCGAGGATCGACGCGTCCTGCTCGCTGACCTCGATCGCGTCCGGGTAGCGGCGCTCGAGCTCGTCGAGGCTCGCGGCGTCGAAGGCGCTCGGCAGGTAGGCGATGTTGCTGTCGTCGAGCACCGCGATCGCGGTGTCCAGGTGGTAGAACGACGGGTTCACGAGGCGGAGGGTCACGACCTCGCGGTCGAAGATCCGGGCCACCTCGGCGTGGCTGGTGCTGTCGCTGCGGAAGCCGGTGCCCGCGAGGATCGTGTCGCCGACGAGGAGGATGTCGCCCTCACCCTCATTGACCTGCTCGGGCACGCGCACGTCGAAGCCCGCCTCGCGGAACCAGTCCATGTACGCGGGGCCCTCGGGCTGGCGCTCGGGAAACTGGAACGCGGCGCCGTACGCGATGCCGTCGAGCGTGAAGCCGCCGTTGGCCGCGTAGACCATGTCCGGCAGGCCCGCGATGCCGTCGATCAGCTCGACCTGGATGCCGAGGCCCACGTACGCGTCGTGCAGGGTCTGCCACTGGCGCACCGCGAGCGAGGTGTCGGTCGGGACGGCCGGGTCCATCCAGGGGTTGATCTTGTAGACCACGTCGAAGTGGTCGGGCCGGCACATCAGCACGCGCTTCGCGACAGGGGTGCGGCCGGATGCGGTGTCCGCGGGCCGGGAGAGGGTGGAGGGCATGGTGCTCCTGCTTCGTGCGGCGCGCCTCGCGGCGCGGTCGTGGAGGCGGACGATGTCCCAGAGCCCCGAGGGGACGCCTTCCCGTCAGCCTGGCAGGCGCATCACGCCCGTTCGAGAGGGTGCCGCGCGGATTCCGCGCGTCCGACCCCCGTCCCACGCAGGATCCCGCCATAGGCTCGGAGCATGGACAACCTCGACCACCGGATCATCGACCTCCTCCGCCAGAACGGACGCGCCGGCTACGGCGACATCGGCGGCACCGTCGGCCTCTCGGCCAGCGCGGTGAAGCGGCGGGTAGACCGACTGGTGGCCGACGGCGTGATCCGCGGCTTCACGATCCAGGTCGACCCCGCGGTCGACGGCCTCAGCACCGAGGCCTACGTGGAGCTGTTCTGCCGCGGGACGGTCGCGCCCGACGAGCTGCGCCGGATCCTCCAGGGCGTCCCCGAGGTCGTCGACGCGGGCACCGTCACGGGCGACGCCGACGCCATCGTGCGCATCCGCTCCCGCGACATCCCGAGCCTCGAGGACGCGCTCGAGAAGGTGCGCCTCGCCCCGAACGTCGACCACACCCGCAGCGCGATCGTGCTCTCGCGGCTGGTGAACCGGACGCTGGAGTAGGGCTGGCCGATCCGCCTGCTCCGCGGACCAGTGCGCCATGTAGCATCCGGTCCCCACCATCGACGACTCGGAACAAGAGTGCCCTCTCGCTCATGGCAACGCCCCTCGTCGTTGGACACGCGTCCTCGCTTCCGCGCGTCTGCAGTTCGTGGTGACATCCGCTTCATGCGGAGATGATCGAAAGGATATGAAGTGGGCGTGGATTGGGCGGAGGTTGCCGATCGAGCCGTCGTTGCCTTCCTGTTGGTCGCCGTACTCGAGGGCGCCGTATTGGCCGGGTTCCTCGTGTGGGTCGGAACAGGTGCTTTCTCATCGAGGAACGCGGCCCTCCGACAGGCATCTGAGCGCATCAGCGAGTTGAACGGAGGGAGGGGCATCTCCTTCGTGCAATCCGCTGCGGGCATCATCGGGCACAGCTTCTCCACCCTCTTCCGCCCCGTCGCCGGACTGCGTCGCGCAGATGCGAGCTGGGCGCGCGACGTGCAGAAGCGCGCAAAGAATGCGCTCACTGCAGAGGACGAAGTCACTCTCTTGGCGATGCTCACTTCTGTATGCGCTGGAGTGGGCATCGCTGCTGAGGCCGTCGGCGACGCCCGCAGCCAGGATCCTGCGGCGTCCTCAAGGCGCCCTTCGCCGTCGGAGACGAGGACCCGCATGCAGGTGCTCCGGGAGCGCACGCGCGAGGACCTCGAGGATGCCCGGAACCTGAGCGACGTGCGTAGCCGACTGAAAGCAGCGCGATGGGGCCTTCTCGTCGCCGGAATCCGCTCTCTGAAAGAGGAACGACACCGGGCACACTGGCAACGGCTGGGGGCGACATGTGCTGACTACATCGGTCGCGGAGCGGCCTTCAACCTCGTCGTGACGATGTTGATCGCCAGACGGGTGGCGGACATCGAGACCCTCCTCAGCATCACTTCGTTGCTCGGAGGAGCCATCGGAGCCATCGCGTTCGCGGCGATGCTACTGAAGAAATGCCAGGGCGCCACCACGCCCGAATCGTCGAGATTCCTCTCGCGCTTGACGCAGCGACCACTCGTGATCGCGCTCTCGGCTCCTACCTGGACCGCGGGATTTACAGCCGGCGCATACGCCTTCATGCAGTGGCTGCCGACTGTGCTGCCGGCTTGACGGAATCGATCAGGCGAACAGCGCCACCAGGATCACGACGTAGATGACGACGAAGAGCGCCGGGATCGCGTAGCGGATCAGGTTCGTGAGGCCCTCGGCGGCGATGACCGTGCGCGCCGCGTGCGAGGTGGCGCCGGACTCGCGGAGGTCGCGGGCGATCGCGATGGCCTGCGAGTTGATGGAGAACTGCACGGCGGCGCCGAGGGCGCCGGTGGCGAGCAGGATCAGGGCGGCGGCGAGGCGCGTGCCGAGGTCGGCGTCGGCGAGGCCGGTGCGCAGCAGGAACACCGTGGCGGTGAGCAGGAAGATGGGGCCGAGCTGGCTCGTGATCATCTGCTTGCGGGCGCGCGACCACATCGTGATCAGCTCGAGCTCGGACATGCGGGACCTCCTGTCGGCGGCCGTGCGTGCCGCAGGTACATTCTGCCTCGCCGAAGACCTCTGCGCACTTAGATCGTCAGGCCATCCGCCTGAGAAGCGGGAAGCTCAACAGCCTCCGCAAATTAGACCTTCCGCATCATTGCGGATAAGAAATCGATCATCTGCGCGAGGGGCATCTCTGAACCTTCGCTCGGGCCAGCTTTTAGATCCGGCGGGGAACCCAAAATGCGCCCTGCAAAGGCAGCGTAGATAGCATCGCGTTGACTATCACCTTGAATTGCATCCACGAAAGCAGGTAAAGACTGTAGCTGAACTTCAAGGGCCCGAGCCCAGTCGGCAATACGTCGATGGCCAGTCGCCTGCCTTCCACAGTAGGCAGCCAGCCCCACTATCGCCGCAATTGAAGTCAACCGAACCACAAGTGCCGGCCATTCCGCCACAGTAGGATGAGGCAGCGCGAAGGATGAAACACCGGCGGCAACTATGAGCACAATAGTCGCCCCTCTGAATATATTTGCTGACTTATGCTGAGCGTTTGCATAAGCTTGAAAATAGGAATAGAGCTTTAATCCCCCAACCTCACCAGACGCGCTTTTCACAACGCGGGCCGTGTTCTCGATGCTTTCGACGGCAACCTTGGCCCTCTCCTCCATTTCTTCGGAAGTTTTTGAGGAAGCAATGTCCTGTAAGTCGCCGGTGAGCAAGTCCTGAATCTCGAACGCAATTTGCCTTTCTGCCCGGGTTCCGTCGTCAATATCGATAAACGTCTCAACGTGCTGAAGAAGTTTTTGAATTAGCTCGCGCGCCCAGTCATGCAAAGCACCGGCTTTATCGCGCGGAACGCTGGGCAGGGCCCCGAGGACATCTTCAACATCAGTCCAGAACGCACTTCGCACGTCAGAGCCATCTAGAATATCTGGACTGGTGGCTGCCGCTTGCCTCACCCGCCGAACCGCTACGTCCGCCAGTCGCTGCCCTTCTGCACTAACCCCGTCCATTTCAGCGATGGCCATAAGAAGCGCATCGAGACGGCGAAGGAATGGATCATTTAGGGGCACATGCCACACAATACAGTGAATACGTACCCTGTGGCTAGAAATACTTAAATGAGAGAAGCAGCGTTGAGCCGGTGCCACGGACGTGCATGTCGCGCCCGTCGGCGGCCCGCGGCTCGCTAGCCTCGGCGCATGGATCCCGCGCCCGGCTACCGCATCGACCCGGGCTCCGCGACCCCTCCCTTCGAGCAGCTCCGCGCCGAGGTCGCGCGCCGGGCCGTCGACGGCGAGCTGCCGGCTGGCGCGCGGCTGCCGACCGTGCGGGCGCTCGCCGAGCAGGCGGGCGTCGCCGTCAACACGGTCGCGCGGGCCTACAAGGAGCTCGAGGCCGACGGCGTGATCGAGACGCGCGGACGCGCCGGGTCGTTCGTCGCCGCGCGGGACGACGTGCCACAGGCGCTCCGGGCATCCGCCGCCGCGTACGCGCAGCTCGCCCGGCGGCTCGACGCCTCCGACGCCGACGCGCGACGGCTGGTGGACGAGGCGCTCGCGGCCGGCTGATCCGCCGCCGCGGGCTCCGGAGCCCCGGGGTCGCCGCGATTCCACCTCCCGTTCACCCGGAGGCCCGACAGTACGCACGCCGCCCGTCCCGATCGGAGATCACATGCCCGAGTCCTCCCCGGAGGCGGCGACGCCGCACGACGACGCGCAGGCCGTGAGCGCACCGGCTCCGGCTCCCGCTCCCGCTCCCGCTCCCGCTCCCGCTCCCGCTCCCGCTCCCGCTCCCGCTCCCCCCGTGGCGACCACCGGACCCGGGACCGAGACCGACGCCGATGCCGCCGTCGCCGCGTCAGCCTCCCGCGCGCAGCGCGTCCTCGACGGGGCCGACGCCGTCACTCCCCCGCGCACGCTCGTCGACGTGCTCCGCGCGACCGTCGCCGCGCACCCCGACGCGTCCGCCATCGAGGACGGCGACGGCGCGCTCAGCTACCGCGAGCTCATGGCGCGCGTCGTGCAGGTCGCCGCATCGCTGCGGGAGGCGGGCGTGGAGAAGGGCGACCGGGTCGGGATCCGCATGCCGTCCGGATCCCGCGACCTCTACGTCACCGTGCTCGGCGTGCTCGCGGCCGGCGCCGCCTACGTGCCGGTCGACGCGGACGACCCCGAGGAGCGCGCGCGTCTGGTGTTCGGCGAGGCGCGCGTCGCGGGCGTCGTGACGGGCACGGGCGAGTTCACGCCGCGAGCTGGGGACGCGGACGCCGACGACAACGCCGACGCCGCCGCCGCCCGGGTCACGGCCGCCGCGCTCCGCATCCTCCCCGCCGCCGCCGCGCACGCCTCCACCTCCGCGCTGCCGCTGGTCGCGCCGCCCGCGCCCGAGGACGACGCGTGGATCATCTTCACCTCCGGGTCCACCGGCACCCCCAAGGGCGTCGCGGTCTCGCACCGCTCGGCCGCGGCCTTCGTCGACGCCGAGGCGCGCCTCTTCCTCCAGGACGAGCCGATCGGCCCCGGCGACCGCGTGCTCGCCGGCCTCTCGGTCGCGTTCGACGCGTCGTGCGAGGAGATGTGGCTCGCCTGGCGGCACGGCGCGTGCCTCGTGCCGGCGCCGCGCAGCCTCGTCCGCAGCGGCATGGACCTCGGGCCGTGGCTCACGACGCACGGCGTGACCATCGTGTCCACCGTGCCGACGCTCGCGGCGCTATGGCCCGCGGAGTCGCTCGAGAACGTGCGGCTGCTCATCTTCGGCGGCGAGGCCTGCCCGCCCGAGCTCGGCCAGCGCCTCGCGACCGACGGGCGCGAGGTCTGGAACACCTACGGCCCCACGGAGGCGACCGTCGTCGCGTGCGCCGCGCCGCTCGGCGGCCCCGGTCCCGTGCGCATCGGCCTGCCGCTCGACGGCTGGACCCTCGCGGTCGTCGACGCCGACGGCACCCGCGTGCCCGAGGGCGGCGTGGGCGAGCTGATCATCGGGGGCGTCGGGCTCGCGCGGTACCTCGATCCCGCCAAGGACGCCGAGAAGTACGCCCCGTTCCCCGCGCTCGGCTGGGACCGCGCCTACCGCTCGGGCGACCTCGTGCGCTTCGAGGCGGAGGGCCTCGTGTTCCAGGGTCGCGCCGACGACCAGGTGAAGGTCGGCGGTCGGCGCATCGAGCTGGGCGAGATCGAGGCGGCGCTGCAGGGCCTCGACGACGTGCAGGGCGCGGCCGTCGCCGTGCAGACCACGGGCGCGGGGAACCAGGTGCTCGTCGGCTACCTCGTGCCGCGGGATCCCGCGACCTTCTCGCGCGAGGACGCCGTGCAGCGCCTCCGCGTCGCGCTGCCGGCGGCGCTCGTGCCGCTCATCGGCGTGGTCGAGTCGCTGCCCACGCGCACCTCCGGCAAGGTCGACCGGGCCGCGCTCCCCTGGCCGCTGCCCGGCGCCGCGGGCGACGAGGGCGCCGACCTCGACGCCGAGCTGCGTCCGCTCGCCGAGATGTGGTCCGCCGCGCTGGGCACGCCCGTCGCGAGCGCCGACGCGAACTTCTTCGACCTCGGCGGCGGATCCCTGTCGGCGGCGCAGCTCGTGGCCCGGATCCGCTCGGTCGACCCCGAGTTCACGGTCGCCGACGTCTACGCCCACCCGCGCCTCGGCGCCATGCACGCGGCCATGGCCGGACGCGCGCCGCGGGCCGTGCGCACCGGGCCGCAGGTGGACGTGACGCCGACGCCGCGCCGCACCCAGTGGATCCAGACCCTCCTCGGCGCACCCCTGCTCGCCCTGCAGAGCCTCCGCTGGCTCGCGCTGCTGCTCACGGCGAGCGCGCTGCTGCGGCCGCTCGGCGGCTTCGACGCGCTGCCGGACGTGTCGTGGTGGCTGCTGATCCCCGGCCTCCTCCTCTTCGCGACGCCGTTCGGCCGCATGGCGATCTCCGCCGCCTCCGCGCGCCTGCTGCTCCGCGGCCTGACGCCCGGCGACCACCCGCGCGGCGGGAAGTGGCACCTGCGGCTCTGGCTGGCCGAGCAGATCGCGCAGCAGATCGGCGCGGTCGGGCTCGCGGGCGCGCCCTGGATCACCTACTACGCGCGGGCGCTCGGCGCGCGCATCGCCGACGACGTCGACCTGCACACGCTGCCGCCCGTCACGGGCATGCTCCGCATCGGCCGCGGCGCCTCCGTCGAGCCCGAGGTCGACCTCTCCGGGTACTGGATCGACGGCGACACCGTGCGCATCGGCGCGGTGCGCATCGGCGCGGGGTCCACGGTCGGCACGCGCTCGACGCTGCTGCCGGGCACGCGCATCGGCAAGGGCGCGGAGATCGCGCCGGGATCCGCCGTCTTCGGGCGCGTGCCGTCGGGCCAGCGCTGGGCCGGGTCGCCCGCCGCGCGCGAGGGCAAGGCGCGCGTCTGGTGGCCCGACCACCGGCCGCCGCGGAACACGCGCTGGGTCGCGGCGTACGGCGCCGCGTCGGTCGCGACCGCGCTCGTGCCGGTGGTGGCGTTCGTCGCGGGCGGCGGGATCCTCGCGACGGCGATCCGCGGATCCGCCGACCTCGGCGACACGTGGTGGCGCGGCCTCGGCGCGCTCGTGCCCGCCGTGCTCGTGACCGGGCTCGTGCTCGCGCTGCTCGTGGTGGGATCCGTGCGCCTCCTCGGCCTCGGCGTCACGGAGGGCATCCACGCCGTGCGCAGCCGCGTCGGCTGGCAGCTCTGGACCACCGAGCGCCTCCTCGACCTCGCGCGCACCGTGCTCTTCCCGCTCTACGCCGGCCTCTTCACGCCCGTGTGGCTGCGCCTCCTCGGCGCGCGCGTGGGCAAGGACGTCGAGGCGTCGACCGTGCTCCTCATCCCCGCGATGACGACGATCCGCGACGGCGCGTTCCTCGCCGACGACACGCTCGTCGCCGGCTACGAGCTCGGCGGCGGGTGGATGCGCGTCGCCCGCGCCGAGATCGGCCAGCGCGCGTTCCTCGGCAACTCCGGCATGGCGGGGCCCGGCCACAAGGTGCCGAAGGACGGCCTCGTCGCCGTGCTCTCGGCGGCGCCGACCAAGTCGAAGGCCGGATCCTCGTGGCTCGGCTCCCCGCCCGTCCGGCTCCGGCGCACGGTCGCCGCCGCCGACGACTCCCGCACGTTCCGGCCGCCGACGCGACTGCGCGTCGCGCGCATCCTCTGGGAGCTGCTGCGCGTCGTGCCCGTCTTCGTGACCTGCGCCATCGGCCTGGCCGTGCTCGTGACGCTCGCGGCGATCACCGAGGCGTGGGGTCCGCTCGTCGCGTTCCTGCTCGGCGGCGTGGTGCTGCTGGTGGCGGGCGCGGTGGCGGCGGCGGTCTCGACGGCGGCGAAGTGGATCCTCATCGGCCGCATCCGCGCGGAGGAGCACCCGCTGTGGTCGTCGTTCGTGTGGCGCAGCGAGGTGTCGGACGTGTTCACCGAGATGGTGGCCGCGCCCTGGTTCGCGTCCTCGGCCGCCGGCACGCCCGCGCTCGTCTGGTGGCTGCGGAGCCTCGGCGCGCGCATCGGATCCGGGGTGTGGTGCGACTCGCACTGGCTGCCCGAGGCCGACCTCGTGACCCTCGGCGACGCGTCCACGATCAACCGCGGCTGTGTCGTGCAGACGCATCTGTTCCATGATCGGATCATGAGCATGGACACCGTCACCCTCGACGCCGGTGCGACCCTCGGGCCGCACAGCGTCATCCTGCCCGCCGCGCGCATCGGCCCGCAGGCCACCGTGGGCCCCGCGAGCCTCGTGATGCGCGGGGAGCTCGTGCCCGAGGCGAGCCGCTGGAGCGGCAACCCGATCGGCCCGTGGCGCGAGGTGAAGACGGGTCGGTACCTGCCCGCCGAGGCCGCGCCCGCCGCCGGCGACGCCGCCCCGGCCTCCGCCGAACCCGCCGCTCCCGCGACCGCCGGTCCCCGGTGAGGACCGCCGCGGGTCCCGAGGCCGGCGACGGCTACACCCCCGAGGTCGGCTCCACCGCGTACTCCGTGGAGCGCTACGACCTCGACCTCGACTACCGCGTGGCCCGCAACCGCCTGAAGGCCCGGGCCGTGATCACCGCCACGGCCCGCGAGACCCTCCCCCGGTTCGAGCTCGACCTCACGGGCCTCCGCGTGGGCGCCGTGCGCGTCGACGGCCGGCGCGAGACCCGGCACGTGCAGCGGGGCGGGCGCCTCGTGGTCACCCCGGCCGCGCCGATCCCCGCGGGCGCGTCCTTCACGGTCGACGTCGCCTACTCCGGCGAGCCCGGCCCCCGCCGCACCGTCTGGGGCGAGCTCGGCTGGGAGGAGCTCGGCGACGGCGTGCTCGTCGCGTCGCAGCCGAGCGGCGCGTCGACGTGGTTCCCCTGCAACGACCGGCCGGACGTGCGGGCCGCGTTCCGGATCCGCGTCGCGTGCGAGGTCGACTACACGGTGGTCGCGAGCGGCCGCCTCGTCTCCCGGCTCGAGCGCTCGGGCCGCGCCACCTGGACGTACGAGCAGGACGCGCCCACCGCGCCGTACTTGGCGACCGTGCAGATCGGCCGGTACGCGGAGCGGCGCGTGCCCGCCGGATCCACCGAGGCGGTCTTCGCGTACCCGAAGCCGCGCGAGGCGCGCGTGCTGCAGGACCTCGCGCTCGTGCCGCGCATGATGGCGTTCTTCGAGACGCTGTTCGGGCCCTACCCCTTCGGCGAGTACCGCGTCGTGGTGACGGACGACGAGCTGGAGATCCCGCTCGAGGCGCAGGCGATGGCCGTGCTCGGCTCCAACCACGCCGACGGCACCGGCGGATCCGAGCGGCTCGTCGCGCACGAGCTCGCGCACCAGTGGTTCGGCAACTCGGTGGGCCTCGCGTCGTGGCAGCACATCTGGCTCAACGAGGGCTTCGCCTGCTACGCCGAGTGGCTGTGGTCGGAGGAGTCCGGCGGGCCGACCGCGGATCAGCTCGCCCGCCAGCACCACGCGCGCCTCGACCGCTACGGCACGCAGGTCGGCATCGGCGACCCCGGCCCGGAGGCGATGTTCGACGACGTCGTCTACAAGCGCGGCGCCCTCGCGGTGCACGCGCTCCGGCTGACGCTCGGCGACGCCGCGTGGCGCGCGCTGCTGCTTCGCTGGACGGATCCGGCGTGGACGGCTCCCCGCACCACCGCCGACCTCGTCGGCGCGGCCGGGGACGCGGGCGCGCTCCTGCGGGCGTGGCTCGCGGACGTGCCGCTGCCGCAGCTGCCGAAGGTCGGGCGGCGCTGAGGGGCCGCTGGCGACACCTCGGGGTCTGTGCCATCGTCGTTATACTTCGGGTCGATGTATAACAACGATAGACGTCATCCGAGCGAGTCGCTGAGCCCCTACACACCGGGATCCGTGCCGACGAGCCTCCCCGGCCGAGCGGACAAGCTGCAGCAGTTCCGCGAGGCCGCCCAGCGCATGGCATCCGACGGGCTGTTCATCCCTCGAGTGCACGTCGACCACGGACCCCGTGGGATCGGCAAGACGTCGTTGCTCCGGGAGGCGCAACGCATCTTCGGCGGGTACCGCATCCGGACCGTGCTGATCACGGCGGATCCCGACGAGGATCTGGTGCGATCCCTGCTCGGTGAGCTCCGGCAGGTGGTGGGAACCGGCACGCGTCTGCGGAAGGCCGCACTCGAGGCGATCGACTCGGCGACGGTCACATTGGGGGCGCCCGGCATCGTGCAGGTCGGCGTCTCGCTGACCCCGGAGCGCACGCCGACGGCCGCGTCGGCGAAGCAGATCCAGCAGGCGATCCGCGCCGCGATCGACGCGGTGATCCATGACGGGGACGCGGGGATCGCACTGCTCATCGACGAGATCCAGGAGGCGGACCCCGAGAGCCTGCGCACGCTCGCCTACGCATGGCAGGAGATGGCCCCGCTTCGCGCCTTCGAACCCGGGCAGCCGCGGACCGCGCTCTTCGCCGTCGGGCTGCCCGGCGCCCCGACGAAGATCAACAAGGCGGTGACGTTCAGCGAGCGCTTCAGCTTCCAGCCCCTGCACGGCCTGTCCGACGCCGGCGCGCGGGAGGCGCTCCAGGCCACGGCTGCGACCGTCGCCGTCGCCTGGGACGTAGCGGCCCTCGATCGGGCCGTATCGGAATCGAGCGGCTATCCCTACAAGGTCCAGCTGATCGGCGATGCGTCTTGGAGGGCGGCCTGCAGGCGACTCGCCCGAGAGGGCTTGCGACCGGATGACGCCATCGCGCTCGACGATGTCGTGGCCGCGCTGCCGTCCGTCGATGCGGAGATGGAGACGCTCTTCACCGCACGCTGGAGGTCGGCCAGCCCAAGCCAGCAGGACATGCTCGTCGCGGTCGCGCGGCTGGGCGGAACGGACGTGAAGCGCGCCGACCTCGCCGATGCCCTGGCGACTACCACTCGAGCCATCTCGGTCGCCCGCCAGAAGCTGCTGGACAAGGGGCTCCTCGACGCGAACAAGCACGGGCACCTGTCGTTCACCGTGCCGGGGTTCACGGAGTTCGTGCTGGACCAGGCGGAGAACGAGTGAACCCGCGTCTCCCCTGCCGCGTCCCGTTCAGCGGTCGAGCGCGCGGATCTCGACCCTGAGCGACTCCTCACCGGCGCGCCGCACACGGCGGGCGATGGCGACCACGAGGTCGGGCGCGAGCGCGACCTCCATGAGGCGGTAGCGCGCGGGCTCGCCGTCGATCCAGGCGAGCAGGCCGCGCGCGTCGTCCGCGTCGTCGGCGAACCGCACGCGCTCCGGGTCGACGCGGAGCCCGCGGCCGTCGGCCTTCAGCACCGCCTCGATCCGCACCCATCGCCCGAGCGTCATCCCGGGCGGCGTCGCGCGACCGCGCGGCTCGGCGTCGATCCCGATCGGGCCGTCGGCGCTGACCGCGACGACCACGGCGTCGCCCGCGTGCGCGACGCTGGCGTGCAGGCCGTCGAGCGCGCGGGATCCGCCGAGCACCGGGCGACCGTGCGGCCTCCCGCAGTCCGGGCATCGGGCGCGCACGGTGACGTCGGCGGGATCCGCGCCCACGATCTCCGCGGCGAGCGCCCGCAGCGCGTCGCGCCCGGCGGTGGTGCGGGCGGCGCGATCGGCGGATGCGTCGACCGGCACCACCGACACGTGCACGGCGGCGGGAGCGGGGGTCACGTGACGACCCTAGGCGGCGCTCAGAGCGCCATGCGGGCGAGCGCCACGGCGGCCGCCACCAGGGCGACCGCGGAGATCACGGCCGACGGGCCGACCCACCACCAGCCGCGGCGGGCCCGCGTGCCCTCCACGACCGCGGCCACGGCGAGCAGGAGGAGCCCCAGGGCGACGCCGCCGCGCGCGGGGGATGTGGCGTCCTCGCCGGCCAGCGCCACGAGGCCGGACATCATCAGGGCTCCCGCGAGCAGCACCCAGCCGAGCACGTGGACGGCGTGCGCGATCCGGCTCCGCAGGTCCCGCGGCCGCAGCGGCTTCGCGCCGCGCCAGCCGTCGGGGGCGCGGAGGCCGCCGACGATCGTCATGACCTCGGCGAGCTCGGCGGGCCGCTCACCCGCGGGCAGCGCGAGGAAGCGGCCGAGGTGCTCGTCGCGCACGCCGGAGGACGCGATCAGGCGCGCCAGCAGCTCGCGCTCCCGCGCGGTGGTCCACCCGGGGAACGCGATGCCCCAGCGGGCGGCCTGGTCCGGGGCGCGGACCTCGCGGTACCAGGACGCCAGCAGCAGGCGCGCGACCGCGTCTCCCGGTTCCCGCCGCACGCGGGTGCGGAGCTCGACGATCGCCTCGCGCCGCCGGCCGTCGTCCCACAGCGTCCGGGCGCGGTCGACGGTCTCGGAGCGCTGCATCCGTCCAGGGTCGCGGATCCGGGCGGGCCGCGCGCGGATCATCCCCGGTGCCGGCTGTGGAGACGGGCGCCGCCGGTGCACGAGGATCGCGGCCCTAGGCGATCCTCGCCAGGCTCCAGTACGCGGCGATCAGCGCCACGGCGACGACCCGCATCCCACATCGCCCGGGCGCGGGCGATGGCCTCCCTCTCGCGCATGCGCTCATCGTGGCAGGTCGGCGAGGCCGACCGGGCTCAGCCCAGGTCGCGCGCCAGCGTCTCGTCCGTCTCCGTGGCCTGCCGGGTGACGCCGTCGTCGTCGACGTAGGCGTACGTGGTGGTCGTGACCTCGCCCGTGCCGCGGTAGCCGAGCCGCTCGTACAGCGCGCGGGCCCGCGGGTTGTCGAGGCCGACGCCGACCGTGAGGCGGCCCGGCGCGACGCGTTCCTCGGCCGCGCGGATGATCGCCGTGCCGACGCCGCGCCCGCGCTCCGCCGCGTCGACCCGCAGGTTCCGCAGCTCCGGCGCGGCGCCGCGGAGGTCGAGCTGGCCGGAGCCCACGGGACGGTCGCCGTCCCACGCGACGAGCAGCGTGCATCCGCCCGCCTGCTGGAGCGCCCACATCGCGCGCGCGAACCCGCGGCCGGGCGGCTCCCCCTGCTCGAGCCGCCCGACCTCCGAGGCCCGGAGCGCGCGGACCTCGATCGCGGTCACCTAGATGACCGCCTCGCTCCAGTCGTCCGGGTTGCCGAAGCGGTGGGCCGTGATGCTGATGGCCTGCTCGCGCAGGAACGTGAGCATCTCGACGCGGCCGGCCGCCGTGACCTCGTCGGCGTACACGGCCACGTCGGGCGTGCCGCGGAGCGCGTCCGACAGGGCGCGCGCCTCCACGAGCCGCGCGTCGCGCGCGGCGACGAGGCGCACGCGCTCGGTCGCGATGCCGTCGGTCGCGACGCGGGCGAGCCACGCGTCGTCCGTCTCGATGATCACGTGCACGCTCGGCAGGTCCTCGAGCACCTGGCCGAGGCCGGCCGGGAGGATCCCCGGGACCGACACGTGCATCTCCGCGCGGGCGAGGCGCCCGGCCGCGAGCACGCGCAGCAGGTCGGCGAGCGCGCCCGACTCCGTGAGCCGCACCGTGACGGGCAGCGGCCGGTAGCGGAACAGGTTCCGCTCCACGCCGAGGCCGCTCGGGTCCTTCACCTGGCCGAACTCGTCGTGCCAGGCGACGGCGTCGCTGAGGGCGGAGCGGCGGACGAGATCGAAGTCCTCGTAGCGGATCGCGGGCTGCGCCGACTCGATGAGCTCCGTGACCCGCGGCGACAGCCCGCGCAGGTGCAGCGAGCTGGAGTGCCGGCCCTCGTCCGCGACCCAGGAGCCGAGGCCCATGAGGTAGTTCGGCCCGCCGGCCTTGGTGCCGGATCCGACCGAGGAGCGCTTCCAGCCGCCGAACGGCTGACGCTGCACGATCGCGCCCGTGATCCCGCGGTTCACGTAGAGGTTGCCCGCCTCGACGGTGTCGAGCCACTGCTCGAGCTCGCGCGCGTCGAGGCTGTGCAGGCCCGCGGTGAGGCCGTAGGGGATGGCGTTCTGGAAGCGGATGGCCTCCTCGAGGTTCCGCGCGCGCATCACGCCGAGCACGGGGCCGAAGAACTCGGTGAGGTGGAAGTACGACCCGGGCTTCACGCCGTCGCGGACGCCCGGCGACCAGAGGCGGCCGGTCTCGTCCTTCGCCAGCGGCTCCACGAGCCACTTCTCGCCGACGCCGAGCTGCGTGAGCGCGTGCTTGAGCTTGCCGGCGGCCGGCTCGATGATCGGGCCCATCTGCGTGGTCGGATCCGACGGGTAGCCCACGCGCAGCGACGACACCGCGTCGACGAGCTGGGTGAGGAAGCGGCGCGACTTCCCGACCGAGCCCACGAGGATCACGAGGCTCGCGGCCGAGCACTTCTGGCCGGCGTGGCCGAACGCGCTCTTCACGACGTCGGCCGCGGCCAGGTCGAGGTCGGCGCTGGGGGTCACGATGATGGCGTTCTTGCCGCTGGTCTCCGCGAGGAGCGGCAGATCCGAGCGCCAGGAACGGAAGACCTCGGCGGTCTCGTAGCCGCCCGTGAGGATCACGCGGTCGACCGCCGGGTGCGCGATGAGGTGCTCGCCGAACTCGGCCTCGCCCGCGTCGACGAGCGCGAGGAGCTCCCGCGGCACGCCGGCCTCGCGGAGCGCCTCGACCAGCACGGCGCCGGAGCGGCGGGCCTGGCCGGCGGGCTTGACGACCACGCCGCTGCCGGAGGCGAGGGCCGCGAGCATGCTGCCCGCGGGGATCGCGACGGGGAAGTTCCACGGCGGCGCCACGACGGTGACGCGCGACGGCACGAACCGGGCGCCCTGCACGCGGTCGAGGTCGCGGGCGCGCTCGGCGTAGTAGTGCGCGAAGTCCACGGCCTCGCTGACCTCGGGGTCGGCCTCCGCGATGGTCTTGCCGGTCTCGGACGCCATCACCTCGATGAGGCGCGCGCGGTTGCGCTCGATGGCCACGCCCACGCGGTGCAGCAGGGCCGCGCGCTGGTCGCCGGGTCGGGCCCCCCACGCCGCGGCGGCCGTGCGCACGCCGTCGATGATGTCGTCCAGCTGGTCGGTGGAGTCGATGCGCGCGGCGTCGATGGTGGCGACGCCGAGCCGCGAGGCCTCCACGCGCGCCAGGATCTCGCGGCCCCAGGCGCGGTTCGTCGGCAGCGCCGGATCCGTGTCCGCCGCGTTGTGGAACGGCGTGGTGGAGGCCCCGGGGTCGACGAGCGCGTCGGGCGTCAGCAGCGAGCCGCGTGTGAAGCCCTGGACCACGTTCGTGAGCTGCGGGTCGATCTCGTCCGCCGGCTCCGCGGCCGGCTCGGGCTCGGCGAGCGGATCCACGTCGTCGAGCTCCGGCGGGAAGCGGCGGTCCTGCGTGCGGTTCGGCGCCGGGATCGTGTCGTCCACGCCGGCGAGCGACGAGCGGAACCGCGACTCCTCCCGCGCGAACAGCTCGGACGACGTGCTCAGCTCGAACACCGCCGACATGAAGTTCTCCTGGCTCGCGTTCTCCTCCAGGCGGCGGATGAGGTACGAGATGGCCACGTCGAACTCGGTCGGGTGCACGACGGGCGTGTAGAGCAGCAGCCCGCCGACCGTGCGCTTCACGGCCTCGGCCTGGCCGGTGGCCATGCCGAGCAGCATCTCGAACTCGATCCGGTCGGTGACGCCGCGCTCCTCGGCGAGCAGCCACGCGTACGCGACGTCGAAGAGGTTGTGGCCGGCGACGCCGACCTTCACGGCGTCGGCCGCGGCGGGCTGGAGCGCGTGCTCGAGCATCCGCTTGTAGTGCGTGTCGGTCTGCTCCTTGGTGGCCCAGGTGGCGACGGGCCAGTCGTGCATCCGGCCGTCGACCTGCTCCATGGCGAGGTTCGCGCCCTTGACGATGCGGACCTTGATAGGCGCCCCGCCCGCCGCGCGGCGCTCCTGCGCCCACGCGGTGAGCCGCTGGAGCCCGGCGAGCGCGTCGGGCAGGTACGCCTGGAGCACGATGCCGGCCTCGAGGTCCTTCAGCTGCGGCTGGTCGAGCACGCGCGTGAACACCTCGATGGTGAGGTCGAGGTCCTTGTACTCCTCCATGTCGAGGTTGATGAACTTCGGGGTCGCGGCCCCCGATGCCAGCTCGTACAGCGGGGTGAGCCGCTCGACGACCTTCTCCACGGCCTCGTCGAACGCCCACATCGACAGCTGCGAGACGACGCTCGACACCTTGATGGAGACGTAGTCCACGTCGTCGCGGGCGAGGAGCTCGCGCGTGCCGGCCAGGCGCCGCGCGGCCTCCTGCTCGCCGAGCACGGCCTCGCCCAGCAGGTTGAGGTTGAGGCGGGATCCGCCGGCGCGCAGCTTCTCGATGGCCGGGCCGAGCTTGTCGCTCGTGGCGTCGACGATGAGGTGGCCGACCATCTCGCGCAGCACACGACGCGCGACGGGCACGACGACCTGCGGGAGGACCGGGCCGAGGATGCCGCCCGCGCGGATCGCGCCCTGCATGTACCAGGGCAGGAAGCCGGGGGTCTTGGCGGTGAGCGCGGCGAGGCTGTTGCCCGCGACCGGCAGGTCCTCCGGGCGCACGACGCGGTCGACGAAGCCGATGGTGAAGTCGAGGCCGTTCTCGTCCTTGAGGACGCCGGCGAGGCGCTCGGCGGACGGGTCGGCCGGGTGCTCGGCCGCCTCCGCGAGCCAGGTGCGCACGAGCGCGACGGACCGGTCGGCGAGGTCGTCGCGGTCCGGGGCGGGAACGACCCCGGCGAGCGTCGGGATCGCGGCGGTCTCGGGGGCGGATGCGGTCTCGGCGGTCATGCGGGAACCTCTTCGTCTCGTGTGGGCCTTCGGCCCCGTCGTCGTCGGCCGCGCGGCGAGCGCGTCCACCCAGTGTGCGACCATGCTCTCGTCGGATGCGCTGAACGTTTCCGATGATCATCGTGCGGCCCTGCCGATGATTCCATGCTCGCCTGGGTTCCCGCGGGAGGCGCACGTGCTCGAGATGCGACGGCTCCGGCTCCTGCGCGAGCTCAAGCTCCGCGGCACGATCGGCGCGGTCGCCGACGCCCTGTCGTTCAGCCCGTCGTCGGTGTCGCAGCAGCTGTCGCAGCTGGAGCGCGAGGCGGGCGTCACGCTGCTGCGCCGCGTCGGGCGGCGGGTCGTGCTCACGCCGCAGGCCGAGATCCTCGTCGAGCACACGACGGCCCTGCTCGAGCGGCTGGAGCGCGCCGAGACCGAGGTGAACGCGTCGCTCGCGAACGTGTCCGGCACGATCCGCATCGCCGCGTTCCAGTCGGCGCTGCTCGCGCTCGTGCCGCCCGCGCTCACGATCCTCCGCGACGACTACCCCGACCTCCGGGTCGAGATCACGATGCGCGAGCCCGAGTCGGGCCTGCACGACGTGTGGGCGCGCGACCACGACCTCGTCATCGCCGAGCAGTACCCGGCGCACGCGGCGCCGCGGCCGGCCGACCTCGACCGCGAGGAGCTGTGCGTGGATCCGCTCCGCCTCGGCCTGCCGCCCGGCCACGACGACGTCCGCTCCATCTCGGACGCGCGCCGCCTGCCGTGGGTGATGGAACCCGCGGGCACCGCGTCGCGCCACTTCGCCGAGCAGGTGTGCCGCGTCGCGGGCTTCGAGCCGGACGTGCGCTACGTGACGGCTGACCTGCAGGCGCACATCGACCTGGTGCGCGGCGGGCACGCGGCCTCGGTGCTGCCGGACCTGGTCTGGGCCGGCCGCGAGCCCGACGTGCGGCTCGTCGGCCTGCCGGGGTCGCCGCGGCGCACGGTGTTCACGTCGTCGCGCGTCGGGAGCCTCGACCGGCCGGGCATCCGCGCCTGCCGCGACGCCCTGGCGCGCGCGGTCGAGCTGATGGGACCGGCCGCGGGCTGACCCGTCGCCTGCTCCGCTGGGCCGTGCGACGACGGGCCAGGATCCCTGGGGGATCCGGGCCCGTCGCGGTCCGTGGCGCGGGGTCAGGCGGTCGGCGGCCCGTCGCCGTCCGCGTCGCTCGTGCCGGGCGTGCCGGGCGTGCCGCCGGCGGGCGCACCCGCGCCGGCCGGCTTCCGCCGCCCGGTCACCACGATGAGCACGACCGCGGCGGCCGCGAGCACGACGATGCCGATGCCCACGCCGACGATGACGCCGAGGTACGGCGCGACGCCCTGCTCCTGGCCTGCCGCGGTGCCTGCCTCGCCGGTCGCGGATCCGCCCGCGGAGCCGGAGCCCGCTCCCGCTCCCGCTCCCGCTCCCGCAGCGCCCTCCTGGGCCGCCGCGCAGGCGGGCCCGGACGCGGATCCCGCCGCCGTCGCCGCGCCCGCGGGCGCCTGGTACGTGAACGTGATCGAGTCGGACACCGGATGCCCGTCCGCGGAGACCACCCGCCACGTGACGGTGTACTGGCCGCTCCCGCCGAGCGCGACCGGCACGGAGACCGTGCGGCCGGCGTTCACGGCGCAGCCGGTCTCGAAGTGCGTGCCCTGGCCGTCGGGGCCGGTGACCTGCACGATCGAGGATCCGCCCGCCCCGGCCGACGCTCCGCCGGCGTCGCCGCCGCCGGACGCGCCGAGGTCGAGGATCACGTCGTTGAAGGTCAGCGAGACCTCCGACGGCGGCGCGTCGATGGTGGATCCGGCTGCGGGTGAGCTCGACACGAGGTAGTCGTGCGCCGAGGCGGGGAGCGCGGCGTCCGGCCCGCTCCCCTGTCCGATGCCGACGAGCGCGAGGGCGGCCGTCGCGAGGGCCGCGCCGGAGAGCGCGGCGGCGACCCGCACGAGGCGGCGGCGCGGAGCCGCGGGCGCTCCCGCGGGACGGGGGCCGCGGCGGATCCGGTGTCCGGGCGTCACGCCTGTCCGCCGCCCTCGCGGCGCACGCGGGTCAGCGCGAAGACCGCGACGACGAGCGCGACCGCGCCGAGCGCGAGGCCGCCCACGCCGAGGCCCACCGCGACCGCGCTGCCCGCGGCGTCCGAGGAGGATGCCGTGGTCGTCGCGGCGGCGGCGTCGGGCGCCGGGGAGCTCATGGCGCTCATCGCGTCGGCGGGCGGCGCGTCCTGCACGTAGAGCGTGGGCGCGGGGTGCTCCGGCTCCTCGCCGGACGCGGGCGTCGCCTCGTCCCAGTCGACGACCGACCCGTCCGAGTAGCCCTGGTGCGCGGGCAGCATGATGCTCCCCTCCGCGGGCACGGGCCCCACCGAGACCGTGAAGCGCTGGAACTCGCCCGCCTTGATGCCCACGCCGTCGTCCGCGGTCCAGGTCACCTCGATGGGCGCGTCGGTGATGGTCGCGTCGTCGGTCTTCACGGGGGTGTCGAGCTTCTCGGTGGTGACCTTGGCGGTCCAACCGGGGACGGGCTCGGTGGAGAGGCTGGAGAAGGGGGTGTCCTTCGGCAGGTCGACCGTGACGCTCGTGGTGGTCGCGGTCGCGGACTCGGTCGGGACCTTGAACGTCAGCGTGCTGTAGCTGCCTGCCGCGGCCTGGTCGGGCGAGACGCGCACGTGCGCCGAGGCGGCGAGCGGGAGGGCGACGGCGAGCGCGACGCCGCCGACGAGCGCGGTGGCCGAGCGGAGGATCCGACGGCGGGGAGCGGGGGTGGATGAGGTGGTCATGGCTGGTGTCCTGTTCCGGGCCGCGCGGTGGCGGCCCCGGGAGCGGGCGCGGCCGTGGCGGCGTCCGGAGGGAGGAAGAGAGGGAGGGGTGAGGGCGGCGCAGGCGCGGGCATGCGGCCCCGGTGCGACGACGGTCGCGGGTCAGGCGGCGACGAGCACGCGCGGCGGACCGCGGTGGCGCAGCCGTCCGATCCGGGCGACGAGGTCGCGCAGCGGTCGGGGCGAACGGGCGATGCGGGCGAGCGCGTCGGCCGGCCGCCCGTCGGGGCGCAGGAACGGGATCGCGAGGGCGAGCAGCACGCGCAGGCCGGATGCCCGGACGAGCGCGCGGAGGGCCGCCTCGCCGTGCCGGAGCGCGAGCACGGTGACCGCGAGCGCGGCGCCGTGCGACAGGAGCATGCCGGCGTCGAGCGCGGACGCGGTGCCGACGGGCACGCCGTCGAGGCCGGGGACGGCGAGCGGCAGGGCGCCGTGCCCCGCCATGCCCGCGTGCGGATCCGCGGCGGTGAGCGTCCCGGAGGCGTCGCCCGCCGCCGTGAAGAGCCCGTGGAAGAGGAGCTGGCTGACGCCGACCGCGGCGGTGAGCCGCCAGAGCGACGCGCGCGTGCCGGCGAGCGCGATGGCCACCAGCGACGCGAGCGCGAGGCCGAACGCGACGACGGCCCACGAGGGGGCGGCCCCGCCGCCGGCCTCGTGGAACAGCGCGGCCACGAACGTGGCGGTGGTGGATGCGGCGAGCCCCCGGATCACGCGCTGGACGCGCGGGGCGATCGAGGGCGGGACAGGCATCGAGTGGAGTGTAGATGACGGGGCAGGGAGCGCGCGGCGACGACGGGGAGCCCGCCGTCGCCGCGCGCGGTCCTACTGCGGCGGGTGCGCCGGGTCGTAGGCCTTCGTGGTCGGGATGTCGGCGTACGCGCCGAGCCCTCCCTCGCCGTAGCCCCGGTCGAGCTTCGACGTGTCGCCCGTGATGTCGAGCTTCACGGTCGGCCCGAGCGTGCCTCCGCGGCGGAAGGAGTCCTTCGAGCCGACGGCGTCGATGAACGACTCCACCAGCCCGCCCGGGAGGATGTAGCTCGAGTACGCCTGGAACGCGCCCGGCGTCTGGTTGTAGTCGGGCCCGTACGCGGTGCCGCCCGCGTAGTTCAGGTTCGTCGGGTTGCCGAGCACGAGGCCGAATCCGCTGTTCATCGGCTTGTAGTCGCTGCGGAGGCCGTTGCCCACGAAGCCGTACACGCCCTCCGGGCCGTCGATCCCCTTCGCGAAGGTCGACCGGTGGCTGATCGTGAACAGGTAGTACTTGCCACCCTGGATCACGACCTCCGGCCGCTCCGTCTGGTCGGTGACGCACCCCGACTCGAGCAGCGGATCGAGGAAGTGCCACTTGGTGAGGTCGTCGTCGTCCGCGACCGCCAGGCCGATGGACGCCATCTGGTAGTTCGCGCCCGAGGCGGTCACCTCCTTCGGGTCCTCCGCCGCGGGGTCGCCCTTCCGGTAGCCGAGGTCGGTCGCGTCGCACTGCTGCTCGCCGCGCTTCCCGGCCACGTTGGCCTCGAACACCATGTAGGTCTTGCCCGGGTGCTTCGGGTCCTTGAACGTCGACGGGTCGCGGAAGTTGACGCCCGCGTTCTGCTCCTTCGTCTGGTACTTCTGGCCGTCGGGGCGCAGGAGCGGGGTCACCGTCTCGAAGCCGGCGACCTTGACCGCGCCGTCCGTCTTCTCGATGCGCCCCTGGCTGAGCGAGATGACGGGGTCGGCCGCCTTCACGTCCTGCCCCTTCGCGTCACGGTAGAAGGCCACGTCGGTGAAGAACATCTTGATCGTGCCGTCCGGCATGATCCGCGTCGATCCCGACCACTCGGCCTGCTGCGAGAACGACTGGTCGGGGAAGACCCCGTCCGTCACGCCGTCCTCGAAGACGTTGCCCTGGTAGGTCCAGCCGCCGTTCTCAGGCCGCTGCTCCGCCGGGATCCCCGTGGGCCGCGTGAAGTAGCCGATCTTGGCCGCCGTGTGACGGTCGTCGAAGGACAGCGTGCGCGGGGCCGTGAGCGCGAAGATCACGTCGTAGCCGTCGACGCTGTAGGTCTGGCCGGACGCGTCCGTGAGGGGCCAGGTGTCCCAGACGTACGCCTTGTCCGTCATGGTCGGGAAGTCCTTCGGCACCTGCGGCATGGTCTGGGCCGCGGGCATGGAGTTCTGGCGGGGCGCAGCCGTGGGGTCGGACAGCTTCGCGATCTGCTTCGCGTCGGCCCGGGTCCAGTGGGCCGTGAAGTCGTCCTCCGGCGCGTACGCCTTCTGGGTGTGGACGGTGGGCCGCGGCGGGGTCGAGCCCGCAGCCTGGGCGGATCCGCCGGCGATCAGCGCGGACGCCACCACCAGGGTCGCCACAGCGGACGCGGACAACCCGCGCCTGATTCTCTTGGTCACCTGTTCTCACTCTCGTTCTCGTATCGATGAGTCCGATCGCGTCGCGCGGTGCACGCTCCCCCGGTCGGGGAGCCTAGGGGGTGTCGGGGCCCGAGCGCGCCCCGGACGGGGTCGGCGGCGGATCCCGGGCGTGTCCCCCGAACGGGGTGGACGCGACCGATCCGAACCGGTACGGTCGCAGCTCGGTCGTGCGGCGGTGCATGCTCTCCCGCTCCGTCCCGCCACCCGTCTGCCCCCCGATCGACCACGCGAGGAGCTCGACGACATGACCTCCATCCCGCCGCGCCCGGAGCACGCTCAGCCCGCGACCGCATCACCCGCTCCATCCGCGCCGCCCGCCGCCGGCCTCGCGCTCCGCATCCGCGACCGCGTCCGCCCCCTCGCCCGCCGCCACCGGCGCGCGCTCGTCACGGTCGTCGCGATCCTCCTGGTCGCCGCCCTCGTCGTCGCCGTCCGCGGCATCACGGGCGCCGACCGCGGTCCCGTCGCGCCCCCGCCTCCCGCGCCGCGGTCCGCGCCCGACGGCATCCGCATCGCCCCGTCCGACGAGTTCATGAACGACCCGCAGCGGCCGTTCCAGCTCGACGGCGTGTGGCACGCCTACGCGCTCGTCAACGGCGACCACCCCGGCGGGAACGGATCCTCGTGGCGGCACTTCACGTCGCCGGACATGGTGACGTGGCACGACGAGGGCATCGCGATCGACAAGTACGACACCCCGCTCGGCGACGCCGAGACCGGCAGCGTCGTGGTCGACACCGCGAACACCTCCGGGCTCGGCGCCGGCACGGTCGTCGCGATCCTCACGCAGCAGTCGGACGGCGTGCAGCGCCAGTCCCTCTACTACTCCACCGACGGCGGATACCGGTTCGCGGCGTACACGGGGAACCCCGTGATGGAGAACCCGGGCGGCCCCGACTTCCGCGACCCGAAGGTCGTGTGGGACGCCGCGCACGGCCGCTGGAGCATGGCGCTCGCGGAGGGCCGACGGATCGGCTTCTACACGTCGCCCGACCTGCTGCGCTGGACCTACCGCTCCGACTTCGCCCGCGACGACCTCGGGACGCTCGAGACGCCGGACGTGTTCCCCCTCACGAGCCCGGACGACCCCGGCCGCGTCCGCTGGGTCCTCGCCGCCGGCGCGGACGGCGCCGCCCAGGGCCGCGGCACGGGCACCGCGTACTGGGTCGGTGACTTCGACGGCGAGCGCTTCACGCCCGATGACGACGCCCCGCGCTGGCTCGACCGGGGAGCGGACCTCTACGCGGCCGTGACGTGGGCGGATCCCGCCGGCGACGCCGCGGCCCCCACCCGCCGGTACGCGATGGGCTGGGCAAGCAGCTGGGCCTACGCGGGCCGGCTGCCGCTGCGCGACGGCGGTTCCGGCGGCGCCCAGTCGATCGTGCGGGAGCTCCGCCTCGTGCGCGACGGCGCCGGATGGGCGCTGCGGTCCGCGCCCCTCGACGCCCTGGCCGGACGCGAGGGCGAGGCCCGGCCCATCGCCGACGCCCGGGCGTCCGGCACGATCCCGCTGGCCGAGGCGCCGCGCGGCCCGTCGCGTCTCCGCCTCACCCTCGTGCCCGACCCGGCGGATCCGGCGCGCGAGACCCGCGTGCGCCTCTCCTCCCCCGAGGGCGGCACGGTCACCGTCGGCTACGACGCGGAGCGGCGGCAGGCGTTCGTCGTGCGCGACGACGACCCCGACGGGATCATGCCGGACGCCTACGATCGGCCCGCGACGGCGCCGCTCCCCGACTCCGCGCCGGGGGATCCGGTGACGCTCGACCTCGTCGTGGACGACCGGGTCGTCGAGGCCTTCGTCGACGGCGACACGGCCGTGCTCACGACCGCCACGGTCGGCTCGCTCGACGCGGCCGCCCTCTCCGTGGAGGCCGTGGACGGCACGACGCGCGTGACCGACGCGAGCTGGACGCCCTTCGACCCGGCCGGCTGACCCGCCCCGCGGTACCGCACCGGGGTCAGGCCGCCCGGTCGTCCTCGCCGCCCGCGCCGTCGCCCCGCCCGCATCCCGCGTCGGCCTCGGCCGCCGCGCCGTTCAGGCGGCCGACCACGTCGTCGAGCGCGTCGCGCAGCGCCTCGAGCTCCGCGATGGAGAGCCCCGTGCGCGCCGCCGCCTGGGCGGGCACGTGCACGGCGCGCCCGCGCAGCTCGCGTCCGGCGTCGGTCAGCGAGACCACGACCACGCGCTCGTCGACCGTGCTGCGCGCGCGGCCGACGAACCCCGCGCCCTGCAGGCGCTTGAGCAGCGGGGTCAGCGTCGCCGGCTCCAGCTGGAGCGCGGCCCCGAGGTCGGAGATCGAGCGGTCGTTGCGCTCCCAGAGCGCGAGCATCACGAGGTACTGCGGATGCGTCAGCCCGAGCGGCTCGAGGATGGGCCGGTACACGGCCACCACGGACCGCGCGGCGACCACCGCCTGGAAGCACACCTGGCTCTCGAGCGCCAGCGGATCCGTCGTCGTCATCGCGTTCTCCTCGACCGCCATCCCGTGGACTGCTACGTACACTGGGTAGATGTTACGCAAGCGGGGAAATGCCGATGGCCCGGAGGGCGGGAGCCGCGCCGGCGGCTTCGGCCGCGCCGTCGAGCGCTTCAACCAGCGCCTGCGTCCCTACCTCGGCGCGCCGCCCCTCGGCCCGTACGACGACGAGCCCGTGCAGGAGCCGATGAGCCGCCTCTGCCCGATGTGCGGCGAGCCGATGCCCGATCACGTCATCGACCGGTCCGGCCCCCGCACGCAGGTCCGCTGCCCGGTCTGAGCCGGAGCGCCGACGCACGCGCGGCGGAGCGGATCCGCGGCGAGCGGGCTCAGCCGGCGACGACGAGCTCGACGTTGATGTCGTCCGGGTCCTGCACGGACAGGATCGACATGCCCGTCGGGAAGTCGACGACCTCGCCGTGGGAGATGCCGCGCTCCGTGAAGAGCGCGGCCGCGCGCACGAGGTCGTCGCGCGAGCCGACCTGCAGGCTCACGTGGTCGAGGCCGCGTGCCTCGGGGTCGAACGCGGCGTCGTCGCCCGCGATCGGACGGAGGCCGAGCAGCTGCGAGCCGATGCCGTAGATGACGCCGCCGAAGTACTGCGCCGGATCCTCGCGCACGGCGGGGTCGCTCGGGTCGCCCTCGCTCTCGATGGCGGGGGTGAGCCCCAGGACGCCCTCGTAGAAGGCGCGCGACCGGGCGAGGTCGGTGACGGAGAGGCGCACGTGGTGCACCCCGGTGATGGCGTCGAGGGGAGCGGTGGTCGCGGTGTCGTCGGTCATGCTCCGACGCTAGGACGGTCGTCCGCGCCCGTCGCCCGCGCGTTCGGTTTCCGACCAGCGCGGATCAGTCGTGCAGGTCGATGCCCCAGGTGCCGGTCCACTCTGATCCGGGTTCCAGGGTGATGAGGCCGTCGCCCGAGTTGAACGCGTCGGCGGGCGCCGTCATCGGCTCGACCGCGACCGCCCACACGTGGCCGTCCGCGACCGGGTACCACGGCGTCACGAAGACCTGCCAGTAGGTGAACTCGCCGTCGGCCCAGATCTCGGTGCGGCGGCCGTCGGGCGCCTGGACGCCGTGCCGGGTGACGCCGTCGACCACGCGGGCGTCGGCCCACGCGTCGTCGAGCTGGGCGTCGCGCACGCGCACGCCCTGGCGCAGGTCGAACCGGGTGCCCGCGACCGGGGTCTGGACGCCCGTGGGGTTGAGGCGCACCGGGTCCACCTCGATGTGGGTGGGCGCGTCGATGACGACCTCGAGGTCCTCGGTGGGCACGTCGCCGACGCGGAGGAAGGGGTGCGTGCCGACGGCGACGGGCGCGTCCTGGACGCCGACGTTGCGGATCCCGTGGGTCACCCGGACGCCGGACCCCGTGAGCTCGTAGCGCACGCTCGTCTCGAGGGCGAAGGGGTAGCCGTGCTGCGGGTGGACGTCGGCGGCCAGCGTGATCGACACGTCGTCGCGCTCCACGAGGCGGTACGGGGAGTGCTGGAGCAGGCCGTGGATCGCGTTCTCGCGGTCGACCTCGGTGATGTCGAGCTGGTGCACCACGTCGCCCTGCTGCCAGACGCCGTCGCGGATCCGGTTGGGCCAGGGCGCGAGCACGATGCCGCTGCAGAAGGGCGGGCGCGCCTCGTCGGGGTAGGACTGGACGAGGTCCGCGCCGTCGACCTGGAGCACGCGGAGGGCGGCGCCGACCTCCGCGATCACCATGCGCTGAGTGCGGCCGTCCACCTCCGCGACGAGCTCGTGCTGCTGGCCGGTGGGGAGGCGGGGGGAGTACGACACGTCTTCGGGCACCCGCCGAGCCTATCCGCACGAGGCGCTGTGGCGCCTCCCAGGGGCACCAGCGCGCGGATCCCTAGGATCGTGCGCATGGCCCGTCATGAGAACGAGAAGGTACGCGCGATCCGCGAGAAGGCACGCATCGAGCGGGCCCTCGACGACCGGCGCCGCAAGCGCCGTCGCCTCATCACCCAGTTCTCCGTGGCGGGCGGGCTCGTCGTCGTCATCGCGGCCATCGCCGGCGGCGTATACCTCCTCGGCCAGTCGCAGGCGGCGAGCGCCGCGGGCCCGAAGCAGGACACGACGGCGCAGCTGTCCACGGGCGACACCGTGCGCGTCGCGACCGAGCCGCACGGCGTGAGCGTGGGCGCGGCCGACGCCCCCGTCACCCTGGACGTGTTCGAGGACTACTCGTGCCCCCACTGCGCGCAGTACGAGGCCGAGTCCGGCCCCCTGCTCGACAGGATCGCGGCCACGGGCCAGGTGCGCATCGTGTACCACCCCATCCAGATCGTCACGAAGTACGGCCAGGTCGCCGGCAGCGCCGCCGCGTGCGTGCTCGCCGAGGAGCCCGACAAGTGGCCCGCCGTGCACTCGGCCCTGTTCGACAACCACTCCACGGTCACCGACTCGTGGACCCACGCCGACTTCGTCACCTGGCTGACGACCCAGGGCGTCTCCTCCGGCGACGCGCGCACCTGCGTGGCCGAGGGCAAGTACTCGTCGTGGATCACCGATAACACCTCGGACGCGACCGCCGCCGGCGTCACCGGCACGCCGACGCTCCGCATCCAGGGCGACATCGTGAAGACGGTCGCCGGCCAGGACCTGGTCGACGCCCTCACGAAGGCCGGCGCGAAGCTCCCCGACGGCATCGCCGCCGACAGCTGAACCGCGCGCGGCACCGGTCGGTCCCGATGCCGGTGGGGATCGGCGCCTCCCGCGGTCAGTGCCCGCGGTGGTCCTGCACGGTCATGCGCGGGCCGAACCGCGGCTTCCGGAAGCCGCTCGCCTCGATGAGGCGCATCACCCGCTGACGGTGCCCGCGCCACGGCTCCAGCAGCTCGAGCATGCCGTCGTCGTCGACCGGATGGCCCACGAGCGCCCACCCCACGGTGTCGTGCACGTGGTAGTCGCCGACGCTCACCGAGTCCGGATCCCCGTGGGCGCGCTGCGTGGTCTCCGCCGCCGTCCAGATCCCGACGCCCGGGATCGACCGCAGCCGCCGCGAGATCTCGTCGCTCCCCCGCCCGAGCGCGAGCGTGCGCTCGAGCCCCGCGGCCGAGGTGGCGACGGCGATGAGGGTGCGCGACCGCTTCGGATCCACGCCCGCGCGGTGCCACTCCCACGACGGGATGAGCCGCCAGCGCTCGGGCGACGGCAGCACGCGCATGCCGACCGGGGTCGGGCCGGGCGCGGGATCGCCGTGCGCCAGGATCAGCTGCCGCCACGCCCGCCGGGCCTCGAGACCGGTCACCTTCTGCTCGAGCACCGCCGCGGCCATCGCCTCGAGCACGTGGTTCGTGCGCATCAGCCGGAGCGCGGGCAGGCGGCGGCGGGCGTCGCGGAGGAGCGGATGCGCGGACACGTCGAGGTCGGACCAGTCGTCGCCCTCCCCCAGCAGCTCGGGCACGCCGTCGATCGCCCACTCGGCGCCCGGCCCCCAGGCGCGGGCGTCGACGCCGCCGTCGGGCCGGGCATCGAGACGCAGCGACGCGTCGCCGAGCGGCGTGCGGGCCGTGCGCCAGACGCCCGCGCGACGGGAGCCGGGCGGGGCCGGATCCCAGCGGCAGGTCGGATCCGCGGCGCCGCGGAAGAGGGGGCGGAGCACGAGCCGGAGGTCGACCTCGCGGTCGGGCACGTAGGCCGTGCGCGCGTCGGGGGCGGTCGCCTCGCCGCCGCCGTCGTCCATCCCCTCAGGGTACGCACGGCCCCCGACCCTCCTCGGCCGCGTGCGCGTCCGCGTCCGCCGAGCGGATCCGGGCCGTCGTCGCGCCCGTCCGCGCGCCGCTACCCGTCGACCGCCGCCGGGACGCCCGGCGCCGTGCCCGCCACCACGAGGTCGGCCCGGCCGCGCGTCCCCTCGATGAGCACGGCGTTCGCGCCGTCGACCTCCCGGGCCCAGGCCTCCGCGGCATCCGGCGCCCGACCGCCCGTGGTGTGCCGGTCGACCAGGCGCGCGAACCGCTCCTCGCCCGGCGTCGCGCAGAACCACGCCTCGTCGAGCTCGGCGGCCAGCAGCGCCCACGGATCCTCGTCCACGAGCAGGTAGTTGCCCTCGATCACGACGAGCCGCGTGCCCGCCTCCACCGCGACCGCCCCCGCGACGCCCTCGTCGACGGTCCGGTCGAACGACGGCGCGTACACCGCGTGATCGGTCTCGGACCGGATCCGTCGCACGAGCGCGAGCACGCCCCAGCCGTCGAACGTGTCGATCGCGCCCTTGCGGTCGTGCCGGCCCAGCCGGTCGAGCGTCGCGTTCGCCAGGTGGAAGCCGTCCATGGGCACGTACGCGGCGGTGCCCGCACCCGCCCGGGCGTCGACGCGCGCCGTGAGCGCCCGCGCGAGCGTCGTCTTGCCGGCGCCGGGGCTGCCCGCGATGCCGAGGACCGCCCGGCGGCCGTCGTGCACGAGGCCGAGCGCACGGCGTGCGAGCACGTCGAGGTCGTCGACCGGGCGGGGCGAGGGGTGCGGGCGTCCGCCCGGGTCCGTGTGCATCCGCCCAGTCTCGCGGGGCCGTGCCCCATGATGGACGTGTGCGCATCGGAATCCTCACCTCAGGCGGAGACTGCCCCGGACTCAACGCGGTGATCCGCGGGGCGGTGCTCAAGGGAACGACCATCCACAAGCAGGAGTTCGTGGGCTTCCGCGACGGCTGGCGGGGCGTCGTCGACGGCGACGTCATGCCGCTCGCGCGCCGCGACATCCAGGGCATCGGCAAGCAGGGCGGCACGATCCTCGGCACGAGCCGCACGAACCCGTTCGAGGGCGACGGCGGCGTGGAGCGGATCCAGGAGAACCTCGACCGGCTCGGCATCGACGCGATCCTCGCCATCGGCGGCGAGGGCACGCTCGCGGCCGCGAAGCGCCTCACCGATGCGGGGCTCAAGATCGTCGGCGTGCCCAAGACCGTCGACAACGACCTCGACGCCACCGACTACACGTTCGGCTTCGACACCGCGGTGCAGATCGCGACCGACGCCATGGACCGCCTCCGCACCACGGGCGACTCGCACAGCCGCTGCATGGTGGCCGAGGTCATGGGCCGCCATGTCGGCTGGATCGCGCTGCACTCCGGCATGGCCGCGGGCGCGCACGCGATCCTCATCCCCGAGCAGAAGACGTCGATGGACCAGATCATCGGCTGGGTGCGCGCCGCCTACGACCGGGGTCGCGCGCCGCTCGTCGTGGTCGCGGAGGGCTTCATCCCCGAGCACGCCTCCGACGCCCACGGCGAGCGCGGGCTCGACGCCTTCGGTCGCCCGCGGCTCGGCGGCATCGGCGAGCAGATCGCGCCGATCATCGAGGAGCGCACCGGCATCGAGACGCGCGCCACGACCCTCGGCCACATCCAGCGCGGCGGCACCCCGTCGTCGTACGACCGCGTGCTCGCGACGCGCCTCGGCCTCGCCGCGGTCGACAGCGTGCGGGACGGCCACTGGGGCCGCATGGTCGCGCTCCGCGGCACCGACATCGTCCACGTCGGCTTCGAGGAGGCGCTCGGGCGCCTGAAGACCGTGCCGCAGCACCGCTACGACGAGGCCGCGATCCTCTTCGGCTGATCCGGCCGGGTCACGCCGCCGCGCGCGACGCCTCGCCGGCCCCGACCGCCGGGCGTAGCGTGACGGCATGACGTATCGCGCGCTCGTGGCCGAGAAGACCGTCGCCGACGACGGCACGACGGGCATCGGGGTCGCGCTGCGCGACCTGCCCGACGAGCGGGCGACCGGCGGCGCCGACGGCCCGGGCGACGGCGAGGTCGTGCTCGACGTCCTGTTCTCGAGCGTGAACTACAAGGACGGCATGCTGCTCGGCGGCCGCCCGGGCATCGCGCGCACGAGCCCGCTCGTGGCGGGGATCGATGCGGTCGGCACGGTCGCCGCGAGCGGGTCCGCCTCCATCTCCCCCGGCGACCTGGTGGTGCTGAATGGCGCCGGCCTCGGCGAGAGCCGCGACGGCGGGCTCGCCGAGCGCGTGCGCGTGCCGGCCGACGCCCTCGTCCGCGTGCCCGACGGCATCTCCGCGGCGCGCGCCGCCGCGATCGGCACCGCCGGCTTCACCGCGATGCTCTCGGTGCTCGCGCTCGAGCGCGGCGGCGTGGAGCCCGGATCCGGCGACGTGCTCGTCACCGGCGCGGGCGGCGGGGTCGGATCCATCGCGGTCGCCCTCCTCGCGCGCCTCGGCCACCGCGTGGTCGCGTCCACGGGCCGCGTCGACGAGCTCGGCGACCGGCTCCGCGCGCTCGGCGCCGCCGAGGTGATCGACCGGAGCGCGCTCGGCGAGCCCGGCAAGCCGCTGCAGAGCATCCGCTGGGCGGGCGCGGTCGACAGCGTCGGCAGCGCGACCCTCGTCAACGTCCTCGCGCAGACCCGGTGGGGCGGCGTCGTCACGGCGGCCGGCCTCGCCCAGGGGCCGGACCTGTCGGGCACCGTGCTCCCGTTCATCCTCCGGGCCGTGACGCTCGCCGGCATCAACTCCGTCGAGGCGCCGGCCGCGCTCCGCCGCGAGGCCTGGGCCAGGCTCGCGACCGACCTCGACCTCGCGCTCCTCGACTCCGTCACCACGACCGTGCCCCTGGGCGACGCCATCGCGGCCGGCGAGCGGATCCTCGCGGGCGCCTCGAGCGGCCGCGTCGTCGTCGACGTGCGCGCCTAGCACCCGCCGACGCCGGGCCCCGTGCCCGTCCCCCGCGCGCTAGCCTGGGCGCGACGCGGCACGCTGCCGCCGGAGTGAGGGATCATGACCGCAGTAGCCGCCACCGGGACCATCTTCGTCGGACTGGCGGCCCTGCTGCACGTGTTCTTCTTCCTCCTGGAGAGCGTCTGGTTCGAGAAGCCGTTCGCCTGGAAGCGCTTCGGCGTGGCCGACCAGGAGAAGGCGCTCATCATCAAGCCGTGGGCGTACAACCAGGGCTTCTACAACCTGTTCCTCGCGCTCGGCGCCGGCCTCGGGCTCATCCTCTACTTCGTCGGCAACGTGCCCGCCGGCCTCACGCTCGTGCTCTTCACGACCGCGTGCATGGTGCTGGCGTCGATCATCATCGCGAGCACCGGCAAGAAGTACCTGATCCCCGCGCTCGTCCAGGGCGTCCCGCCGCTGCTCGGCCTCGTCTTCTTCGCCGCGGCCTCCTGAGCTCCGGCCCGGGGTCGGCCGGACAGCACGCGTGGGCCCTTCCGCCCGGCCAGCAGATGAGGTTAGGCTCACCTACATCATGACCGTCGTCCTGCTCACCGAGGCCCTCCGCGACCGCGCGCGACCGCGCGCCGAGGCGACCGACGCGGACGAGTTCATGACGGCGCTGGTCACCGGCCGCGGCTGCCGGGACGACTACGTCGCCCTCGTCGCGCAGCACTACTTCATCTACCGGGCCATCGAGGCGGCGACCGAGCGCATGGCGGCGGATCCCGTGGCCGCGCGCTTCATCGACCCGCACCTCACCCGCCTCCCCGCCATCGAGGCCGACCTCGACTTCCTCGTCGGGCCCGACTGGCGCGACGTCGTCCGCCCGCTCGCGAGCACGGCCGCGTACGTCGAGCGGATCGAGCGGGTCGCCTCCGTCTGGGTCGGCGGCTTCGTCGCGCACCACTACACGCGCTACCTCGGCGACCTCTCCGGCGGGCGCCTCCTCCGCACCCTCCTCCAGCGGCAGTTCGGCTTCGACACCAACGGCGTCGGCCTCTACCTGTTCGCCGAGATCGCGGAGCCACGCCGCTTCTGCAGCACCTACCGCGAGGCGCTCGACCAGGTGCCGTGGGACGACGACGAGCGCGCCCGCGTCGTCGCCGAGGTCGAGCACGCGTACCGGCTCACGACCGACGTGTTCGCGGAGCTGGCGCGCGGGCGCACCACGGCGCCGTTGCGCCGGGCCTGACCCGCGCGCTCGGTCCCCCGCTCGCGCGGCGCCCGCCCGTCGCGTCGGGTGCGTGGACGCCCGTCGCCCGCCGTCCCCCGCGCGTCCACCCCGCCGCCCGGTCGTGTGTCCGAGGGCGGGCATAGGCTCCGGGCATGGACGGCTACGACCTCGACTTCCTGCCCATCCCGCTCCCGCTGCCCGATCCCCCGGCCGACGCCCGGCCGGTGCGCCTCGACTACCTGCACTTCTCCGTGCTCATGGACACCGACCGGCGGCTCGCCGCGCTCACGGCCGTGAACATCGACGGCGCGCGCCTCGTCGACGTGGAGCGCACCGACGACTGGCACCTGGATCCGCGTCTCCCGGAAGAGCAGCAGTGCGGCCCGGAGCTCTACGCGCGCAACGACATCGACCGCGGTCACCTGGTGCGGCGGCGGGATCCGGTGTGGGGCGGCATCGCGGACGCGGCCCGCGCGAGCGCCGACACCTTCGCGTACACGAACGCGGCCCCGCAGGCCGCGGAGTTCAACCAGTCGAAGGAGCTGTGGCTCGGCCTCGAGGACTTCGTGCTCGAGAACGCCGACCTCGGCGACCGGCGCATGACGGTCCTCACCGGCCCCGTGTTCTCGGCGGACGACCCCGTGTACCGGGGCGTGCGGATCCCGCTGATGTTCTGGAAGATCGCCGCCTGGGTCTCGGGCGGCCGGCTGGCCGCGACGGCGTACCTCCTCGACCAGGCGCCGCAGCTGGGCGACCTCGACCGGAAGCCGGCCACCGCGGGAGCGCCCGAGCTCGGGCCGTATCGCACGTATCAGGTGGCCGTGGGGGAGATCGGCGCGCTCACCGGCTTCGACGTGGCGCAGCTCGCCGCCGCCGACCGCCTCGGGGTGCCCGCGACCGCGCGCGTCGGCACGCCGGAGGACGGCCGCGACTCCTGGGTCGAGCTGGAGCGGTACGCGGCGATCACGCTCTGACGCGCCTCGCGCACGACGGATCAGGCTGGCGGGCGGGCGTCCGCGGCCGCGCGGGCGGCGGCGGGGAGCGCCCGGATCACGCGGTCGAGCGAGGCCTCGTCCATGGCGGCCGAGACGAACCACGCCTCGAACACCGACGGCGGCAGGCTCACGCCCTGGTCGAGCATCGCGTGGAAGAAGGCCGGGTAGCGCCAGGTCTCCTGCGCCTGCACGGTGGCGTAGTCGACGATCCCGCGCTCGGGCGGCGTGCCGAAGGTGAAGCTGAAGAGGCTGCCCGCGCGCTGCACCGAGTACGCGAGGCCGGCGCGGTCGAAGGCGAGCTCGACCGCGTAGATGAGGATGTCCGCCGCGATGTCGAGCGCGCGGTACACGTCGGCGTCCGCGAGGCGCAGCGTCGTGAGGCCCGCGGCGACGGCGACCGGGTTCCCGGAGAGGGTGCCCGCCTGGTACACGGGGCCGAGGGGCGCGAGGTGGTCCATCACGTCGGCCCGGCCGCCGAGCGCGGCGACGGGGAGGCCGCCGCCGATGACCTTGCCGTACGTGACGAGGTCGGGGGTCCAGGCGTCCGGGTGGTCGGCTGCGAGGCCGGAGTTGTCGAGGCCCCAGTAGCCGGCGGGGTGCACCCGGAAGCCCGTGAGCACCTCGTCGGAGATGAGCAGGGATCCGTTGTCGTGGGCGATGCGCGCGAGCTCGGCGGTGAAGCCGGGCAGCGGCGGGACGACGCCCATGTTGGCGGCGGCGGCCTCCGTGATGACGGCGGCGATGCGCGGGCCGTGCTCGGCGAACACGGCGCGCACGGCGTCGAGGTCGTTGTACGGCACGACGACGGTCTGCGCGGCGATCGCCTCGGGGATGCCCGCCGAGCCGGGCAGCGCGAGCGTCGCGACGCCGGAGCCCGCCTCGGCGAGGAGGCTGTCGGAGTGGCCGTGGTAGTGGCCGGCGAACTTCACGAGCAGGTCGCGGCCGGTGAACCCGCGGGCGAGGCGGATCGCGGTCATGGTGGCCTCGGTGCCCGTGGACACGAGGCGGAGCTTCTCGATCGGGCGGCGGTCGGCGGAACCGTCGACGCCCGCGACGCGCACGCGCTCGGTGACGAGCTCCGCGAGCTCCGTCTCCGCGGGCGTGGTGGCGCCGAAGCCGAGGCCGAGCGCGGCCGCGTCCTGCACGGCCCGGACGACCTCGGGCCGGGCGTGGCCGAGGATCGCGGGGCCCCACGAGTTGACGAGGTCGACGTACTCCACGCCGTCCGCGTCGGTCACGTAGGGGCCGGCGGCCTTCACCATCATGCGGGGGGTGCCGCCGACGGAGCCGAAGGCCCGGACGGGCGAGTTCACGCCGCCGGGGATGACGTCGCGTGCGCGGTCGAAGAGGTCCTGGGAGTGGGTCACGGTGAAGTCCTTCGGTGCCGGGCGCGGATCCGCTCGGGTCGGGGCCGGATTCGCGTCCGGCGAGGAGGAGGGTGGGACGGCTCAGCGCCGGGCGAGGCGCTCGGCGAGCTCGACGGCCCAGTAGGTGAGGATCGCGTCGGCGCCGGCGCGCTTGATGCCGAGGACGCTCTCGTCGATGGCGCGCTCGCGGTCGATCCAGCCGTTCTGCGCGGCGGCCTCGATCATCGCGTACTCGCCCGAGATCTGGTACGCCCAGACCGGCACGCTGCTCGTGGCGGCGACGTCGGCGAGGATGTCGAGGTAGCTCATGGCGGGCTTCACCATGACGACGTCGGCGCCCTCCTCGATGTCGAGCTCCACCTCGCGGAGGGCCTCGCGCCGGTTGCCGTTGTCCATCTGGTACGTGCGGCGGTCGCCCACGAGCTGGGAGTCCACGGCCTCGCGGAACGGGCCGTAGAAGGCGCTCGCGTACTTGGCGGCGTAGGCGAGGATCGCGACGTCGTGGTGCCCGGCGTCGTCGAGGGCCTCGCGGACGGCGCCGACCTGGCCGTCCATCATGCCGCTGAGGCCGAGGAGGTGCGATCCCGCCTCCGCCTGGGCGAGGCCCATCGCGCGGTAGCGGTCGAGGGTGCGGTCGTTGTCGACCACGCCGTGGGCGTCGAGGACGCCGCAGTGGCCGTGGTCGGTGAACTCGTCGAGGCACAGGTCGGTCTGCACGACGAGGGCGTCGCCGACCTCCTCGACGGCCACGCGCGTGGCGACGTTGAGGATGCCCTCGGGGTCGCTCGCGCCCGAGCCCTCAGCGTCGCGCACGGCCGGGATGCCGAACAGCATGACGCCGCCGATCCCCGCCTCGGCCGCCTCGACGAGCGCGCGGCGGAGGCTGTCGAGCGAGTGCTGCGAGACGCCCGGCATCGACGTGATGGGCGACGCCTCCGTGAGGCCCTCGCGCACGAACATCGGCAGCACGAGGTCGGCCGCGTGCAGTCGCGTCTCCGCCGTGAGCCGGCGCATGGCCGGCGAGGTGCGGAGGCGGCGCGGGCGGTAGTAGGGGGAGGTCATTCCGTGGTGTTCCGATCGAGGAGGTCGGCGAGGCCGCTGAGCCCCGCGGTGTCGGTGCGCGGCTCCTGATGGCGGGCGAGGTCGACGAGGGACTGGATGAGGGACGCGGCCGAGCGCTCCGGCGCGACCACGTCGACGCGGACGCCCGAGCGGCGGGCGTCCTTCGCGGTGCGCGGGCCGATGCAGGCGATGACCACGCCGTCCGGCACGTCGCCGAGCTGCTCGTGCACCTGCTCCGCGACGCTGCCCGACGTGACGAGGATGGCCCGGACGCGGCCCGACGACACGTCCTCGCGGATCCGGTCGCTCACCGGCACGCCGACGGTGCGGTACGCGACGACCGAGCGCACGTCGTGGCCGCGCGCGATGAGCCCGTCGGTGAGCGTGGGCTTGGCGATCTCGGAGCGGAGCGTGAGCACGCGGCGGCGCGGGGACCCGGCCGCCATCTCCGTCCACTCCTCGAGGAGCGCGGTGGCGGAGGACTCGATGGACGGCACGAAGTCGACCGTGTAGCCCGCCGCGACGAGGGCCGCCGCCGTGGTCTCGCCGACCGCCGCGATGCGCGTGCCCGCGGGCACGACGGCGCGGTGCGAGGCCAGCACGTCGACCGTGGTGGCGCTCGTGACGGTGAGCCAGTCGAAGGAGCCGGCCGCGAGGTCGGCGAGGGCGCGCTCGAGCCCCTGTGCGTCCTGCGTGGCGGCGAAGTTGATCATGGGCGCGACCACCGGGGTCGCCCCCTGCGCGCGCAGGTCGTACGCGACGCCGTCGCCCCACGGCCCGCCGCGGGGCACGAGCACGCGCCAGCCCTTCAGGGGCTTCTGGTCCGTCGAGGTCATCGGGTCCCTCCCAGCGGCGCGAGTCCGGCCGCTCCGGCGTCGAGCAGCTCGCGGGACACGGGCCCCGAGAGCGTCGAGGCGTACGCGGTCAGCTGGTCGATGCCCATGCCAGCGGTGTCGAGCTCGTGGCTCGCGGTCATGCGCTGCGACCCGTCGGGCCGGTACACGACCGCGGTGAGCTCGAGGCGCGCGCTCGTGACGGTGGCCCGCGCGCCGATGGGCGCCGCGCAGCCGGCCTCGAGGGCGGCGAGCACGCCGCGCTCCGCGAGCACGGCCGCGTGCGTGAAGGGGTCGTCGACGGCCTCGACCGCGCGGCCGACGACGGAGTGCGTCTCGGCGTCCTCCGTGCGGATCTCGAGCGCGAGCGCCCCCTGACCCGGGGCGGTGGGCCAGCGGTCGAGCTCGAGGTGCTCGGTGACGGCGTCGAGCCGGCCGATGCGCTGGAGCCCGGCGGCCGCGAGGACCACGGCGTCGAGGTCGCCCGCGGTGACGCGGGAGAGCCGCGTGTCGATGTTGCCGCGGATGTCGACCACGTCGAGGTCCGACCGCTCGGCCAGCACCTGCGCGCGACGCCGCGGCGATCCCGTGCCGACGCGGGCGCCGCGCGGCAGGGTCGCCAGGGTGAGGCCGTCGCGCGCGCAGAGCACGTCGCGGGGATCCGCCCGCACGGGCACCGACGCGACCGTGAGCCCGTCGTAGGGCGCGGTCGGCAGGTCCTTCAGCGAGTGGACCACGAGGTCGCACTCGCCGCGCAGCAGCGACTCCCGCAGCGCGCTCGCAAACACGCCGGTGCCGCCGAGGCTCGCGAGCGACTCGCGCGACGTGTCGCCGTGGGTGGTCACCGGCACGAGCTCGACCTCGAGTCCCGACGCGTCGGTGATCTCCGCGGCGATCGCGCGCGTCTGGGCCAGGGCGAGCGCGCTCCCCCGGGTCCCGATGCGCAGCGTGCCGCGATCCTCCGACGTGAGGGGACCGTCCGTCACGGTGCCAGCCCGGAGACCGCCGGCTTGAAGCCCAGCCGGACGTTCTCGCAGCAGCCGGGACGGCAGACGTCGTACCAGGGGCCGAGGTCGGTCATGTGCGGGCGGTCCTCCGCCTTCACGCCGTCGCGGCGCTCGAGCACGAGGTCGATGAGGCCGTCGACGTACGCGGCGTGCACGCCCGGCGTGGGCACGCGCACCGAGTACAGGCCGTTCTCCTGGGCGGACTCGGTGGCCTCGTTGTCGAGGTCCCACTTGACCTCCATGTGGTCGCTCACGAAGCCGAGCGGCACGATCACGACGGCGCGGCGGCCCTGCGCGGGCAGCTCGGCGATGGCGTCGTTCACGTCGGGCTCGAGCCACGGCATGGAGGGCGGGCCGGAGCGCGACTGGTAGACGAGCTGCCAGGGCACGTCCTGGTCGATGCCGAGCTCCTTCCGGACCTCGTGCATCACGACCTCGGCGACGGCCAGGTGCTGCGCCGCGTAGGCGCCGTCCTGGTCGAAGCCGCGCTCGGCGGGGCCGGACTTCGAGGCGTCCGACGACGGGATGGAGTGCGTGGAGAAGAGGATCTCGACGTCGGTCGACAGGTCGACGGGCGCGCCCTCCGCCTCGAAGTGCGCGATGACGTCGCGGATCCCGTCGCGCGTGCCCTCGATGAACGGCGTGACGAAGCCGGGGTGGTCGAAGAACTGGCGCACCTTGTCGATGCGGACGACGCCCTGCAGGCTCGTGTCCTCGAGCGCGTCCGCGAAGTCCTCGCGGTACTGGCGGCAGGAGGAGTACGAGCTGTACGCGCTCGTGGCGACGGCGATGAGCTGGCGGTAGCCCTTCTCCTCGGCCTCGCGCAGCGCGTCGTTGAGGTAGGGGCCCCAGTTGCGGTTGCCCCAGAGCACGGGCAGGTCGATGCCGCGCTCGGCGAGGCGCGCCTCGAGGGCGGCCTTCAGCTCGCGGTTCTGCTCGTTGATGGGGCTGATGCCGCCGAAGGCCCGGTAGTGGTGGGCGACCTCCTCGAGGCGCTCCTCGGGGATCCCGCGGCCGCTCGTGACGTTGCGGAGGAACGGGATGACGTCGTCCTGGCCCTCGGGACCGCCGAAGGACGCGAGCAGGATCGCGTCGTACGCGACGGGCTCCTCGACGTGGGGCGGACCCATCTTCGCGGCCTCGCTCGCGGCGGAGACGAGCGCGCCCGGCGCCCGCGGGGCGTCGGTGGCGGGGGCGGGCTTGCGACCCAGGTTCACTGCGGCCATTACTGGAGGACCTCCACGAGCTCGGCGGTGGTGATGCGGCGGCCCGTGTAGAACGGGACCTCCTCGCGCACGTGACGGCGCGCGTCGGTGTTGCGCAGGTCGCGCATCATGTCGACCAGGTCGACGAGCTCGTTCGACTCGAGCGGGAGGATCCACTCGTAGTCGCCGAGGCCGAACGACGAGACCGTGTTGGCGACGACGCTGCGGAAGGCCGCGCCCTGGCGGCCGTGCTGGGCGAGCATGCGCCCGCGCTCCTCGGGCGGCAGCAGGTACCACTCGTAGGACCGGACGAAGGGGTAGACGCAGAGCCAGTCGCGCGGCTCCTCGCCCCGGAGGAAGCCGGGCACGTGGCTGCGGTTGAACTCGGCGTCGCGGTGGACGCCCGCGGCGCTCCACGACGGGATGAGCGCGCGGATGAGGCGCGCGCGGCGGATCTCGCGGAACGCCCACTGGAGCGTCTCCATCTGCGGGCCGTGGATCCAGACCATGAGGTCGGCGTCCGCGCGCATGCCGGAGACGTCGTAGAAGCCGCGGACGGTGACGCCCTCCGCCTCGACGATGTTCACGATGCCGTCGAGCTCGTCGACGGCGCCCGGGACCTCGCGGCCGTCGAGGTCGTCGGGGCGCTGGGGATCGCGACGGAGGACGGCCCACAGGGCGTAGCCGCTGGGGGACGCTTCCGCGGGGGGCTCGATCGGGGGGACCTGAGATGCCGCCGACTCGGCAGCCGGGATGCTCATGGTCTCCATGGTACGTCGCCCGGGCACCCCGTCCCGCATCGGGCGGGCGGCCGTCAGATCATCCGCAGGTCGGCGCCCTGCCGGCCCGTCAGCGCGCGTCGCGGCCGGTCAGCGCGCGTCGCGGCCGGTCAGCGCGCGTCGCGGCCGGTCAGCGCGAGGAGGCGGACCTGCAGCGGCGCGTCCTCACCGACGGGCACGGGCGAGGCGAACAGGCCGCTCGCCTCGAGGGTGTCGCGCTGCGGCTCGAAGACGGTCCAGGTCGCGCGGACCAGGTCGTCGTCGATGCGCTCGTCGGCGCCGATGGCGCGCGCGAGGTCCCAACCGTGGATCACGACGTCGGACAGCTGCTCGCGCAGGTACTCGCGCGTGGGGACGCGGTCGGTCGACAGCGCGACCGGGCGCTCGGGATCGGCGTCGCGCCAGGCGGCGAGCGCCTCGCGGGAGTAGCGGCCCCACTCGGCGACGAGGTCGTCGTCGAGCCGGCGGATCAGCGCCTGCCCGGTCTCGGCCGTGTGACCGGCGAGGAGGAGCGGCACCCACTGCTGCTCCTCGATCACGTGGGCGACGAGCTCGCGGACGTCCCACTCGACGTCGGGGGTGGGCGCCGACCAGTCGGTGACGGCGCGGAGGCGGTCGCCGAAGCCGTCGTGCGCGCGGCGGATGAGGTCGGTCCAGTCGTGCTCGGTGTCCATGGTCGCGCTCCCGTCGGTGGTGTCCCGGGGGAACGTCCGGGGCGGTCGCGCGCATTCCCGGAGCCGGTCCGGGGAGCGGGGCGGTGCCGCCGCACGGCGCGGTCGCGCCGGCACGGATCAGCCCGGCACGGATCAGGCCGGCGTGGATCAGGCTGGCGGCACCCGCGCGGCGGAGAACTGGTGGCGGGGCGCCCGCAGCGCGCGGAAGGGATCCGTCCCCGCGAGCCCCTGCAGCCCCGGCGCGAGGACCCCGAGGACGCCGACCACCGCGACCAGCACGACGACCAGCCGCGGCCACCCGGAGGCGACCGTGTGCGTGACCGCCATGGGCTCGAGCAGGTTCACGCCCACGAGGAAGACCGTCGCCGAGACCGCGAGCGACATGGCCGCGCCGTCCGCGATGCCGACGACCGCCAGCACGACGAGCACCCACAGGCCGTACCAGGGGTAGACGACGGGCGACATCGCGACGATGCACGCGAACGCGAGCGCCAGCCGGGCCTCGCCGGAGAGCGTCCGGGTGGTGAGGATGCACCACGCCGCGCCGGCGAAGCCGATGAGGATGCCCGCGGTCTTGATCCCGCCCTCCACCGCTTCGCCGGGGCCGCCGAGCACGTCCACGAGCGGACCGATCGCGCCCGCCGCGAGGCCGAACGGCATGAACCAGGACACGACCGACACGGGGCTCGAGAGGGCCGAGATCCAGCCGAGGCCGACGCCGAGCAGCTCCCCGCCGAGGGCGAGGAGCCCCATCGCGACGATGCCCGACGCGGTCCAGGCCGCCCAGACGCGCGGGTCGCGCGTGGGCGCGCGGAGGCCGACGACGGCGCCCGCGGATCCGTCCACCGCGACGCCGGCGGGCGCGCGGTCGTCGACGCGGCGCGCCCGCATCTCCGCGTGCACGATCGCGACGACAGGCAGCGCGACGAGGGCGATGGGCTTCACGGCCACGGCCGCGGTCACCAGTAGCACCGCCAGCACGGGCCGCGAGTCGATGGCCGCCAGGAGGCCGGCGACGAGCAGGCCCATCATGAGCGCGTCGTTGTGCGCGGCGATCACGAAGTTGAAGCTCACGAGCGGGCTCGCCGCGAGGAACCAGAGCGCCCGCACGGGATCGATGCGGCGCCGGCGGGCGATCCGGTAGCCGCACCACACCATCAGCACGACGCCCGCGACCGACACGAGACGCGCGGCCACCACGGCCCACTCGATGCCGATGGCCGTGTCGATGGCGCCGAGCGCCCGCTCCACGACGAGGTACAGCGGCCCGTACGGCGCCGGGTTGTGCGCCCAGAGCGGGTCGACGCCCGTCGAGCGCCAGTCGGCGAGCACCGCGGGACCGTGCTCGTAGGGCGAGAGCCCGGCCCCGAGCACCCGGCCCTGCGCGATGTAGGAGTACACGTCGCGGCTGAACAGCGGGAGGCTGAGGAGCAGGGGCGTCGTCCAGAGGGCGGAGAGGCCGATGATCGCGCGGATCGCCCGGTTGCCCAGTCGCGGGAGGAGCGCTCCGAGGAGGAGCCACGCGGCGATCATGAGGATGCCCCCGACGACCACCGCGACCGACGCTATCCCGGTCGCCGTCGGCGACACCCGCAGGCTGCCGAGCACGGCCAGGTGCGAGAGGCGGGACTCCGTGGGCGCGTGGCCGACGATGAAGGACGACACCGCGAGCGTGAGGGCGCCGCCGAAGCCGACGAGCCCGGGCAGCACCAGCGGGTGCCGCCCGAGGGCGTCGGGATCACGCGGGGTCCGCGACGCGGGTAGGTCCACGGCGGCGCGGGAGTGCGCGGGCACGACGAGGGGTCCCGTCCGGTCCGGGTCAGCGGCGCGCGGCGCGCGACACGGCCCAGACCACGCCGCCGATCACCACGACCGCGCCCACGCCGACGGCCACGAGCAGCAGCGGGTCCTCGTCCGCCGTGCGGCGGATCCGGCGACGCAGGTCGGCGATGCCGTCCTTCGCGCGGCGCCGCACGTTCAGCTTCGACTCCAGCGCGTCGAGCGTGGCGGCGATCTCCTCGCGGGTGTGCTGGATGTCGAGCTTCAGCTCCGCGCGCGAGCGCGGGCCGACGGGGCGGGGGCGATCAGTGCTCATACTTGCCGGTCCCCTTCACCGCGTCGACGTCCTCCTTGAGGCTGTCCACGGTCTCCTCGGGCGTCGGCGGGACGCCCTTCTTGAGCCACCGGATGCCGAGCAGCGCGAGCACCACCGTGATCAGGAGGAAGACGCCCGCGACGATGAGCGCGGAGAGCCACGGCGAGAAGGCCTCGGACAGGCCGAGGATCGCGGCGGCGACGAGCACCAGGAACGCGATGAACGCGAAGAAGAGCGCCACGACGAGGAAGCCGGCGCCGATCCCCGCGTGCTTGAGCTTGGAGACGAGCTCGTTCTTGAACGACTCGATCTCGTCCTTGACCAGCTGGACGATGAGGGTCGGCAGGTCGGCGACGAGCCGGACGAGCGAGCGCTTGCTCTTCGGATTGAGATCCTGATCCGTCATGCGGGGTTCCCTCCTGGGGATGGGCGGGCGGGTCAGCGGGAGGTGCCGGAGCCGTTCGGCTCGGGCGAGGCGGGGTCCATGGTCGGGTACGTCGTGGTGGAGGCGCTGGACGGCGTGGATCCGGTCGAGGAGTCCTTCTTGCCGCCCGTGACGGTGCCGACGACCTTCTTGGCGCCGCCGACGACCGCGTGCGCGACGTCGGGGGTGTGGTCCTTCACGAAGCCGGCCGCGTTGTCGACCTGGCGCTGGACCTTCGGGTCGTCCCAGACCTTCTTGGCGTTCGTGCGGATCTGCTCGTAGCGCTTGCGTCCGGCGCGGGCACCGAGGACGTAGCCGACACCGGCTCCGGCGACGAAGAGAAGCTTGCCTTTCATGGGAGATCTCCGATCGTTGAGGGGGCACGTGGGGCGCACGTCCGTTCAGCGTATCCCTCCGGCGCACCCGCGTGGTCGGGGGCGGCCGGGCGGGCGCTGCCCGGCCAGGGGGCCGGCGCGGACCGCATCAGCGGCCGAGGACGCGGTCGGCGGCGGCCGTCGCGTCGGCGACGACGGAGGCGAGGCCCGTGCCCGCGACGGCGGATCCGGTGATCTCGAGGCCCGGGTGCTCGGCCGCCTCGTCGCGCACCGCCTGCACGCGCTCGCGGTGCCCGGAGGCGGCGAACGGGAGGGCGTTGGTCCAGCGCACGCGGGCGGATCCGGTGGCCCGGCCCTCGAGATCCGTCCCGAGCAGGGCCGACGCGTCGCGCACCGCGATCGCCGTGAGCTCGTCGTCCGGGACGCCCGCGGTGTCGTCCTGGCCGCCCGCGCGCCCGTAGGAGAGGCGGAGCACATGGCGGTCGCCCGCCAGCTCCTTCAGCCACGGCCACTTGGCGGTCGCGTGCGTGAGGGCCTTCGCGCGGACGTCGGGCACGTCGGCGGAGACCAGCACGCCCGTGCCGCGCGGGGCGGCGTCGAGCTCCGGCGCGCGGACGACGAGCGTGACGAGCTCGACGGAGGACGGCTCGGGCCAGCCCTCGGTGACGGCGCGCGGCGCGAGGCCGGAGAAGAGGCGGATGAGGCCGGCCGCCGGGATCGCGAGGACCACCGCGGCCGCGTCGATGCCGCGGCCGTCCGCGAGCTCGACGTGCCAGTCGTCGTACGCGGCGGCGCCCTCGTGCGACCGGTGCCGGTGCACCGACCCCGCGGCGAGGGAGGTGCGCACGTCGACGCCGAGGCGCTCGAGGTCGGCGACGAGCGCGTCGACCAGGAGGTGGACGCCGCCCACGATGCCGCTCACGGCGGATCCCGCGGGCGAGGCGGCGCGCATGGACGCGACCGCGCGCCCGAGCGACCCGTGCTCGGCCAGGCCGGCGCGCAGGCCCGGCGCCACGGAGTCGGCGTCGACCTCGTCGGGGTGGGCGCTGTGCACGCCGGAGACGATGGGGGCGACGAGCCGGTCGACGACGCGGTCGCCCATGCGGGCGCGCACGAGGCCGCCGAGCGTGCGCTCCTTCGCGCCGACGGAGGCCGGGAGCACGAGGTCGGCCTTGGCGCGGGCGACGCCGAGGCGTCCGATGGCGGTGGCGATGGTGCTGTCGAACGGATGCGCGGGGATCCCGAGCAGGCCCGTCCGCGGGAGCTGGATGGCGCGCTCGGCGAGCTGCACCCACGCGCCGTCCGGGTTCGGCTGCACGATGCGGTCGGCGAGGCCCAGCTCGCCGAGGTACGCGGCGACCGTGCCGCGGCGGGTGGCGAAGCTCTCCGCGCCGCTGTCGAGGCGGAGGCCGTCGACCACGTGGGATCCGACGGTGCCGCCCAGCGCGGGCGACGCCTCCACGAGGATCACGCGCTTCCCGGCCAGGGCGCAGGCGCGGGCCGCGATGAGGCCGCCCACCCCGCCGCCGACCACGACGACGTCGGTCGGGTCGACCTCGCCAGCCGCCTGCCGCGGGTCGCTAGCCACGGACCAGGTCCACGATGCGCGTGAGCACGGTCGGGTCGGTCTCGGGCGGCACGCCGTGCCCGAGGTTGAGGATGTGCGCGGGCGCCGCCTTCCCGCGCTCGAGCACGTCGCGGACGTGCGCCTCGAGGACGGGCCAGGGCGCGGCCAGCAGCGCCGGGTCGACGTTGCCCTGCACGGGGACGGATCCGCCCAGGCGGCGCGACGCCTCGTCGAGCGGGATGCGCCAGTCGACGCCCACCGCGTCGACGCCCACGTCGTGCATCGCGCCGAGGAGCTCGCCCGTGCCGACGCCGAAGTGGACGAGCGGGACGGTGCGCCCGTCGGCCGCCGTGATGGTGCGCACGTGGTCGAGCGCGAGCGCGGACGCCGGGGCGACGCGCTGCGTGTAGTCGGCGAGCGAGAGGCCGCCGGCCCAGGAGTCGAAGAGCTGCGCGGCGGAGGCCCCCGCCATGACCTGCGCGCGCAGGAAGACACCCGTGATCTCGGCGCACCAGCGCATGAGCGCGTCCCAGGCGTCGGGATCCGCGTGCATGAGGCCGCGCGCCGCGATGTGGTCCTTGCTCGGCCCGCCCTCCACGAGGTAGGCGGCGAGGGTGAAGGGCGCGCCCGCGAACCCGATGAGCGGGGTGTCGCCGAGCTCCGCCACCGTCCGCGCGACGGCCTGGCGGATGGGCTCGAGCGCCGCCGGGTCGAGCGCCGGCAGCGCGGCCACGTCGGCGGCGGTGCGGACGGGCTCCTCGAGCACCGGGCCGCGGCCCGCGACGATGTCGACGCCGACGCCCGCGAGCTTGAGGGGGATGACGATGTCGCTGAAGAAGATGCCCGCGTCCACGTGGTGTCGGCGGACGGGCTGCAGCGTGATCTCGCTCGCCATCTCCGGGTCGAGGCACGCGTCGAGCATGCGGGTGCCGACGCGCAGCTCCCGGTACTCCGGCAGCGAGCGGCCGGCCTGGCGCATGAACCACACGGGTGCGCGGTCCCCGCGACGGCCGCGGTACGCCTCCACGAGCAGCGACGACGCGGTGCGGGTGTTGAGCGGGTGCTCCGCGGGGAGCGGGAGGGCGGCGGATGCGGGCGCGGGGGCGGAGGATGCGGGCGTGATCACGGAGGAGATCATCGCATCCCCCGCCTGCGCGCCCGCTCGACTGGGGACGCGGCAGGAGGACGGGACGGCTGCGGGCGGCCGACGGCCGGGTCCGGCGGCGGCGGCGAGGCAGGGCACCCTCACCGGCCCCGACCACACGGCCGGGAGGTTTACCATGGACTGTGCTCATATGTCTGACGGCGAGTCATCACAACGCCAGCTTCGAGGTCCTCGAGAAGCTGTCCGTGGCCGCACCCTCCGTCGCCGGCACGCTCATGGAGCAGAACGACTTCATCGCGGGGGCCGTCGTCCTCGCCACCTGCAACCGCTTCGAGGCCTACCTCGACGTGGAGGAGCCCCTCACCGCCGCCCGCGCGCTGGCCGTCGAGGCCACGGTAGACGTGGTCAGCGGCGCCAGCGGCATCGACCGCGACGACGTCCGCGGCAGCGTCGACGTGAAGTGCGGGGACGCCGTGGCCGAGCATCTCTTCGCCGTCTCCTCGGGCCTCGAGTCCGTCGTCGTCGGCGAGGGCGAGATCGCCGGCCAGGTGCGCCGCGCGCTCGAGGGCGCCCGCACGGGCGGCACCACGAGCACCGGCCTCGAGCGGCTCTTCCAGACCGCGTCCAACACGTCGCGCGGCGTCAAGACCCGCACGGGCCTGCAGAGCGCCGGGCGCTCCATGGTCCGCCTCGCGCTCGACCTCGCCGAGAGCCGCATCGCCGACTGGTCGGCCACGCGCGTCCTCCTCGTCGGAACGGGCGCCTACGCGGGCGCGAGCCTCGCGGCGCTCCGCGACCGCGGCGTCGTCGACGTGCACGTCTACTCCCCCTCGGGCCGCGCGCAGAAGTTCGCCGGCCCCCACGGCATCCCCGCGGTCGAGGGGCGCGACCTGCTCCGCGCGCTCGCCGCCTCCGACATCGTCGTCACCTGCAGCACCGCGCCCAAGTCCGTGCTCGCCGCGCACCACCTGCAGGCCGCGGCCGCCGTGTCCGGCGACGGACGCCGTCGCCTCGTCATCGACCTCGGGCTGCCGCGCAACGTGGATCCGGACGTCGTCACGGTCGACGGCGTCGAGCTGCTCGACCTCGAGACCATCAGCCTCCACGCCCCGCTCCGCGACCTCACCGCCACGGACGACGCGCGCGAGATCGTGAGCACGGCCGCCGCCGAGTTCCGCGCCGCGAGCGCCGAGGACGAGGTGGCCCCCGCGGTCGTCGCGCTCCGCACCCACATCTTCGACGTCCTCGAGGGCGAGCTGGAGCGCGTCCGCAAGCGCGGCGACTCGTCCGAGGCCACCGAGAAGGCGCTCCGCCACCTCGTGAGCGTCCTCGTGCACCAGCCGTCCGTCCGGGCCCGCGAGCTCGCGCGGCAGGGCGAGGGGGCCCGCGTGGTCGACGCCGTGCAGGCGCTCTTCGGTCTCGACGTGGAGATGCCCGCCGCGGTGTCCTCCCCCGTCGCCGTCGCGCTGCCCCGCACCGGTGAGGCGGGCTCGGCGTCGTGAGGCCCCGCGTCCTCCGCGGCCCGCGCCTCGACGCGCCGCTCCGGATGACGGATCCCGTGCGCACCGAGCGCCTCGTGCTCCGGCCCTACACGGCCGACGACCTCGACGACTTCGCCGACATCCAGCGCCGCCCCGAGGTGGTCGAGTACATGTTCTGGCCGCTCCGCGACCGCGCCGCCTCGAAGCGGCACCTCGCCGACCGCCGCCGCAAGACCCGGCTCGAGCAGGGCCACGACTTCCTCGGTCTCGCCGTGGAGCTGCCCGACGAGCCGAGCCTCGCCCCGCGGGCGGGCACCGGCCGCGTCATCGGCGACGTGTCCCTCCTCCTCCGCAACGTCCCGTCGCGGCAGTTCGAGGTGGGCTGGGTGATGAACCCGGACTTCGCCGGCCACGGCTACGCCACGGAGGCCAGCCGCGCCCTCATCGACATCGCCTTCCGGCGCGCCGGCGCCCACCGTGTCGTGGCGCAGCTCGACTCCCGCAACTCGTCCTCCGCGCGCATGGCCGAGCGCCTCGGCATGCGCCTCGAGGGGCGCTTCCGCGAGGAGCACCTCGTCAAGGGCGAGTGGGTCGACAGCCTCTACTACGCCGTGCTGGCCGACGAGTGGGCGGCCCTGCCGCCGGCACCCTGACCCGGAGCCGCACCGTGCACGGAGACCTGCCCGCGATCGACCCCGTCGACGTGCGCGGCCCGATCCGCACGTCCCGCCTCGTCCTCCGCCCGTTCGCGCCCGACGACCTCGTGGCCGTCGACGGGTACGCGACCGCCCCGGGGGCACGGGCGCACCTCGCCGGTCCCCCGGCGGGCGCGCGACCCGACGCGGCGCGCCTGCTCGCCGATCGCCTGGCGTGGACGCGGCTGGCCGCGGTCGGCGACCGGTTGGCCCTGGCCGTCGAGCTGCCGGCCCAGGGCCCGCGGCCCGCGCATGTGGTCGGCGAGGCGCACGTGCGGCTGCGCGAGCCCGCCGCCCGCCAGGCCGAGCTGAGCGTCGTCCTGCACGAGGACGTGCGCGGCGCCGGCATCGCGGGAGAGGCGGCCGACCGGGTCCTCGAGCTCCTGTTCGAGGAGGTGGGCGTGCACCGCGTCACCGCCCGGGTGGACGCGCGGGACGCGGCCGCCCTCGCGCTGGCCACGCGCCTCGGCATGCGCCGGGAGGCCCTGCTCGTGCACGACCGATGGGCCGAGGGCGCGTGGGCCGATACCGTGGTCGTCGCCCTGCTCGACGTCGAGTGGGCGGCTCGCACGAGCCTCGACGGACTGTAGGAGGACCGCGTGACCTCGACCCCCGACCCGGCCCGCGGGCCCGTCATCCCCGTCCTGGACGACGACGACGATGACGACCTCGACGAGCTCGACGACCTCGACGACCTCGACCGGACGGACGGCTCCGGCGCCCGCGGATCCGACGGGCCGCTCGGCGCGCCGCGGGAACGGCCGCTGCGCGTGGCCGCGCTGGCCCTCATCCGCGACCGGCGGGTGCTCATGGTGCGCGTCACGGGCCAGGACGTGCTCTACCTGCCCGGCGGCAAGATCGAGCCGGGCGAGGGCGCACGGCAGGCGCTGATGCGCGAGGCCGCCGAGGAGGTCGGGCTCGACATCGACCCGGCGACCGTCGAGGACCTCTTCACCGTCCTCGCCGACGCCCACGGCGTGCACGCCGGACGGCTCGTGAGCATGACCGTCTACCGGGCCGAGCCGCGGGACCGGTCGCAGCAGCCCGTCGCCTCCGGCGAGATCGCCGAGGTCGAGCTCGTCGGATCCGCCGACGCCGACCGCTGCCCGCCCGCCGGACAGGAGGCCCTGGAGCGCCTGGTGGCGCTCCGGCTCATCGACTGAGCGGCGCGTCCCCGTCGGCGGAGGGGCCGCCCGCGTCCGCGGCGTCCGCGGAGCCGGGCGCCACCGGGTCCTCCCCCGCGGACGGCGCCGCCAGCTCGGCCGCGCGCGTGGCGCGCACCTTCCGCCGCTGGTCCACGAACGCGAGCACGGCCGCGACCGTGGCGATGCCGCCCGCGACGAGCGTGCCGGTGACCTCGCCGACCCCGTCCACCTTCATGGCGGCCACGAGGATCGCGACCGTGAAGCCGGCGATGACGACGCCGACCGCGAGGATCAGCCAGGAGAGGAGGCCCTTCGCGCGCGCGTCGGGGGTGCGGGTGGCCATGCGCCCATCCTCCCACGCGGGTGCCGGGCCGTCCGGGAGCGCAGGTCGCGGGCACCCCGGGCGAGGGCGATCCTCCGGCCCGAGCGTCCGGTGTGAGCCGGGTGACGCCCGCGCCCGACCGGCGTAGCGTCGGAGACGTCACATCCACCGAACGAAGGAGCGCCCATGAGTGCGGACGACAAGGCCCAGAACACCGGCGAGAAGCTCGCGGGGAAGGCCGAGGAGGCCTTCGGGAAGCTGACCGGCGACGACAGCAAGGTCGCCGAAGGCGAAGCGAAGCAGGCCGGGGCAAGCGCCAAGCAGGCCGGCGAGAACGTGAAGGACGTCTTCAAGAAGTAGGACCTTCGGAGGGACGTCCCTCCTGAGAGGCGAGGGGCCGGATGCCGAGCATCCGGCCCCTCGTCATGTCCGGGCGCGGGAGGCGCGGCGGATCAGGTGCCCGGATCGGTGTCGGCCAGCGTCCGGAGCGCGCGGCGGTCCGGCTTCCCGGACGGGAGCGTCGGCAGCTCCTCGACGCCGCGGACGGACGACGACCCGGCGACGCGGCCGAGGCGCGCGGCCAGCTCGCGGCGCACGCGATCGGCGAGCCCGGGATCCACCCCGCCGGGCACGAACACCACGGGACGCTGGCCCCACCCCGTGTGCTCGCCGGGCACCGCGACGGCCTCGCCGAGGCGCGCGTCCCATCCGGCGAGCGACCGCACCGCCTCCTCCACCGCGGCGAGCCGGAGCTTCTCGCCGCCGGAGATCACGACGTCGTCGAGCCTGCCGCTGATGCGCAGCACGCCGTCGACGAGCTCGCCGCCGTCGCCCGTGCGGTACCAGCGGCGGCCGTCGTGCTCCCCGAAGGCCGCGTCCGTCGCGGCGGGGTCGCCGAGGTAGCCCTCCGCGAGCATCGGGCCCGCGAGCTCCACCTGCCCGTCGACCACGGCGACCTCGGCCGTCGCGACGGGCACGCCGTCGTAGACGCAGCCGCCCGCGGTCTCGCTCGACCCGTAGGTGCGGACCACGCGCCAGCCGAGCGCAGCGGCCCGGTCGACGAGCTGCGGCGGCGTGGCCTGGCCGCCCACGAGGATCGCGTCGAGGCGGCCGACGCCGTCGCGGATCCGGCGCGCGTCGTCCCCCGCGGGCGCGGCCTCCGCGGCGTCCACCAGCCGGTGCAGCTGCGTGGGCACGAGCGACGTGAAGCGGGCGACACGCGCGTCGAGCTCCGCGGCGGCGTCCGCGAACGCCCGCGGGTCGAACCAACCGGGCGGCAGGACGACCGGCGCCGTCCCGGCGGCGATGGACCGCACGAGCACCTGGAGGCCGGCGATGTAGTGGGTGGGCAGCGCGAGGATCCACTGCCCCGGCGCCCCGAGCGCGGTCTGCGACGCGGCGGCGCTCGCCAGCAGCGCGTCCGCGGAGAGCGCCACGCGCTTGGGACGCGAGGTCGTGCCGGACGTCTCGACCACGAGCGCGACGCGGCGCTCCACCTCGACGGGCGGCGGCGGATCCCCGGCGGCCGCGGCCGCGTCGACCGGCCGCGCGAGCAGCGCCGGCCCGTCGCCCGCGAGGGCCGCCCGGAGGAGCGGCACCACGTCCGCGCCGGATGCCGTCAGCCGCTCCAGCCGCCTCACGGCACCAGGCCCGCGCGGATCAGAACTGCCACGGGAACGGCGACCAGTCGGGCGCGCGCTTCTCGAGGAAGGAGTCGCGGCCCTCGACGGCCTCGTCCGTGCCGTAGGCGAGGCGCGTGGCTTCGCCCGCGAAGACCTGCTGCCCGACCATGCCGTCGTCGACCGCGTTGAAGGCGAACTTGAGCATGCGGATCGCGGTGGGCGACTTGCCGAGGATGGTCTCGGCCCAGTCGAGCGCCGTCGTCTCGAGCTCGGCGTGCGGCACGACGCGGTTCACGGCGCCCATCTCGTACATGCGCTGGGCGCTGTGCTCCTCGGCGAGGAAGAACACCTCGCGCGCGGCCTTCTGGCCCACCTGGCGGGCGAAGTACGCGGATCCGTACCCGCCGTCGAACGAGCCGACGTCGGCATCGGTCTGCTTGAAGCGGCCGTGCTCGGCCGACGCGATGGTGAGGTCGCACACGACGTGCAGCGAGTGCCCGCCGCCGGCCGCCCAGCCGGGCACGACCGCGATGACGACCTTGGGCATGAAGCGGATGAGCCGCTGCACCTCGAGGATGTGCAGGCGTCCGGCGCGGGCGGGATCCACGCCCTCCGCGGTCTCGCCCTCGCCGTACTTGTAGCCGTCGCGCCCGCGGATCCGCTGGTCACCGCCGCTGCAGAACGCCCAGCCGCCGTCCTTCGGGCTCGGGCCGTTGCCGGTGAGGAGCACGACGCCGATGCGCGGATCCTGACGGGCGTCGTCGAGCGCCTGGTACAGCTCGTCGACGGTCCGCGGGCGGAAGGCGTTCCGCACCTCCGGCCGGTCGAACGCGATGCGCGCGATCCGCCCGGTGAGGTCGTGGTGGTACGTGATGTCGGTGAAGCCCTCCGCGAGGGGCACGTCGCGCCAGCGGGTGGGATCGAGGATGTCGGAGACCTGCTTCACCATGACGCCCAGCCTAGGCGCCGGGTGCCCGGCCGTCCGCGGCCGGGCACCGGTCGCCGGGCACCGGGCACCGGTCGCCGGTCGCCGCGGGTGCGAGGCTGGACCCATGCTCCCCGCCCTGGACGATCTCCTCGCCACCGCCCGCGTCGTCGCCCTCCCCCTCCGCACGCGCTTCCGCGGCCTCGACGTCCGCGAGGCCGTCCTGATCGAGGGCCCGCACGGCTGGAGCGAGTTCTCGCCGTTCGTCGAGTACGACGACGCCGAGGCCGCCGCCTGGCTGGAGGCCGCGATCGACTTCGGCTGGACCGAGCCGCCCGCGGCGCTCCGCGACCACGTGCTCGTGAACGCGACGATCCCGGCGATCCCGGCCGAGGGCGTGGCCGGGGTGCTCGCGCGGTTCCCCGGCTGCCGCACAGCCAAGGTCAAGGTCGCCGAACGCGGCACGACGCTGGCGGACGACGTGGCGCGGGTCACCGAGGTGCGCCGCCTGCTGGGGCCGGAGGGCCGCGTGCGCATCGACGCGAACGCGGCCTGGAACGTGGACGAAGCCGAGCACGCGGTGCACGCCCTCGCCGAGCACGACCTCGAGTACGTGGAGCAGCCGTGCGCGACGGTCGAGGAGCTGGCCGAGCTGCGCGAGCGGATCCGTCACCTCGGTGTGCCCGTGGCCGCCGACGAGAGCGTGCGCAAGGCCGACGACCCGCTGCGGGTGGCGCGCGCCGGCGCCGCCGACCTGCTCGTGATCAAGGCGCAGCCGCTCGGCGGGATCCACCGCGCGCTCCGCATCACGCAGGACGCGGGCCTGCCGGTCGTGGTGTCCAGCGCGTTGGACACGAGCATCGGCATCTCGATGGCCGCGCACCTCGCGGCCGCGATCCCCGAGCTGCCCCACGACTGCGGCCTCGGCACGGTATCGCTCTTCGTCGAGGACGTGGTGGCGGAGCCGCTCGTGCCGGTCGACGGCCGGATCCCGGTGCGCCGCGTGACGCCGGACGCACGGCTCCTCGACGCCCATGCCGCGGACGCGGACCGCCGGGAGTGGTGGCTCGACCGGATCCGCCGCACGCACGCCGTGCTCGCGACGCGCGCCTGAGCCGGCTGAGCGGCTGGGCGCCGCCTACAGGCCGCTGTAGGTGTGCAGGCCCTTGAAGAAGACGTTGACGACGCCGAAGTTGAACATGACGGCGGAGAACCCGATGACCGCCAGCCATGCCGACCGCGATCCGCGCCAGCCGCGGGTCGCCCGCGCGTGGATGTAGCCGGCGTAGAGCACCCAGATGATGAAGGTCCAGACCTCCTTGGTGTCCCAGCCCCAGTAGCGACCCCACGCGCGCTCGGCCCAGATGGCGCCGGCCATGAGCGTGAAGGTCCAGAAGATGAAGCCCACGATGTTGAGGCGGTACGCCATCGACTCGAGCGTGACGGAGTCGGGCAGGGTCGCGAGGAAGCGCATCTTCGCCGCCTTCGCATCGGCGGCGAGCGACTCGCGCCGGAACTGCAGCAGCTGCACGCCGGAGAGCGCGAAGGCGAGCGCGAAGAACCCGGTGCCGAGGGCGGCGACGAAGACGTGGATCACGAGCCAGTACGACTGCAGCGACGGCGGCAGCGGCGACACCTCGACGCGGTACTGCACGACGGCGACGCCCAGGAGGATGAGGATGAGCCCCGTGACGAACGTGCCGAGGAACCGCAGGTCGCGGCGCGTGAGCACGATGAGGTAGACGCTGAGGATGAGCAGCGTGCCCGTCATGGCGAACTCGTACATGTTCGCCCACGGGACACGCGAGGCCGCGAGCCCGCGGAGCACGGTCGCGACGGCATGCGCCACGAAGCCGACGACGAGCAGCACCATGGCGACGTTGAGGCTGAGGGACCTGCCGGCGGCCACGGGCGCGTCCGGCCCGGAGGAGGCGGGCTCGCGCTCCAGGGTGGCGGTTCCGCCCCCGCGGGCCGCGGTGGCGCCGACGGCGGAGGGCTGCCGCGCGGTGGCCGCGTCGGCGACGAGCGCCGAGCGGCGGGCGAGATCGAGGGCGAACGCGATGAACGCGGCCGCGTAGAGGCCCATCGCGACGAGGAGCGCGATGAGGGAGACGTCGTCGAGCATGGCCGTGTTCACGAGGGGAGCCTAACTTCTGCATCTGACACCGTGCCCGGCGCGAGGCCGGCCACGTGCTTGTCCGCCAGCGCCGCGACCGCGGCCTCCAGCGTGGGGTCCTCGCCGCGGGCGAGCCCGGCGTACTCGAGGGTGGTGGATCCGTCCGCCTGCGGCACCGCCTTGACCCAGACGCGCCGACGCGGCACGAACAGGGACGTGAGCAGGCCGCCGAGGATCAGGATCGCGAACAGCAGCACCCAGCCCTGGGTCGGGTCGTGGTGCACGTCGAACGAGACGAAGCGCGGCACGGCGTCGAGGCTGACGGTGCCGAGCCCGTCGGGCAGGTCGACGGTCTGCCCGGGCGACATCCGCAGCGCCTGCACGCCCGTCCGCCCGCCCGTGAGCTGGGTCAGCTCGTTGACCTGGAGGTTGTAGACGGAGGTGGGCACTCCCGCGTTGATCCCGAGGTCGCCCGTGTAGACGTTGAGCGTCAGCACGGGGTTGTCGAGATCCGGGTAGGAGGACCTGAAGGGCGTCTTCGAGTCGTCGAGCGTCGGGTAGAAGAACCCGATCATGCCGACCTGCTCGCGCAGCCCGTCCGGCACCTTGACGACGCCCTGGGACATGAGCTTCGCGTCCTGCGGGAGGAACGGCACGTCGGCGCTGTAGACGCTCTTGCCCTCCGGATCCCGCACCGTGACATGCGGCGCGTACCCGTTGCCGAGCAGGTACATGTCGGTGCCGCCGATGGCGAGCGGGTCGTTCACCTTGACCTCGCGGTCCTGCGGCTGGCCTCCGGGCACGTCGGCGGTGACGTCGGCCGTGAAGTCGAGCGGCTGGCCGATGGCGTTCGGGTTCTCCTGCTCGTACTGCACGTGCAGCGCGTTCAGCTTCACGCGGTACGGCGTGAGCGCGGAGTCGTCGAAGAACCGGCCGGGGTTGAACGAGTCGAAGGTCGAGAGCGTGTTCACGAACGACTGGCCCTCGACGAGCACCTTCTGCCCGGAGTACCCGAAGCCGCCGCCGACGCCGACCGTGATGAGGATCCCCACGAGCGCCGAGTGGAACACGAGGTTGCCGGTCTCGCGCAGGTACCCGCGCTCGGCCGAGACGGAGAGCACGCCGCCGGAGGCCGACGCGTCGTCGACGAGCAGGGTGCGGTAGCGCTGCTTCGTGAGGAGCGCGCGGGCCTGGCGGATCGCCTCGACCGGATCCCCCGTGGTCGTCCGCGTCGTGTAGCCGGCCAGGCGGGACAGGCGCGCCGGCGTCTTCGGGGGCGCTTGGCGGAGCGCGTCGAAGTGGTGCTTGGCCCGCGGCACGACGCAGCCGATGAGGCTGATGAACAGCAGCAGGTAGATGGAGGAGAACCAGACCGAGCTGTAGGTGTCGAACACCTGCAACCAGTCGAGGACCGGGTAGAGGTCCGGGTTGTCCAAGCGGAACTGCGTGACGCCGTTGGGGTCGGAGCTGCGCTGCGGCACCAGGGATCCGGGGATGGCCGCGAACGCGAGCATGAGCAGCAGGAATAGCGCCGTGCGCATGCTCGTGAGCTGCCGCCAGGCCCAGCGGAGCGTGCCGAGGAAGCCGAGCTTCGGCTGCTCGATGGCCGCGCCGGCGGCGGAGGACGGGCGCGAGGCCCGCTGCGGCGAGTCGACGTGGTCAGATGGCCGGGACATACGTGGCGATCACCCCCTGGAGGCGGAGCATCCACGCCGACCAGAGGCCGGAGACCATGAGCACGCCGATGAGGACGAGCAGCGCTCCCCCGACGAGGTTGACGGTGCGGATGTGGCGGCGGAGGAACCCGACGGTGCGCGTCATCCAGCCGAGGCCGAGGGCCACGAGGAGGAACGGCACGCCGAGCCCGATGCAGTAGGCGACGCCGAGCAGCACTCCGCGGCCCGCATCGGCGGACGTGAGGCTCATCGAGATGACGACGGCGATGGTCGGGCCGATGCAGGGCGCCCAGCCGATGCCGAACACGACGCCGAGCAGCGGTGCGCCCGCGAGCCCGGTGGCCGGCCGCCACGAGCTCTTCACCTGCCGCTGGAGGAAGCCGAGCCGCCCGGTGAAGACGAGCCCCATGACGATGAGGACGACGCCGAGGATCCGCGTGATGAGGTCCTGCCAGCGCATCAGCCAGAAGCCGGCGGTGGCCGAGACGAGCGTGGTGACGATGAAGACGGCGGAGAAGCCGAGCACGAACAGCGCCGTGCCGAGGAGCAGGCGGCGACGCGTCGCGGATCCGCCCTTGGCCTCGGCCATGCCGCCGATGTAGCCGAGGTAGCCGGGCACCAGCGGCAGCACGCAGGGGGAGGCGAACGAGACCAGGCCCGCGAGCAGCGCCAGCGGCACCGCGACGAGGAGCTGGCCCGAGAGGGCGCTCTGGATCTGATCCACCTAGCCCGCCGGCTCCGCGACCGTGTCGGAGACGAGCGTGCGGAGCACCCCGGGGTCGATCTTCCCGAGCACCCGCGAGGCGACGCGACCCTGGCGGTCGAGCACGATGGTGGCGGGCACGGCGTTCGGCGCGATGGTGCCGGCGAACGCGAGCTGCATGCTCGTGTCCTCGACGTCGAGGACGGACGGGTAGGTGATGCCGTAGGTGGAGTCGAACGACTCGACGTTCGGTGCCCGGTCGCGCGTGTTCACCCCGAGGAACTTCACGCCGTCGGGCGCGTGCTCTACGCTCGCGGCCTGCAGGTCCTTCGCCTCGAGGCGGCAGGGCGGGCACTCGGCGTACCAGAAGTTGACCACCGTGACGGATCCCCGGTACGCGTCGGACGACACCTCGGTGCCGTCGGCGAGGGTGCCGGAGAAGTCGACCGGGGCGGCGCGGTCGGACAGCGGCACCTCCGTGAACGTGCCGTCTCCCGCGATGTAGCGCTTGTTGTCGCCCGCGCGGAACTCGGCCGCGAGCGGATCCTGCGTGCAGCCGGTGAGCGCGACCGCGGCGAGAGCGGCGGACCCGACGGCGGCGAGGACGGTGCGGCGGCGGACGGGCATCAGACCGCGCCCTCGTCGACCGCGAGGTCGGACAGGCCGGCCGCCGCGTCGATGTAGCCGGTCTCGACGAACCGGTCGCCCACGCGCTCCACCGTGGTGATGCTCGACAGCGCGCAGCGGCGCTTGCGCGGGTCGTGGAAGAGGCGCTCGCCCGCGAGGGAGAGGTGCACCATCCAGATGGGCAGCTGGTGGCTGACGATGACGACGTCGCCGTCCGGCACCGAGCGGTGCGCGGCCTTGACGGCCTCCGCCATGCGGGCGGCGATGGAGCGGTACGACTCGCCCCAGCTCGGCTTCACCGGGTCGACGACGAGCGGCCAGAGGCGCGGGGAGCGCGCGATGCGGGAGGGCGAGGGGAAGCGCGAACCCTCGAAGCGGTTGGTGGGCTCGATGACGCGCTCGTCGGTCGCGACCTCCAGGGCGAAGCGCTCGCCCCAGGGTGCGGCGGATTCCTGCGCGCGCTGCAGCGGGGAGGCGATGACGCGGTTGACGGGTGCTCCGGCGTCCTCCAGGGCCCGCGCGGCCGCGTCGGCCATGCGGTGGCCGAGGTCGGAGAGGCCGTATCCCGGGATGCGTCCGTAGAGCACTCCGTCGGGGTTGTGCACCTCGCCGTGACGGACGAGATGGATTCGTGAGGCGACCACCCGTCAAGTGTAGGTGTCGCGCGGATGTACAACCGCCGAGCAGCGAGCGCAACCCCATGCGCGAATCATTCGTCCGCAATACGATTGGGCGCACCGGCGGGGGCCGGTGCTTCGCCTCCGGCTCCGACCGGTTCTTACATGCGTATACGAATGATTGGGCCCCAAAGGAATCGCACGCTAAGTTAGGTGCGCGAGGTCGTGATCCGACCTCCCGGCGAGAGCCCCGTGGCACACGGGACCTCGCAGAGACCCCCGTCTAACGGACGCGGGCCCGCATGACGATGCCGTCCGGGACGGCGCGGAAGGAACGGGCACCATGACGATGACACCGACCAGGCCCACGGCCACCGACACCACCAGCACCGATTCCGCCCTCGATCCGATCGAGGCCGTCGGCCCCGTCGATCCGTACGCGGACTCCGACCTCCCCGAGCCCTCGCTCGTCACGCCCGGCGCCAGCACCGACGCCGTCAAGGACTACCTCCGCCAGATCGGCCGCGTGCCGCTCCTCACCGCCGAGCAGGAGGTGAGCGTCGCCCGCCGCATCGAGGTGGGCGTGCTGTCCCAGGAGGTGCTGGACACCCGCACCGACCTGACGCCCGCCGAGCGCCGCGAGTACCAGACGCTGGCCCAGGACGGCATGCGCGCCAAGCAGCACCTCGTGAACGCCAACCTGCGCCTCGTCGTCAGCATCGCCAAGCGCTACACCGGCCGCGGCCTGCCGTTCCTGGACCTCATCCAGGAGGGCAACATGGGCCTCGTCCGGGCGGTCGAGAAGTTCGACTACCAGGCCGGCTTCAAGTTCTCGACCTACGCGTCGTGGTGGATCAAGCAGTCCATCACCCGCGGCATGGCGGACACGAGCCGCACCATCCGGATCCCCGTGCACACCGTCGAGCACATCAACCGCATCAACGCGGTGCAGCGCGAGCTCGCGGTGGAGCTCGGCCGGGACCCCTCCATGGAGGAGATCGCGCGCGAGTCGGACACGCCGGTCACCAAGGTGCGCTACCTGCTCGACCGCGCGCAGGAGCCCATGTCGCTGCAGGTCCTCGTGGGCGGCAGCGGCGGCGACGGCGACACCGAGATGGCGGACCTCATCGAGGACGCCGACGTCACGCAGCCCATCGACGTGGTGACGCAGCAGCTCATGGCCGCGCACGTCACGCGCCTCATCGACGGGCTCGCCGAGCGCGACGCCGAGGTCGTGCGCATGCGCTTCGGCCTCGCGGGACTCGAGCCGCGCTCGCTCGCGTACGTGAGCCAGCAGCTCGGCGTGACGCGCGAGCGCGTGCGCCAGATCGAGAAGAAGTGCCTCGCGAAGCTCCGCATCCCGGAGCTGGAGACGTACATCCGCGGCTGATCCCGCCGCATCCCGAAGGCCGTCCGCGCTGCGTCGCGGGCGGCCCTCGCGCGTGCGCGGCGCATCGACGCCCGGGTCCGGGCCGGATCCGCATGCCCACGGGCGCCCGTGTTCCTGCGGATCCGCCGAGTACTACGCCCGCTAGTCGTTAGTGCGCATACAGTTGTTCCCCACCCCTCCGACGGCGCGCATCCACGCCGCGGACGACACGAAGCGAGCTCGACGACGAGCCGCGAAGAAGGAGGAGCCATGGCTCTCACGCAGGCCGCACCCGGCGTCACCGACGTCCCCCGCATCAGCTGGTCCCCCGTCGCCGCGGGGCTCTGGGTCGCCCGACGCGGCGACGAGTTCGCCGGCATGAGCGAGGAGCGGTGGGGCGCGGGCTTCCACGTCACCGACCGCCTCGGCCGCGACGTCGGCGACTTCCCCACCCTCGCCGAGGCGCGCGCCGCCCTGTCCTGACCGCCCTCCCGACCGCGCTGCCCCTCCGGCGGCCGGTCGGCACCGCGGGTCGCCGGGGATAGGGTCGAGCAGGTGCCTCCCTCCGGAAAGACCCCGCCCGCCTCCGCCGCCGACGACCGCGCGGACGGCTTCGTGCGTGTGCGGGGCGCGTCGGAGAACACGCTCCGGGACGTGGACGTGGACATCCCGCGCGACCGCATCGTCGCCTTCACGGGCGTCTCCGGATCCGGCAAGTCGTCGCTCGCGTTCGGCACCGTCTACGCCGAGGCCCAGCGGCGGTTCTTCGAGTCGGTCGCGCCGTACGCCCGTCGGCTGATCCGGCAGGAGCAGACGCCGCACGTCGAGAGCATCACCGGCCTGCCGCCCGCGGTCGCGCTCCAGCAGCGCCGCGGAGCGCCGAGCACGCGCTCGACCGTCGGCACCGTGACCACGCTGTCCAACTCGCTGCGGATGCTGATGTCGCGCGCGGGCGCCTACCCCGCCGGGCAGGGCCGGCTCGACTCCGACGCCTTCTCCCCCAACACCGCCGCGGGCGCCTGCCCCGTGTGCCACGGCCTCGGCGTCGCGCACACCGTGACCGAGGCATCGCTCGTGCCGGATCCGTCGCTGTCGATCCGCGACGGCGCGATCGCCGCGTGGCCGGGCGCCTGGCAGGGCAAGAACCTGCGCGACATCGCCATCGCGCTCGGCTACGACGTGGACGTGCCGTGGCGCGAGCTGCCGCAGGAGCGACGGGACTGGATCCTCTTCACCGAGGAGCAGCCCGTGGTGCAGATCACGCCGCAGCGCGACCGGGTGGCGAAGCCGTACAACGGGCGCTTCTGGAGCGCGCGCTCCTACGTGCTGCACACGCTGGCCGACTCGTCGAGCCCGCGTCTCCGCGAGGCGGCGCTCGCGCACATGGTGTCCGGCACGTGCGAGCGGTGCGGCGGGAGCGGGCTGACGGCCGAGGCGCTGGCCGTGACCTTCGCCGGCCGCAGCATCCAGGAGCTCAACGCGCTGACGCTCGCGGACCTCGCGACGGCCATCGCGCCGACGGACGGCATGGGCGACGTGGCCGTGACGATCACGACCGACCTCGTCGCGCGCCTCGCCGTGCTGGTGGACCTCGGGCTCGGCTACCTCAGCCTCGGTCGCGTGACCACGACGCTGTCGCCCGGCGAGATGCAGCGGCTCCGTCTGGCGACGCAGCTGCGGTCGGGGCTGTTCGGGGTCGTGTACGTGCTCGACGAGCCGTCCGCCGGGCTGCACCCGGCCGACGCCGAGCCGCTCCTCGAGGTGCTCGAGCAGCTGCGCGACTCCGGCAACTCGGTCTTCGTGGTCGAGCACGACATGGACGTCGTGCGGCGGGCCGACTGGATCGTGGACGTGGGGCCGGGCGCCGGGCAGGCGGGCGGATCCGTCGTCTACAGCGGGCCGGTCGACGGGCTCCGCGAGGTGGAGGGATCCGCGACGCGGCCGCACCTCTTCCCCGACCTGGCGCCGGCGCGGGCGGAGCGGACGCCGCGGACGCCCACCGGGAGCATCCGGGCCACGGGCGTGACGCTGCACAACCTCGTCGACCTCGACGTGGAGATCCCGCTGGGCGTGATGGTCGCGGTGACGGGCGTCTCCGGATCCGGGAAGTCGACGCTCGTGAGCCGCGTGCTGCCGGACCTGCTGCGGGCCTCGCTCGCGCCCGACCGCGTGGTGGTCGAGCCGGGGGACGACGCGGACGGGGACGCGCCCGACGACGCGTCCGGACCCGCCCGCATCGCCCGGGTCGAGGGCGCCGAGGCGGTGGACCGGCTCGTCGCGGTCGACCAGCGCCCCATCGGCCGCACGCCGCGCTCGACCCTCGCCACCTACACGGGGCTCTTCGACGCGGTCCGGCGCACCTACGCGGCGACCGACGAGGCGCGGGCGCGCGGCTACGGCGCCGGGCGGTTCTCCTTCAACGTCGCGGGCGGGCGGTGCGAGACCTGCCAGGGCGAGGGATCCGTGACCGTCGAGCTGCTCTTCCTGCCCGGCTCCTACGGACCGTGCCCCACCTGCCACGGCGCCCGATACGAGCCCGGGACGCTCGAGATCGAGTACCGCGGGCGCTCGATCGCGGACGTGCTGGCGATGACGGTCGACGAGGCGCACGGGTTCCTCGCCGACGTGCCGCTCGCGGCGCGCGCCCTCGCGACCCTCCGCGACGTGGGCCTCGGCTACCTGCGGCTCGGCCAGCCCGCCACGGAGCTGTCGGGCGGAGAGGCGCAGCGGATCAAGCTGGCCACCGAGCTGCAGCGCGCGCCCCGCGGCCACACCCTCTACCTGCTCGACGAGCCGACGACGGGGCTGCATCCGGCGGACGTCGTGCTGCTCCTGCGCCAGCTGCAGGGACTCGTCGACGCGGGGAACACGGTCGTGGTGGTGGAGCACGAGATGGACGTGGTGGCGGACGCCGACCGGGTCATCGACCTCGGGCCGTCGGGCGGCGACCAGGGCGGACGCATCGTGGCGCAGGGCACCCCGCGCGAGGTCGCGGACACGGCCGGCAGCCGCACCGCCCCCTACCTCGCCCGCCGGCTCGACGCGTCCTGAGCGGCGGCCCCGCGTGCCATCGCGGCCCCCGGCCCGCGTCGGTAGTCTGACCTGCGGCGTCCGCGCCCGCGCGCGTCGACGCCCGACGGCATCCGCACCTCTTCCCTAGGAGCACCTCGTGACTGACTCGACCGGAACACCCTCCACGCCCGCGGGCTGGTACGCGGACCCCGCCGGATCCGACCGCCTGCGCTGGTGGGACGGCACGCGCTGGACCGACCACCTGACGGATGCGCCGGGCGCTGGTGCCGGTGCGGGTGCCGGTGCCGGTGCCGGTGCGGCGCACTCGACGGGTCGCACCGGATCGGCGGAGGAGGCCGCGCCGGCAGCGTCCGGCGCGTCGGACGGCCAGGCGGCGTCGCAGCCGTACGCCCAGCAGACGTACGCCCAGCAGACGTACGCGCAGCAGCCGTACGCGCAGCAGACGTACGCGCAGCAGCCGTACGCGCAGGCCGCCTACGCGGCACCGACCCCGCCGCCGCAGGTGCCCGCGAGCACCTCGCCGTGGACCTGGGCCATCTGGGTGCTCGCGGCGCTGCCGGTGGTCTCGCTCGTGATCTCGCTCAGCGTGGACTACCGCAGCCTGCTGGACTCGAGCCCGCGCGGGATCAGCCCCGAGGCCGCCGTGACGTCCGCGCTCCTCAACTTCCTGCAGTTCCTCCTGTGGGGCGCGACGGTCGTCCTCGCGTTCTTCGACTGGCGGGACCTCACGCGCCGCGGCATCGTGAAGCCCTTCCACTGGGCGTGGGCGTTCATCCCCGTCAACGGCGGGGTGTACCTCATCGGCCGGTCGATCGTCGTGCGCCGCCGGATCGAGGGCGCGCCGTCCTCCGCGCTCACGCCGATCTGGGTCTGGATCGGGCTCAACGCGCTCGTGTCCATCATCGCGATCGCGAAGGGCGTCGGTGTCCTCCTGGACACGATGCAGCGGTACAGCCCCCGCGGCTACTGATCTGCGGGCACCCGCCCGCCGCACGCCCCGCGCCCCGGTCGGCGCGTCCGCTCACACGAGCCGGATGCGCTGGCCGGGGCGCAGCTGCGCGGCCAGCCGGACGTCGTCGCGGGCGACCACGCCGATCACCGGGTAGCCGCCCGTCATGGGGTGGTCGGCGAGGAACAGGATCGGCCGGCCCGATGGCGGCACCTGGAGCGCGCCCGTGACGACGCCCTCGCTGGGGAGCTCGCCGGGGATCCGCCGCTCGAGCGGTGCGCCGTCGAGCCGGACGCCCACGCGGTCGGCCTCCGCCGTGACCTCCCACGTCCCGTCGAGGAGGGCGTCCCAGGATCCGTCGACGAACCAGTCGAGGCGCGGGCCGGGCGAGACGCGGAGGACGACCTCGCCGTCGGCGGGCGCGGAGACCGGCAGCGAGTCGACGGGCGGGACGGGGCCGGCGACCGCGGATCCGACGGGCAGCGCGTCGCCGGGTGCGACCGGCGCCGGACCCACGCGGGAGAGCAGGTCGGTGGCGCGGGATCCGAGGACGGGCGGGACGTCGATCCCGCCCCGGACGGCCAGGTACCAGCGGATGCCGCGCTCGGCGGCGCCCACCTCCAGCGCGTCGCCCGCGTCGAGCAGCATCGCCCGGGCGTAGGGCGCGGGACGCGCCTCCCGGCCGACCGTGCGCGCGAGCGGGCCGACGGCGCCCGTCACGGCGACCCACACGGCCGCGGTCGCGCGCAGCACGGCGCCGCCGAGCACGATCTCGAGGCCCGCGGTGCCGGGCGCGTTGCCGACGAGGAGGTTGGCGTCGGCGAGGGCGCGCGGATCCAGCGCGCCGGAGGGCGAGACGCCGATGCCGCCGTGGCCGGGTCGTCCGGCGTCCTGCACGAGCATCAGCGGGCCGGTGCGCTCGACGACGAGCGCGGGCGCGGCGGCGGTCGTCGCGCGACGGCCGCGGCGCCCGGGGGCCGGCCCGACGGTCCCGGGCGCGCTCACGCCCCGACCTCGCGGAAGCGCACGGCGGATCCGGGCACGAGGAGCGCCGCCGGCTCGCGCTCCGGGTCCCACAGCACCGCGTCGGTCGTGCCGATGAGCTGCCAGCCGCCCGGGGAGGCGCGCGGGTAGATCCCGCTGAACTCGCCCGCGAGCGCGACGGCGCCCGCGGGCACGCGCGGCCGCGGCGACGCGCGGCGCGGCACCACGAGTCCGGGGACGCCGGCGAGGTACCCGAAGCCCGGCGCGAACCCGCCGAACGCGACCGTCCAGGTGCCGGAGGTGTGACGCCGGACGACCTCGCGCGCGTCGATGCCGAGGAGCGCGGCGACGTCGGCCAGGTCCTCGCCGTCGTAGACCACGTCGATCTCGACGGGCTCGCCCCCGCGCGCCCCCGCCTCGTCGGCGGGCGTCGCGGCGAGGGCCCAGGCGCGGGCGGCGGCCACCGGGAGCACGTGCGGATCCACCGTGACGAGGATGCTGCGTGCGCCCGGCACGACGTCGACCACGCCCGCCGGCCGCGTGGCGTCGAGCACGGGCTGGAGCCGGAGGACCTCGTCGAGGGAGTCGAGGTCGAGCATGACGGCGGCGTCGCCGCACGGCAGGAGGCGGAGGGTCACAGCGCGCGCCGGTCGCGGACGGGGAGGGCGCGGTCGGCGGCGTCGGGCACGGGGCGGATCTCCACGCCCGCCTCCTCGAGGGCCGCGCGCACCGCCCGGGCGAGGCCCACGGCGCCGGGGGTGTCGCTGTGCAGGCAGATCGAGTCGGGGTCGAGCCGCACGACGGATCCGTCGACCGCCACGACCGTGCCCTCCGTCGCCATGCGCACCGAGCGGGCCGCGACCTCGGCCGGATCGTGGACCACCGCGCCCTCCTGCCGCCGCGACACGAGCGCGCCCGCGGGCGTGTAGGCGCGGTCGGCGAAGGCCTCGACGCGCGTCGGCAGCCCGGCGGTGGCGGCGAGCCGGAGGACCTCGGAGCCGGGGAGCCCGAGCACGGGGAGCGTCGGATCCAGCGCCACGACCGCGTCCACGACGGCCTGGGCCTGCACGGGATCGTGCGCGATGCGGTTGTACAGGGCGCCGTGCGGCTTGATGTAGGAGACGCGCGCGCCGACCGTGCGGGCCATGCCGCTGATCGCCGCGAGCTGGTAGAGCACGTCGCCCGTGAGCTCGGCGGGCGAGGCGTCGAGGTCGCGGCGGCCGAACCCGGCGAGGTCGCGGTAGGCGACGTGCGCGCCGACCGCGACGCCGTCCCGCGCCGCCCGTTCGAGCGCGTGCAGCATCACGAGCGGATCCCCCGCGTGGAACCCGCAGGCGACGTTCGCGCTCGAGACGATGGCGAGCATCGCGTCGTCGTCGCCCAGGGTCCAGCGGCCGAACGACTCCGCGAGGTCGCTGTTGAGGTCGATCCGCATGGCGTTCCCCCTGCACCCGGTGCGACGGCCGCGGGCCGCGGCGCCGTCCCCACCAGGCTAGGCGTCCCGTGGGGCGACCGGCCGGACAGCGGCGCGGATAGACTCGATGACCGTGACCTCACGCACCCTCATCAAGAACCTGGCCGCCCTCGACGACGGGGACGTGGCCGTCTCCGGATGGGTCGAGACCGTCCGGGACCAGAAGAAGATCCAGTTCGTGATCCTCCGCGACGAGTCCGGCGCGGTGCAGCTCACGTACAAGCGCCAGGGCGACGAGGACCAGACCGCCGACACCATCTCCGGCCTCGCCGCCGGCACGTTCCTCACCGCCACCGGCACGCTCAAGCACGACGAGCGCGTGAAGCTCGGCGGCCTGGAGATCGGCCTGTCCGGCATCGAGGTCGCGGGCGCGGCCATCCCCGAGACCCCCATCGCGGCCGACTCCTCCATCGACAAGCGCCTCGACTGGCGCTTCATCGACCTCCGCGCGCCCCGCAACTCGCTGATCTTCCGCGTGCAGACCACGCTCGTGCACGCGATGCGCACCTACTGGGTGGAGCACGACTTCATCGAGGTCTTCTCCCCCAAGCTCATGGCCACGCCCTCCGAGTCGAACGCCGAGCTGTTCAAGGTCGACTACTTCGACGGCGTCGCGTACCTCGCGCAGAGCCCGCAGTTCTTCAAGCAGATGGCGCAGTCCGCGGGCTTCGGCAAGATGTTCGAGGTCGGCCCGGCGTTCCGCGCCGACCCGTCCTTCACCTCGCGCCACGCGACCGAGTTCACCTCGGTGGACGCGGAGATCAGCTGGGTCGAGAGCCACGAGGACGTCGCCCGCCTCCAGGAGGAGCTCATCGTCGCCGCGCTCACCGCGGTGAAGGAGAAGCACGGCGACGAGATCCGCGAGCTGTTCGACGTGGAGGTGACCGTGCCGAGCATCCCGTTCCCGCGGATCCCGCTGCTCGAGGCCAAGGACATCGTCGCGAAGCGCGGCCACGTGATCGACCGCGCCGACGACGACCTCGACCCCGAGGGCGAGCGCCAGATCGCGGCGCACGTGTTGGAGGAGTTCGGCCACGAGTTCGTGTTCCTCACCGACTACCCGTCGACGATCCGGCCGTTCTACCACATGCGGAACGCCGAGGACCCGTCGATCACGAACAGCTACGACCTCATCTGGAACGGCGTCGAGATCACCACGGGCGCCCAGCGCGAGCACCGCGTCGAGGTGCTCGAGGCGCAGGCCCGCGAGAAGGGCCTCGACCCCGAGGAGCTCGGCTCCTACCTCGACTTCTTCCGCTACGGCGTGCCCCCGCACGGCGGGTTCGGCATGGGCCTCAACCGCGTGCTGATGCTGCTGCTGCACCAGTCGAACCTGCGCGAGGTCACGTACCTGTTCCGCGGCCCGAACCGGCTCGCGCCGTAGGCACCCGCTCCACCGGACGGCCCGATCCCCTCGCGGGGTCGGGCAGTTCCGCGTCTCCCGGACCCCGCGCGACCCGCGCGCTCCCGGATGCGCATCGCGCGGGGGAGCCGCCGGGCCATGGTCGCCACCAGGGCCGAGTACCGGGCGGCGGGGCCGCTCGCGCGACGGGCCTCGACGCGGTCGGCGCGGCGTTCGAGGAGATCGAGGCCCGTCGCGTCCTCCGCCTGGCCATCTGACCGGTCGGCAGCCGGCCCAGCGCACGCGACCGGCAGGATGGAGCCGTGCCCGACCACCTCGCCCTCCCGCCCGCCGTGTTCCTCGACGGCACCTACGGCGTCGGCAAGAGCGCCGTGCTCGAGCACCTCGGCGACCTCCTCGCAGCGGACGGGACGCCGTTCGCGCTCATGGACGTCGACTGGTTCCACCGGTCGTGGCCGACGGCGGCGGGGGATCCGGAGAACGTGGTGATCGAGGCGCAGGCCATGGCCGCCACCTGGGCCGAGTACCGGGCGGCGGGGCCGCGGCAGCTGGTGGTCAGCGGCGTGATCGCCGAGCGCGCCGACCTCGACAGGTACCGCGCGGCGCTCGGGATCGATGTGCGGTGCGTGCGCCTCACGGCGTCCGACGCGGTCGTCGAGGCGCGGTTGCGGTCCCGGTACGACGCGGATCGCGTGGCGGCGCGCGAGTGGCACCTGGCGCGGTTCCGCGACCTCGCCGCGCGCCAGGAGCGGGCGGACCTCGCCGAGGCGGTCATCGCGACGGACGGCGTCTCGCCGCGCGACGTCGCCCGCGCGGTGCGTGCCGCGCTCGGGTTCTGACGCCCGCCGCCGGCCGCCCGGCGTCGGCCGCCCGGCGTCGGCCGCCCGGCGTCGTCCTCCCGGCGTCGTCCTCGTCGGATCGGGCGCCCGCTCGTCGGCGCGCCCGCGGTCCCCGCCCGCACGGCTTTCCTCACGTGCCGTAATGTGCAGCACATCACCACGATCCGGGAGGGCCAGCAGTGGGTCAGCTCATCTACGACACGTCGACGCGCACGACGATCGACGACCGCGCGCTCGCCCACCTCCAGATCGTGATGCTCAACAAGCTCCGCCGGAAGGAGAGCTTCGCTTTCTCGTGGAAGTACCCGGCCGCCGAGGGCGACGGGCGGAGCACCGTCTGGATCGCCCCCGAGCTCCCCCTGCACTTCCGCTTCTCCGGCAGCCGGCCCCCGGCGATCAACCCGGCCTGGGTCGACGTGCTCATGGACAGCGCCAACACCGCGGCCGGCCTGCACCTGGTGCCCGAGCCGCCGCAGCGCGAGGCCGTCCCGCGCGTCGTGCACGAGCTCGGCGTGGACTGACGCCGGCCTCGCGCGCGTCCGGCGGCGGCACCGGCACCGGCACCGGCACCGGCACCGGGGCGCGTCCGGCCTAGTCGCGCGCCGTCGCGATCCGGCGGCGGGCGCGGTAGGCGATCCCGGCCGCGATCGGCAGCGCCACCGCCGCGCCGAGCGGACCCACGGACGCCGTGGCCGCGACGACCGCCAGCGTGGATCCACCCGCGAGCAGGAGCGCGTCCGCCTGCCACGCCGCGACCACGAGCGCCGAGGCGTCGCCGGCCGGGGTGGCCACGGGCGCCATCACCTCGAGCGGCAGCGGCCCCTTCGCGGCGTCGAAGGCGCGCACCGCCACGAGCAGCAACGCGACCCCGGGCGCGGCGGGGAGCCCGGCCGGATCCGCGCCCTGCGCCACCGCGACGCCCGCGCCCGCCAGCGCGCCCACGACCCCGGCCGCGGCGGGCAGGATCGCGTGCAGCGCGAGCAGCCGGCCCGTGGGGATCCCGTACAGCGGTGGCGCGGACGACACGTCGACCACGTGCCGGAAGCCGTCGGCCCACACGCCGAGCGCGAGGAAGCCGACGAGCGCCGCCGCGACGCCCGGGCCCCAGCGCCCGACCCCGTCGCCGCCGACGGCCGCGGCGACCAGCCCCCCGGAGGTCGCGATCCCGATGGCGGCCGCGGCGACGCGGACCGGCGTGCGGAGGGATCCGACGACGTCGCGCCGGAGGATCAGCGCGGGCAGCGAGCGCCCGCCCACCGCGGCGAGCCCGCGCCCGACCCGCGGCACGGGCCGGAAGCCGCCGGCGGCCATCGCCAGGTCGCCCGTGGTGGCGAGCGTCGTCGCCGCCTCCCACCGTCGGGCCTGAGCGACGAGGTCGGGTCCGCGCAACCCGCGGAGCAGCAGCGGGGCCGCCGCGACCGCGACGACGGCGAGCGCGACCAGGACGCCGAGCGCCGCGACCGATCCCGCCGGCAGCCCCGCGGATCCGGTCGCCGGCCCCGGCGATCCCGCGACCGGCCCGGGGAAGAGCGCCGCGAGCGCGCCCCACGGCGCCACGGGCGCGTGCGCCAGGAGGCCGAGCCCCGTGGATCCGAGCAGCACCGCGCCGACCGCGGCTCGCGCCCCGGGGCCCAGCCGCTGGCCGAGGAGCCAGCATCCCGCGACCGCGACGCCCGCGAGCGCCCCGCCCGCGGCGAAGGCGACGACCGGGACCGGATCCGCGTCGCCCGCGATGAGCAGCGCGATCGCCGGCAGCACCGCGACGAGCGCGCCGAGCGCCGCCCAGCCGACGAACGCCTGCGCGGTGGGCCGCCGCAGCACGACCGCCCGCGGGAGCGCGCTGCCGCCGAGGGCCGAGGCGAGGAAGGGCGACAGCAGCGCGGGACCGCGCGCGCCGCCGGCCGCGAGGAGGGCCGTGGCGGCGATCCCCCACGCCGCGGCGGTCGCGGTCGGGCCGTGCGCGCGGAGAGCGGCGGCGGCCGCCGGCTCCGCGAGCTCCAGCACGACCGCCCGCAGCAGAGGGAAGCCGACGATGAGCACCACGAGCGCGCCCGCGTACACGGCGTACGCGACGTCCATGGCGGAGGCGCCGCCGCGCTCGTCCCGGATCCCGCGGACGACGCGGAGCGCGCGGCCCGGCCTCACGCCGCGTCGCCGAGGAGCGCGACGCTCCGGCGGGCCACCGCGTCCCGCAGCACCGGGCTGTGCGTCGCGAGCACGAGCGTGCGCCCGGCCTCGAGCTCCTGGCGGAGGATCCCGATCACCAGCTGGAGCCGGTCGGGATCCAGCCGCTGCTCGGGCTCGTCGAGGAGCAGCACGTCGTAGGGCCGCACGGTCGCCATGGCGAGGGCGGCGAGCTGCGACTGCCCGGAGGACAGCTCGTGCGGGAAGCGGCGGCCGAGCGGCGCCAGGTGCCAGCGCTCGAGGTGGTCGGCGGCCCGGGCGCGCGCCTCCTCCGCGTCCATGCCCCACGAGGCGGCGATCACGGCGAGGTGCTCGGCGAGCGTGAGGTCGCGCGCGACGGGCGGATGGCCGACGGCCCCGGACACGGCCCGCCGGAACTCCGCGCGCCGCTCGTCGACGGGCCGGCCGGCGACGCGGACGGATCCCGTGCTCGGCCGCGTCAGCCCCGCCAGCACCCGCAGCAGCGTCGTCTTGCCCGCGCCGTTCGGTCCGGTGACGGCGACGGCCTCGCCCGCGGAGGCGGTCAGGTCGGTCGGCCGGAGCAGCGGGATCCCGTCGACGACCACCGACACCCGCTCGACCTCGACCGCTCCCGCCATGCGCCCATCCTCCCGCACGACACGCGCCGGGCCGGGTGCCGGCACCGGCCGTGCCCGCATCCGCGTGCGCGCGTCAGGCGCCGACCGATGCGCCCCGGCCCGCGCGCGGCACCAGCCCGCCGTCGCCGAAGACGCGCGCCGCCCATCTGCGCCCCATCTCCGCGTACAGCGCCGCATCCGGATGCAGCCCGTCGGGCAGCGGGAAGCGCTCCACGTCGTCCGGCCCGTACAGCGCGAGGCCGTCGAGGTGGGCGATCCGCTCCCCCGACGCGGTGCGCACCCGCGCGACGTGCGCCACGTGGATCCGCGACTCCGCCAACGTGAGCGCGCCCCGCCCCACGTCGGCCGGGTCGCCCGCCGCGAAGCAGCGCACCGTCCCGTCCTCCCGCAGCTCGACCCCGGGCGGCCCGGGCACGTGCTCGCTCCCGGGCCAGAGGATCGACGACGCGAGCACGATCGGCGTCTCCGGGTGCCCGCGCCGCACCCGGTCGAGGAACCCGTGCAGCGCGGGCACGAACGTGCGCTGGTCCATCGACCGCGCGCCCACGATGTTCACGCCGACGCTCAGCGAGATCACGTCGGCGGGCTCGTCGGCGATGGCATCGGCCACGAAGGGGTCGAGCATGCACTGCCCGCCGAAGCCGAGGCCGACCAGGTCGAGGCCGGCGCGGCGCGCGGCGACGACGGGCCAGGGGCCCGTCGGGTCGGGCGCCTCCACGCCGTGGCTGATGGAGCTGCCGTGGTGGATCCACCGCGGCAGCCCGAGCGGATCCGCGGCGCGCACGGGCCCGGCGCCGCCCACGGCCTCGATCCCTAGCAGGTCGACCAGCATCCCCTGCGGCAGCCAGACCGTGACGGTCGAGAGCTCGCGCCCGAGTCCGCGGAGCACGACGGTCGACGCGCCGCCCTCCGCCCCCGACGCGGTCTCCTCCGCCCGGTCGCCGAGGGGCGAGATGCGCCGCACCACGTCGACGGGCGCCTCCACGGGCGCGAGGTCGCGGCCGTCGACCTCGGCGACGAACGTGTTGCGCGGCCCCGGCAGCTCGTCGTAGTGGATCCGCGTGCACCGCACCCGGAGCCGCACCTCGTCCGCGGCGGTCGTGAACCGGATCCGGACGCCTCCGGCCGTCGAGACCTGCGCCCGCAGGAGCTCGCCCGCGGGCGGGAAGTCGCGCCACCGGTCGACGGGGAGCCGCACCGGACGCACGCCGCCCGGCACCGGCACGAGCCCCAGATGGCCGTGCACGCGGACGGATCCGCCGCCCAGCTCGACGACCTCGCCGCTCACGCCGCCCCGCCCGCCACGTGCGCTCGACCGTGCGCCCGCACGTGCGCCCGCACGTGCGCGACCGTCCGCGCGATCACCTCGTCGCGCTGCGGCAGCTGCGCCCAGCCGTGGTCCGCGCCGTCGACGACCACGAACTCCGCCCGGTCGCCGAGCGCGTCGGGCTCCAGGTACCGCCGGGCGTACGCGACGGGCACGAAGTCCTCCGTCCCGTGCAGGAGCAGGGCCGGGCCGTCGTATCCGGCGGCGCGCGCGTACGGGTCGAAGCCGAGGGCGTCGTCCCGCATGGCCGGCCCCATGCGCATCCCGGCGAAGTCGAACCAGCCGTCGGCGTCGAGCGACGCGAGCGAGCGGCCCTGGATGGTGCCGCCGCGGATGTCGTCCACGAAGACCGCCGCGGTCGACCACATCGCGAGCGACCGGATCCGCGCCCCCGCCGCCGTCTCCTCCGCGGCCACGACCGACGCCACGACCGCGCCGAGGCTCATGCCCACGAGGTGCACGTCGTCCGGATCCACCTCCGGCAGCGCCCGCACGGCCTCGAGCACGCGCCGCGCGTCGGCCACGTCGCCCGTCACCGTGGTGTCGAGGAACTCCCCGTCGCTCTCGCCGTGGCCCGCGCGGTCGTAGGCGACCACGCCGATCCCCTCCGCTGCGAGCCGCCGCGCGAGCGCCACGAACACGCCCGTCGTCTCGACCCGCGAGCCGCCGAAGCCGTGCATCAGCACCGCGACGGGCCCGGGTCCCGGGGCGTCGACCAGGTGCTGCGACCCGCGGAGCACGAGGCCCCGCACGCGCGCCTCGAACGGACGGATGCGCATCACGCCGGCCGGGCCGCTCACGCGACCGCCTCCACGGTGCGCACGGACGCCGTCGCGGGCACGGTGTCGCCCTCGACGTCGAACGCGGTCCCGCGCGCGCGGCGGAACCCGATCCACCCGATGAGGAAGCCCGCCGCCGCGACCGCCGAGACGCCGACGTAGACGCCCTGCGGGTTCAGCGCGAGGAGCGCCGGGGTCACGGCGTTGAGGCCGGCCGTGGCGAAGCGCGCCACCCCGTACACGGTGCCCTGCGCCGTGGACCGCAGCAGCGTGGGGAACGACTCCTGCGTCCAGACCTTCATGATCGTCTCGAAGCAGAACGCGCCCGCGAAGGTGGAGAGCACGATCGACACGACGAGCGTCGGCAGGCTGAAGCCGAGCACCACCGGGATGAGGTTCGCCGCGACCACCACGACCGACCCGACCACGAAGTACGGCATCCGGAAGCGGGTGTCCGCGACCGACATGAACCACAGGGCGCCCAGCACCGCGGCCGGCATCGCGAGGATCGTCCACGACTGGTACTCGTCGACCCGCGCGCCCGCGACGCTCACCGCGACGTACGTGCCGAAGCTCCCGGCGACGCTGATGGCCAGCGAGGCGAGCGTGTAGTACACGAGCAGCGTCACGAAGGGCCGGCGGTACGCGGGCCGGCCGAGGTCGCGGATCCGCCCCCGCTGCGCCCGCACGGTGCGCGCGCCGTCGGAGCGCTCGCGGCGCGCGACGAGCCAGGACGCCGACTCGGGGATGGTGAGCCGCATCAGCAGCACGAGGACGCCGACGACGCCGAACGCGCCGAACATCACCTGGCCGCCGGTGGGCCCGGACTGGCCGAACAGGATGCCGATGACCACGGCCAGCAGGATCCCGAACCCGCCCAGCAGGTTCGAGAAGACGAGGATCTTGCCGCGGTTCCGGTCGGTCGCCGCCTCCGAGATGGTCGCGAGCGCGACGGGGAGGTCGGCGCCGACGCCGATGCCGATGAGCGCGATGCCGGGGAGCAGCGCCGCGGACGAGACGCCGAGGAACGGCGTGATCGAGCCGATCACGATCAGCGTCATCGTGACGAGGAAGACGCGACGTCGACCGAACCGGTCGCCCGCCCATCCGCCGAGCAGGCTGCCTGCGGCCACGCCTGCGGTGAGCACGGCCGTGAGATAGCCCACCTCCGCGCCCGTGAGCCCGGGCCCTCCGGTCGGCGGCGCGAGGAAGAGCACGAGCGCGATGCCCACGCCCGTCGTCGCGGCGGCGTCGACGAACGTCGCCATGCCGCACACGAAGCCCACCCACCAGGCGTTCGGGGCCCTCCGGGCCCCCTCGACAGCAGTCATCCCATACTCCTTCGTATGCGTCGTGAGATCGCGGGCCGGTCGGGCACCGGCCGCGCGCAGGATGCTACAACGATCTAGCACCTCCACGGAAGCACTCTCCCCGGAGATCAGGAGGCGGCGGGCCCGACCGAGGCGCCGGGTGCGAGCACCATCGGGATCCGGTGCACGGCAGGCGCCGCCTCCCGGTCGAACAGCAGCTCCACCGCTCGGCGCCCCAGCTCCAGCTGCGGCAGCGCGACCGAGGCGAGCGGCGGATCCAGCGCGCGGCTGATCGCGCTCCCGTCGAACGCGACCACCGACACGTCCTCCGGGACGCGGAGCCCGCTCCGGTGCAGCGCCTGGTACGCACCGGCGGCCACGGCGTCGTTGGCGCAGACGAGGGCGGTCGGCCGGGCGCCGGATCCGAGGAGCGCCGCCACGGCGTCGCGCCCGTCCGCGGTGTCCCAGTCGCGCTCCACGTCCTGGACGCCGGCGAGCTCCACGCCCGCCTCGGCGAGCGCGCGTCGCACGCCCGCGAGCCGCTCCTCGAGCGCGAGCGGCGCCCATCCGCGCCACGCCGGGCCGCCCGTGACGCCCGCGGGGAGTCCGCCCACGAACCAGATCCGGTCCCGGTGGCCGAGGTCGAGGAGCATGCGCGCGGCGTCCGATCCCGCCGTGTCCTCGTCCGGCACCACCGCCGACGCCGTCCCGCTCCCGGGCACGCAGTTCAGCAGCACGTGCGGCACCTGGTCGAGGAGGGCGGGCGGCTCGACGACGCGGGTGAACATGGACGCGTAGAGCACGCCGTCGATGGTCCGCCCGAGGAGGCTCTCGAGGAGCTGCTCCTCCTGCCGCGCGTCGCCCTGCGTGTCGACGGTGAACAGGATCGTGTCCCGCTCGTGCAGCGCGTCCAGCGCGCCGCGCACCATCGAGTTCGCGTGCGACGTGCTGCTCACGAAGTCGGACACGAGCGCCACCGTGCCCGAGCGGCCGGTGCGCAGGGTGCGGGCGGTCATGTTCGGGCGGTAGCCGAGCTCGTCGGCGGACTGCCGGATGCGCTCGATCGTGTCCGCGGAGAGCCGCTGGTCGGTCCGCCCCGTCAGCGCGAAGGACACCGCGGATCGCGACACCCCGGCACGCTCCGCCACCTGCGCGAGGGTGATGCGTCGCCGGGGGCCACGCGCGCTGCCGTCCCGGGCGGTCGCGCGGTCGTCGCCGACGACGTCAGACCTCGAAGTCGACCGATGCCGCGGACGCCACGAGGCTGCGCACGACGGCGGCGACGCGCTGGTGCTCGGGGTGCTGGTCGTACGCGTCGAGGGCGGCACGGTCGTCGAAGTCGGCGATGAGCACGAGGTCGTGGCTGCGGGCGGATCCGACGACGTCGCGCCCCACCTGGAACGAGCGGATGCCGGGCACCAGCGCCGGCAGCGTGCCGAGGGCCTCGGCGGCGCGGGCCGCGTCGCGGTCGAGGGCGGCGGGGTCGCGGTCGGCGAGCTTCCAGGAGACGACGTGGCGCAGGGTCATGCGACGACCCTAGCCGCGCGCGACGCGGGTCGGCGGACGGCCCGGGTCAGCGGGCGACGAGCGCGGCGCGCAGCCGGTCGGCGTCGATCCGCCAGTGGTTGTGCACGCGGCCGTCGATGAGGAGCACCGGGATCTCCTCCGCGTACTCGTCGGCGAGCGCCCGGTCGTCGAGGATGCTGCGCTCCTCGAGCGTGACGTCGGCGGCGCGCGCCGGGTCGAGCTCCCCGAGCACGCGGGTGACGACGTCGCGGGCGTCGTCGCACAGATGGCAGCCGGGCTTGCCGACGAGGGTGAGGACCGTTGCGCTCATCCGCCCAGCGTAGGCGAGCGCGGCCGTCGCGCCGCTCCCGGGACGGGCGGCGGCCGGGCGCGGGAGCGTCGCCTACGCTGGCCCGATCATGGTCGAGCAGGCGGTCGCCCCGGTCCTCGCGTTCTTCGACGTGGACAACACCCTGATCCATGGCGCGAGCGCCTTCCACCTCGTGCGCGGGCTCCGCGCGGCGGGCCTCCTCTCGACGCGGGACATCGTCGGCGCCGGGTGGAAGCACGCGCGCTTCAAGGCGCGCGGCGAGAACGACCGGCACCTCGCATCCGCCCGCGCCCGCGGCCTCCAGGTGGTGACGGGCGTCACCGTCGCGCAGATGGCGCGGCTCGCCGACGACGTGTACGAGCGCCACACCGCCGCCACCGTCTGGCCGGAGACGCTCGACCTCGCGCGTGAGCACCTCGCGAAGGGCCACCAGGTCTGGCTCGTCACGGCGTCGCCGTCGTTCCTCGCCGACGTGATCGCGCGACGGCTCGGGCTCACCGGCGCGCTGGGCAGCGCGCTCGAGATCGCGGGCGGCGCGTACACCGGCCGCCTCGCGGGCGAGTTCCTGCACGGCGAGCACAAGGCCGCCGCGGCGCGAGCGCTCGTCGCGCGCACGGGGGCGGATCCGGCCGCGTGCTGGGCGTACTCCGACTCGCGGCACGACATCCCGCTGCTCACGCTCGTCGGCCACCCGGTGGTGGTGAACCCGGACCGGGTGCTGGCCGCCCACGCGCGCGCCGCGGGCTGGCCGTCGATGCGGCTGCAGCGCGCGAGCATCCGCGACGCCCGTCGACGCGTGCGCCGCGAGGCCGCGGAGGCGGGCGGCCCGGCCGCGCCCTGACCGGCCGCGCCCTGACCGGCCGCGACCTCCCCGCCCACGACCCCCCGCGCCGCGCCCACCACAGGCGGACAGACCCGCACCCGCACAGACCCACGCCCGGACAGACGAAGAGGACGCCGCCCCGTCTCCGGGTCGGCGTCCTCTCGTCGCGTTCGGCGCCCTCGTGGACGCGTGCGCTCTACTTCTTGTTGCGACGCTGGTGGCGCGTCTTGCGAAGCAGCTTGCGGTGCTTCTTCTTCGCCATGCGCTTGCGACGCTTCTTGATCACTGAACCCATAGGGGCACCTCATCTGTTGCCGGACGGAACACGCGGGCTCTGGTGACCCGCGGAAAATAGCCTCAGAGGAGTCTAGCCGACATCCGACATGCCGGAGTGACGCGAGGCCTCCCCGGGCTGGCCGGGCACCGCGTTCGACGGGTCGATCGCGGCGAGCACGGCCGACTCGGGCACGCGGAACGAGCGACCGAAGCGGATGGCGGGCAGGTCGCCCGAGTGCACGAGGCGGTAGACGGTCATCTTGGAGACGCGCATCATCTCGGCGACCTCGGCCACCGTGAGGAATCGGACGTCGGACAGGTCACGCGACATGGGCGGATGGACTCCTCGTTCTGCGTGACCGGCTCACGGACCTCGTAGCCCCCGCGATGCGGGCGCTGGTGCGCGAGTCTAGGGGTCCGGATGGACGCCTGTCCATCGTGTCACATCCTGCATCACGCGTCCCGGGAGTTCCCCGCCTTCCGGCCGCGCAGCCGACCGAGCGACGCCTGGCCCGCGCTGCCCGCCACGCGGGTGGCGTCGTGCACGGCCGCGGCCGCCTGGTAGCGGGTGTCCGCCCAGATGCGACCGAGCGACGCGGCGAACGGGTAGCCGGCCGGGTCGTGCTCGCCGTCGCCGTCGGGGTCCGCGGAGAGGCCGCCGCCGAGCAGGCCGGTGTCGGGATCGGCGTGGCCGTCGTCGACCGCGCCGCCGGCGACGCGATCGGCCGCCGCGAACGGCGCGACCCAGGCCTCGAGCGCCTCGAGCGGCGCGGGCTCCAGCCGGTAGTACCGGTGCTGCCCCTCCTCGCGGACGGACACGAGGCCGATGTCGCGCAGCACGCGCAGGTGCTTCGACACGGTCGGCTGGCTGATCCCGAGGGTCTGCACGAGCTCGGAGACGCTGATCTCCCCCGTGGGCGCCTCGGGCACGGCACGTCGGTCGAGCAGCACGCGGAGGAGGTCGCGTCGGGTGGGATCCGACACGACGTCGAAGATGTCAGCCATGCCCGAAGGGTATTCCGTCGCGCACTCGCAGTACCATGACCATCCGGGCCGACAGGGCTCGGAGCGGACAGGGGACCATGCGCGTCAAGCCGGAGAGGGGCCGTCCGCTGCTCGGCCGCATCCGCGACTTCCTCGACTACTTCGCGCACTCCACCCCGGCCCGCTTCGCGATCCTCATCTTCGCGGCGCTCGTGTTCACCCTCACGACGATCCTCATGCTCCCCGGCATGACGTCCACCGGCGACACCGCCCCCTTCGCCGACGCGCTCTTCACGGCCGTGTCCGCCATCTGCGTCACGGGCCTCGCGACGGTCGACATGGCCACCTACTGGACCCCGCTCGGCCACGCCTTCATCGCGCTCGGCGTGCAGATCGGCGGCATCGGCGTGCTCACGCTCGCGTCGATCATGGGGCTCATCGTCTCGCGCCGCCTCGGCCTCAAGGCGCGGCTCATGGCGGCGAGCGACAGCAACCCGCTGCGGATCCACCACGGCCCCGTCGCCGAGGGCCAGGCCGTGAAGCTCGGCGAGATCGGCACGCTGCTGCTCACGGTCGCGATCAGCGCGCTCGTCATCGAGCTGTCCATCGCGGCGCTGCTGTTCCCGCGGATCCTGCTGGAGGGCATCCCCGTCGGCCAGGCCGCCCTCGACTCCTTCTACTACTCGCTCATGGCCTTCACGAACACGGGCTTCGTGTTCAGCGAGGCCGGGTTCGAGCTGTACCACCAGGACTACTGGTTCCTCAGCCTGCTCATGATCGGCGTCTTCCTCGGCAGCATCGGCTTCCCGGTCATCTACGCCGTCTACCGCGGCTGGCGGAAGCCGCGGCGGTTCTCCGTGCACGTGAAGCTCACGCTCTGGACCTCGCTCATCCTCATCGTGCTCGGCACGCTCGCCTACGTCGTGCTCGAGTGGGACAACGAGAGGACGTTCGCGCGCATGGATCCGGTGCAGCACGGCTTCCAGGCGCTGTTCCTCTCGGTCATGACGCGCTCCGGCGGCTTCTCCACGCTCGACATGGGCGACTTCGGGAACGCGAGCCTGCTGGTCACCGACATGCTCATGTTCATCGGCGGCGGATCCGCGTCCACGGCCGGCGGCATCAAGGTCACCACCCTCGCGATCCTGTTCCTCGCGGCCTTCGCGGAGGCCCGCGGCAGCGAGTCGATGGAGGTGTTCGAGCGCCGCATCCCGAGCGACGTGCTCCGCCTCGCGGTGAGCATCGTGCTCTGGGGCGCGACGACCGTGGCGCTCAGCAGCATCGTGCTGCTCCAGATCTCAGGCGAGCGCCTCGACTACGTGCTCTTCGACGCCATCAGCGCGTTCGCCACCTCGGGCCTCAGCACGGGCTTCACGGCCGAGGCCACGGATCCCGCGAAGTACGTGCTCGCGGTCACCATGTTCCTGGGGCGCGTCGGCACCGTGACCCTCGCGGCGGCCCTCGCCGCGAGCACCCGCCGACAGCTCTTCCAGCGCTCCGAGGAGCGCCCGATCGTCGGCTGAGCCGACGGTCGCCCCACCCGTCCCCGCATCCACCGCAGCAGGAAGGCCCCACCATGGGCGAACGCATCCCCCACAACGCCCCCGTGCTCGTGATCGGGCTCGGCCGCTTCGGCGCCGCGACCGCCGGCCAGCTGGCCCGGCTCGACCGGGAGGTGCTCGCGATCGACGCGAGCGAGGGCCTCGTGCAGAAGTGGTCGGACCGCGTGACGCACGCCGTGCAGGCCGATGCGCGCAACATCGAGGCGCTGCAGCAGCTGGGCGCCAAGGACTTCTCCATCGCGGTCGTCGCGGTCGGGTCGTCGATCGAGGCGAGCGTGCTCATCACCGCGAACCTGGTGGACCTCAAGATCCCGCAGATCTGGGCCAAGGCCATCAGCCAGTCGCACGGCAAGATCCTGGAGCGCATCGGCGCGAACCACGTGATCTACCCGGAGGCCGAGGCGGGCGAGCGCGTGGCGCACCTGGTGTCGGGCCGGATGCTCGACTTCATCGAGTTCGACGATGACTTCGTGCTGGCGAAGATGTACCCGCCGAAGCCCATCCGCGGCATGGCGCTCGCGGAGTCGTCGGTGCGGCGGCGCTACCGGATCACGGTGGTCGGCGTGAAGACGCCCGGCAAGCCGTTCACGTACGCGACCGCCGAGACCGTCGTCTCGAACCACGACCTCATCATCGTGTCGGGCACGTCGGCCGACATCGAGCGGTTCGCCTCGCTGTCCTGATCCGCGGGTGCGCGCCGGCGCGGCTCGACCGGCGGCCAGCTCAGCCGGCCGCGAGCTCCCGCGCCCGGGCGAGCGCGGCGTCGGTCGCGCGGTCGAACAGCCCCGACAGGTCCGCCGCCTGCAGCACCTCGACGGCCCGCTCGGTCGTGCCCTTGGGGCTCGTGACCCGGCGGCGGAGCTCCGCGGGCTCGTCGTCCGACGCGGCGAGCAGCTCCACCGCACCACGGAAGGTCCCCTGCACGAGCACACGCGCTTCGTCGGGGCTGAAGCCCTTGGCCTCGGCCGTCCGCGTCAGCTCCTCGATGAGCAGGAACACGTAGGCGGGGCCGGATCCGGAGATCGTGCTCAGCGCGTCGATGCGGCCCTCGGGCACCTCCACCACGTCGCCGACCGTGGCGAACACGGAGCGGGCGAGCGCGAGGTCCTCGAGGCTCGAGCGCGTGCCGGCGGCGAGGCCCGTGACCCCGCGGCCCACGAGCGACGGCGTGTTCGGCATCGACCGCACGACGGCCACGTGGTCCGGCAGCAGCGACTCGAAGGTCGCGACGGTCACGCCGGCGGCGACGCTGATCACGAGCGCGCCGGGCTCCAGATCGTCGGCGATCTCGCGCAGCAGGTCCGGCACCAGGTGCGGCTTCACGCCCACGACCACGATGCGCGCGCCGCGGACCGCGCGGCGGTTCGCGTCGGCGTCCTCCTCGACGCTGGCGGCGGATACGCCGTCCCGGGCTCCGAGGGCGACGGCGCTGGCGGCCGAGCGCGTGGTGACGCGCACGTCGCCCTCGACCTCGACGCCCGGCTGCAGCAGTCCGCCGAGGATGGCGCCGTTCATGGACCCGGTGCCGAGCATCGCGAGCGACGGGAGGCGGACGACCTCGGCGGGGGCGGACGGGGCGGGGCGGG